>JAFAYQ010000004.1 GCA_019240215.1 Actinomycetota bacterium | reverse complement strand
GACCGGGGCTGCCGGTTCCCCGGATGCGGAATGCCCGCCACCTGGTGCACCGCCCACCACATCAAACCCTGGCACCGGGACGGACCGACCCGGCTACCCAACCTGGTCCTGCTCTGCTTCGTCCACCACCACTACTTCATCCACCTGACCGGCTGGACCCTCACCGGACAGCCCGACCGGAAGCTGCGCTTCACCCACCCGAGGGGGTCGGTCGTCTTGGAGAGCCCGCTGCCTGGTCGGCCGGCCAGCCGAAGCCCTTAGTCCGGGCGCGCCGTGGGGCGCCCACGAGGAGGAGCGGTCCGGGCTAGCGCCGGTGGGGCCTGCGCGGATCGACGGCCGCCCGGTGCTCGGCCTCGGCTTCGGCCTCGGGGCCGGAGGCTTCCAGACCGTGCCAGCGGGCACGGCGCATGTCCACCCGGAAGGAGGTTCCGTCGGCCGAGGCGCGCAACGGGGTGCCCTCCTTGCGGTACTGGCGCAGGGCGGCCCGTTCGTGGCCCGGCACCATCGAGCCGTCGGAGTGAATGACCCGCCACCACGGCACCGTCCCGCCCGCGGTCGACATCACCCGGCCCACCCGGCGGGGCCCGAAACGACCGAGATACTCAGCGATATCCCCGTACGACATCACTCGCCCGGGCGGGATCGAGTCCACCACGTCGAGCACGTCGCTGGCGAAGTCGTCCAGCCGAGCCGGGCCGTCCTCGCCGTCCGGGTCAGTCATCGGCATCCGGCGTCGGCCACCAGCCGGGCGGCCGCTGCTGCTCCTGGGAGACCGGCAGCGGGCGGGTTGCGGACTCGTAGGCGCTCTGCGGCGCGCGCGGGCTGCGGTCCTGGGGCTCGTAGTCGGCCGAGTGCTCGTGGCGGCCTGGAAGCTCGTAGGAGTCTGGAGACTCGCGCGGGCTCTGAGACCCGTGGGCGCTCTGGGACCCGTGCGCGCTCTGGGACCCGTGCGCGCTCTGCTGCGGTTCTGGGCGGGTCGCTTGCGGCTCTTGAGGCTCATGCGGCTCATGCGGCTCGTAGCGAGGCTGTGCCGTCTGAGAGGCGTGGGGCAGGTATGCCTGCTGGGTCTGCCGTGCCAGGGCGTCTTGCTGGGACGCCGGGTACTGCTGGCCAGCCGGAGGTGGCTGGGGGCCGCCAGCGTGGTGGGAGCCGCGAGGCTGAGGGGACGCGGGCCACGCGGGCGGCGCGGGCGGCGCGAGGGACGCGGGCCTTGCGGGCGGCGCGAGGGACGCGGGCCTTGCGGGCGGTGCGGGGGACGCCGGGGACGCGAGGGCACCGGGTGGCATCGACGGGGCAGAGGGTGCGAATGGTGCTGTGCGGGCCGGTGAGTCGGGGGTGGCTGACGAGCCGGGCCAGACGGGTGTGGCGCGGGTTGCCGTAGATACGGAGGGCGGGTGGCCGAACGAGGACGCCGCGACCGGGAACGAGGTGGTGGCCAGGCTGCGGCGGCGGAGTTGCCTGAGGACCGCCAGGCGGCTGACTGAGGCGCCGACCAGGACCAGGGCGGTCAGGGCGAGCACCGAGAACAGGATGAGCTGGCCGGAGCCGCGCGGGGCGACCGGGCTGACCGCGGCGGCCGAGGGGCCACCGCCGAAGTTGTTGCTGGCGGCGGTGCCGGTCTGGGCGGCCCGCTGGCTGGCCAGGTGGCGGGCGGCGGTGAGGGCGCCGGCCGCGTTCACGGTGCCGAAGCCGACTTGCTGGTCGTATCCGCCGGCTGGGCGGTAGCGGGTGGTGGAGGTCAGGGCCTTGGCCAGCAGGTCGGGGGCCAGGCCGGGGTAGCGCGCCTTGATCAGGGCGGCCACGCCGGCCACCAGGGCGCAGGCCGGGCTGGTGCCGGTGACCAGCCAGTACTGGCCGTCGCGGCCCTGGGCGGAGATGTTCACGCCGGGGGCGGCGACCTCGACCGAGAGGTTGTCGCTGGAGAAGCCGGCCACACTGCCGGTGCTGCTGACGGCGGCGACGCCGATCACGCCGGGGTAATCAGCCGGGAACTTGAGCGGGGCGTAGCCGTTCTTGCTGGCCGAACTGGTGTCGCCGGAGTTGCCCGACGACGCCACCACCGCCACGCCGTGGCCGTAGGCGTACTGCAGGGCCTGGCGGACGCTGGCGCTGGGGGCGCTGTAGCCGATCGACATGCTGATCACGTCGGCGCCGTGGTCGACCGCGTAGCGGATGCCCTCGGCCAGCGAATCCTGGACCTTGCCTTCCTGCTCGCGTTCGTAGGTGCTGTAACCGGGGTCGTTGCGGTCGGGGATGACCCGGACCGACAAGATCTTGGCCTTGGGGGCGACACCGATGATGCCGTCCTCGCCGCCCGGGCCGTGGCCGTGGCCGGCGATGACCGACGCCATCCAGGTGCCGTGCTGACCCCAGTCGGGGTTGCTGGGCTTGGTGGCCACGTCGGTCAGGTCGGGGCCGGTCAGCACCGAACCGGCCAGGTCGGAGACGTCGGGCGCGACCCCGCTGTCGAGCACGGCCACGGTGGCGCCCTGGCCTTCGTCGCCGGCGTCCCAGGCCGACTGGACGTTCATCATGTCCAGGGCCCAGTTCTGGCCGTCGCGGACCGAGTCGGCCGACGCGACCGGGGCGGCCGCGAAACCGGCCGTAGCGGCGGTGCCGGCGCAGACGGCGGCCAGGCCGAGCGCGGCCGCCAGGCGCAACCTCAGCATCCAGGCGTCCCGGGGCAGTGCGGAGCCGGCGGCGGGGTGCCCATCGTGGCGGCCACAGAGTCGGCCACGCCCTGGGCGGCCGCGGTCATCTCGCCCTGGGCGTAGCTGTCGTTACCGATCGAGACCCGCGGGCGGCCGTCGGCGTAGCCGGCCGCGTACATGATCACGTAGGGGCCGGCCGCCTGGCTGTGGGTCAGCTGGCGCTGTTCGTTGCCGAACGAGGCGGCCAGCGTGCCCGGGAAGCCGGCCGCGTCGACGCCGGGCGCCGATGAGCCCGCGGCGGCGTCGAGGGCGGTGGCGGCCGCGGTCGCCTGGGCCGCGCTGGCGAGCACGGCCACGCCCACCGTGACCACGTAGGTGGCGGATTCGTCGGTGTAGGTGGAGCGCAGCAGGGCCTGGCAGCCGTGCTCGTCCAGAATCCGGGCGGCCGCTCCGTCGGTGCCGGCCGCGCAGGTGGCCTGGGGGGCGATGCCGACCCGGGCGGCCTGCAGGTTCACGCCGGTCAGGTCGTCGACCACGCCGGATGAGAGCTGGTAGTGGACCGTGCCGGGGAAGATTTCACCGGCCGGCAGCGTGCGCCAGCGCTTGGCGACCTCCCAGGCCATGATCTGCCGCTGCTGGGTGGCGTTGAAGTGCCGCGGCAGCAGGTTGATGGCCAGCCCGGCCAGCGAGACGACCAGCCCGATCCCCCCGAAGATGGCCGCGATCAGCGCGGCGGTGGCCCCGAAACCGCGCCGGTGCGGGGGACGAACCGTGCCGGAATGACGCTGTGAGCGGGGCCCATCACGCCACGCATCCGGCTGGGTTGACACAAGGGAAATGGTAAGGCCTGGTCTGGGCGGGCTGACGACTGTTTCAGGCCGATCGCCCCTCAGTCAGTCCCTGGCCGTGATCGATCCGCAGCCAGCGGGTGATCTCCAGCGAGCGCAGAAACGGCAGGTCGTGGCTGACCACGATGAGCGCGCCCCGGTAGCCGGCCAGGGCGCTGGTGAACTGGCGGACCGAGGCCAGGTCGAGGTTGTTGGTCGGCTCGTCGAACAGCAGCAGCTGCGGAGGTGGGTCGGCCAGCAGCAGCGTGGCCAGGGTGGCCCGGAACCGTTCGCCGCCGGACAGCGAGCCCGCGAGCTGGGCGACCCGGTCGCCGCGGAACAGGAAGCGGGCCAGGCCGGCCCGGATCTCGTTCACCGACGCGGCCGGGGCGGCCCGGCGGACGTTGTCGAGCACGCTGAGTGAGTCGTCCAGCAGGTCGAGACGCTGCGGGAGGTAGCCGACCCGGGTCCCGGGGCTGGCGTCCGGGTCGGGCGGGGCGGCCGCGGAGTCGCCAACCGTGCGCACGGTGACTCCGGGCAGCTCGGTCTGGCCGACCAGAGCGCGCAGAAAGGTGGTCTTGCCGGAGCCGTTGGAGCCGGTCAGCGCGATGCGTTCCGGGCCCCGGACGATCAGCTCGTCCAGCGGCGGTGCGGACTCTTCCGGTCGGACTTTTTCAATATGTGCGTGTGAAAGGGCGGTAAGACCGCGAGCCTGCAGGATGGTGCGGCCGGCCGGGACCTCGGTGCCGGGCAGCTTGACCCGGATCACCGCGTCGCCCTGAGCTGCCTCTTTGGCTTCGTCGAGCTTCTCGCGGGCCTCGGACAGCCGCTGTTCGTGGGTGTGGCGGAGTTTGCCAGCTGATTCCTGGGCGCTGCGCTTCTTGGCGCTCATCACGATCTTGGGCTGGCCGCCGGACAGCTGCTGCTGGCGTCCGTAGCGTTCGCGGCCGGCCTGCTTGACCTGGTTGTCGATCAGGTCCCGGCGCTGCTGGCGGACGTCGGCGGCGGCCGCCCGGACCGCGCGCTCGGCCGCCTCCTGCTCGGCCGCGAGGACCTCTTCGTAGGCGGGGAAGTTGCCGCCGAACATCCGGACACCGCTGTGCCCTCCACTGGTGGACAGGTCGGCGATCTGGCCGACCCGGGCCAGCAGTTCGCGGTCGTGGCTGACGATCAGCAGCACCCCGGGCCAGTTCTCGACGGCGGCGTAGAGCCGGTGGCGGGCGTCCAGGTCGAGGTTGTTGGTGGGCTCGTCGAGCAGCAGCACCGGCGGGCGGCGGAGGAACAGCGCGGCCAGGTGGACCAGCACCGCCTCGCCGCCGGACAGGCGGCCGACCGGGGCGTCGAGGTCGAGGTGGCCGAGGCCGAGGCGGGACAGTTCGGCGGCGACGCGCTCCTCGACGTCCCAGTCGTCGCCGACCGCGGCGAAGTCGGCTTCGGCCACCGAGCCGGCCTCGATCGCGTGCAACCCCTGGCGGGTGGCGGTCACGCCGAGCAGGTCGGAGACGGTGGCGGCGACGTTCAGGGTGAGGTTCTGCGGCAGGTAGCCGACCTCGCCGCCGGTCCGCACGGTGCCCGATCGGGGGCGCAGCTCGCCCGCGATCAGCCGGAGCAGGGTGGTTTTACCGGAACCGTTGGTGCCGATCAGGCCGGTCAGGCCGGGCCCGATGGCCAGGTCGAGGCCGTCGAACACGACGGTCCCGTCGGGCCAGGCGAAGGACAGGCCCATGGTCACAAGGGAAGTGGACATGTTGCGGCTCCACAGAGGTCGGCTGGGCGCGGCGGATCGCGGCGCGCGGCGGCGGAACCTCAGTGACGCAACGGATCTCCCTCGGACGACGTCAGGGCGTGGCCAGTGTAGGCACACGCCCTGACGGGAGTCGAGCTATTTATCAGTAGGTGGGCAGGCTGGGGTCGACCTGGCTGACCCAGGCGAGCACGCCACCGCCCACGTGGACGGCGTCGGAGAAGCCGGCGTCCTTGACCACGGCCAGCGCCTCGGCGCTGCGGGCGCCGCTCTTGCAGTGCAGCACGATGCGCTTGTCCTGGGGCAGCTTCTCCAGGGCAGCGCCGGACAGGAACTCACCCTTGGGGATCAGCGTCGCGCCGGGGATCGAGACGATCTCGTACTCGTTCGGCTCGCGGACGTCGACGACGAAGATGTTCTCGTCGTTGTCCATCATGTTCTTTAGGTCCTTGGCGGTGATCGTCGAGCCCTGGACCGCTTCGGCGGCTTCCTCGGAGACCGCGCCGCAGAACGCCTCGTAGTCGATCAGCTCGGTGATCGTCGGGTTCTTGCCGCAAACCGGGCACTCGGGGTCCTTGCGGACCTTGACCGAGCGGTAGGTCATCTCCAGGGCGTCGTAGATCATCAGCCGCCCGACCAGCGGGTCGCCGATGCCGGTGATGACCTTGATCGCCTCGTTGACCTGGATCGATCCGATCGAGGCGCAGAGCACGCCGAGGACACCGCCCTCGGCGCAGGACGGCACCATGCCGGGGGGCGGCGGCTCCGGGTACAGGCAGCGGTAGCAGGGGCCGTGCTCGGCCCAGAACACGCTGGCCTGGCCGTCGAACCGGTAGATCGAGCCCCACACGTACGGCTTGCCGAGCAGCACGCAGGCGTCGTTGACCAGGTAACGGGTGGCGAAGTTGTCGGTCCCGTCCACGATCAGGTCGTAGGGACGGAAGATGTCGAGCGCGTTGTCGGAGTCGAGCCGCTCCTCGTGCAGCACGACCTCGACCAGCGGGTTGATCTCCTTGATGCTGTTACGGGCCGACTCCGCCTTGGGCTTGCCGATGTCGGAGACGCCGTGGATGATCTGCCGCTGCAGGTTGGACTCGTCGACCACGTCGAAGTCGACGATGCCGAGCGTGCCGACCCCGGCCGCGGCCAGGTACAGCAGCGCGGGCGAGCCCAGACCGCCCGCCCCGACCACCAGCACCTTGGCGTTCTTGAGCCGCTTCTGCCCGGTCATGCCCACGTCGGGGATGATGAGGTGCCGCGAGTAGCGCTTCACCTCGTCCACGCTGAGCTCGGCGGCCGGCTCGACCAGGGGTGGCAACGACACGGTGCTGGCTGACAACGGGCTCTCCATCAGGTGGTCGCGATCAGGGGGCGCGCCCACCGGGTCGCGCCAACCTACATAACTGGGACGGCCTGGAGCGCATTCCCCACCGCGGCCGGCTCGCGCAGATCGTAGCTCTGCTCGGGAGCACTGACCATCTGGCGGAACTCGGCCGCCACCGCCTCGGGCCGTTCCATCTGGGCCACGTGGCCGGTGCGGGGCAGCACCACCACCCGGCCGCGCGGGAACGAGCGGGCGGCCCGGCCCGCCATCCGGGGGTCGACGATCTTGTCGTGGCTGCCGTAGATGACCAGCGCGGGCGCTTCCACCCGGGCCGCGTCCCGCCACAGCGAGTGGCGGCCGAGCCGCAGGTACTCGGCCACGATCGAGCGGGCGCAGCGGATCAGCACCGCGTCGCCGTAGGCGAGCGTGTCCCGCCGTTCGGTCTCGGCCACGTCGGCGGCGATGCGGTCGGGGTGCACGCAACGGCCGTCGTAGTAGATGGTGGCGATCGACGCCTCCACCCGGGCCTGGGCCGACATCTTCTGCACCCGGTTGAGCAGCCAGGAACCGAACTTGGGCACGCACAGGGCCGGGAACCGGGCGGTCACCGGGCGGACCCACAGGTCGGGCATGGCCGGCGCGACCAGGGTGACCGTCTTGATCAGGTCGGGGCGGGTGGCGGCCACCCGGGTGCAGACCGCGCCGCCGAACGAGTTGCCGACCAGGTGGACCGGGCCGCGGCCGCGGTGCTCGATCAGCTGGGCCACCAGCGCGGCCTGGCCGCTGACGGTGCAGCTGGCCTCGGCAGGCGCCGAGAAGCCGAAACCGGGCAGGTCGAGGGCCTCGCAGCGGTAGGCGGGGGCATCCGGGCCGCTGGCGGCCGGGTCGCTCAGCAGGGCCATCAGGTCGGTCCAGTTGGTGGACGAACCGCCGAAGCCGTGCACGCAGAGGACCGGCTCGGCGGCCGTATTGGTAGCGGTACTGGTGGCGGCCAGGGTCGCCGGTGCGGTCCGGACGTATACCGCGGTCTCCCCGAGGCTGACGAACTCGCCAGGCCACACCGGTGTCGGTGCCATCTACCGCCTCCCGCCAAGGTGAACAGGTCATTCTATTCGTTCAAGGTTAATCAACCGAGCGTTCACCTAAAACACCCAGACGGGTAGTTCGCGTCACAGTTGGGCGGGCGGACGGTGGCGGCGGGGGTGATTTTGGGACTGGCGGGGCGGGTGTGACTCAGGGGTACCGGGCACGGATCAGGGCTTCGAGCTGGTCGCGGTAGCGGTCGTGGTGGGTGGCGGGGTCGAAGTCGCGGGTCAGGGCGGTGATGCGGTCGGCCAGGGCGGTCAGTTCGGCGTCGGCGGGCGCGGCGGCGGGGAGGGGTGCAGCGGGGCCGGCGTCGGAGGGCAGCGGGGCGGAGATCTCGCCGGTGGGCGGCGGGGCGGTGATCTCGTCCGGGGTGAGCAGGGTCTGCAGGACCAGGGTGTGGCCGCGGGGCCAGACGGCGGCCTGGGCCTCGCGCTGGCGCAGGGTGATGGTGGCGATGGCGGTCTGGCCGGTGCGGGCCAGGGCCTCGCGGAAGATGGCGTAGGCGTGCGGGGCGGGGGTGCTTGCGGGGCTGAAGGCGCTTGTGAGGCTGGAAGTGTCTGTGTGGCCGGGGTTGTGGCTGCGGGCGTCTGGGCTGAGGAAGTAGCTGCGGGAGATCAGCAGCGGGTCGATGGTGCCCGGGGAGGTGAAACTGCGCACGTCGATGCGGTGGCTGGCCTCGAGCGGGAGGCTGGCCAGGTCCTCGTCGGTGAGCGGGACCAGGGCGCCGTCCGGGCGCTGGTAGGCCTTGGCCACGTCGGCGTAGGAAACCTCGGCGCCGCAGGCGGTGCAGCCGCGGCGGACCGCGATCCGGCCCCCGTCGGCCACGTGTGTCTGGCGGAAGGCGAGCTCGCGCGGACGGGTGGCCGGAGCGAGCCGGACCGGGATTTCGGTCGGGCCGAAAGCGAGCGTTCCCGCCCACATACTCTGCATGGCTCGGGTAGTACCCCCGCGGCCGAGCTGGTAAAAAGCAGGTCAGCGAAAGAAGGATAAACCGCCTAAAACGGTCGCAAACGCGACCGGAACCGGCCAAGTGCGGGGCTGTCACCAGGCATGATGACCGATCCCTGGCTTCCGGGGCGAAGCGGGGGGCCTGCCTGAGATGATGGAGGGCACCTGCGCAGCCTGGAGCGCGGTTCCGGGCGGGGGGATGGGAAGGTGAGCCAAATGCCCGAGTTCGATGTTGTCGTGCTCGGCGGCGGGACCGCGGGCGTGCACGTCGCGGCCGAGGTCGCCACCGGCGGCCGGTCGGTCGCGCTGGTGGAGGCCGGCCTGGTCGGGGGCGAATCACCGTACCTGGCCTGCCTGCCCTCCAAGACGTTGCTGGAGGCGGCCGGCCGGGGCGAGGCGTGGGAGAACGCCGTGGCCCGGCGGGACGAGGTGACCAACCACCTCGACGACAGCCCGGCCGCCAGCCGCCTGACCGAGGCCGGGGTCACCCTGCTGCGCGGGACCGCCCAGGTCACCAAGCCAGGGACCGTGCAGGTGACCACCTACCCGGAGACCGACGCGGCCCCGGACGCGGTCACTCCCGGTCAGACCGTCGAGATCAGCTATCACGACCTGGTGCTGTCGACCGGCAGCGAGCCGGTCGCGCCGCCGATCGAGGGGCTGGCCGACATCGCCGCGTGGACCAGCGCGGGCGCGCTGAGCAGTCCCGACCTGCCGCGGCGGCTGGTCGTGCTGGGGGGCGGCTCGGCCGGCTGTGAGCTGGCGCAGATCTACGCCGCCTTCGGCTCCCAGGTGACGCTGGTCGAGGCCGAGGACAAGCTGCTGCCGGCCGAGGCCGCGTTCACCGGCGAGATCCTGGCCGAGGCGCTGCGCCGGACCGGGGTGGACGTGCGGCTGGGCTCGGGGGCGGTCAAGGCCGAGCGGATGGACGAGGGGCTGGTGCTGATCCTGGCCGATGGCGGCCGGATCGAGGCGGACCGGGTGCTGCTGGCCACCGGGCGGCGGCCGCGGGTCGGCGGTCTCGGCCTCGACCGCCTGGGCGTGGACGTCAAGCCGGGCACCCCGATCCTGGTCGACACCACCGGCCGGGTGGTGGCCAAGGGTGACGCCGACGCGGCCGAGGCGGCCACCGAGCGGCCGGACGGGCTGTGGGCGGCCGGGGACGTGACCGGGCTCGGTACTCACACCCACACCGCCCGCTATCAGGCCGCAGTGGTGGCGGCCAACATCCTCGGCCAGCGCCGCGAGGCCGACTACCGGGCGATCCCGCGGGCGGTCTACACGAGCCCGTCGGTGTTCGCGGTCGGCGCGTCCCCCCAGGGTGCCGCCGAGGCCGGCATCGACCTGGTCACGGCGGGGGCCGACCTCTCCGGCACCGCCCGCGCGCTGGTGGCGGGCGAGGACGCGGGCCGGGTCGAGCTGTACGCCCACCCGGAGTCGAAGCTGCTGCTGGGTGCGGCCGCGGTCGGGCCGAACGCGCCCGACTGGATGGGCGAGGTCACGGTGGCGATCCGGGCCGGGGTGCCGCTGCCGGTGCTGGCCGACACCGTGCACGCGTTCCCGACCTACAGCGAGGCCCTGGAGCCGGTGCTGCGGGAGCTGGCCGGTAAGCTCACCGCCCAGCCAGGGGACAACGGTCCCAGCCGCACGGGTTCGGCGCCGGCCGACTCGGCCCCGGCGGGCACCGCTTCGGGCACCGGGCCGGCCGGGTCTGGTGGGCCGGGCGGGGGGGCGGCCCGTCGGCCGGGCTCAACGGCCCGGCCGGTGACCACCGCGAGCTGGCCGGGGGCGGGGTGACCAGCGACAACGGGACGCGGCGGACCGCGGTCGCCGAGCCGCGTGACCCCGAGCCCCGCAGCGCGGCCGATACCGACGCGAGGAGTGCCGCGAGTTGAGCGAGATGGACATCGAAAAGCCGGCCGACGACGCCAGCGAGCAGGCCCGCGACCTGGTCGAGACCGACGAGGAGACCCCCCGGCGGCGCACCGAGCTTCCGTTCGACGCCAACGAGGCGGACGCGGCCGAACAGGAGATCACCGTCGGCAACGACGATGACGACTACCGTTGAGCGCGGGGCCGGGCTGACCGCCGCGGGCTGGGAAAGTGGCTGGCCGGGCGGCTTGGACTTACGATGGCCGGAAGCGCGGATAATCATCCGCCGTTCCGCCCTACACGTTCGGAGACACTGGTGACCGCAACGTCCGACGCACGACCGCGAGGCGCGCGGCTGCCCCGGCAGGCTCGCCGGCGTCAGCTGCTCGGGGCAGCCCAGGAGGTCTTCGTCTCCCAGGGTTACCACGCGGCCGCGATGGACGAGATCGCGGAGCGGGCCGGGATCAGCAAGCCCGTGCTCTACCAGCACTTCCCGAGCAAGCTGGAGCTTTACCTGGCGCTGCTCGACGAGAGCGTGGACGCCCTCATCGACACCGTGCGCAAGGCGCTCAGCTCCACCAGCGAAAACAAGCAGCGGGTGGCGGCGACGTTCGGCGCCTACTTCGGGTTCGTGGCCAACCAGGGCGGCGCCTACCGGCTGGTGTTCGAGTCCGACCTCAGCAACGAGCCCGCGGTGCGGGAACGGCTGGACCGGTCGGTGCAGGAATGCGCGGAGATGATCAGCGAGGTCATCAAGGGCGACACTGACATCCCCGAGGAGGCCGCGCACCTGCTCGGGGTCGGCCTGGTGGGCACCGCGCAGGTCAGCGCCCGCTACTGGCTGCGCACCGGGCAGCGGATGCCGCAGGAGGATGCCGAGCAGCTGATGGCTAGGCTCAGCTGGCGGGGGATCAGCGGCTGGCCGCTCAGCAGCTGACTGGCCGCTCGCGGTACGGGCCGCCGGTACCGGCCGGGCTGGTACCAGCCGGGCTGGCCGACCAACTCATCAAGCTCATCAAGGAGCACCGTGGAAGTCAGGATCGGAGTCCAGTCCGCCCCGCGCGAGCTGGCCGTGGAGACCAAGTCCTCGGCCGAGGAGATCGAGCGCGACCTGGCCGACTCGCTGGCCAACGGCGGCCTGTTCACGCTGGCCGTGGACAAGGGCGGCAAGGTGCTGGTGCCGGCCGACAAGATCGCCTACCTGGAGTTCATCGGGGCCGAGGGGCGCCCGATGGGGTTCGGCGCCTGACGGTTTCCGCGGGGGTTTCCGGGCCGGCGTAAGTCCTGGTATCGGTCCTTCTACCACACTTGTCCGCGCGTTGTGAGCTGGCCGGGAAGCTCCCTGCTACACTTTGCGTTATCCGTGATAAGGATGCGGCAGCCGCAGCGCGCCCAGCCGGGCGCCGGCAGCGGCTGCTGGATCGGCGGGCGTTTTCGGCTGTTTCAGCGTCAGCGAGACGGCGTGACCAGCGCGCACGGAGGCGCGCGGCCACCTCGGCGTCGGCGGCCTGGCCGACGATATCGCTGGCAGTGTGGCTTTGCACGGCCAGGGAACGCCCCCAGATACGGACCAGCGCCGGGTAGGTCCTGACCACGCGGCGACATGACGACGGACCCTCCATCCGCCGGCCCGAGGGGGACGGCCGGACAGAGGGGATCGATGGAGGATGAACCCCCTGACAAGCGAAATATTGGCCGGGCAGCGAGCGGCGGAGGACTCTGACGCTCCCAGTGAGGCGCCCGGCGGCCCCAGTGCCATCGACGAGGTGGCCGAGCAGACCATCACCACCACTGACGACCGTACGGACGACGCGCACGCGGTCCCGTTCCGCGACCTCGGCGTCTCCGACACGATCTGCCAGGCCCTCGAGGCCGAAGGCATCTTCAAGACGTTCCCCATCCAGGCGCTGGCGCTGCCGATCGCGCTGGGTGGTTACGACATCATCGGCCAGGCCCGCACCGGTACCGGCAAGACGCTGGGCTTCGGCATCCCGCTGCTGCAGCGGCTGGCCGACGGCGAGCCCGCCGCCCCCAAGTCGCCGCACGCGCTGGTGGTGGCGCCGACCCGCGAGCTGGCGATTCAGATCGCCGACGACCTGCGGATGGCCGGTTCCGGCCTCGGCACCCGGGTGCTGACCCTGTACGGCGGCCGGGCCTACGAGCCGCAGATCGAGGCGCTGCGAGCCGGCGTCGACGTGGTCGTCAGCACCCCCGGCCGCCTGCTCGACCTGGTCGGGCAGCGGCACCTGGAGCTGGGGCACGTGCAGATGCTGGTGCTGGACGAGGCGGACAAGATGCTCGACCTGGGCTTCCTGCCCGACGTCGAGCGGATCCTCCAGCTCACCCCGGACAGCCGCCAGACCATGATGTTCTCGGCCACCATGCCGGGCGAGGTGGTCACGCTGGCGCGGCGTCACCTGCAGCGGCCGACCCACGTCCGGGCCGAGACCCAAGACGCGCCGGCCGCGGTGCCGCAGACCCAGCAGCACGTGTTCCGCACCCACCAGATGGACAAGATCGAGATCCTGGCCCGGCTGCTGCAGGCCGAGGGCCGGGGCCTGACGATGGTGTTCACCCAGACCAAGCGGGCGGCCGACCAGGTCGCGGGCGCGCTCAAGACCCGCGGGTTCGCGGTCGCGGCGGTGCACGGTGACCTCGGCCAGGGCCAGCGCGAGCAGGCGCTGCGGGCGTTCCGGGCCGGCAAGGTCGACGTGCTGGTGGCGACCGACGTGGCCGCCCGTGGTCTCGACGTCGACGACGTCACCCACGTGGTCAACTTCGAGTGCCCGGACGACGAGAAGACCTACCTGCACCGCATCGGCCGGACCGGCCGGGCGGGCAAGGACGGGGTCGCGGTCACGTTCGTGGACTGGCGCGACATGCAGCGCTGGAAGCTGATCGACACCGCGCTGAACCTGGGCCAGGCCGAGCCGGCCGAGACCTACTCGACCTCCGACCACCTGTACACCGAGCTCGGCATCGCCCGTGAGGTGACCGGCACCCTGCCCCGGGCGCTGCGCAGCCGGGCCGGGCTGGACGCCGAGGCGGTCGAGGACATCGGGGAGACCGGTGGCCGGGGCGCCCCGCACGGTGGCCGCGGCGGTAGCGGTGGCGGCGGCCGGGGACGGAACCGGTCGCGGCGTGACCGCGGGCCGGGCGGCGACGGTCACACGACCGGATCGGGCGGGCACGACGACACCCCCCGCGAGCGCAAGCCGCGGACGCGGCGGCGCACCCGGCGTGGCCAGGAAGTAGGGGCCGAGGGCGCGACGGCGGCCAGCGGAGCGGCGAGCGCTCCGGCGGCAGCCGACGGTCAGGGCCCGACGGCCAAGGCGGCCGAGGCCGGTAAGGGCGGGGCCGCGGGCAGCGGCCGGACCCGGCGCCGCCGGTCGCGCGGTGGCCAGTCGGCGGCGGCGCACGAGGGCCACGCGGCCGCGACGCACGAGGACCACGCGGCGTCGCACGACGGTCAGTCGTCGGCCGCTTCTTAAAGGGCCGGCACGCGAGCTGGCCAGCAGGTCACTTCCGTCTTACCGGCGGACCGGACCGGCTGGCCAGCCGATGCACGCCCGTAATCCGGTCGTCATCGATACGTGATTCAATGACATCAGTGACGTTCCTCCCCACGTCCGTTCCAGCATGGGCAATTTCAGCTCGGCTCGTTTAAGGGTTCCCACGGTGAGCACACCCACGTCCCTCAGCCTGCCTGACAACGTCCGGCGCTCGGTCGTCGAGACCAGCCGCGGAAGCTTCGCGGCCCTCGAGGCGATGCCCGGTACCGGCGTCTGCGAGCGGCAGCCCGCGGTCCTCGTCCCCGGTTTCACCGGGAGCAAAGAGGACTTCCTGGCCATCTTGCACCAGCTCGGTGCGGCCGGCCGCCGGGTACTCGCCATCGACCAGCGCGGGCAGTATCAGACCTCCGGCCCCGATGACCCGGCCGCCTACGCGATCCGCGAGCTCGGGGCCGACGTGGCCGCGGTCGTCGACGCGGTCGCGGCCCGCGTGTCCGGGGCCAGCCACCACGGCGCGGCCGGGACCGACGGCGGGTCCGGGCGGGTGCACCTGGTCGGGCATTCGTTCGGCGGCCTGGTGGTGCGCGAGGCGCTGCTGGGCGGGGCCGGCCGGGTCGGCTCGGTCACGTTCATGAGCTCCGGCCCCGGCCAGCTGACCGGCCCGGCCGCCGCCGAACTGACCGGTCTGCTCGGCCTGCTGGACGGCGGCAGCCCTGAGGTCATGCGGCACACGATCGAGCAGGTCTGGGACACGACCCTCGAACCGCAGGCGGCGGCGGGCGGGATCAAGCCCGACATCGTGGCGTTCCTGCGCGAGCGGATGCTGGGCAACTCGCCGGTTGGTTTGCAGGTCATGGCCCAGTACCTGCTGCACGCGCCCGACCGCACGACCGAGCTGGCCGGGCACCTGCACGCGCCGGTCCTGGTCCTGTACGGCGAAGAGGACGACAAGTGGGCGCCGGCCGCCCAGGAGGAGATGGCGGCCCGGCTGGGGGCCGAGCGGGTCTGCATCCCGGCCGCCGCCCACTCCCCCGCCGTCGACGCGCCCGAGACCACCGCCAGCGCGCTCAACCGCTTCTGGCACACCGCCGAGGGCGGGCCCGACCAGGCTCGGCAGCGGGCGGGCCAGGAGGCCTACCGGGGCTAGCCGGCGGGTGGGGCTGGCGCGGCTGCCGAGGCGCCTGGGGCGCGTGTGACTCGCGGGCGTGGTGTTGCGGGTGTTACGGGCAGGGCGTGGTGGGCGTGGCGTTGCGGGCATGGTGGGCGGGGCGTTGCGGGCGCGGTGGGCAGGGCGTTGCGGCGCGGTCAGGGCTGCTCGTCGGGCAGGCCGTCCCAGGGCTTGCGGGAGGACGAGGCGGCCTGGCCCTCGGGGCAGTGCTGGCGGAAGTCGCACCAGCCGCAGCCGAAGCCGGTCTGGGGCGGGAAGACCTCGTCGTAGCGCTCGGCGGGCAGGCCGCCCTTGAACGCCTCGTCGGCGGCAGCGCACTCGGCGGCGATGTCCTCGGCCCGTCGCAGGTGCCGGGCCAGCGTGTCGTCGGTGTGCTCCCAGGCCAGCACGGTGCCGGTCGGCAGGTGGTGCAGCTCGACCCGGTGACAGGTCCGGCGCAGCGACCTGGCCGCCGCCACCGCGTAGACGGCCAGGGCCAGCGAGCTGCGGGCGTCGTCGGTGGTGAGCAGGTGGCGGCCGGTCTTGTAGTCGACCACGACCAGCTCGGTGCCGTCCTCGGGGACATCGTCGGGGAAGGGACGCTCGTCCAGCCGGTCGATGCGGCCGGACACCGCGATGCGGTCGGTGCGGGTGGCGACCGTGCGCTCCACCCCGCGGGGCTCGTCGGCCGGGTCCAGGGTGGCGGTGTAGGCCTCGACCATGGCCCGGGCCCGTACCTGCTGGCGGGCGGACTGGGCGTCGTCGGCGAAGCCCTGGTTGATCCACCCGTTGTCGAGCAGGTCACCGGCCACCGACACGGTCCGGCGGTCCAGCGGCAGCCGCCACCAGGCGGCCAGCGCGTTGTGCACGCTGGCGCCCACGCTGTTGTGCGCCCAGGCCGGCCCCTTGGCGGGCTGCGGGCGGTCCAGGTAGCTCATCCGGTAGCGGCGCGGGCAGTCCAGCCAGGCGGTCAGCCGGGTCGGCGTGCACGAGTACAGCTTCTGCGGCATCCCGCCGAAGCTGAGCTGCTCCATCGTGTTGCTGGTCACCCTGTCTCCGTTGCTTTTGCGCCGTTGGCAAGCTATCAGCCGGTACCGACAGTGCGGGTCTGGCTGGGCTGGTCTGGTTGGGCTGGCCTGGTTGGTCAGGCCTGCTTGGCGAAGGCCAGCACCGCGGTCGCGATCAGCTGGACGGAGATCGCGGCCAGCAGCAGGCCGCTGATCCGGGTGAGCAGCTCGACGCCGTTGTCGGTGAGGACCCGCTGGATCACGGTGGAGAACCGCATGGCCAGCCAGATCACGACGAAGACGGCCACGATGGCCAGGGCCAGCGCCAGCGCGTGGCCGAAGTTGTGCACCTGCCGCGCGAAAAGCATGGTGGCCACGATGCCGCCCGGCCCGGCCAGCAGCGGCGTACCCAGGGGCACGAAGGCCACGTTGGTGCGGGCTCGTTCCTCCGAGGTGGGTTCGCTGGACTTACCGGTCAGCAGCTCCAGGGCGACCAGGAGCAGCAGCAGACCGCCCGCGCCTTCCAGGGCGGGCAGGCCGACGCCCAGATAGTGCAGGATCGTCTGCCCGAACAGGGCGAACACCACGATCACGCCGAACGCGACCGCCGCCGCCTGCCAGGCCAGCTTGTGCCGGGTCCGGGCCGACCGCCCACGGGTCAGCCCCAGGAACAGCGGCACCGTCCCGGCCGGGTCGATGATCACCAGCAGGGTGACGAACACCTCGGTGAAGAACTTCACGGCACCCCCTGACCTGCGGCTCTTGGATAACGACGCACCAACCATCAGCGTCGGGCATTATGCCGCAGGCCGTGATCACGCGGGAGGCCGAGGGGGCGGCCAGGCGCGCTTGAGCATCATCTACGGTTCACCCGGGTTACCCATGATGGTCAGGGGCGCTTGACCGGGCGGGATCAGCATCGGGAAGAACAGCGCTTTCAAGGGAGATGCTGACCATGCCTCTGCATGACCGTGATGCCATCCGGCACCGGCTCGAAGAAGTCGTGTTCGCGCACCACACGCTGAGCCAGGAGGTCCCCAAGTACAAGTTCCCGCGCGAGGAGATGTCGGCCAAGTCGGCGTTCCAGGTCGTCTCGGACGAGCTGATCCTGGACGGGAACGCCCGGCAGAACCTGGCCACGTTCTGCCAGACCTGGGCCGAGCCCGAGATGATGGCGCTGATGGAGCTGTCGGTCAGCAAGAACATGGTCGACAAGGACGAGTACCCGCAGACGGCCGAGATCGAGCGGCGCTGCGTGCACATGCTGGCCGACCTGTGGCACGCGCCTGACTCGATCAACACGGTCGGGGCGTCGGCGGTCGGGTCGTCGGAGGCCTGCATGCTGTCGGGGCTGGCGGCCAAGTGGCGCTGGCGGCAGAAGCGGCGGGCGGCGGGCAAGCCGATTGACCAGCCGAACCTGGTGTGCGGGCCGGTCCAGGTGGTGTGGCACAAGTTCGCCAAGTACTGGGACATCGAGCTGCGTGAGGTCCCGATGGCGCCCGGCCACTACATGATGGACGCCGACGACATGCTGGCCCGGGTCGACGAGAACACGATCATGGTCGTGCCGACCCTGGGCGTCACCTACACCGGCGAGTACGAGCCGGTCGCGGAGATGGCGGCCGCCCTCGACAAACTGCAGGAGGAGACCGGGCTGGACATCCCGCTGCACGTGGACGGGGCCAGCGGCGCCTTCCTGGCCCCGTTCTGCGCACCCGACCTGCGGTTCGACTTCCGGCTGCCGCGGGTCAAGTCGATCAGCACCTCGGGCCACAAGTTCGGGCTGGCCCCGCTGGGAGTCGGCTGGGTGCTGTTCCGCGACGCTGCCGAGCTGCCCGAGGACCTGGTGTTCCACGTGAACTACCTGGGCGGCGACATGCCCGACTTCCAGATCAACTTCTCCCGGCCGGCCGGGCAGGTCATCGCCCAGTACTACAACTTCCTGCGGCTCGGCTTCGACGGCTACCGCAACATCCACCTGGCGTCCTACGAGGTGGGTCAGTACCTGGCCGAGGAGATCGTCAAGCTGGGCCCGTTCGAGCTGCTCTGCGACAGCAACCCGGAGACCGGCATCCCCACCGTGACCTGGCGGATCGCGGAAGGCGCGGACCCCGGGTACACGCTGTTCGACCTGGCCGACCGGCTGCGGGCGCGCGGCTGGCAGGTGCCCGCCTACACGCTGACCGGGACCGCTTCCAGCATCGCGGTGCAGCGCATCCTGGTCCGGCTGGGGGTCAGCCGGGACATCGCGTCGCTGCTGCTGGACGACTTCCGGAACGCGATCGCGCACCTCGATCGGCACCCGGTCACGGTGCCGCTGACCCACGACGAGGCGGGCAGCTTCAACCACATGTAGCGGGTCACCGGCTGCCGCCAGCCGGCGAATGGGTCCCGGGCTCAGCTGAACCCGGGACCCATGGCCGTCGTCATAAGTGAAGAAGAGCGTGCTTTAAGCGCTTTGTTACTTATTTTGCTTAGTATTCCAATTGACGACATGATGCCGGTATTGGCGAGAATCTCATTCAGGTAACGTTCAGCCAAAACTCAACTTGGACTTGTGTCACCAAGGTGGCAAGGCTACTGTTCCCTGCCTAAGGGGATGAGCGCGTCCGGACCGGAGCCGCAAATGGCGATTCGTCAGGACGGGAAGTCATGACAAATGACCACCGCTATTACATTTACGCGCCAGCAGTGAGCCCACACCGTGCGCACTGAAGGCGATCGGGGTGCCATCGGGTCCGCGACGAACGTGCAGGTCCGCGGGCTGCGAAGTGGTGACCTGTGGACGGTGCTGGCCCTTGGCCGGCGGGTCTTCCCCACGGACCCGTGGACAACTGACAGCGCGGGCGGATGGCTGGCCCGGTTGACCGATGGCGGCCGTGCCCCTTTTTCCGCCTGGCTGGCAGGGATTTTCCGGCTGGCCCGGGTCAACGAGGCCGCTAATCTGGCCCGGCTCACCTGTGCGGTGGCCTTCGGCCGGCCGTCCAGCTTCAGCTGTTTCGTCGCCGAGGCGGACAAGACCGTCATCGGATATGCGGCCGTGAACTCAACCGGCGCGGGCATTGGCGCTATCTCGGTGATCGCGGTGCGGCCCGAGCACGAGGGCCAGGGGGTCGGGAAGGCGCTGCTCACCCAGCTCGCCGCCACCGCCGCGGCGCACGGATGTCAATCGGTCACCTTGTACGTGCGGGCCGACAACGCGCATGCGCGAACGTTTTATGAACGGAACGATTTCATCGAGGCGGGGAGGCTGGCGGGCTATTATCAGCCGTCCGCCACCGACGCCATCGTGATGCGCCGCGACCTTCCGGGCGGCTCGAGCCACCCGTAGCCGGCCACCACCGAGGGCGGCCCGCGGCCGCGGTCAGCCGCCGACCTTGGTGGCGTCGGCGAGGATGGCGACGACCGCGGCTACCGCCTCTTCGGCGTCGGAGCCGGTGGCCGACGCGGTCACCTGCTGGCCGGTGGTGGCGCCGAGGCCCATCACCGCCAGCACGCTCTTGGCGTTGGCGGTCTTGTCCCCCACGGTCAGCGACACGTCGGCGGCGAACTTGGCCGCCGCCACCGCCAGCTGGCCGGCCGGCCGGGCGTGCAGGTCCCCGTCCAGCGTGATGACCTGCTCACAGCTTGCGGGCATTCCAGGCCTCCTCCGCCGCGCCCCGCACGGCCTCGATGTCGGCGCCGGCCGCCGCGATCACCGTCGCCGCCACCACGCCCTCGACGAACGGCGCGTCGGCCAGCACCACCGGGCCGGGCAGGTCGTCGGGGTCGGCCAGCAGGGCGCGGACGGTCAGCACGGCGCTGCCCAGGTCGGGGATGATCAGCACCCCGGCCCCGCGGTCGGCCTGCTTGACGGCGTGGGTGACCTTGGCGGCGCTGGTGCCGAGGCCGCCGTCGTCGGTGCCGCCGGCCGGGATCACGGCCACGCCGTCGGGCCCGCCGGCCACCTGGCTGGCCAGATCGGCCGCGCCGGCCGCCAGCGCGGCGCTGTGCGAGACGAGAACGATCCCTACTGTGGCGTCGGGGTTCATGACCTATCCTGAATGGTGTTCGACATTGCCGAAAGGTTTACATGATTCAGTCGGTGGACCGGGCCGCGCGGATCCTGGCCGTTCTCGGTGCTGGTCCGCCCCGCCTGGGGGTAACCGAGATCTCGGCCCGCCTGGGGCTGGCCAAGCCGACCGTGCACGGGCTGCTGCGCACGCTCGAACAGCACGACCTGGTGGCCCAGGACCCGGACACCGGCAAGTACAGCCTCGGCCCCGGGGTGGTATCGCTCGGCAACAGCTTCCTGGGCGGTTCGGAGCTGCGGGCGCGGTCGCTGCGGTGGACGGAGGCGCTGGCCCAGCGGGCCGGGGAGGCCGTGTGGGTGGCGACCTTGTCGGGCGAGCGGGTGATCGTGCTGCACCACGTGTTCCGGCCGGACGACACCGTGCAGATCCTCGAGGTCGGGGCGACGATTCCGTGGCACGCGTGCGCGCTCGGGCACGCGATCGTGGCGCACCTGCCGGCCCCCGAGCAGAGCCGGGCGCTGGCGGCCGACCTGGTCGCGCTGACCGGGCAGACCAAGACGACCCGGGCCGCCCTGGGCCGGGCACTGACCCAGGTCCGCAAGCACGGCTACGCGGTCGAGGACCAGGAGGCGACCGTCGGTGACGCCGGCATCGCGGCCCCGATCTTCGGCCGGGACGCGGTCGTGGCCGGCTCGGTCGGGCTGGTCGGGGCGGCCGACCGGCTGCTCACCCCGGCCGCCCGCCCGGACCTGATCCGGGCGGTGCAGGAGGCGGCCCGGGCCATCTCCCGTGATCTCGGGGCGGGGCGCGGGGACGCGACCGGCTCGGTGCTGTCGGCGCTGAGCTGAGCTGGCACGGGCTGACCGCACGCGGGCTGACGTCACGCGGGCTGACGTCACGCGGGCCTCGCGGGCGCTTCGCTGAGGGCGGCGGCCGCCTGCTCGGCCGCGCGGGCGGTGTCGGTGGCCGCCACCTGGGTCGCGACCTGCGGCAGGCGGGCCGCGCCGACGCTGAACGTGCGGATTCCGACGCCCAGCAGCAGCGGCAACACGTCCGGGTCGGCGGCGGCGTCCCCGCACACCGAGACCGGGAGGCCGGCGTCGGCGGCCGCCGTGGCCACGGTCTGCAGCAGGGTCAGCACCCGGGGGTCGGCCGCCAGGCCCGGGCGCATGCGGGGGTCGGCCCGGTCGATGCCGAGCACCTCGCTGGTCAGGTCGTTGGTGCCGATCGAGAAGAAGCCCGCGGGGCCGGTGAAGGCGGCCGCGTTGGCCGCGGTCGACTCGACCTCCACCATCATGCCGAGGAGGGGGGGCCGGGAAGTCTGGGCGGCGACTTCGGTCAGGGCCACCTTGACCTGGGTCAGCTCGGCCACGGTGGACACCATCGGGACCATGATCCGCAGGTCGGTGTCGCGGCCGGCGGCGAGGATCGCGCGGAGTTGGGCGCGCAGGGCCTCGGGGGCGTCCAGGAGGGCGGTCAGCCCGTTGTCGTGCGCGGCCGAATTCCCGGCGGCCGCGGTCCCGGCCAGGAACGGCGGGACCTTGTCGCCGGAGAAGTCGAGCAGCCGGACCACGGCCGGGCGGCCCGCCAGCAGCGCCAGCGGCGGGGTCAGGGCGGCCTCGTGCTCGGCCTGGGTGGGCCAGCCGGTAGCACCGACGAACGGGATCTCGGTGCGGAGCAGGCCGACGCCGGCCGCGCCGGCCGCCAGGCCCATCCGGACCTCGCGGGCCGAGGCGGCGTTGACCAGCAGCGTGACCGGCTGGCCGTCGGCGGTGCGGTGGGCCGGAGTGCCGGGGGTGGCGTCCGGGGCTGATGGGGCGACAGAGGTCTTGGCCGGGAGGTCGGCGGGGGCCGGGTCCACCACCAGGCGGCCGTCGCCGGTGGCGTCGACCAGCGCGAGGTGGCCGGCCGGGGCGTCGAGGACGGCGGGGTCGGCGCCCGCCAGCATGGGGAGGCCGAGGCCGCGGGCGATGATGGCGGCGTGCGAGCTGGCGCCGCCGGAGACCGAGACGATCGCGGCCAGCCCGGCGTCGGCCAGCCGGATCAGGTCGGCCGGATCGGCTTCCGGCCCGACCAGGATGAAGTCGCCGTCCGGGGGCGGTACGGCGGCGGCCGCGGTCAGCTGGGCGACCACCGCCCGGCCGACCTGGCGGACGTCGTCGGCCCGGGCGGCCAGGTCCTCGCTGGGCAGCGCGGCCAGGATGGCGGCCTGCGCCTCGGCCGTCTCGGCGACCGCGGCGACCGGCTCGGCCCCGCCCTCGACGGCGGTCACGGCCGCGTCGACCAGGGCCGGGTCGCCCGCCATGAGCCCGCCGATCTCGACGATGGCGGCCTGGTCGGCCCGGCCGTCGGCCCGCAGCCGCTCGGCCAGCGCGAACCGTTCGGCGGCGACGGCCGCGAACGCCGCCCGGACGTCGGCCGCGGTAGCGGCAGTGGCCGATGTGGCTGCTGGGGCTGAAGTGGCCGGGGTGGCCGGGGTGGCAGGGATGGCGGGGATGGCCGGGGTGGCCGGGCTACTCAGGTAAACCTGGCCGGTCGCCACTCCTTCGGAGACCACCCGGCCCCGGAACGTCTGGCTTGGGCTCACGGGCTGGCCAGCACGGCGTCCCGCAGCGCGGCGAGGATCAGCGCCGACGACGCCGCGCCGGGGTCTTCGTGGCCGACGCTGCGGGGGCCGAGGTAGCTGGCCCGGCCCTTGAGCGCCTGCATGGAGACGGTGGCTTCGGCCCCGGCCTGGGCCGCCGCCACCAGCGCGCCGAGCGCGTCGGCGGCCGACTGGCCCTCGGCCACCGCCTTGGAGAACGCGCTGGTGGCCGGGGCCAGCACGTCGACCATGGTCTTGTCGCCCTCCTTGGCCGCGCCGAGCTGCTGGATCCCGCCCAGCGCGGCCTCGAGCGCGGCCGCCAGCGCGGTCAGGTCGACGTCGGATGTGTCGCCCAGCGACTTGCCCGCCCGCCGGAAGGCCGTCCCGTAGAGCGGGCCGGACGCCCCGCCGACCTTGGAGATCAGCGTGCGCCCGGTCAGCGTGAGGACGGCCCCGGGGGAGGCGGGCGGGTCGGCTTCCAGCGCGGCGGCCACCGCCGTGAACCCGCGGTCGAGGTTGGCGCCGTGGTCGGCGTCGCCGATGGCCGCGTCCAGCTGGGTCAGGTGGTCGCGCTGCTCCCGGATCACGGTCGCGATGTCCGTGATCCAGGCGCGGAAGACGTCAGTGTCCATGGTTTCTCCTCCGGGCGGCGCTGGTGGCAGTGCTGATGATCAGCGTCCCCAGCGGAGCCCGGGTGTGTCTACCGGTGCGTCCCACAACCGGGTCAGGGTGTCGGTCAGCTGGGTCACCGTGACCGAGAAACCCTGCATGTCGAGGCTGGTGATGTAGTTGCCGACCAGGTTGCGGGCGACCCGGGCGCCGTGCCCCTCGATGTAGCGCTGGACCTCGGCGAACATCACGTACAGCTCCATCAGCGGGGTGCCGCCCATGCCGTTGACCATGACCAGCACGTCCCCCGACAGCGGCATGTCGTCGGCGATGGCGTCCATCACCGTGCCCGCCAGGTTGTGGGCGGTGGTGATCGTGGTCCGCTCGCGGCCCGGCTCGCCGTGGATGCCGATGCCGAGCTCGATCTCGGACTCGGCCAGCTCGAAGCTGGGCTTGCCCACGGCCGGCAGCGTGCACGAGGTCAGCGCGACGCCGAACGAGCGGGACCGCTCGTTGACCTCGCGGGCGACGGCGGCCACGTCGGCCAGCGAGGCGCCCTCCTCGGCCAGCGCGCCCGCGATCTTCTCCACGAACACGGTGGCGCCGACCCCGCGCCGGCCGGCCGTGTACAGCGAGTCCTGGACGGCCACGTCGTCGTTGACGACGACCGAGACGACCTCGATGCCCTCGTCGTCGGCGAGCTCGGCCGCCAGCTGGAAGTTGAGGATGTCGCCGGTGTAGTTCTTCACGATGTGCAGGACGCCGGCGCCGCCGTTGACGGCCTGGGTGGCGGCCAGCATCTGGTCGGGGACCGGCGAGGTGAACACCTCGCCCGCGCAGGCGGCGTCGAGCATGCCGTAGCCGACGAAGCCGCCGTGCAGCGGCTCGTGGCCGGATCCGCCGCCGGAGACCAGCCCGACCTTGTTCGGCCGCGGGGCGTCGCCCCGGATGACCACCTTGTTTTCGGCGTCCAGACGCAGAGACGGGTGCGCCGCGGCCAGGCCGGCCAACGCATCGGTGACCACATCGTCGGGTGCGTTGATGAGCTTCTTCATACCGTGCCCTCCAGCTCGGGCGGCCGCCATCGGCCGTCCCCACAGCCTGTTCGATATTGTCGAACGCGGTTCTGATCGCAACCTATGGCGGCCGGGTGCGCACGTCAAGGGGTGTGCGGGGGGCGGGGTGAGGGGCGGGCGGCCGGGTCCGGGTTGGGGCCGGTGCGAGGGGTGGGGCGGGTGCGAGGGCTGGGGACCGCAGGGCCCGGCCGTCAGCGCCAAGGGCGAGCGGAGCGGGCCGCCCAGTACTCCTCGGCTGGCTCGGCCAGCCCCAGGTCGGGGACCGGGCCGATGTCGAGCGCCCTCAGGTTCGAGTTGAGCTGGGCGGGGGTGACCGCGCCGGACAGGACCACGGTGGCCCAGGGGTTGGCCAGGGCGGCGGCCAGCGCCAGCGCGTCCTCGGTGACGCCCTGGGTGGTGGCCAGCTTGGTCAGGGCGGGCGGAGCGGCGCCGCCGGGGACCAGGCGGCCGTTGGCGACCGCCTCCTTGATCAGGATCGGCCAGCCGGCCGCGCTCGCCTCGGCGGCGGCGGGGCCGACTGACGGCTCCAGCAGGTTCCAGGTGACCTGGGCGGCGGTGAACAGCGGGGCGCCGCCGATGGTGATCGGCCGGGCGCGGCGGATGGTGTCGGCCTGGCGCGGGCCGCTGGTGGTGAGGCCGACCCGGACGCCCTGGTCGCGCAGGCGGCCCAGCGCGGCCAGCAGGGCCGGGTCGTCGAACAGGCCGGAATCGAGGGTGGCCGAGTGCACCTGGTACAGCGCGAGGTGGTCACCGAGCAGGGCCCGGCTCTCGGCCAGCTGGGCGGTGAACATGGCCAGCGAGTGTTCCTTGACCTCGTGGGTGGCCGCGTCCAGCTGCCAGTCGCCGACGTAGCGGTAGCCCCACTTGGAGCCGACGACCAGGTCGGGGTGGCGGCGCTCGGCCAGCCAGCCGCCCAGGAACTCCTCGGCCCGGCCGTAGGAACGGGCCACGTCGACGTAGCGGACGCCGGCCGCGTAGGCGGCGTCGAGCACCGTGAACGACTGGGCCCGCATCCCGGCCACGCTGCGGTCGGGCAGGTCGCCGGGGCGGCCGCCGGTGATGTAGGCGGGACGGCCGAGGGCGGCCAGCCCGAGCCCGATCCGGGAGACCAGCGGGCCGCCGGGGCCCAGGGTCGTGGTCGCCATCGCCATCGTCACTCCTGTGGTCCGCGGCCGCCGGGGTCGTCTCCCCCACCGGAACGGTAGCCCGGATGGACCCCGGTGATCAGCCCCTGGGTCTCGGCCACGCGGGCCAGCAGGTCGTGCAGGACCGCCTGCTCGGGGGCGGTCAGCCCGGTCATCAGGTCGGCCTCGTGGGCCTGGCCGGCCTGGCCGAGCTCGCGCATGAAGCGGCCACCGGCCTCGGTCAGGAACAGCGCGTGGTGGCGGCGGTCGTCGGGGTTGCGGCGGCGCTCGATCAGGCCGCGCTCCTGCAGGCCGTCGACCAGCGGGACCAGCCGGCTGGGCGGGGTGCCGAGCTGGCGGGCGAGGGCCTGCTGGCTCTGGCCCGGCTCCCAGGTGACCAGCCGGAGCAGGCCGGCCTGGGCCGGGGTCAGCGACAGGGCGGCGATCCGTTCGGCGAACCGGGCGGCCGCGTGGGCGCCCAGCTGGGCCAGCAGGAAGGCGTTACCGGTGCGGCGGCCGGGCGGGGCGGCCGAAGCGGCAGAGCCGGACGGGCCGGGCTCGGCACCGGCTGGGGACAGGCCTTCAGGGCCGAGCGGTACGGAGCCTCCGGGACCCCCGGCCTTGGTCACCATGCACCTCATCGTATCCGCTTGACAATAATGTACACACTTTAATTATTATCCAATGTACACGATCTCGTACCTACCGGCCGGAGGACGCCGTGACCGATACCGAAACGCCCGCCACCCGGGCCGCCCGCCGTCAGCAGGGCGGGCCGCCGCTGATCGCCGTCGGGCTGGCCTACGGCGTGCTGATGCTGACCGGCGTGATCTTGTCGATCAAGACCCCGCCGCCGTCGGCCGGGGCGGCCACGGTGCTGGCCTACGACCGCGGCCACCAGACACTGCTCCAGGTGGCCGCCTTCTTCGGGTTCGGGGCGGCCGCCCCGCTGGCGATCTGGTCGGCGACCGTCTACCGGCGGCTGCGCACGCTCGGGGTCACCGCCCCGGGCGCGGTCATCGCGCTGTCGGGCGGGCTGCTGGCGGCGGCCTCGCTGGCGCTGTCGGGGCTGATCGGCTGGACCACCGCGCAGGCCGCTCCGGTCGCCGGCCCGGGGCTGGCCCGGGCCCTTTCCGACCTCGGGTTCGCGGCCGGGGCAGCCGGGTTCGTGGTGCCGCTGGGGCTGCTGATGGCCGGGGTCAGCGTGCCCGCGCTGCTGCTGGGGCTGACGCCGCGCCCGTGGGCCTGGTTCGGCCTGGTGGTGGCGGCCGTCTGCGAGCTCTCGGCGCTGGTGCTGCTGACCGGGGCGCTGGACGTCACGCTGCCGATCGGCCGGTTCGCCAGCCTGATCTGGCTGGTCGCGGTCAGCCTGCTGCTGCCGCAGACCCGGCACGGGGTCCGCCGCCCGGCGGTGGCGCCGGTTCCGCGGCCAGTGCCGTCGTGAGAAACGGGAAAATTAAATTACCTGGCGGGCGGCGGTGAAATTCGGGGGGCCGGGCGGTCTGTACCAGTGACGGTGTGGGCCGTCCCCGGGCCGACCGCTGGGCAGCCAGCCGAGATGAGGCAGCGTGCAGACCGAGTACCGGCTGCTGGAGTGCGCGGTCGCCTACGCGCTGGCGGCGGCCGGGGCGGCGACCCCGGAGCGGCGGGCGGCGCCGACGCCGTGCACGGGCTGGGACCTGGGCACGCTGCTGGATCACCTGGGCGACTCGTTCGACGCACTGGCCGAGGGGCTGTGGGTCCGCGCGGTCGGGGAAGGGCCGGAGGACGGGGCGCCGGGCAGCCCGGCCGGGACCGGCGACGGGCTGGCCCAGCGGGCGGCGTCCATGCTGCTGGCCTGCGCCGAAGTCCGCGGCGGGCAGGAACCGGTCGCGGTCGGCGACCGGCGGCTGACCACCAGCGTGGTCGCGATCACGGGGGCCATCGAGGTGGCGGTGCACGGCTGGGACGTGTCGGCCAGCTGCGGCCAGCCCACCCCGGTGCCGTCGCGGCTGGCGACCGAGCTGCTCCCCTACGCGGCGCTGCTGGTCCCCCGGCACACCCGGCCGGGGCTGTTCGCGGCGCCGGTGCCGGTCCCCCGGCGGAGCTGCGCGGGCGACCGGCTGGTGGCGTTCCTGGGGCGGCCGCCGGGCGGATTAGCGGGCTGAACCGGTCACCGTGGTCACCGGGCCGGTGGCCTGGGCGACCAGGCGCTGGTAGGACTCGGCCGGGGTGGTCCCGGCGCCGAGAATGTGGCCGGTGAGGGCGCCGTGGTCGTCGCTGCCGCCGGTCGGGACCAGGCCGAGGGCGGCCGCCAGCACCCGCAGGCGGCCGCGGACGGCGGGCGGGTGGTCCGGGTGCCAGACCTCGAGGCCGGTCAGGCCGGCCGCGGCCAGCGCCCCGATACTGTCGTCGGAGACCTCGTAGCCGCCCGAGCGGGCGTGCGCGAGCACGCTGACCCCGCCGGCCGCGCGGATCAGGTCGATCGCGGCGGCCGGTTCGAGCGCGTACTTGTCTTCGAAGGCGCGGCCGCCGTCGCCGATCCAGTCGGCCGTGAACGCCTCGGCCGGCGCGCTGATCGTGCCGGTGTCGGCCAGCGCGCGGGCGATGTGGGGGCGGCCGACCACGCCGTCGCCCGCGATCGCGGCCACCTGGTCCCAGGTCACCCCGGTGCCGAGGGCGGCCAGCTTGCCGACCATGACCCGGGCCCGGCGGACACGGTCGTCGCGGAGGCTGGCCACCGCCTCGGCCAGCGGCGGGTAGGCCGGGTCGAACAGGTAGGCCAGCAGGTGCAGGCTGCGGCCGCCGAGCGTGGCCGACAGCTCCATGCCGGGCACCAGGGTAAGGCCGGGCGGCAGGGCGGCCTCGGCCTCGGCGTGGCCGGCCACGGTGTCGTGGTCGGTCAGCGCGACCACGTCGAGGCCGCGGGCCCGGGCGCGGGCCATGACCTCGGCGGGTGGGTCGGTCCCGTCGGAGGCGCGGCTGTGCGTGTGCAGGTCGATGCGCACCCGGCCATGCTACGCAGCCGGGCCCGGAAAACCCGGCCGTAAAACACTGACGGGCGGCAGGCCTGGTGCCTGCCGCCCGTCAGGGGCCGGTGACTCTACCCCGTCACCCCCGTGTGGATGTGGGGCTTAGTGAAGCACGCCCGTGTGCTCGGCCCACTCCTGGTTGTCGAACACGGTGCCGTTGGAGTAGGTGTTCAGCGGCTGGACGTTCAGCACCGGCCGCGGCATGTCGTTCGGGTTGCCGGCCGGGTAGTTCAGCACCTCCGGGTTGGAGAAGTTGTTGGTCGCGCCGTTGATCAGCGGCGCGTACCGGTGGTTGGCGGTCTCGTCAGCCGTGTCGACGGCCCACAGCGTGTTGGAGTACCGGCCGCACGGCTCCAGGCGCACCTTGTAGCCCGGCTGCGGGGCGACGCCCGGCCAGGTCGACAGGCAGAAGCCGGAGTTGCGGCCGTACGGCGAGTACTCGTACTCGTACGCCTCAAGACTGCCGTAGGTGTGGTCGAATGCGCTGCTCACCAGCCCATGGTTGGTGTAGAAGCTGTCCACCGTGCCCGCGGCATACACGGTGAAGTCCAGGGCCGGGTCGCTGTTGGAGCCCTGGAACAGGATGCTCTCCTGGCCGGCGGCCGCGCGCTGCTGGTACACGTCGACGTAGTCGTGCGTGCCGAACTTCTGCGTGTACAGGCTGACGCAGGAGTCGCCGCAGGACGGAGTGGCCGCGCTGGCCGTGAGCGTGCCGGCCATACCAAGGCCGCCGCCGACCATCGCAAACGTGGCGGCGCCGGCCGCGATCTTAGCCTTGACTGACATTCGGTTTCCTCCCCATGGAAAGGACCGTGCCGGAGCACGGTGTGGCAGGGGGACCACCCCCCAGCGGCTGACAGCAATCTGTGTCCAGTTAGCTCCGGAGAGTGCTGGCAACTGCTCGTGAGTGGTCCATATGAAGTTGGGTCCAGTGATTTGCGGTCAGCGAGTCCGGTGAGTTGCGGACACACTGAGATGACGCTGCAGAGAGTAAGCGGGTTGACACGCTCCGAGCATTAATTGCTGTCTGTGATCAGATCTTTATCTTTTCCGTGATGGAAACCTAACTGACAGTGTCGATTGCTGAGCGTACCCCAACCCGTGTCAACCGAACCGTGCCAACCTTAACGTCGTTGTCCTGCGAAAAGTCCGCCTGTGAGGGGCGCCGGGACACGTTGCTGGACCGGAGGGCGACATACCGTTGCTTGTCACTTTAAGTGACTGAAATCAGGGTTTTACGGCCCTTACGGGCGACTGGTCACGCGCGGTCAGAGCCGTTCCGGACGGCCACGAGTGACATCGAACGTGCGCGGGGGAAGCATTGGTTCGCGCCTTTTATGGATGAAAAAGGACCCACGGAAGGACTGTGCTCAGGTCATGACTGGTCGCCGAATCCCCTGTGTCGGCGCGATCATCCGCGACGGCGACGGCCGCCTGCTGCTGATCCAGCGGGGACACGATCCCGAGGCCGGGCGCTGGTCGCTGCCCGGCGGCCGGGTCGAGCTCGGCGAGACCGACGCCCAGGCGGTGGCCCGGGAGATGCTGGAGGAGACCGGGCTCGTGGTGACGGCCGGGCGGTTGGTGGGGGCGGTGGAACGGCCCGGCGGCGGCGACACCGTCCTCGACATCCGCGACTACGAGGTCACGGTGACCGGCGGGCAGCTGGCGGCGGGCGACGACGCCGCCGACGCCCGCTGGGTGGCACCGGGCGAGGTGACCGCGCTGCCGCTGACGACCGGGCTGGCCGCCGCGCTCCGGTCGTGGGGGGTGCTCGACGGGGACTAGGACTCCGGCGGCGAGTAGGACTCCGGGCGGCGCAGGCCCGCGGCCCGGCCCTTGAGCGCGATCCGGATCGCCATCTTGCGCATGGCCTCGTCGATCATCTCGTCGTTGAGCATGACCGCGCCCCGCTGGTCCACGTCGGTCGCGTGCTCGTAGGCGTCGAGGACCAGTTCGGCCCGGTCGTAGTCGGCCTGGCGGGGGGTAAAGGTCTCGTTGGCCGCGGTGATCTGGTCCGGGTGGAGGACCCACTTGCCGTCGAAGCCGAGCGCGGCCACGCTGCCCGCCGCCCGCCGGAAACCCTCGACGTCGCGGACCTTGACGTAGGGCCCGTCGATGGCCTGCAGGCCGTGGGCCCGGGCGGCGACCAGGATCCGCATCAGCGGGTAGTAGAAGGCGTCGCCCGCGTAGCCGGGGTCGGCCTGGCCGACGGTCAGCGACGGCATGCCGATGCTGGCCATGAAGTCGGCCGGGCCGAACACGAGCGCGTCCAGCCGCCCGGAGGCGGCGGCGATCGCCTCGACCTGGGCCAGGCCGGCGGCGTCCTCGATCTGGGCGTCGATGCCGATCGCGCCGTCCCGGCCGGTGGCCTGCTCCAGCTGGGTCAGCAACAGGTCGAGCCAGACGATGTGGCCGGGGTCGGTGACCTTGGGCAGCACGATTACGTCGAGGGCTGGCCCGGCCCCCTCGACCAGCGCGACCACGTCCTGGTAGGCCCACGGGGTGGTGGCGTCGTTGACCCGGACGGCGCGGATCCCGGCCTGCCAGGAGCCGGTGGTCAGCGCGGTCACCGCGTTGCCGCGGGCGGCGTCCTTGGCCGACGGCGCGACCGCGTCCTCGAGGTCGAGGAACACCTGGTCGGCGGGCAGGTCACGGGCCTTGGCGATGAAGCGCTCGCTGCTGGCCGGGACGGACAGGCAGGACCGGCGGGGGCGGTACGAAGCTGGCATAGCCGGAGCTTAGAGGGATGGCTACGCCGGTCAAACACCGGATGAGCGGAATGTGAACTTATCGGCGCAGCGGTCCGCGGGCCTCAATTCGCAACATATGCCTGCCTATTCTTGCCCTGCCTATGCGACGCCATCCCGCACGTCTTCGTGCCGACCACGGCCGCGCCCGGTCCGCCGTCTGGCTCACGATCGGCGCCCTGGCCGCCCTACCGGTGGCGGCCTGCGGCAGCGGCGCCGCTTCCTCCGCTACGGTGGCGGCGGCTCCGGCCGGGGCGATCAGCATCTCGACCGGCGCTTGCGGGGGGAACTGGCACCTGGCCGCTCCGGGTCCGCACACGTTCCAGATCTACAACGCGGCCGCCGCCTCGGCCGAGGTCGAGCTGATCAATCCGGCCACCGGCGCGGTCTACGACGACATCGAGAACCTGGGCGCGGGCACCACCGATCCGATGGCGGTCAATGTCGGGTCCGGCTCGTACGCGTTCCGCTGCCTGATCGAGGACACCGACTCGATCACCGGGCCGACCGAGAAGGTCCCCGGGCACACGCCCGGGGAGACCGCGATCCTGCCGGTCACCAACAACGACCTGCTGGGCCCGGCCGCCGCCTACCACACGTACGTCACCGGCGGCCTGGTCACGCTGGTCAGCCAGGTGACCACCTTGAATAAGGCGATCCAGGGCGGCAACCTGGCCGCCGCCAAGTCGGCCTGGCTGCCGGCCCACCTCACCTACGAGCGGCTGGGGGCCGCCTACGACTCGTTCGGCAACTTCGACGGCGAGATCGACGGGCGGGCCGACGGGCTGGTCGGCGGGGTCAACTCGCCGGACTGGACCGGCTTCTACCGGCTGGAGTACGGCCTGTGGCACGGGCAGAGCGCCGCCACCCTGGCCAAGCCGTCGGCCCAGCTGCTGCACGACGTGAAGGGCCTGCAGGCCGAGTGGCCGAGCGACCAGGTGAGCCTGCTGGACATGGGACTGCGCACGCACGAGATCCTCGAGAACGCGCTGCAGTTCCAGATCAGCGGGCACGACGACTACGGCAGCGGCACCACGCTGGCCACCACCGAGGCCAACATCGCCGGTACCGAGGTGCTGCTGACCGAGCTGAACTCGATCCTGACCCCCCGCTACCCGGGCCTGCCCGCGGTCCGCACCTGGCTGAACCGGCTCCAGCAGGAGATCGAGACCACCCGCACCAGCCACGGCTGGACGGCGGTGAGCCAGCTGCCCGAAAGCACCCGGCAGGCCATCGACGCCGCCGCCAGCCAGGCGCTGGTCGAGCTGGCCCCGATCGCCGACATCACCGAACCGCGGAGACAGTGAATGCCTGAGGAGCACGAGCAGTCCGGGGCACTTGAGACTCCTGAGGTTGATGGGGCGCAGGGGGTTGATAGGGCGCAGGGGGTTGACGAGGCGCGGGGGGTTGATGGGGCGCGAGGGAGCGCGGAGCGACCTGGTCGGCGGTCGTTTTTGCGGGGGGCGCTCGGGGCGGGAGTTGGCGCCGGGGTAGCTGGCGTCGCGCTGGGCGGGGTGGGCGGTTACGCCCTGCGGGGATCTCAGCCGACCCCGGAGGGCCAGGTGGCGGCCGACCAGGCGGCCGACGGGCGGCTGCCCGCGGTGCCGTTCCACGGTCGCTACCAGGCCGGGATCCTGCCCCCGCCGCGGCCGGCGACCACGGTCGTCTCGTTCGACGCGACCGCCGACGGGAACGGCGAGCTGACCGACCTGATGCGGGCGCTGACCGCCCGGGCCCGGTTCCTGACCGCGGGCGGGCCGCCGCCGCCGACCGGGATCCAGGCCCCGCCGTCGGATTCGGGCACGCTCGGCCCGACCGTGGTGGCGGACGGGCTGACGGTGACCGTGGGCGTGGGTTCGACGCTGTTCGACGACCGGTACGGGCTGGCCGCCCGCAAGCCCGGCCGGCTGACCCCGATGCGCACGTTCCCGGACGACGCCCTGGACGGGACCCAGTGTGACGGGGACGTGGTCGTGCAGCTCAGCGCCGGGCACGCCGACACCGTGCTGCACGCGCTGCGGGACCTCACCAGGCACACCCGCGGTGCCATGCAGATCAACTGGCGGATGGACGGCTACTCCAGCCCGGCCCGCCCGGCCGGGACCGTGCCGCGCAACCACTTCGGGTTCATGGACGGTATCTCCAACCCGGCCGTGACCGACGCCGCCACCATGAACAAGCTGGTCTGGGTGGACGCCAGCACCAGCGGCGAGCCGTCGTGGGCGGCGGGCGGCAGCTACTTCGTGGTCCGGCTGATCCGGATGCTGACCGAGTTCTGGGACCGGGTCTCGATCGCCGAGCAGGAAGAGATAATCGGCCGCCGCCGCCCGTCCGGCTACCCGCTGGACGCGAACTCGATCGACGCCACCCCCAACTTCGCGCTCGACCCCAACGGCGGGGCGATCCCGCTCACCGCCCACCTGCGGCTGGCCAACCCGCGGACCCCGCAGACGGCCGACAGCCGGATCCTGCGGCGGGCCTACAACTACGACCGGGGCATCGACAGCGTCGGCGACCTGGACATGGGGCTGCTGTTCACCTGCTTCCAGCAGGACGTCAAGCGCCAGTTCGAGGCGACCCAGACCCGGCTGATCGGGGAGCCGATGGTCGACTACGTCACCCCGTTCGGCGGCGGCTACTTCTACGCGCTGCCCGGGGTGGCCGACCAGAGCGACTGGTACGGCCGCGCCCTGCTGGCCTGAGCGCCTGGTCTGAGCGCCTGCCCTGAGCGCGCGGCCTGAGCGCGCGGCCCGATTCGCGGGCGGCGCGCTCGTTCGCAGCAAACGCGGCCGCGGTTGCCCCAAAACGGTACTGACGTGCGTTTCTGTCAATTTTTGTCGGCGCGTTTGCCTCCTGGCCACCTTTGCTTCGCTGTCGCATCATCCGGTTTCGAGAGATTTTGTCCCGTTGCGGAGAGGGCGGGCCTGCGCGCCCCACCCGCGCGCCAAAGTCTGCTGACTCAGGGAGAAGAGGGACGCATGGGCGACAGCCCAGTCAACGAGCCGGCCGGGAGCCGGCGGCGGCGGTTTCGGTTCCGCCCCATCCTGACCGTCGCGACCGCGACCGTGCTGGGGGCCGGGGCCGCGGTGGGCGCCACCGTGGCCAGCGCCAGCACCGGGCACGCGGACGCGGCGCCGGCCCCGGCCAAGGCCTCGGCCAGCGCGTACCGGGTCATCGCGCCGACGTCGAGCCCGATCAAGCACGTGGTGGTGCTGTTCGACGAGAACGAGTCGTTCGACCACTACTTCGGCACCTACCCCTACGCCACCAACACCGACGGCACCACGTTCAAGGCCAAGAAGGGCACGCCGTCGGTCAACGGGCTGTACACCAAGATCACGTCGAGCGGCCCGACCGGCCCGCTGCTGACCAGCAACGCCAACAGCTACAACCCGAAGCGGCTGACCCACGCCGAGGCGCTGACCTGCGACCAGAACCACGCCTACACGCCGGAGCAGGAAGCGTTCGACGGCGGCAAGATGGACAAGTTCGTCCAGTACACCGAGACCGACACCTGCACCGGCGAGTTCGGTGAGCCGGGTCTGGTCATGGACTACTACGACGGCAACACGGTCACCGCGCTGTGGAACTACGCCCAGAACTACGCGATGAGCGACAACAACTACGACAGCCAGTTCGGGCCGTCGACCCCGGGCGCGCTCAACGTGATCTCCGGCAACACCGGCGGCGGCTACGCGGTCAACCCGACCACCGGGGCCAAGACCACCGCCCCGGGCTCGGTCAGCACGCTCGGCAGCAACGGGACCGGCAGCATCTACGGTGACCTCGACCCGGCCTACGACGACTGCTCCGACAGCAGCCACACCTCCACCAGCCCGGTGGGCGTGGAGACCGGCCAGAACATCGGCGACCTGCTGAACGCCAAGCACGTCACCTGGGGCTGGTTCCAGGGCGGGTTCGCGCCGACCAGCACCAACAGCGCCGGTTACGCGGTCTGCGGGGCCGAGCACGAGAACGTCGGCGGGGCCGAGGTGGCGGACTACTCGCCCCACCACAACCCGTTCCAGTACTACAAGTCGACGGCCAACCCCAAGCACCTGCCGCCGTCGTCGGAGGCCATGATCGGCCGGACCGACCAGGCCAACCACCAGTACGACCTGTCGGACTTCTACACCACGCTGAAGGACGGCAACATGCCGGCCGTCAGCTACCTCAAGGCGGCCGAGTACCAGGACGCCCACCCCGGCTACTCCGACCCGCTGGACGAGCAGAACTTCATCGTCAACACGGTGAACTCGATCGAGAAGTCGAAGTACTGGAAGTCGACCGCGATCGTCGTCACCTACGACGACTCCGACGGCTGGTACGACCACCAGAACTCGCCGCGGGTCAACGGGTCCGACGACCCCGCGACCGACCAGGCCGTCTGCACCTCGACCCCGGTCAAGCTGGGCACCCAGAACGACCGCTGCGGCTACGGCCCGCGCCTGCCGCTGGTCGTCATCTCCCCCTACACCCGGACCAACTACGTCAGCCACAACGTGACCGACCAGGCCTCGGTGGTCAGCTTCATCGAGAACAACTGGCTGCACGGCGAGCGCCTGGGCGGCGGGTCGTACGACGCGACGTCAGGCAACCTGGCCGGGCGGGGCGGGGTGCTGGACTTCAGCACCTGGCCGCACTTCCAGCCGCTCATCCTCAACCCAAGCACCGGCGCCGTCGTCAGCAAGAACTAGCGCCGCCGACCAGAACCACGAGGCCGCGGTGGCCGGGGCAGCAGGCTCCGGCCACCGCGGTCGCTTTTGCTCCCAAGGGATCACACTGAGTACAGCGCCAATTACGGGGCGTCCGTTACACCCCGCGTTTCGACCTGCTGCCCTACGGTTCGTAGCATGTGGGCATGACGTCCCCCACCGTGTCCTCGCCCACGGCCGAGCAGGTGACCCGCGCGCTCGCGACCGTGAACGACCCGGAGATCCACCGGCCGATCACGGACCTCGGCATGGTCAAGAACATCGAGATATCCCCGGACGGCACCGTCCGCGTCGACGTGTACCTGACCGTGGCCGGCTGCCCGCTCCGCGACACCATCACCCGCGACGTCACCGCCGCGGTGAGCGCCCTGGAGGGCGTGTCCCGGGTCCGGGTCGAGCTCGACGTGATGAGCGAGGAGCAGCGCAAGGCGCTGCAGACCCAGCTGCGCGGCGGCCAGCCCGCCCCGGAGATCCCGTTCGCCCAGCCGACCTCGCTGACCCGGGTGTTCGCGGTGGCCAGCGGCAAGGGCGGGGTCGGCAAGTCCTCGGTGACGGTCAACCTGGCGGCCGCGCTGGCCGCCTCCGGCCTGTCGGTCGGGCTGGCCGACGTCGACATCTACGGGCACTCGGTGCCGCGGATGATGGGCGTCACCGGGCGGCCGACCCAGGTCGAGAAGATGATCATGCCGCCCAGCGCGCACGGGGTGAAGGTCATCTCGATCGGGATGTTCAAGGAGGGCAACTCCCCCGTCGTCTGGCGCGGGCCGATGCTGCACCGGGCCCTGCAGCAGTTCATGACCGACGTGTACTGGGGCGACCTGGACGTGCTGCTGCTCGACCTGCCGCCCGGCACCGGCGACATGGCGATCTCGGTGGCCCAGCTCCTGCCCAACGCCGAGCTGCTGGTGGTGACCACCCCGCAGCTGGCCGCGGCCGAGGTCGCGGAGCGGGCGGGCGCGCTGGCCACCCAGACCCACCAGCGCATCGCCGGCGTCATCGAGAACATGTCGTACCTGCTGTGCCCGCACTGCGGGGAGCCGACCGACGTGTTCGGCTCCGGCGGCGGCGAGACGGTGGCCTCGGCCCTGACCCGGATCACCGGCACCCCGGTCTCGCTGCTGGGCCAGGTCCCGATCGACGTCCGGCTGCGCCAGGGCGGCGACGAGGGCCTGCCGCTGGTGCTCAGCGACGCGGCCGCCCCGGCCGCGCAGGAACTGCGCAAGATCGCCGACGGCCTCAGCACCCGCGCCCGCGGGCTGGCCGGGCGGTCGCTGTCGATCTCCCCCCGGTAGGGGGCGGCCCCCCGGGTGAGGGGGCGGGGGCCACCGGTCAGGTGGCTTCCATGTCGAACGGCGGCTCTTCGCCGGGGAGCAGGACCGAGGCGCCGGCGTAGCTGGCCGAGCTGGCGGCGGCGGTGTGCCCGTTGGTGCTGCTGCCGTTCAGATCGAGCTCGCTGAGCAGGTGCTTTTGCACGAAGTGGCGCGGGTTCAGGTCCTCGATCTCGAAGTCGGCGAACTCCGGGCCGAGCCCCTCGCGCAGGTCGGACTTGGCGCCTTCGGCGATGCGCCGCAGCTCACGCAGGGCCTGGCCGGCCTTGGACGCCATCTTGGGCAGCTCGTTCGGGCCGAAGACCAGCAGCGCGATCACGGCCAGAACCAGGATCTTCCCGAACGACAGATCGAACACCGGGGCGTCTCCATCGGCAACTAACGTGCGGGACGGTTCTCGTCCCGGGCTCCACTTTAGACCGTCTCTGGTACTGACGGGCAGCCGCGAACCGACCGGCAAGCGGCGGTTCGCGGCTGATTGTTCACCGGAACGGGCTGGTGACCAGCCGGGCCAGCCGGCCGAAGCCGTGGGACAGCCGTCCCCAGAAGCCGGGCGGGGGGTTGTAGGGCAGCGCGTCGACCGCCTTGGCCACGGCGGCGGGCGGGGCGTCGGCCATGACCGTGTACACGAACCCCTGGCCGGCCCAGGTGACACTGCGCTGGTCGGGCTGGCCGGTGTAGACGGCGCGGCCGTCGAGGGTGATCTTCTGGTAGCCGGCCAGCCCGGGGGCGAGGTTGCCGCGCTGCACGAACAGCGACACCACGAACAGGCCGTCCGAGTAGCCGAGGTCGAGCACGGTGCCGGAGCTGGTGCTGGTCTCCCCCGCCTCGAACATGACCAGCTTGCCCGGCAGCTGACCGGGAACCGGCCAGCCGCGGGCCCGCATCTGGGTCACGTCGGCGGGCGTGAGCTGCTGGGCGGCGCTGGCCGAGGTGACGGCGGGCGCCGCCGACCCGGACGAGCCGATGGTGAGGTTGATGAAAACGTCCTCGCCGATCAGGTGGGCGCGGGCGTCGAAGGTCTCCCGGCGCAGCGGCAGCTTGGTCGCCGAGTCCAGCCAGAACCGGGCGGCCAGACTGCCGTCCTCGCGGACCGCGTCCACCAGCAGCGCGGGCCGGTTGTCGGCCGAGCTGGTGCCCATGTAGGCGAGGTCGTAGTTGGCCCCCAGCAGCGCCACCAGCTGGGTGGTGAGGCCGAGCACCCCCTCGGGGGCCTGGCTGTCGGTGTCGTCCGACACGCTGACCGCGCGGGCCTGGGTGGGGGCGGCCGCCCCGTCCGACCCGGACTGGATGACGGTGCTGCCGCCGCTGCGGTGCCACACGTTGGCCACCAGCGTGGTGCTGCCGTTCACGCCGGTCGTCGAGACCATCTCCACGCCCTGGTAGGAGACGGCCGAGCCGGCCTGGGCGGCCTGCTGGAGCAGGGTCAGGCCGGGGCCGCCGTCGACCGGGGCAATCGGCTTGAGCTGGGCGGGCGGGCCTTCGGCGGCGGCCGACGCGTCGGCCGCCTCGACCGTCCGGGTGGTGTGGCCGGCGCAGCCCGCGACCAGCAGGCCGGGGCCGGCCACCAGCACGATCGCCGCCAGCGAGGCCAGCTGGCCCCGCCGTCCCATTCTGTTCACGAGCAGCAGGTTCACGGCAGCGGGGTCGAGTTCGTGACCTCGGGAGCGGGCACGCCGGACGAGCCGCCGGGCGGCAGCTGCCCGGTGGTGAGCGCGTGCTGGACGCTGTACAGCTGGACCTGAGGGGTGATCCGCGGGCCGGGGGCCTGCTGGTCGCCGCCCATCGTGAACGCGGTCACGCTGAGCCCGGCGACCATGCACGAGACGACGCCGAGCGCCAGGTAGCGGCCCCGGTGCCGCCGGTGGCCGGGCCGCTGGCCGTGGGCGGCCGGCGCCGGTGGAACCGGCCGCCGGGCCGCGGGCCCCGCGCCCGGGCCGGCTCCGGCTCGGCCCGTGACTCCGGTGGTGGCTCCGGCCCGGGAGACGGTACGAAAACCGGCTTGGGGCCGGGTCGGTGAGCCGGTCATCCGGCGGGCCCGGCGGCGGGGCGGGACCGGGGCCCCCGGCTCGGCGATGCGGGTCAGCCGCCGGGTCAGTGCGTCGCTGGGGAGCACGTCGTCCAGGTCGCGCATGCGCTTCTTGAGCGCCCGCAGGTCGTTGGCCTCGGCCCGGCAGGCTTCACAGCCGGCCAGGTGGGCGTGCACCCGGTCGCGTTCGGCAGCGCTCAGCTCGCCGTCGATCAGCGCCGAGAGCCGGTTCCCGAGATGGCTCATGGCGCGTCCCGCTCGGCTCCGGAGCGACTGGGAGTGGCCCGGCCGCCGGCCGGGCGGCGCGGGCGGCGGTGCTCGAGCGCGGTCCGCAGCTGGGCCCGGCCCCGGTGGATGCGGCTCCGCACGGTGCCGATCTTCACCCCCAGGGTGGCCGCGATCTCCTCGTACGACAGGCCCTCGATGTCGCACAGCACCACCGCGGCCCGGTACTCGGGGGCGAGGTCGCGCAGCGCGGCCTGGATGTCGCCGTCCAGGTGGCGGTCGTCGAACGCCTCGGCCGGGGTGGGATCCCCGCCCGGCAGCCGGCCCTCGACGTCCTGCCCGAGGCCCTCGAACCGGATCCGCTGGCGGCGCCGGGCCATGTCCAGGAACAGGTTGGTGGTGATCCGGTGCAGCCAGCCCTCGAACGTCCCCGGCGTGTAGCTGGCCAGCGAGCGGAACACCCGGACGAAGACCTCCTGGGTGAGGTCCTCGGCGTCGTGCGGGTTGCCGGTCAGCCGGTAGGCCAGGCGGTACACCCGGGTCGAGTGCGTGCGGACGACGTCGTCCCAGCTCGGTGCCGTCCACTCCGGCGCCGGAACCGGAACCGGAGCCGGAGGCGAGGCGGGCCGCGAGCCAGCGTCGTCCACGCCGACCTCCCTCACCTCGTCCCGAACTGCCGTTACCACCATCGTGCCCGCGATTCTCCGGTTGTGCCACTTACCCGGCCAAGGTCCCGGCGGACCGGGCGACCGCGCGCCCCAGCGGGGCGGGAAGGGGTCGCTTACCTGCCGACTTGCCTAACGGCCGACCCGGCCGAATTGGTTCCCGAGCCTGGCGGCGGGCGCTAGGCTCCCTGTGCGGTCCGTTTTCTGCCCGGGAGGAATCATCGCGACGGTACACGCGGCCCTCGGCTACGCGGACGGCTACCTGCCCGAGGACGAGCCGCTGCTGGCGGCCCGGGCCAACGCCGACGATCTGGGCGGCTGCGAGCCGATCCGGCCGGCCACCGGGGCGGCGCTGCGGTTCCTGGCCGCCGCGATCGGGACCCGCACGGCGGTCGAGATCGGCACCGGGTGCGGCTCGTCGGGTATCTGGCTGCTGCGCGGGATGCGCCCGGACGGGGTGCTGACCAGTGTCGACCTCGAGCCGGAGTACCAGCGGATGGCGCGCAAGGCGTACGCCGAGGCCGGGTTCGTGGCCAACCGGTACCGGCTGATCCTCGGCCGGGCCCTCGACGTGCTCCCCCGCCTGTCCGACGGCACCTACGACCTGGTGTTCTGCGACACCGACGTGCGCGAGTACCCGGACTACCTGGAGGCGGCGCTGCGGCTGCTGCGGGTCGGTGGCATCGTCGCGTTCGACGACGTGGTGATCCCGCCCGAGCTGGCCGGCCTGGAGGCGGCCGAGACCGACTGGGGCGGCCCCGACCTGCCCCAGGTCCGCGAGGTGGCCGAGATCCTGCGGGCCGACGACCGCCTGACCCCGCTGTTCCTGCCGGTCGGCGAGGGCCTGCTGGCCGCGGTCAAGCGCGCCTGATCACTCCGCGGGCTCGGATTCGGGTCCGGGGGCCAGCCAGCGCAGCAGCAGGCGGGTGCCGAAACCGGTGCCGCCCTTGGTCAGCTCGCCGTCGTCGGACCCGGAGCGGGACGGGCCCGCGATGTCCAGGTGGGCCCAGCGGCGGCCGCCGGTGAACTCGCGCAGGAACAGGGCGGCCACGATCGAGCCGGCCTGGCCGTTGCGGGCGCCGTTCATCGCGCTGGGCACGTGCGCCAGGTCGGCGGTGACCGAAGTCAGCGCCGTGCCGTAGTCCTCCGGCAGCGGCATCCGCCACAGCCGCTCACCGACCGCCCGGCCGGCCGCGGTCAGGTCGGCCGCCAGGTCGTCGGCGCTCGCGTACAGGGCACCGATCTGGCCGCCCAGCGCGACCCGGACCGCGCCGGTCAGGGTGGCCAGGTCAACGGTGGTGCCAGGGTCGAGAGTGGCGGCGTAGCCGAGCAGGTCGGCCAGGACCAGGCGGCCCTCGGCGTCGGTGTTCAGCACCTCGACGGTGCGGCCGCCGTAGCTGGTGATGACGTCGCCGGGGCGCATGGCCGAGCCCGACGGCAGGTTCTCGGCCGCGCCAATCAGGCCGGTGACCCGGACCGGGACCGCCAGCGCGGCCAGCGCCGACAGCACCCCGATGACGGCGGCGCCGCCCGCCATGTCGGTCTTCATCGCCTTCATGGCCTCGTTGGGCTTGAGCGACAGGCCACCGCTGTCGAACGTGATGCCCTTGCCGATCAGCACCACGTGGTCGCGGGCGCCCTCGGGCTGGTAGCTCAGCTCGATCAGCCGGGGCGGGTGAACCGAGCCGGATCCGACCGCGAGGAGGCCGCCGAACCCCTCGGCCGCCAGCTCCGCTTCGTCCCGGACCCGGACCGCCAGGGCGGACCGCCCGGCCGCCGCGACCGCCTGGTCGGCCAGCCACGCGGGCGTCTTGACGTCGGACGGCGTGTTGACCAGGTCCCGGGCCAGCGACACGGCGGCCGCGATCACGCCGGCGCGCTGAGCGGGGGAACCCGCCGAAGTCAGCAGCCGAACCGACCGGCGCCCCTTTATTCCATGATCAGAATCGTCGTGGTCGTCGCGGCCCCGCAGGGCGAACTTGTAGCCGCCGAGCAGCACGCCTTCGACGAACGGATCGGTATCGGTGTCGTCCGGCAGCGCGGCCAGCGCGGTGGCACCCTCGTCGACCTGCCGGGCGAGCGCGGCTCCGGCCCGGCGCAGGTCGGCCTCGGTGCCGTCACCGAGACCGAGCAGGACCAGGCGGACCACCCCGTCCGCGGTCCGGGCCGCCACCTTGACCGCCTCACCGGGCTTGCCGGACAGCCCGTAGGCGGTCACCACCTCGGCCACCGTGAGGCCGATGGCCTGGCCCAGGGCGGCCGTCCCGATGCCGGTGACCGCGTCCCAGCCGGCGTCCTCGTCCTGCAGCCGGGGGCGCCGCACCGGGACCGCGACCAGGGCCGCGCCGTCGGTACCGCCGGGCGCCGTCAGGACGTCGTCGACCGCCGCCAGGTGCGGGGTGACATCGATATCTACCGGCAACGTCAGCCGACGACCGTTTTCAGGGCATCGCCCAGCTTGGCCGCCTCGTCAGCGGACAGTTCGACCACCAGCCGGCCACCGCCTTCGAGGGGCACACGCATGACAATGCCACGTCCCTCTTTGGTGACCTCAAGCGGACCGTCGCCCGTCCGCGGCTTCATCGCCGCCATCCTGCACTCCTTCTCGTGAAATCCGCGCCGGACTCTTGCCTTGCCCACACCCCGCGGTCCCAGCGTCAGCGGCGGAACCGGCCAGTCTCAACCGTCTCTGTCAGTCGCCCTATTATCCCGTGTTCAGACGCAGAATGGTAATGATCGCGTTCGGGCGAGGCGTCTGGGGTGCTGCGACACTGGGTTTGTTACCTGGTTTCCCGCGTGTCGGCCCCGCCGCCCGTGATGATCCGGAAGGACTCCGATGACCGACAGCGTGCTCTACGAAACAGCCGGTGACGTGGCCGTGATCCGGCTCAACCGGCCCAAGGCGCTGAACGCGCTGACCACCGAGATGAAGGAAGGGCTGCTGGCGGCGGTCCGCCGGGCGGCCGCCGAGCCGGTCCGGGCGGTGCTCCTGACCGGTCAGGGCCGAGGTTTTTGCGCAGGTCAGGACCTGGTTGAGCACTCGGGCCAGCTGGAGTCGGGCGCCCCCGCGCTGAACACCGTGCGGGAGCATTACAACCCGATCGTGATAGAGATCGCCAGCATGCCCAAACCGGTGGTGGCGGCGGTCAACGGGGTGGCGGCCGGGGCCGGCGCGGGCCTGGCGCTGGCCTGCGACTTCCGCATCGCGGCGGAGAGCGCAGCCCTGGTGATGTCGTTTTCCGCGGTCGGACTGGGCCCGGACACCGGCGTGTCGTGGACGCTGTCCCGGCTGGCGGGACCCGCCCGCGCCACCGAACTGCTGATGCTGGCCGAGCCGGTGCCGGCCGGCCGGGCGCTGGAGCTGGGCCTGCTGACCACGGTGGTGCCGGACGACGAGCTGCCGGAGAACGCGCTCGACCTGGTCCGGCGGCTGGCGGCCGGCCCGACCGCGGCCTACCGCGCGATCAAGCAGGAGGTCCTGTTCGCGGCCGCCCACGGGCTGGAGGATGCGCTCGAGGAAGAGGCGGTGCTGCAGGAGGAACTGGGGCGGACGGTGGACCACCGGGAGGCGACGGCGGCGTTCGTCCGCAAGGAGCGGCCCAGGTACGTCGGCCACTAGGCGGCCCCGGCCGCCTACCGGCGCAGGTGCTCGTCGAAGAAGGCGAAGATGCGGCGCCAGGAGTCTTCAGCGGCCGACTCGTGGTAACCCATGTGGGCGGCGCCGGCCAGCGGGGCGAGGGCGGCCGAACCCTTGTGCATGAAGCGGTGCCCGGCCTCGGGGTAGACCTTGATGTCGTGCGGGACGCCCAGCGAGGTCAGCGCCTGCTCCAGTCGGCTGGGGGGCTGGGCGCCCATCGGGTCGCGGGCGCCGAAGCTGCCGACGACCGGGCAGGCGCCCTCCAGGAAGGCCTCGGCGTCGGCCGGGACCTCGCCGTAGTTGACGCTGACGGCCGCGAAGCCGTCGCGCGGGGCGCACAGCAGGGCGAAGCCGCCGCCCATACAGAAGCCGATCACGCCGGTGGTCCCCGAGCAGTCCGGCCGGGACGCCAGCCAGGCGCGAGCCGCCTCGATCGCGGTGAAGGCCGGCCCGGTCTTGGCCCGCAGCTGCTGGGTGGCGCCGCGGACGCAGCGGACCCAGTTCTTGCCGCCGTACAGGTCGGGCGCGAAGGCCAGGTAGCCCTGGCTGGCCAGCCGGTCGGCCTGCTGCCGGATCCCCTCGGTCAGGCCGAAGGCTTCGTGGATGACCACGACCCCGGGCCAGCGTTCCGGGGGCGGGACGCTCCCGGCACCACCGGGTACAGCCAGATGACCATGAACCATGCCGCCGTCGCCGGGATAGGGGAGATCAGGCATGGGCACAATGTCTCATACCGTCCGGACCCGGTTACCGGGCGCCCCGGGGGTCAGCCGGCGGGCGCCGCCGGTCAGCCGGCCGGGTCAGCCGGCGAACGTGACGACGATCAGGAACACGTTCAGGGCGACGATGACGGCGGCCACCGCCATGCTGGCGACCGTGGTCAGACGGCGGTTGACCAGCGCCCCCATCACGTCCGGGCGGCGGCTGAGCAGGACCAGCGGGATCAGCGCGAACGGGATGCCGAACGACAGCACCACCTGGGAGATGACCAGGCTGGCGGTGGCGGGCAGGTTCAGGCCGAGTACGATCAGGGCCGGTGTCATCGTCACCGCCCGGCGGACGAACAACGGTATCCGGCGCTGGATGAAGCCCTGCATGACGACCTGGCCGGCGTAGGTGCCGACGCTGGAGGAGGACAGCCCGGAGGCGAGCAGCGCGACCGCGAACGCCAGCGCCGCCCCGCCGCCGACCAGGCGGCCGAGCCCGGTGTGGGCCGAGGCGATCGCGTTGGCGGCCGAGAATCCGGTGCGGGAGAACAGGGCGGCCGCCACGTACAGCATGGCCAGGTTGATCAGCCCGGCCGCCCCCAGCGCGACGAGCACGTCCAGCTTCTGGAACTTGAGCAGCTCGCGCCGCTCGTCGTCGTCGGAGCAGGTCACCCGGGACTTGGTCAGGGCCGAGTGCAGGTAGATGGCGTGCGGCATGACGGTCGCGCCGATGATGCCGCACACCAGCAGCAGGCTGCTGGGCGCCAGGGTCGGCACCAGGCCGGCCGCCATGCTGCCCGGGGAGGCGTGCACCACCGCCAGGTCGTAGGCGAAGCCGAGCGAGACGATGCCGAGCAGCGCGGTGATGGCCAGCTCGAACCGGCGGTAGCCGCGGTGCTGGAGGCCGAGGATCCCGAACGCGATCACCGCCGTCATCAGCCCGGCCAGCAGCGGCGGCACCCCGAACAACAGGTTGAGGCCGATCGCGGCGCCGACGAACTCGGCCAGGTCGGTGGCGATGGCGATCAGCTCGGCCTGGCCCCACAGCACCCGGGTGACCGTCCGCGGGAACAGCTCCCGGCACAGTTCGGGCAGGTCACGGCCGGTGGCCACGCCGACCTTGGCCGACAGGTACTGCACCAGCATCGCCATCAGGTTGGCGAGCAGCACCACCCAGGCCAGGCCGTAGCCGAACTGGGCGCCGGCCGAGACGTTGGTGGCGAAGTTGCCGGGGTCGACGTAGGCCACGGCGGCCACGAACGCGGGCCCGAGCAGGGCCAGGCTGCCGCGGAACCGGCCGCGGGAGCGGAGCAGGCGCAGCCCACTCCGCTCCGCGTATTCCGTTGGAGCCGACGGGTCGGCGGCAGAGCCAATGCTGGAATCGCCGGTCAGCGGGACCAAGTCAGCGGAACCTCATGTGTTCGACCAAGTCAGGCGCTACGAGCCTAACCGACCGACGGGCCCAGACCCAGAGACTGCGGGGTGCTGGAGTCCGGTGACGGCTGGTTGAGGCCCTCGTCCAGCGGCCCGTACTCGGTCATCAGCGCGGCGCTGCCGCCCCAGGGGGTCTGCTCCTCGGCCACCAGCGTGTTGGTGGTGAGCAGCAACCCGGCCACCGAGGCGCCGTTCTGCAGGGCCGACCGGGCCACCCGCAGCGGGTCGATGATGCCGAGCTCGATCATGTTCCCGTAACGGCCCTCAAGGGCGTCGAAGCCCTCGTCGACCGCCATCTCCTTGACCTTGGCCACGACCTCGGTGCCGTTGTAGCCGGCGTTGGCCGCGATCAGGTAGGCGGGCTCGGTCAGCGAGTGCCGGACGATGTCGGCGCCGATCTTGTAGTCGCCCTTGACGTCGAGGCCGTCGAGGGCGCTCTCGGCGTGCAGCAGGGCGGCCCCGCCGCCGGCCACGATGCCCTCGGCCATCGCCGCCCGGGTCGCCGACAGCGCGTCCTCGACCCGGTGCTGCAGCTCCTTGAGCTCGGCGTTGGTGGGGGCGCCGACGCTGATCACCGCGACCTTGCCCGACAGGGCGCCGATCCGCTCGGTGAGCACGTCCTCGTCGATGCCGAACTGGGCCCGGTCGCGCTCGGCCCGCATCTGGTTGAGCCGGAACTCGATCGCCTCACGCGAGCCGGCCCCGCCGATGATCGTGGTGCTGTCCGCGTTCACCTGGACCTGGCGGGCCCGGCCGAGCTGGGCCACCGTGATCGTCTCGAGGGTGAACCCGGCGTGGCGGCTGTGCACCTCACCGCCGGTCAGCGCGGCGATGTCTTCCAGCTTGTGCAGCCGCCGGTCGCCGAAGCCGGGCGCCCGGATGGCCACGCTCTGGAAGGTGCCGTTGACGTGGTTGTGCACCAGCATCGAGAGCGCGGTGCCCTCGACGTTCTCGGCCAGGATGATCAGCGGCCGCCGCTCACCCCGCATGATCTTGTCCAGCAGCGGCATCAGCTCCTGGACCTTGGTGATCTTCTCCGCGGTGAGCAGGATGTACGGGTCATCAACCACCGACTCCAGGGCGGCCGGGTTGGTGACCATGTACGGCGACAGGTACCCGTTGTCGAACTGGAAGCCCTCGACGAAGTCGACCCCCATGCCCGGGACCGGGGACTCCTCCACGGTGACGATGCCGCCCTCGCCCACCGTGTGCAGGGCCTTGGCGATGACCCGGCCTACGGTGTCGTCGTCGTTGGCCGAGATCGCGGCGACGCGGGTGTAGTCCTCCTCGGTCTCGATCGGGTGCGCGACCCCCCGCAGGTACTCGACCAGGCGGTTCACGGCCAGGTCGATGCCCCGCTTGACCAGCACCGGGTTACCGCCACCGGCGATCGCCTTCATGCCCTCGTGCACGATCGCCTGGGCGATCACGGTGGCGGTGGTGGTGCCGTCGCCGACGATGTCGTTGGTCTTGATCGCCGCTTCCTTGACCAGCTGAGCCCCCATGTTCTCGAACTGGTTCTTCAGGTGGATCTCGCGGGCGATCGTGACACCGTCGTTGGTGACCACCGGCGTACCGGTGATTTTCTCCAGGATGACGTTGCGGCCTTTGGGACCGAGCGTCGACTTCACGGCTTCGGCCAGCTGGTCGACGCCGGCCAGCAGCAGGCTCCGGGCTTCCTCACTGAAACGCAGTTCCTTGGCCATGGGTTGGTCCTCCTGGGACTTACGTACGTATGCGAGTTACGGGACGAGAATGGCGCGGCCGCGGACTCGCCCCGCGTCGAGATCGTTGAGCGCTTCGACCGCGGCGTCCAGCGGGTAGGTCCGGGTGTGCAGGGTGACCTTGCCCGCCTGGGCCAGCTGCATCAGCTCGGCCAGTTCGTTGTAGGTCCCGACGATGTTGCCGATGACGTTGCGCTCGGTGGAGACGATGTCCAGGGTCGGGATGTGCAGGGTGCCGCCGTAGCCGATGACGAAGTACGAACCGCCCGGGGCGGTCATGTCCCAGCCTTCGTTCTCGGCGCCCTCTTCCGCCACGAAGTCCAGCACCACGTTGGCGCCGTTGCCGTCGGTCAGCTCCTTGACCGCCTCGACCTGGTTGCCGTCGGCGACCACGGTGTGGCTGGCGCCGAGCTGCTCGGCCAGCTTGAGCGCGTCCGGGTTGCGGTCGACCACGATGATCCGGGTGGCGCTGAGCGCGGCCAGCGACTGGATGCCGATGTGGCCGAGGCCCCCGGCCCCGATGACGACGCAGGTGGTACCCGGGTAGAGCAGCGGCAGGGCCTTGCGGACCGCGTGGTAGGCGGTGATGCCGGCGTCGGCCAGCGCCGCCACGTCCTTGGGCTGGGTGGACGGGTCGAGCTTGATGCAGGCCCGGGCCGAGGTGAGCAGGTACTCAGCCATGCCGCCGTCGGTCGACAGCCCCGGGAACGTGCTGTTGATGCAGTGCATGTCGTCGCCCGCCCGGCAGGCGTGGCAGAGTCCGCAGGTCGGGGTGGGGTGCAGGATCACGGTGTCGCCGACGGCCACGTTGGTGACGGCCGAGCCGACCTCGGAGACCCAGCCCGCGTTCTCGTGGCCCAGCGTGTAGGGCAGCGGCGTGTTCATCCGGCTGTCCCACTGGCCGAGGGTGATGTGCAGGTCGGTCGGGCAGACCCCGGCCCCGCCGATCTTCACGATCACGTCCAGCGGATGGGTGATCTTGGGCTCCGGGACGTCGTCGATCTGCGGCGACTGGTTGAACGCGTGCAAGCGGACGGCCTTCATTGGTCCTCCTCGCCGGTGCTTTCTCCCTGGCCTTTGCTGTTGTTGTAGCGGTGCTGGAGCATGCCGCGGCAGATGCTGCCGTTCGATTCGATGCTGATCCGGGTCAGCCGGGCCTTGCGCAGGTGCAGCTCGGCCGCCTTGCCCTCGATCGGGCCGCCGGTCTTCGGGTCGATCAGCACGAGCGCGTCGTCGCCGACGGGCAGGCCCAGGTCGGCCCGGCGCTGCCGGAGCCGGTCCAGCTCGCGCGACGGCGACAGGTCGCCCAGGGTGAGCTGGGGCAGGTCGGTGGGCGGCAGGCCGGCCGCCAGCAGCGGCCGGGTGACCAGGTCGGTGCCGGCCATCACGGCCTTGCGCAGGAAGTCGGCCCGCAGGTCGCCGAGCTCGCCGACCGCCTCGCCGTCGAACGACCGGGCGAAGCCGGCCTGAGCGGCCACCCCGCCGTTGATCTGGTCGGAGGCGAAGTGCTCTTCCAGCACGATTTCGGCGTTACGGACGCCGGGCAGCTCGGCCACGGCGTCGTAGGCGTCGGCCACCATCAGGAACGCGAAGTTGGGGGCGCAGAAGTAGGTCGGCAGCCGCAGCCGCACCTGGACGTCGCCCGCCGCCGACATGTCACACGAGGTGACGAAGCCGAGCGCCGTGATCGGCTCGTCCAGCTCGGGGTCGCGGACGGTGGCCAGTGCCTCCAGCAACCGCGCGGGCGCCCGACCGGCGGGAACTTTGGTGCCGGCACGGGCCGCCGGCCCGGGGAGCTGAGTCCCCGGGCCGGCGCCGGTGTCGGTGATGGAAGTGGTCATGCCCCCGCGACCGGGGCGGGGCGACCGTCGACGCCTACGGCGTCATCCTGCTCGGCAGGCTGACCACCGGAGTCGTCCTTGAGCTGGTACTCGGCCGGGACTTCGATGTCGTACAGCTTGGCCGCGTTGAGGCCGAGGATCTTCTTCTTGCCCTCGGTGTTCAGCCGCGGGTAGTCGGCGAACTCCTCGCGGTCCGGCATCTTCCAGTCCACGAAGCCCTCGACCTGCCACTTCGGCTCCCAGATGCCGTAGTCGCTGCCGAACGTCATCTTGTCCTCGCCGACCCAGAACAGCAGCTCGCCCATCACCTTGTTGAAGAAGTTCGGGCGGGCGTGCATGAGGCCACCGATGACCACGGACAGGCCGGCGTAGACGTTGGGCTCCTGCGTCGCCATGAAGCAGAAGTCCTCGATCCGGGGCAGGCCCACGTGCTCGACGATGAAGTTCAGGCCCTGGAAGTCGGTGGCCGCGTGGTCGACGTCGGATACGTCGAACGCGTCCTTGTCCAACGGCCAGATCGTCGGGCCCTTGTGTACGTGGACGTTCTTGATGCCGAGCTCCTGGGCGGCTTCCAGGAACCGGTAGGCCGCGGGGTCCGACAGCTTGTAGCCGCGGGAGCCGTTGTTCCACTCCGCGGTGTAGAGCTTCAGCCCCTTGGACCCGTAGCGCTCGACGTTCGCGCGCAGGGCCTTCAGGCCCTCGTCACCGTCACGGGGGTCGAACCGGGTGTTGTAGATGAACTTGCCCGGGTGCTTCTCCCCCATCGTCGCGTTGCGCTCGGTGGTGTTGAAGCCGGTCGTGTACCACTCCTTCAGGTACGTCGGCTGGAAGATCGCCACGTCCACGTGCCCGTCTTCGAAGACGTCCTTCATCAGGTCGTCCTCGGAGTACTTCTGGAAGTGCTCGATCGTCCAGTGCGTCTCGGGCGGGCCGAGCGACTGATAGGCGTGGAAACAATCGATCCAGCCCTTGGCGTACTGTTCGGCACCCTTCACCCAGTTCTCGGGCGATGCGTCCCAGTAGTGCATGTGGCTGTCGACGATGAAGTACTTCTCGCCGTCCTTCTCGTACGCCATGGCGCCTCCTTGCGGGTGTACGGGCTCTAGCTACGCACCGTGAGATCTTTGAGGTCGAAGCCGATGTACTCGGCCGCGTCCTCCGGGTTGGCGAACATGATGGTCCGGTCGTCCTCGTGGATCATCCGGCCGTAGTGGGTGGACATGTTCTCCTCGAACTCGGCCGAGTCGAACCAGCCCTCTTCTTCACCGGCCGCCTCGGAGATCTCGTCGTAGACGAAGTCCATCCGGCCGATGGCGTCGACGCGGATCATCGACGGCAGGTGCCGCACCGTGACGTTGTCCTTCTCGCCCATGACCCGGGCGACAACGGCGCCGACCTGGTTGTTCATGAGCGTGACACCGCACTGGTTGGACGCGGTGTTGTCGGACTTGAACGGGCTCTCGTTGGTCGTGGTCACTGGCCGAGCTCCTTCGGGACGTCAAGGTGCAGGTCGGAAAGTAGGGCGGCGAAGCGGCTCTTGACCGCGTCGAGGCCGTCTTCGAAGCGGGGCGGCTTGGAGTCGGGCTGTGACCAGATCGGCTGCAGGGCCCGGGCGGCAGCGATGGACCGCGCCGTCCAGGTGGACAGCCAGCCGTTGATGATCTGCTTGTTGTGGTCGGCGAACTCACGGTCGGAGGTGAGCAGCTCGAACATCGCCCGGGTGTAGCGCAGGTCGCGCTCGGCGAAGTCGTACTCGGCCACACCGACGATCGTGGGCGTTACGAAGTCGCCGTTCCGGGGCGCGGCGTGCTGCACCAGCTGGCTGCGGAACAGCTCGCCCACGAGCGGTTCGAAAATAACGTTAGACGCGAAGATCGCCTCGCACCAGTCGTCGGTGGCCGTGAGCTGCTCGGCAGTCTCGCGGACGCCCTGCCACTGGGGGTCGTTGTTCCAGGCCTCCAGGTGCGCCTGCCCGTCGAAGCTGGGGATCTCCTCGGTCAGCGTCAGGTTGTACAGCGCCAGGTCCTGAGCGGACCGGATGCGGTGCATGCTGTTCACGGAGATCGCGTTGTTGTGCATGTTGGTCGGGGCGCGCCGGTTGGCGTTGGCGTACAGGTACAGGCCCAGACCGTGGTCCACGTGCATCCAGGCGCCGACGTTGCGCTCGACGAACTTCACCCAGTTCTGGTTCCACTGCTCGAACGCCTTGGACTGGCGGGCGTTGTCAATGTTCTGGTTGACCTGCCGCACCACGTTCGAGTTGTAGCGGTAGAAGGTGAGCTCCCACTCCTCGTTGGGGTCGCGGAACTCGTGCCAGCCGGTGGCCGGCCAGTCGTAGCCCTTGCCGCCGGAGCCGGGGTAACGCTCGGGCTCGGGGCGGTCGGAGCCCCACGCCTTGAGGACCGTCCAGTCCAGCGGGTAACCGCCGCGGCCGTCGGAGAACCCGTACAGCCAGCCCTGGGACAGATAGTGCCGCGGGTCCGGCTGGACCTCCACGGTCACGTCCTCGTAGTGGGACTGCTTGCGCTTGGCCGGAGTGAAGTAGTTGTACCGGCGGGAGTCGGAGTCGGGGAACGTCTTGGCCCCGGCCTCGGCGTCGGTGAATACCGGCTTGGGTACGCTGCGCTCTTGCGGAGTAGTCATGAGACCTTCTCTCTCGATCAGTCATTTCGCTACCGGAAGAGGCGCTCTGTCTGGCTCAGAACGCAGCTCAGGCTCCGGGTTCCCTGCTTCATTGCCGGGGCGTCATTCCTGCCCTGGGTCACCGGTTGTCGTGAACTTGTCGTAGTAGACGCGTTTCTCTTCCACGCCCAGCTGCGTGAGCAGCGGCACGGCCGCCTCCACCATCGGGGGCGGTCCGCAGACGTAGGCGTGGGCTCCGGACAGGTCGTCGACGTGCTGTTTCACCACGTCGGTGATCAGCCCGGTCTCGCCGTCCCAGTCGTCGTCAGACGCCTCGGACAGCGCGGGGATGTACGTGAAGCTGGGCAGCTTCTCCTCCAGCGCCCGGAGCTCTTCCTCGAAGCACAGGTCCTGCTTGGTCCTGGCCCCGTAGAAGAACGTGGCCTTGCGCTCGAGACCGCGCTCGGCCATGTGCCGGAGCAGGGACAAGATGGGCGCCATGCCGGCGCCGCCGCCCACGAACACCAGGTCGGTGTCGCCTTCGCGGAGCGTGAAGACGCCGAACGGCCCGGACAGGTCCAGCCGGTCACCGATCTGGACCTTCTTGTCCAGGAAGTGCGAGAACTTGCCGTCCGGATAGACCTTGATGACGAACTCCAGCAGGCCGCCGTCGCGGCTGTTGGTGTTGGCCATCGAGAACGACCGCACCTCCTCGGTCCCGGGGATCGTGATGTCCAGGTACTGACCGGGGAAGAACTTGATCTCGGCCGGGTCGACCAGCTTGAGCACGAGGTGACGCATGTCGTGGGTGACCGGGTCGTTGGCCACCACCTCGGCCACGCCCTGCTGGATCGGCAGGCCGGACCGGATCATCTCCTCGTCGTAGTTCAGCAGCTCGATGGTCACGTCCTCGTAGACGTGGGCCCGGCAGAGCAGCGTGTAGCCTTCCTCCTTTTCGTAGTCCGGCAGCGCGAAGGTCGAGTACCGGTCGTGTTCGATGTCCTCGCCGTCGAGAACGAATGACTTACAGGCGGCGCACTGCCCTTCCTTGCAGCCGTGCATGAGCATGATGCCCTGCTCAGCGGCACCACGCAGGACCGTCTGATCCTCGTCAACCTCGATCTCGACCCCGACGGGCTCGAACCGCACGAGATGCTTGTCGGCCATGACCACCTTCACGATGAGTACTGCGCACGCGGGAGGGCCAAAGGCGTTCCTTCGGCCCTCCCGGGCACTGCTTACCGGGCGTTAACTCCGGCGGATGTCAGTCGTCCGCGGGAGCCGGCCGGCCGGCCGGGCCCTGCTTGATGTAGTCGGCGTGGAAGGCGTCACGCTGCTCGGGCGTCCACTCGTTGAGCAGCACGTTCGGGCTCTGGACGGGAGGCATGCGGCGCAGGTGGTCCAGCGTCCACATCTTCTTCGGGTCCAGGTCGAGGTGCGGCTGGGCGGTCATGGTCTTGCCGTCGTCGCGGACGAAGCCCATGTCGCTCACCACGTCGGCCCAGTTCCAGCCGTGGTAGAGGGTTTCCCACTCGCGCTTGCCGATGAGCTGGCCCATGTTCGGGGTCTCGCGACCCTGGTAGGTCGGGCGGAACGCCGTCTCGTCAGTCCACTGGCATTCCTTGTGGCAGTACGTGCGCCACTGTCCGTCGACCTCGGCCATGGTCATGTCCTCGCGGACCAGACACGGGACCATGCAGGTCCAGCAGCGGTGCGGGTACACGTAGTCGACGTTCTCGGCCACGATCGGGTGGTGACCGTTCGGCGTGGACAGGCGGTTGTAGTTCTCCCACCACTTGCCGTACTTGTCATACCAGCCCGGGTACTTGTACTCGAACCACTCGAAGTCCTCGTCCGTCATCGGGTCGATCCGCCAGTAGTTGGCGAGCCAGCCGGTGGCGAAGAACTGCGCGACCTCGTGGACGTAGCCCTTGTTCCAGATCTGGTTCCAGGCTTCCTCGATGAGGTCGTGCGGGATGACCAGACCGTACTTCTCCAGCGGGACCAGGTAGCTGCGGTAGTAGTCGTCGTAGATCCACCGACGCCACATCTCCGCGTAGGACTCCCGGTCCTTCCGGCGGTCCTTGGTGCCGTACTCGATGAACGTGCCGATGGCCGCGTCCACCACGCGGTGGTTGTTCCACCAGGCGTAGCGCAGGTCACGCTCGAGCAGCTGGTGGTTGCTCTCGTCCGAGAGCGCCATCAGCAGGGTCGCGTAACCGTTGGAGATGTGCCGCGACTCGTCCGACTGGACCGAGTGGAACACGGTCGGCAGCAGGTAGTCGCCGTTGGCGGCGGCTTCGGCGGGCATGGCCACGAACAGCGTGTTGGTGAACGCCGTCTCGGCCACGATGGTCAGGTAGATGCTCGCCGCGGTGATCGCGTCACCGGTGATGAAGCCCTCGGCGAACTGGCGGCCGATCGTCCCGCAGTAGTCACTCTGGAAGTTGCGGAGGCTGTTGTTGAAGCCGGCCGGGTCGATGTAGTTGTTCATGTACAGGCGCTTGAGGTTCTGCTGGATCGTCGAGTGGCGAACCTCGTCGATCATCTGGATCGCCTGACCGTTGTGGAGCTCGGGGTTGGGCACCGTGCGGAACAGCAGCGGCATCGCCCGGGCGGCCGAAATCTCCGGCAGCGGAATGATCGACAGGAACAGCTTCTGCCATTCCAGCCAGCGCTCCTGGACCTGACGGAACATGTTGCCGCGGATGGCGCCGTCCTGGGCACCGTAGACGCGGTGGTCCTTCTCTTCCTGCATCGGGAAGTAGGAGCGGAGGACCTGCTTCAGCGGGTCCTTCTTCTGTGCCTTACGGAACGTGTAGTCCGTGCCGTACTGCGAGACGGGCTCGTGGTACTGCGGTTCCCAGGAGAGCTCCTGGATCTTCTGATGGGCCTTGGCCACACTCTGGCGACTCATCGTCACCCCTTTCCTCTCGGCTGCTCCGGCTGCCCTCCCGCGCAGCCTGCGGGCGGCCATGAAGCACCGCCCTACGAAAAGTCGTCGTGCCCTGGATCACACCTCCTTCACCAGATCGGTGCGCTCTCGAAATGAGACACGTACGTTGACCTGGTCATATGGGTCAGCCTTCGGGGAAGACCGCGCTGCGCAATTCCGCCAGCCGGTCCTGGACCTTGTCCGCGACGTGCCGGTTGCCCTCGGCCGCCGGTGCGATTCCGAGGCACTTGAGCAACTCAGCGGCGGGCGCCCCGGGGTCGCCGCCTGCCCCCAGGGTGGGGTGCAGGCCCTGGCCCGCCAGATGCTCGAAGACCAGGTTGACGACGCTCCACGGGTTGAAGGTCTCGTCGCTGACGGTCTCGGACTGAGAATGCTCTGGCTGCGAAGCCATATCTTTCTGGCACCTCCTGGCGCATGATCGACGTAGTGACGTGATCCGGACCACATGGTGCGTGGGTAATACGGTCGAGCCAACGCCGAGCCTGCTACCTCGCAGGTCTCAACTTGAGACAGCACACAGAGGAGGTGCGTTTAACGTTTCGTTTAGCTTGGTGTCAGCCACGTAAACGGGTGATCACAACCCGAAGGCTGAGCCTCCAGCCGAAGACGACCGTCCGCAGGGCCCGGGAGGCTTGATGGTGCAGGCAGCAGTGCCGCTGCAGGCAATGAGCGGCAGCGCCCGGCTGGCCAAGGCCAGGGAACGTTTCCTGGCCGCCGAGCCGGTCGGCCCCAAGGAAGTACGCGAGCCGATCCTGGCCTCATGGCGCCGTTCGCGCGAGTGGAGCGTCGCGGCCGACCGCATCGACCTGCGCTACACCCGTGACCCCGACCCCGAGACGGCGCTGGCCCGCAGCGCCGACCCGGTCCTCCGGCAGCTGCACGAGCAGCTCGACGGGCAGCCGATCAGCATCATCCTGACCGACTCGAACGGCCTGGTGCTGTCCCGGCTGACGGCCGACCGTGACCTGGAACGCCACCTGGACGGGGTCATGCTGGCCCCCGGCTTCAACTACTCCGAGGACCTGGTCGGCACCAACGGCATCGGCACCGCGCTGGAGGCGGGCCGCCCGACCCACGTCTTCGGCCACGAGCACTACGCCGAGCACCTGGAGGGCCTGGCCTGCGCCGGGGTCCCGATCCACCACCCGATCACCGGCAAGACGGTCGGGGTCATCGACCTGACCTGCTGGCGCAAGAACGCCGACCCGCTGCTGGTGGCGCTGGTCAAGAACACCGCCGACCAGATCACCAGCTCGCTGCTGAACGGCAGCAGCGGCCGCGAGTTCAACCTGCTCGAGGACTACGTGCGGGCCTGCCGCCGGACCGGCGGGATCGTGCTCGCGATCGGCAACGACGTGGTCATGATGAACGACTACGCCCGCCGCATCCTCGACCCGGCCGACCAGGCCGCGCTGATCGGGCAGGCGGCCGAGGTGCTGGCCCGGCGGCACTCGGGGGCGGTCACGGCCGAGCTGCCGACCGGCCTGCGGGCCCGGATGTACTGCCGCCCGGTCGACGGCGACGCCCCCTACGGCGACGGCATCGTGCACGTCAAGCTGCTGGAGAGCGCGCCCCGGCCCAACGCCAGCCCCGGTCGGCAGGGTGTCAAGACGTCGATGTTCCTGCCCGGCCTGGTCGGCTCGGGCGTGCTCTGGACCCGGGCCTGCCGCGAGGTCGAGGCCGCCTACGACTCGGCCGAGTGGCTGACGCTGGAGGGCGAGGCCGGGGTGGGCAAGATGGCCCTGGCCCGGGCCGTGCACCAGCGCCGCAACCCGGCGGGCCGGTTCCACGTCATCGACGCCGCCTCCGCCACCAGCGCCGAATGGCTGGTCACGGCCCGCGGCGAGCTCCTCGACGGCGAAGGCATGCTGGTCATCCGGCACGTCGACGCGCTCAACACCAAGCAGGTGCACGCGCTGGCGAGCGCGCTGCAGGAGGCCCGGGCCGCCCGGCGGCACCGCACCCTGCGGGTGGCGGTCACGCTCAACCGCAAGGACGCGCGGGCCGACCTGACCAAGCTGCTGCGGTTCTTCCCGGCCACGGTCGAGCTCCCGCCGCTGCGCCACCACATCGAGGACCTGCAGGAACTGGTGCCGTTCTTCCTGGCTCGGCTCAGTCAGCACGGCCGGGTGGTCTGCTCGCCGGAAGCCATGCAGCTGCTGCTGCGGTCCAGCTGGCCGGGCAACGCCGGGCAGCTGTGGCAGGTGCTGCGCAAGGTCGTGCAGCGCCGCCGGGCCGGCTCGATCCAGCCCAGCGACCTGCCGCCGGAATGCTGGACGGTCAGCCGCCGGCTGCTCAGCCCGCTCGAGTCGATGGAACGCGACGCGATCGTGCAGAGCCTGCTCGACTGCGACGGTAACAAGGTCAAGGCGGCCGAGGCGCTCGGCATGTCGCGGGCCACGATCTACCGGAAGATCCACGAGTACGGCATCGTGACCCCGGGTCCGGCGACGTCGGCCCCGGCCCCGTCCTAGCGGCTCGGTCCTAGCGGCTCGGTCCTAGGCCGCGGTGGTAAAGGCGGCCTCCTCGGCCGCGTCGACCAGGGCGTCCGGGAAGTTGGCGCCGGTACCGCGGAACACCCGGCGGCCCTCGGCCCGGGTCCGGCGCAGCAGCACGGTGAACTGCCCACCGGTCTTTTCGGTGCAGATAACGAAACCGTCGTCCAGCAGTCGGGACGTCAGATCAATCAGGTCGCTCATCCTCAGCCATTCCTCGTACGGTGCGGCAGGCGGACTGACAGTCATGATGCACACGCTTTGTGTAATGTCGCTTACTGACGAGTCATGGTAACCACGCGTCGCGGGGGCCTGCAGGCATCTCGCCGTATAAATCGCTATGACCTTCCCGACTTTTCTGCCGATCATTCCGGGCCAAAGGGTTTGACCTGCGTAGATGCATGTTTTTAACGTGGATTTTCGTGGCCGCCGACCAACGCGCAATTATTTACCGAATAAAAGGTTAATAACCGTTTTGTCGCTATTTCGCCGACTGGCGGTAACGACGCGGAGCCAATCCCGCTCGACGGCGGGAGCGTATCAACGACTGTGACTCGTCTCCTCCCGGTTCTCGGCGCCCTGGGAGCGGTGCTGCTGGTCACCGACTGCGCGGCGGCCGAGGCGAGATCGCCCCCGGCCCGGACGGCAGCTGACCGGCCGCCCGCGCCTACGCTGAAGGCCGTGGACCAGGTGCTGGTCTCCGCGCACAGCGGGGGCGCCGAGCGGGCCCGGCCGGGGTCGCTGGCCGCCTATGAGGCGGTGGTGACGTCAGGAGCCGAGTACGCGGAGTTCGACGTCGGCCGGGCCGCGGGCGGGGCGCTGGTGGCTCAGCACTCGGCTGGCCGGCCCGCTGGGCCGGCGGCGCTGCTGGCCCGCGACGTCATGCGGGTGCTGGCCGACGGCGGGGTGCGGGGGCACGTCGACCTCAAGGGGACCGGGTTCGAGCGGGACGCCGTCGAGCTGGCGCTGGCGGCGTTCGGGCCCGGCCGGTTCCTGGTGACGACGCCGGACCGGGAGTCGGTCGCGGTCATCCGGGCGGCGTTCCCGGCCGTTTCGGTCGGGCTGTCGGTCGGGTTCGGCTGGGGGTCGGTCGCGGCCGACCTGCGCCGGCTGCGCTGGCCGTGGTCGTTCCCGCTGGCGGCGGTGCGGGCCAGCGGGGCCGGCTGGGTGGCGATGAACTACCGGTACGCCCGGCCCGCGGTGCTGTCCCGGTGCGTGGCGGCCGGGCTGCGGGTGATGGTGTGGACGGTCAACGACGACCGGCGGATCGGCCGCTACCTGAGCGATCCGCGGGTGGGCATCCTCGTCACCGACCGGCCGGAGTACGCGGTCAGGCGCCGGGTCCAGCCGGCAGGGTCGACGCCCAGTCGGTGAGGATCTTGACGTACCGGGGCGGGTCGAACTGGTGCATCATGTGCAGCGCGTCCGGCGCCGACACGTAGTCGACCTTCGCGCCGGCCGCCTCCATCAGCTTGCGGGCCTGCTCGGCCTGCAGGTCCGACAGCGCCCCGAGCAGCTCGCCGGTGTCGGGGTCGATCGCCCGCCCGTGCTGGGTCATCAGGATCGGGGTCTTGACCTGGGCCAGCATCCGGTCCTGGGGGCAGTTGAGGGCGACCGTGCCCTCGTAGAACACCCGGGCCCACTCGGGGTCGTACTCCTTGAGATTCTGGGTCGGCTCGTCCGCGTGCGGGAACAGCTGCAGCATCTTCGACGGCGAGGCCTGAGCGGCGGCCACGAACCCGGCCCAGTCCCCCACCCGCCACTGGTCGCCCAGGTAGTCGCGGTACAGCTCGAACATCACCCCGGCCGCCTGGCGGATGTTGTGCCCGACCGCCGGGACCAGCTCGGAGGCGAAGAACGGGGCGTCCTCGCACAGCGCGCCGCGGATCTGCCCGGGCATCGCGTAGGCCGACAGCCAGGCGGCCAGCAGCCCGCCGGAGGAGTTGCCGGCCACGATCACCGGCCGCTTGATCACCAGGGCGATGAAGCGGACCAGGTCGTTGCCGAAGTTGTCGAGGCTGTAGCGCTTGGGGGTCCAGGAGCTGCGGCCCTGGCCGCGCAGGTCGACCGCGAACACGTGGAAGTCGGCGGCCAGCAGCCGCATCGCCTCCTCGTAACCCCACCACGACCCGGTCTGCTCGGGCACCAGCAGCAGGGCCGGGCGGCCGGGGGACCCGGTCTCCGCGTAGTTCAGGGTGATCTCGCCGAGATCGACCTGCTGCTCGGGAAACCCGTGCGGGACGAAGACGTCACGCTGAGCGGGGTCGCCTGCCATCGCTGCCTCCTGGCCTTCATGGCTCGCCGTGCCGCCCAGCCAAGCAGAGGAGAATTCGAGATGTCAACATTATTTTGAAATTCTGAAAGGGTTTCGATTAGTATGCGGGCATGGCCCGTCGTACCGGCACCGCCCCCACCCGGTCCGATCGGGTGCTGGGTGAGCTGCGGGCCGACATCCTCAACGGGCGGCTGGCGCCCGGGGCCCGGCTCGGGTTCGCCGGCCTGGGCGAGCGCTACGGGGTGAGCACCGGCGTGCTCCGCGAGGTGCTGACCCGGCTGGTCGAGCAGGGGCTGGCCAGCACCGAGGCCCAGCTCGGGTTCCGGGTGATCGAGGTGTCGGTCGACGAGCTCGCCCAGCTGACCGCGGCCCGGGTGGCGATCGAGACGATGGTGCTCAGGGACGCGGTCACCCACGGCGACCTCGGCTGGGAGACCGACGTGGTGGCCAAGCACCACGCGCTGGCCCGCGGCACGGCGGCCGCCGACGCGGCGGTGGCCACGGCGGCAGGCGATTCCGGGCCCGGCGACATCGCCGAGGACTGGCTGGCCGCCCACGAGGCGTTCCATCTGGCCCTGCTGGCGGGCTGCCCCAACCACTACCTGGTCGGCTACGCGACCCGGCTGCGGGCCATCGCCGAGGTGTACCGCTGCTGGTCCCGGCCCGCCCAGCTGCGCACCCAGCGGGACATCGCGGGCGAGCACCGGGCCATCATGGACGCCGCCGTCGGCCGCGACGCGGACCGGGCCGTCACCCTCATCGAGGAGCACATCCGCCGCACCAGCGAGCTGCTGATCGCCAGCCAGGACCTCAGCCCGCGCTGAGCCCGCCCATCCGGGCCGACGTCCGCCCTTTATCAACCAATCATCGATTGGGTCCGCGACGGGAAGCTCGTGGCCGGCGTGGAACGGGTTCCCCTCAGCCAGATCGAGCGCGCGTGGACGCGGACCGACCTGCGGGGCAAGCGGCTGGTGGTGATCCCGTAGCGGGCGGTCCGGTCGTAATTAACTTGTCAGCTAATTAACCGATGGGTAATGTTGGCTGCATGAGGTCCGGATGATGCCGCTGGCTGACGAGCGGCTCGACGCCACCTTCACCGCGCTGGCCGATCCGACCAGGCGGGCCATCGTGGCCCGCCTGGCCCGGGGGGACGCGACCGTGAACGAGCTGGCCGCCCCGTTCGACATGAGCCTGCCGGGGATCTCCAAGCACCTGAAGGTGCTGGAGCGCTCCGGCCTGATCTCGCGGTCGCGCGACGCCCAGTTCCGGCCGTGCCACCTGGAACGGGCCGCCCTCGACCCGGCGGTCGAGTGGATCGAGGAGCACCGGCGGATCTGGGACGAGCGGTTCGACCAGCTCGACGCCCACCTCCGCGACCTCCAGGCCGGGCCGTCCGGGGGCCGGAACGACGAGGAGGACCAGTAATGGATCAGCAGGCAACCGTGGGCGAGCTGTCGTTCACCCGGGTGTTCGACGCGCCCCGGCCGCTGGTGTTCCGGTGCATGATCACCCCCGAGCACCTGACCCACTTCTGGGGACCGACGGGCACCAGCGCGCCGGTCGAGCGCATCCGGGTCGATCCCCGGCCGGGCGGGGTGTTCGAGACCGTCATGGTCAACGACGCCGACGGCAGCGAGTACCCGACCCGGGCCACCTACGTGGAGGTGGTCGAGCCCGAGCGGCTGGTGTGGACCGACGACCACAGCGGCATGACCGTCACCGCCACGTTCACCGACGTGGGCGCGGACCGGACCGAGGTCCACATCCGGCAGACCAACGTGCCCGAACCGTTCCGGCGGCCGGAGGCCCAGGCCGGGTTCCTCACCTCGCTGGATCGGTTCGCCGCCCACCTCGCCCAGCTGGCCGCGGACGGTGCGCGGTGACCGGCCCGGGCGACACCGAGCTGGCCGCGATGCTGGCCGCCCACCGCCGCCAGCTCACCGACCTGCTGGCCGCGCTTTCGCCGGCCGACTGGGACCGGCCCAGCCTGTGTGCCGGCTGGCGGGTCCGCGAGGTGACCGCCCACATCCTGATGCCGCTGCGCTACCGGCCCGCGCGCTTCCTGGCCGAGCTGGCCCGGGCGGGCGGGAACTTCGACCGGATGGCCAACCGGGCCGCCCGCCGCGACGGGGCGGTGCCGCCGCCCGAGCTGGTCGCCGCCCTGCGCGAACGGGAGCACACGGTCTGGAAGCCGCCCGGCGGCGAGCCGTCCGCCGGGCTCACCCACGACGTCGTCCACGGGCAGGACATCGCGGTTGCCCTCGGCCTCGACCTTCCGGTGCCCGAGGACACGATGCGGGTCGTGCTCGCCACCTTCACCCCCGGCCTGATCCGCAAGCACTTCGGGGTCGACCTGGCCGGGACCGAGCTGCGGGCCGACGACATCGACTGGTCCTTCGGTTCGGGCTCCTCAGGCGGTCCGGGCGGTTCGGGCGGTTCGGGCCAGGTGCTGTCGGGCTCGGCGTCGGACCTGGCCCTCGTCCTGTGCGGGCGGGCGCTGCCGGCCGGGCGGCTACCGGGGGCGGGGCACCGCTCCTGAACGCAGAACACCCCGGACCCTGATCGGGTCCGGGGTGTCACTGGGTCAATTGGTGGAGGTGGCGGGAATCGAACCCGCGTCCTTCAACGCATCACCAGGGCTTCTCCGGGCGCAGCACTGCTTCGATTTTCTCGGCCCCAGCATTCACGCAGGCAAGATGCCGACGGGCCCAGCCACTGTCAGATGTCCCGCACCAGTCCCGTGACCGGGCTGGCAGGTAAGCCCTCTAGCTGATGCCAGACACCGGGTCGAGAGCGTCCCCGGGCTGACAAGCGTCTAACTCGCCTCAGGCGGCGAGAGCGACGCTAGTGCGCGTTTTATTGGCACTTATTCGTTTACGGTCGCGTGATTTACGAGGTCACAACCGCAACCCTCGGCCCGCTTCACCTGGATCATCCATCGAAGTCGAAACCGTTCACCCCCTATGGAATTGTCAGCCGGACGCCGCAAGCCTTCGCACGCGATGCCCTGCTCGCCCGACCGTACACCTGTAACACCGAACCGCCAACCCAGATTCCCGTAGCTCCCAGGTGACCGGAGCCCGAACTGGAGGCGGCCCGCCCGCTGGGGCGCACTGTGACATCGCGGGCAAAAGAGTGCCATCAATGTGACATTGCGGGCAAACGAACCCGGGCGCAGCGGCAGCGGGAGTGACCCCCGCGGGCGGTGGCGGTGACCTCGCGCCCGCGGGGGTCGACCGGCAGGGTCGGAGCCGGTCCGGATGTCCGGGCCTCCCCTGAGATGAGGCCCGGCTCTAGGCTGACTGAGGCCGCAACCCCCGAGCGGATCTCAGTCACCAGTTAAGACGTCGGAGAGTAGTCAATTGGTTGCATTGAGTTACAGCTTTTTATATAACGAAAAGGTAACGGGACGGCAGGGCGGCGGCCAGCGGCGGGGCGGGGCGGGGCGGGGGGAGCGATCGGCGGGGTGGGAGCCAGCGGCAGGGCGGGACGGGAGTCAGCCGTTGTGGAGTTCGGTCAGGAACTGGCCGGCCAGGATCGACGAGGAGGTCTGGGACGAGGTGCTGGCGGTCAGGACGGCGAACGCCACGTCCCCGCGGTAGCCGACGAACCAGCTCTGCCACTGGGTGTGCGAGCCGGTGCCCGACTGGACCAGGGCGGTCTGGCCGTAGACGGCGCCGCCGGACACGTTGGCGCTCTGGGCCGCGCCCTTGGTCACCGCCGTCCGCATCAGCGACCGGAGCGAGCTCAGGGCGCTGGCCGACAGCGTCGACGACGAGGCCGGAGGCGATGCGGCCGGGTCGTTGACCAGGATCGGCTCGTGGTACGCGCCGCTGGCCACCGCCCCGGCCACCAGCGCCATGGTCAGCGGGCTGACCTGGACGCCCTGGCCGATGGTCTCCCCCGCCAGCTGGCCGTCGGTGGTGGCGTTGGGGACGCTGCCGGAGAACGCGGGCAGCGGCAGCCGCCACTTGGCGCCGATGCCGAAGCCGTCGACCACCTGGCGCAGGGCCGAGTTCGTGAGCCGCCGGGACAGGCCGGCGAACGCGGTGCTGCAGCCCTGGGCGAAGTCGGTGGCGAAGCTCGGGCTGGCCCCCGACGAGGACGCCTGCTGGTTGCTGAACAGCTGGCCGCCCACGTTGGCGGTGCTCGTGCAGGGGACCTGGGTGCTGGTGGAGAACCCGGTGCCGAGCAGGGCGGCGGTCGACACGATGGTGAACGCGGTGCCGGGCGACAGGCGGGCGGCCAGGGCGCCCCCGGCCGGCAGCTTGGCGCTCGCGACCTGCTGGCCCGCGACCGCCAGGATCTTGCCGGTGGTGGCCTGGACGGCGACGATCTCGGCGGAGACGTTGGGCGCGTCGTGCAGCGCGTTGGTGGCGGCCGCCTGGGTCTTGGGGTCGATCGTGGTGGTGACCGGCAGGCCGGTCTTGCCGTCCCACTGCTTGAGCACCGCGGTCTGCTGGCCGGCGCTGTTCTCGGCCACGATCTCGGTGGTCGGCGAGCCCGCCAGCTGGTGCTGGTAGGCGGCCTGCAAGCCGGTCAGGCCGACGGTGGTTCCGGGCTGGTAGGAGGCGCCCTCGTCGCGCAGCAGGCCGGACGCCTCGGTGCCGACGGTGCCGACGATCTCGCTGGCCTGGGAGGAGAACAGCCGCTGGCTGGCCTGGTGCACGGTCAGCCCGGGGACCTTGGCCAGCTTCCCGGCCAGCTGGCCGTAGGAGGCGGGGTCGAGCGACAGCAGGGTGAGGAACCGGCCAGGCGGGGCGGCCTGGATCTGGCCCAGCACCTGGACCGGATTGAGCTGGGTCGCGTCGGCGAAGTCGTCGGCGGTGGTGGTCGCGTTCTTCAGCATCTTCGGCCAGACGCCGACCTGGTAGACGGCCGACGGCACCTGCAGCGGCTGGCCGCTGGCGCTGAGCACCGGGGCCCGCGGCGGCACCTTGGTCACCACCGCCAGCCGGTCGTCCGGGCCGAGCCGGGGGTTGATGACGCTGGCGGCCCAGATCACCTTCCAGGTCGAGCCGACCTTGCGCAGCGTGAACTGGCCCGGGTACTCCCACTGGTGGCCGCCCTCGCCCAGGTTGACCGAGGCGGTGAAGTGGGCCACGGCGGTGTTCCCGTGCTGGTGAACGGCGCCCATCGCCAGGAACTGGGCGGTGGCGTCGAGCTGGGTGAACGCGCCCGACAGGGCGCTGGCCACGGTGGCCTGGCGGCCGGTGGTGTAGGTGGCGGCCGCGTTGTAGTTGTGGTCCTGCCAGGCCAGCAGGAACGCCTGGACGGCCCCCTCGGCCGAGGACTCCTGGCCGAAGCCGTCCAGGAAACCGGCCACGACGACGCCCACCGTGACCAGGATCGCGATCAGCCGGATGCGGCGGGCGCGCATCGACAGGCGGCGCGTCTTCTGCTTGGCCCGGGCCGACGGGGGCCGGGGCGGCAGCGGCCGGGGACCGGTACCGGTGCCAGTGGACGGGCCGGTGCCGTTGGCGGGGACGGCCCCGTTGACGGGGCTGGCGCCGGCCGGCGGCTCCGCCCCCGGCGGCGCGGCGGTGCCGTTGGCCGGGGTGGCGCCGTTGACGGGGGTGGCGCCGTTGGTGCTCGGGGCGGGCCGGGCCGGACGGCCGGTCCGCGCGTGGCTGCCACGGCCACCCCGATCACGGGTGTGGAAGGACACCGGCCCCCTCCCCGTTACCGTCGCCGCCGGAGCGCACGGTCCACCTCCCGGGCCGCGTCCCTGGCCGCCAGGTCGTGGCGCTTGTCGTAGGTCCGTTTCCCGCGCCCCAGGCCCAGCTCGACCTTGGCCTTCCCATCTTTGAAGTACAACTCGAGCGGAACCAGCGTCAAGCCCTGCTCGGCGGTCTGCTGGGAGAGCTTGTCGATCTCCTTGCGGTGGAGCAGCAGCTTCCGGGTCCGCCGGACGTCGTGATTGGTCCAGGTGCCCTGGGTGTACTCGGGGATGTGCACGTTGTGCAACCACACCTCCCCGTCAGAGATCTGGGCAAACCCGTCCGCGAGCGAGGCCCGGCCCGCCCGTAGCGATTTCACTTCGGTCCCGGTGAGCACCAGTCCCGCTTCGACGGTGTCCCCGATCGCGTAGTCGTGCCGGGCGCGGCGATTGCGGGCGATCACCTTTCGCCCCTGCTCCCGAGCCACCTTGCTCCTGTCCGCTCATGTCATATACGTAGGTAGCGGCGGAGGGTGAGGAACGAAGTCGCGCCGCACAGCACCACACCGACGCACATCGCGAGGACCACGACCTCGATGAGGTCGCCCGCGCTGAGGCCTACGTTGAAAGTGAAGTACTGCTGTAGGTTATCCAGCCACAGCGCCTTCACGGCAATCAACAGGCCCGCGGCGATCGCCCAGCCGATCAGGCCGGCGATCACCCCCTCCAGCAGGAACGGCAGCTGGATGTAGAAGTTCGAGGCGCCGACCAGGCGCATGATGCCGGTCTCGCGACGGCGGTTGAACGCCGACAGCCGGATCGTGTTGGCCACCAGCAGGGTGGCGGCGATGAGCAGGACCAGGGCGATGATCACGACCGCGTTCCGGGCGCCGTCGAGCAGTTTGTAGAACTTGTCGAGGATCGACCGGTCGTCGATCACCGAGTCCACGCCCGGTTTGCTGGTCACCGAGGCGGCCACCGAACCGTAGTCGGCCTGCGGGTTCTTCAGCTTGACCTGGAACGAGTCCGGGATGTCGCCCTGCTGGACGGTGGACACGAACGACGGGCTGTTGGAGAACTCCTGCTTGAACCGCTGGTAGGCCTGGGCCTGGGATTCGTAGGTGACGCTGGCGACCGCGGAGTTCGAGCTGAGCGTCTGCTGGATCTGCTGCCGCTGGGCCGCGGTCGACGCGCCGTTCTGCTTGCACTGGACGCTGACGCTCTCCGACGTGCACAGGTAGATGGAGACCTCCACCTTGCCCTGCCAGTAGGTCCGGGTGCTGTCGACCTGCTTGATGAACAGCAGCCCGGTGCCGAGCAGTGACAAGCTGATCGCCACCACCACGACGAGGGCGATGGTCATGGTGAGGTTTCGGCGCAGGCCGATCCAGATCTCCTGGAAAACGAACTGTGCACGCATACTCGCTGGTCCTCGCAGTCCTGCTTCGTCTGGTGGTTGCCCCGGCGGCCGCCGGTGGCGGTGCCCCGTCGGTCAGGCTACGGCACCTCAGTACGCCTGGCCGTACACTCCGCGAGACTGGTCCCGAACCACCTTGCCGTACTCGAGCTCGATGACCCGCTTGCGCATGGAGTCGACGATGGCGGCGTCGTGGGTGGCCATGACCACGGTGGTCCCGGTCCGGTTGATGCGGTCGAGCACCTTCATGATGCCGATCGAGGTGGCCGGGTCGATGTTGCCGGTGGGCTCGTCGGCCAGCAGGATCATCGGCCGGTTGACGAACGCGCGGGCCATCGCGACCCGCTGCTGCTCGCCACCGGACAGCTCGTCGGGCATCCGGTCGTGCTTGCCCTCCAGGCCGACCAGGTCGATGACCTCGGGCACGACCTTGCGGATGAACCGGCGGGGCTTGCCGATGACCTCCAGCGCGAAGGCCACGTTCTGGTAGACGTTCTTGTTCGGGAGCAGCCGGAAGTCCTGGAACACGCAGCCGATCCGGCGCCGGAGCATGGGCACGCGCCAGTTCGACAGCCGCGCCAGGTCCCGGCCGGCCACCCGGATGCGGCCGTCGGTGGGCCGCTCCTCCTTGAGCACCAGCCGCAGGAACGTTGACTTACCCGAGCCGGACGGGCCCACGAGAAAGACAAACTCGCCCTTCTCCACGCCAATGCTGACGTTCTCCAGGGCCGGGCGGCTCTGGCTCGGATAGATCTTGCTGACGTTATCGAAATTGATCACAGGACCATCACAGCGATGTCGGAAATGGATGAGTGTCGCAGCGCCTGGACCGGCGGTCCACCAGAGAAGCGGCCATCCAGGCCACGAACGGGTAGCCTGGATTCGTCAATGGAACAGTGTAGGGGGAAACCCGCGAGCAGAGCCCTATAACGCTCCAAGTGCACCGTACGAACGGCCGGAAGGACGCCAATGAGCTGCGAACACCTTGCTTGTGCGCGCTGCGGGGGACCAGTGAGCGAGGGGCGCTGCCCGGCCTGCCGGGCGGCCCGGGCCGAGATGCACCACGGGCACCCGAACTACACCCCGCACATCCTCATTGCCTCAGCGCTGCTGATCGTCCTGGTGGCCCTCCTGGCTATCCACGGCAGCCTCTAATTGTTCCAGCACTACCTGCGGGGGACGACCCCCCGCACCCCGATGAAGATCATTCGTCAGCCCCGTCCTGACCCCGGCGTAGCCAGCGGATCTCGGCTTCGATGAAGTCGTCGATCTCGCCGTCGAGGACGGCGTTGGTGTTGCCGTTCTCGAAGCCGGTCCGCACGTCCTTGACGTTCTGGTACGGGTACAGCACGTAGTTGCGGATCTGGGTGCCCCAGCTCCCGGTGTTGTCACCGCGCAGCGCGTTCAGCTCTTCGGCTTCCTCCTGGCGGCGCCGCTCCAGCAGCTTGGCCTGGAGCACCGCCATGGCCGAGGCGCGGTTCTGGATCTGGCTGCGCTCGTTCTGGCAGGAGACCACGATGCCGGTCGGCAGGTGGGTGATCCGGACCGCCGAGTCGGTGGTGTTGACGCCCTGGCCGCCGGGGCCGCTGGACCGGTAGACGTCCACCCGGATCTCGTCCTCGTTGATCTCCACATGGTCGGTCTGCTCGACCACCGGCACCACGTCGACGCCGGCGAACGAGGTCTGGCGACGGCCCTGGTTGTCGTACTTGGAGATGCGGACCATCCGGTGGGTGCCGTGCTCGCCGCGCAGGGTGCCGTAGGCGTACGGCGCCTTGACCGCGAACGTGGTCGACTTGATCCCCGCCTCTTCGGCGTAGGAGATGTCGTACACCTCGGTCGGGTAGCCGTGCCGTTCGGCCCAGCGCAGGTACATGCGCTGCAGGTTCTGCGCGAAGTCGGCGGCGTCGGCCCCGCCCGCCTGCGCGTTGATCGTCATCAGGGCCTCGCGCACGTCGTACTCCCCCGACAGGAGCGTGCGCACCTCGAGCTGGTCGACCTCCTTGCGGAGGAGGGCGAGCTCGCCCTGCGCCTCGGCGCGGGTCGGCTCGTCGTTTTCACTCTCGGCCAGCTCAAACATCACCCGGGTGTCGTCGAGCCGCTGCCGTAGGTTGTCCAGCCGGGCCAGTTCGCCTTCCAAATAGGAAAGGCGGCGGGTCACCGACTGTGCGTGCTGCTGGTCGCCCCACAGGTCCGGGTCGGCGGCCTGGTCGCGCAGAGTAGCAGCCTCTTCCCGCATGCGGCCGGGGTCGAGAACCGCTTCCACGGTGGCGAGCTTCGACGACAGTTCCGAGATCTCATCAATGGGATCGGTAGCTGCCATGGCGGACAGCCTATGCGAGCCAGTGCCTGGTGGCGTATGCAGGCGCGGTCGCGGTTCCGGTACCGGTATCCTGCCGTGCGGGTCTTTGCACGGTGGGCCCGCCCCGGAGGCACGACCGCGGAGGATAGGCTCGGACCCGGGGGTTCCCCGGTTTCTCCAGCTGACAACGGACATGCGAGCGACTCTTAACCGTTTTTTCCCCAAGACGCTGACGGCCGTCTTCGGGTCCCTGGCTGCCCTGACGGTGACGCTGACGGCGACCGGCTGCGGGACGACCGCGTCGGCCGCCGCCACCGTCGCCGGCCCGACCCAGGCCTCGGCCCAGAAAGTGTTCAGCGCCTACGTCACCGCTCAGCGGGTGGCGGTGGTCAACCACGACGCGCTGCTGGCCTCCTCGCTGACCAGCAGCTCGCAGTACAGCCTGGTCTCGACCCAGTGGTCCGCCAACCAGACGGTGATCGCGCCCAGCTACGGCAAGCCGACGTTCTACGTGCCCAAGCTGATCACCTACCCGCAGTGGTTCATGGCCGTCGTGCCCGAGTACGACCACGGCCGGTCGCTGGGGACCTACCTGATGGTGTTCGACAAGCCGGAGGCCTCGGCCCCCTGGGCCCTGGATGGCTCGGTGCAGCTCGCCCGGGACGCCCCGGCCCTGAACATCGCGGTCAAGGACGGTTACGCCACCGCGCTGCGGACCACCGACACCAACCTGCTGTTCCGCCCGGACGAGGTGGGCGCGCTGCACGCCTCGGTGGTCGACGAGGGGCCGACCAGCCCGGCCGCCAAGGTGGTCGAGGCGGGCCCGCTGACCACCGGGCTCTACCAGAGCTACACCGCCAAGCAGAAGCAGGCCCCGGACTACTTCTTCTCCTGGGAGCTGGAGGGCACCAGCTACCCGTTCTTCGCGCTGGCCACCAACGACGGCGGCGCGATCGTGATGTACACGATGTCGCTGAACACCGCGACCTCGCCGAAGAAGGCCTCGACCCAGCCGATTCCGATCCCGGACGGCCTCCAGTCGCTGGTCCTCGCGGGCAAGCCCCCCATCACCCACGTCCTCGACATCGACTCCACCCTGCAGTACGTGGCCGTCGACCCGCCGCCCGCCAAGAAGGGCGGGACGACGGGCAAGCTCCAGGTCGTGGGCAGCAGCGGCTTCCCCACCTACGTGGGCGGCAAGTAGCTACCTGCCGCCCACGCCCGGTCAGGACTGGTGCGGCAGCGCGCTGGAAGTGACCAGCGCCCGGACCGCGCGCAGCGCCACCGACAAGGTGGTGAACGTGAACCGCTCGGTCTCCCAGATCTCCCCCAGCGTGCGGGTGGCCCGGCCCACGGCGGCGCCGTTGCGCTCGGTCCAGGCGGCCAGCCGCTCCTCGGGGGTCCCGAGGCCGCCGACCGACAGCACGTCCAGGGTCATGGCCGCGTGCGCGGCGTACAGGTCGTCGCGCAGGGCGGCCCGGGCCATGCTGCTCCACCGGTCCTCGCGCGGCAGCGCGATGATGCGGTCCCGCAGCCGGGCGATCTGCAGCCGTTCGGCCAGGTCGAAGTAGACCTCGGCGGTCTCCTCGACTCCGCGGGAGGCGGCCGCGGCCGTCTCCACGATGTCGAACGCGGAGTAGGTGGGGACCATGCCGGCCACCGTCTCGGCCAGCTCCGGCGGCACCCCGCGGCCCACGTAGGCGTCCCGGCGCTGCTCGAACGTCTCGGCGTCGCGGCCGGTCAGCAGCTTGGGCAGGCCGGACCGGACCGCCAGCACGCCGCTGCTGAAGTGGTCGACGGCGGCGGTGATGTCGATCGGCGGCCGCCGGTTGTACAGCAGCCACCGGCAGGCCCGCTCGATCAGCTTGCGCCCCTCCAGCAGCAGAGCGATCTGGGTGCCGATGTCGACGGTGCCGTCCAGCTCGGTGACCTGGCGCCAGAACTCGCGCAGGCCGAACACCTCGCGGGCCACCAGCCAGGCCCGGGTGATGTCGGGCACCGACGCGCCGGTCTCCTCGTTCAGCCGGAAGATGAACGTGGTGCCGGAGGTGTCCACCATCTCGTTCACCACCGAGGTGGTGATGATCTCGTGCCGCAGCGGGTGGGTGCGCATCCGGTTGGGCTGGGTGGCCCGCAGCGGGGCCGGGAAGTACTCGGTCAGCTCCCGGTTCAGGTACGGGTCGTCGGCCAGGCCGGAGGCGAGCACCTCCTCGGCCGCTGAGATCTTGGTCAGCGCCAGCAGCAAGGCCAGCTCCGGGTTGGTCAGGCCCTTGCCGGCCGACCGGCGCTCGGCGATCTCCTTGTCCCCCGGCACCGCGTCCTGGCCGCGCCTCAGCCGGTTCTCGCGCTCCAGCTGGCGCAGGTAGCGGGCGTGCACGTGCAGCATCTGGGGACCCTGGGCGCGGGCGGTGGCCAGCGTCATGTTCTGGGCGTAGTTGTGCTGCAGGACCAGCGCGGCGACCTCGTCGGTCATCTGCTGCAGCAGCTCGTTGCGGGTGGCGGTGGTGATCTCGCCGTCCCGGACCGCCCGGTCGAGCAGGATCTTGATGTTGACCTCGTGGTCGGAGGTGTCGACGCCGGCCGAGTTGTCGATGAAGTCGGTGTCGACCAGCCCGCCGCCGACCGCGAACTCGATCCGGCCCGCCTGGGTGAGCCCGAGGTTGCCGCCCTCGGCCACCACCCGGGCCCGCAGCTGATCGCCGTTGACGCGGACGCTGTCGTTGGACCGGTCGCCGCACGACTCCTGGGTCTCGAAGCTGGCCTTGACGTAGGTGCCGATGCCGCCGTTCCACAGCAGGTCGACCGGCGCGGTCAAGATGGCCGAGATCAGCTCGTCGGGCGCCAGCGCCAGGGTGCCCTCGTCGATGCCGAGGACCGCGTGGGCCTGTGAGGACAGCGGGATCGACTTGGCGCTGCGCGGCCACACGCCGCCGCCGGCCGAGATCAGCGTCCGGTCGTAGTCGGTCCAGGACGAGCGGGCCAGCGCGAACAGCCGCTGCCGCTCGGCGAAGCTGACGGCCGGGTCCGGGTCCGGGTCGACGAAGATGTGCCGGTGGTCGAACGCCGCCACCAGCCGGAGCTTGTCCGACAGCAGCATCCCGTTGCCGAACACGTCACCGGACATGTCACCCACCCCGGCCACGGTGAACTCGTCGGTGGCGGGGTTGAGGCCGAGGGTGGCGAAGTGGTTCTTGACCGACTCCCAGGCGCCGCGGGCGGTGATGCCCATCTTCTTGTGGTCGTAGCCGACCGAGCCGCCGGAGGCGAACGCGTCGCCCAGCCAGAATCCGTAGCCGGCCGCGATCTCGTTGGCCTCGTCGGAGAACGTGGCAGTGCCCTTGTCCGCCGCCACCACCAGGTACGGGTCGTCGCCGTCGTGCCGGACCACGTCCCGGGGCGGGGTGACCCGCTCACCCTCCATGTTGTCGGTGATGTCGAGCATGGCGGTGATGAACATCCGGTAGCAGGCCAGCACCTCGCCCTGGTAGGCCTCGCGGTCGGCCGGGTCGGGCAGCTGCTTGCACACGAACCCGCCCTTGGCGCCGGACGGGACGATGACCGAGTTCTTGACCTCCTGGGCCTTGACCAGGCCGAGGATCTCGGTGCGGAAGTCCTCCAGCCGGTCCGACCAGCGCAGGCCGCCGCGGGCGACCCGGCCGAACCGCAGGTGCACCGCCTCCAGCCGGGGCGCGTACACGAAGATCTCGAACTTCGGCCGCGGCTCGGGCAGCCCCGGCACCTCGCCCGGGTCGAGCTTGACGACCAGGTAGGGCGCGTGCGTGGGCGTGCAGCTGAGCTGGCCGAGCGGGCTCCGGGTGGCCGCTCCGGGGGCCGGCTGGATCGTGGTCCGGTAGTAGTTGGTGCGCAGGGTGGCCCGGATCAGCGCCAGGTAGGAGCGCAGGATGCGGTCGGCGTCGAGCGAGACCACGTCGTCCAGCTCGCCGCGGATCTCTTCCACCAGCGCTTCGCTGCGCTCGGCCTCGCCGCCCTCGTGAGCCGGGTCGAAACGGGACTCGAACAGCCGGGTCAGCAGGCGGGCGACGGTCGGGTTGCCGCACAGCACCCGCTGGATGTAGCCCTGGCTGAACTGGGTGCCGGCCTGCAGCAGGTACTTGGCGTAGGCCCGCAGCACCATGACCTCGCGCCAGGACAGCCCGCCCTCCAGCACCAGCGCGTTGAAGCCGTCGTCCTCGGTCTCGCCGCGCCACAGCGCGCACAGCGCCTGCTCGAACTGCTCACGGCCGCTGTCGCTGCGTGGTCGCTGCCGGGCCGAGGACGACTGCACCCGCAGGCCGAAGTCGTAGATGTAGAACGGCTCGGAACTGGCGAACTCGTACGGGTGCTCGTCCACCACCTCGAGGCCCATGTGCTGCAGCTGGGGCAGCACATCGGACAGGATGACGGGCGCGCCGGTCCGGTACACCCGCAGCCGCCAGTGGCCGCCGGCCGGGGTCTCGTCCTCGCGGAGCTGGACCGCGAAGGTGTCGCCGGACTCGCGCAGGCTGAGCACGTGGCTGAGATCGTCGACCGCCTCGGCGGCCGACACCCCGGTCTTGTAGGTCTCGGGGATGGCGGCGGCGGTCCGGTCCAGCAACTGCCGGGCCCGGTCGCCGCCGAGGACGCGCAGTGCTTCTTCCTCCAGGTCCTCGTCCCAGGACCGGACGGCGGCGGCGATCCGCCGTTCGAGGGCGGCCGCGTCCACCCCGGGCAGCGGCTGGCCCCGGCGGCCGCGGACGACCACGTGCAGCCGGGCCAGGGCCGACTCCCCGACCTGGGCGCTGTAGTCGACCGAGTCGCCGTCCAGGGCCGACCGCAGGATCTCCTGCACGCGCAGCCGGACCGCGGTGGTGTAGCGGTCCCGGGGCAGGAACACCAGGCACGACATGTATCGTCCGTACACGTCGCGGCGCAGGAACAGCCGGGTCTGCTTACGCTCCCGCAGCCGCAGCACGGCGGTGGCGATCTCGGTCAGCTGCGGGGTGCTGATCTGGAACAGTTCCTCGCGCGGGTAGTCCTCCAGGATTTCGATCAGATCGTGGCCATCGTGGCTGTCGGGGGTGACCGCGGCCGCCGCCAGCACGTCGGTCAGCTGGCGGCGCAGCACCGGGATGCGGGCGACCGACTCGGTGTAGGCCGAGTGCGTGTACAGCCCGAGGAACCGCCACTCGCCGGTCACCTGGCCGTTCGCGCCGACCTTCTTGACCGCGACGTAGTCCAGGTACTTGTTCCGGTAGACGGTCGACCGGGAGTTGCCCTTGGCCAGCACCAGCCGGTCCGGCTCGGCCGCCTTGGCCCGGACGTCAGCCGGCAGCGAAGCGAACGAGTCCGAGCCTTCGCGGTCGTGGCGCAGGAAGCCCAGCCCGGTGCCCGCGACCGCCCGCAGGTTCATGCCGTCGTCGCCCGGGACCAGGTCGTACTCGCGGTAGCCGAGGAAGATGAAGTGCCCGTCGGCCAGCCAGCGGAGCAGCTCACCGGCCTCGGAGTCGGCGCCCGGCTGGCCCGCGTCGGTCGCGCTGATCACCGGCTGCGGGCCGGTCCGGCCCGGCAGCGGGGCGCCGGTCGCGCCCTCCAGGTTGAGCGCCAGCGAGGCGGCCGCCGCGGTCATCTTGGGCTGGTCCTCGATCGTGACCCGGACGTCGTCCAGCACCCGGCACAGGTCGGCCTCGAGGTCGGACAGCGGCACCCGGTCGCCCAGCCCGGCCAGCTCGATGTGCATCCAGGACTCGGTGATCTCGCCGGGCGCGCTGTCGCTGTCGGCGGCGGTGCCGTTGGTCCCGTTGACCGGGCCGACCACCTCCTGCAGGTCACCGGTCACGGTCCGGCGGACGACCAGCCGCGGGTGCAGGAACAGGCTGATGTCGGCCTCGTGCCGGTTCAGCTCCATCGTCACCGAGTCGACCAGGAACGGCATGTCGTCGGTGACGATGTCGATGACCGTGCGGACCGGCCCGAAGGCGGCGATGGCGGCGGTCTGGTCGGCGTCCGTCACCTGGACCAGGGCCCGGCCCTGGGGGCGCTCGGCGCCCAGCGCCGCGTGGGCGGCCGCGACCGCGGCCAGCCGCTCGCCACCGAACGTGGCGACGTCTTCGGCGGCCACGTGGCGGTAGTAGGCCCGCAGGAAGCTGCCCGGATCACCGACGGCGGAGTGCTCACCTCCCGGGTCCGCTGCCATGGCCTGCGCCGCCCGGTCGAGGGCGCCTTCCCTTGCCTCGTCCACAGTGTCCGACATCGTCGTCTGTCCCCAGGGTCCACGTACGCGGCACGTCGTTGAGCCGCGCGTCAACGACTACCTACGTTGCCACGCAAATAGCCGCATACGTAACTTAAGCCGCACCCGGGCCTGGCCGGCAAGCGGCAGGCGCTCGGATTGAACCACGCTCCGGCACCGTTATGAACACTATGTACGTCACTACGTTACGATTCGATTCCTCTTAGTAACCAAATCGGACCCGGTGCGCGGGCGGCGAGCAGCGGGCTCGGTCCCGCTGTCAGGCATCAAGGCTATCCGGGTCTGCGGGTGCGCGAGGCCGCCTGCCCCAAGCCTGCCGGGTTGCGCGCGTCACGCTCACGCACCAGCTGACGACGCCGGCTGGCCGTCACATTTTCGATAAAATGATCATGAGGCGTTGGGGGAAACGGTCCGTGCGGCGTGAAGGTGGCGCGGGCGGGACGGGCGGCGGCGCGGACCTGAGCAGGCGGGCGGGACGGGCGGCGGCGCGGACCTGAGCGGGCGGGCGGCGGCGCGGGCGCGACGGCGGCGGCGTGGCGGGACGGGCGGCGGCGCAGACCTGAGCGGGCCGGCAGCGGCGCGGACCTGAGCAGGCGGGCGGCGGCGCAGACCTGAGCGGGCCGGCAGCGGCGCGGACTTGAGCAGGCGGGCGGCGGCGCGGACCTGAGCGGGCCGGCGGCGGCGCGGCGCGATGGGCGCGCGGCTGGACGGCGCGCCCGGGCGGGGCGCGCCGCTGGGTTGGTGGTGGGAGGGCTGGTCAGGCGGCCTTGGCCTTCTTGGCCTTGCCCTTCTTTTCCAGCTGCTTCTCCTGCTTGGCCTGCTCCTTGCCGGCTTCCTTGGCCGCCTCGGCGACCGAGTCGGAGCCGGGCCAGATGCCGGTCAGCTTGAGCGTCGCCTCGGCCGCGCCGCGGTCGACGGCCGCCTTGACCAGGGCGAAGATCGCGCCCTGGAGGGTGGCCGCGATCAGCACCTCGGTCCAGCCCTTGGCCACGTCGGTCGAGTCCGGGGCCTCGTCCTCGTGCGCGGCCAGCTTCCAGATCTGCTTGAACAGCACACCGGCGAGAATCCCGCCCAGCACCCCGGCCAGGATGCTGAACGGCTTGTACATGAGCTTGATCATCTGCGGCGACGCCTCCTGATCAGAATGAACCCGATGAGCGCCGCACCCGCGGCGGCGGTGACGATGATGGCGGTGCGGGGCGACGTGCGCTCGGCCGCGTGCCGGGCGGCCCGCTGGACCGGCTCGGGGGTGACGTCGCGGACCTTGCCGCCGACCGCGCTGGCGCGGGCCTGGAGCTGGTCGCGGCCCTGGGCGCCGCTGGTGCTGGCCGCTTCGGTGGCGTCCTGGGTCTTGCTGGCCAGCTGGCCGCGGGCCTGGGCGACGCGGGCGGTGGCCTGCTCACGGGCCTGGGCGGCGCGGGCGGTGGCCTGCTCACGGGCCTGGGCGGCGTTGCCCTTGATCCGGTCGGTCAGCTCGCGGACCTGCTCCTTGGCCTGGGCCTTGACGTCGGCCTTGGCCACCAGCGCCTCAACCGTCTGGCCGAGCTGCTCACGGGTGCGCTCGATGTCCTGTTTGAGCTTGTCGGGGTCGTCGGGCACGCTGGCGCCCGAGTCCGCCGGCTGGTCGGTGGTCATCGGTGAGCCCTCTCCTTAACTTCCTTTACGTCAGCCTGAACGCTACCGATGGCCTCCTTCGGCACCGGCGGCGTCCCCCTGCTCAAGCGGCTCTTGCCGATCAGGGCCGCGATCCCGGCCACCGCCAGCAGCGCGACACCGATGATCAGCGCGGCCAGCCAGGCGGCCACCACTCCACTGAGAGCGATGATCGCGCAGGCCAGCAGACAGCCAACAGCGTAGAGCGCGACCAGCCCGCTGCCGGCGAACGCGCCGGCGCCAATGCCCATTTGCTTGCCCTTCTGGGTCATTTCCAGCTGGGCAAGCTTGATCTCCTCGCGGACGAGCCGGGGAACCAGCTCAGCCATGTCCTTGACCAGTTCTCCGGCCGGGCGATCTGCGGTGTCGCTCATGGGTCCTCCACCCTTCGCTGATGCGTGGGGGGCCTACCCGCCGATTATCGGCCGTAACAACAGGGATGTCACCGGTCGCGGGGCCCGGATGCGCTCGTCAGCGGGTGAGGCGCTCGACCGCGGCGACGACCTGGGCGGGGTTGGTCAGGTCGGGCAGCACCTCGGCGGCGCCCGCCTGGCGCAGCTCGGCGGCGGTCGACCGCCCGCTGGCGACGGCCGCGCAGGCCGCCCCGCCCATCCGGGCCGCCTCCACGTCGCGGGTCGAGTCGGCGATGTAGACGGCGTCGCCGTCGTAGGCCTCGACCTGGTACTTCTCGGCCGCGCGCTGGCGCGCCACCCGGACCAGGGCGCCCTTGGGGTAGGACTCGGAGCCGTAGCCGCCGACGGTGAAGTCGAAGAACTGCTCGAGGCCGAACGTCCGCAGCTTGAGCAGCGCGTTCGGCTTGCTGGTGCCGGTCAGCACGGTCTGCACGACCCCGTCCAGGCGGGCCACCGCGTCCAGCGCCTCGTGGGCGCCCGGCAGCGCCTGCCCCTTGGTGCTGAATTCATCCCGGCGGGCCGCCATCGAGGTGGCCAGCTCGCTGCTGAACGGGGCCAGCAGCTCCTCCGAACCGCCCAGGTCGCTGACGTCGAGACCGTTGAGGGCGAGGGCCTCGAAGAAGATCTCGGACTCGGACCGGCCGGCCAGCTGCGGCAGCCTGACCAGGCGTCGGCCGGTCACCGTCCGGAAGGCCTCGGCGTAGGCTTCCCGCGTCACCCGGGTCACATCGACCAACGTCAGATCGATGTTCCAAAGGACCAGGCGGTAAATGGAAGCCTCCGTCTCCGGAACAGGTGCGCGGGGTGCGCGGTGGTGCGCGCCCTCCGGAATTCTACGGACTGGCCGGCCGGCCGCGGCTGGCGATCCCCGCGACCGGCCCGGGCGGTCAGCCCATGTGGGGGTAGCGGTAGTCGGTCGGCGGCACGAACTGCTCCTTGATCGCGCGCGGGCTGACCCAGCGGATCAGGTTGAGCAGCGAGCCGGCCTTGTCGTTGGTGCCGCTGGCGCGGGCGCCGCCGAACGGCTGCTGGCCGACGACGGCGCCGGTCGGCTTGTCGTTGATGTAGAAGTTGCCCGCCGAGTAGCGGAGCACCTCGGCCGCGTGGTCGATCGCGGCCCGGTCCTGGGCGAGGATGGCGCCGGTGAGCGCGTAGGGGGCGACGTCGGCCGCCTGGGCCAGCATGTCCTCGTAGGCCTCGTCCGGGTACGGGTGGACGGCCAGGATCGGGCCGAAGTACTCGGTGGTGAACACCTCGTCGGCCGGGTCCGAGCACTCGATCACGGTCGGGGTGGTGAACCAGCCCTCGCGGTCGTCGGTCCGGCCGCCGGTCAGGATGCGCACGGCCGCGCGGCTGCGGGCCCGCTCGAAGGCGGCCGCGTGCTTGGCCAGCGCCCGGTCGTCGATCACCGCGCCCATGAACAGCGACAGGTCGGCGGAGACGTCGCCCATGGTCAGCGACTCGACCTGGTCGACCAGGTCGTCGCGGTGGCGCTCCCAGACCGACCGGGGCACGTAGGCGCGCGAGGAGGCCGAGCACTTCTGGCCCTGGTACTCGAACGAGCCGCGGATCAAGGTGGTGGCCAGGATCGAGTCGTCGACCGAGGGGTGCGCGATCACGAAGTCCTTGCCGCCGGTCTCGCCGACCAGCCGGGGGTAACCGCGGTAGTCGGTGATGTGCTCGCCGACGGTGCGCCACAGGTGCTGGAAGGTCGCGGTCGAGCCGGTGAAGTGCACGCCCGCCAGGTCCGGGTGCGGCAGCGCGACCCGCGACACCGCCTGGCCGTCGCCGGTCACCATGTTGATCACGCCGGGCGGCAGCCCGGCCGCCTCCAGCAGCCGCATCGTGTAGTGGGCGGACAGCTGCTGGGTCGGTGACGGCTTCCAGATCACCACGTTGCCCATCAGGGCCGGGGCGGCGGGCAGGTTGCCGGCGATCGAGGTGAAGTTGAACGGGGTGATGGCGACCACGAAGCCTTCCAGCGGCCGGTACTCCATCCGGTTCCAGACGCCGGGCGACGACACCGGCTGGTCGGCCAGGATCTGCCGGGCGTAGCTCACGTTGAACCGGAAGAAGTCGATCAGCTCGCAGGCGGCGTCGATCTCGGCCTGGTAGGGCGACTTGCTCTGGCCGAGCACGGTGGCGGCGTTGAGGGTGGCCCGCCAGGGGCCCGCCAGCAGGTCGGCCGCCTTGAGAAAGACGGCCGCGCGGTCGTCGAACGACAGCGCCCGCCAGGCCGGAGCGGCCGCCCGGGCGGCGTCGACGGCGGCGGTCACGTCGGCGTCGGTGGCGTTGCCGAGGTGGCCGAGTACGTGCCGGAAGTTGTGCGGCTGGACCACGTCGATCCGGTCGCCGCCGCCCATCCGGGTCTGGCCGCCGATGGTCATGGACAGCTCGGCCTGTTCGCCGGCCAGCTGCTTGATCTTGGTCTCCAGCGCGGCTCGCTCGTGGCTACCCGGCTGGTACTGCCGGACCGGTTCGTTCACCGGCCACGGCACGTTGCTGATGGCGTCCAACAAGGTCGCCCTCCCTTCGGGTGCGGATGCTCGGAGGCTACCGCCCGCCGGGAGGCGGAGGAAGCAGAGCGGCCGGAGGGTCCGGGCGGGCCGGATCGGCAAAACGGCAAAAACATACCGCGGTGTTCACTTGAAGTCCATTCTTCTCATAGAGGCTTGTTTGGCGCATAATTCACCAGGCGCCCCCATAAGCCCACAGCGAAGGATGGCGATGCGGCCCGTCACCTCGGCACAACGGACTCGAGTTCTGATCGGTTCTCTGGCGGTGGTGGCGGGAGCGGTGGCGCTGACCTGCGCGCGGCCCGCGGGCGCGGCCACCACGCCGTCCGCCTCGGCATCGGCGGCGGCGGCCAGCCCGGCGCCGGCCCCCTCGGCGCCGGCCAGCAGCGCGGCGATCGGGCCGCCGAGCGTCACCACGCCGGTCAACAGCCCGGCGGGCACCCCCAGCAGCAAGATCGTCTGGGTGAACACGCACACGATCAGCACCGGCGGGCGCTACCTGATCAACCCGGACGGCTTCCGCGAGCCGATGACGCTGCAGAACACCGGGTACGGCAACAACTTCGAGGTGTGGACGAAGACGCCGGTCGAGGGCAAGGTGCTGGCGTTCCCGGACTTCCTGTACGGCTGCTCGTGGGGAATCTGCTCACCGCACCGGACGCTGCCGGTCCAGATCAAGCGCGACGGTGACCCGGCCGCCTCGGTGACCACGTCCGGCCACCCGGCCGGTGAGTACAACGCCGCGTTCGACATCTGGCTCGAGCTCAAGCCCTACCTGGACGGCCAGCCGCACGGCGCCGAGATCATGATCTGGCCGCGGGAGACGGCCAGCGTGGGCAGCCTGCGCGGCCTGCCCGAGGTCCGCATCGACGGCGCCCTGTACTGGGTGATCGAGTGGCGGGCGGGCAACAGCCACGGCTCCTGGAACTACGTCCAGTTCCGCAAGGTCAGCCAGGTCAACACGCTGGCCGGGATCCACCTGAACGACTTCTTCGAGGCGGCCGAGGCGCGCGGGTGGGCCAGCTCGAACTGGTACATCCAGTCGATCACGGCCGGCTTCGAGATCTGGAGCGGCGGGAACGGCCTGAAGATGTACAACTTCTGGGCCAAGTCCTGAGGTCGGCCAGGCCGGCTCAGTCGACGAACCAGAGCTCCTGGGTGGCGTACCAGCCGAGTTCGTGACCCTCGGCGCCGTCCACGGTGAACTGGGCGTCGTCGTCACCGTCGTCGGCGGCCGCCAGCGCGGCCACCGCGGCCCGGACGTCGTCGGCCGCGTCGATGCCGTCGACGTGGCCGGCCGCCACCCGGGCCAGCGGGATCGCGCTCAGCACCTGGACGGCGGCCGGGTGGCCGCTGGCCTTGCCCAGGTCGTCCTCGGCGACCTCGGCCACCAGCACCACCCGGCGGGGCGGCGCGTCGGGCTGGGCGGCCAGTAGCCGGAGCGAGCCACGGGCGGCCTCCAGCAGCGCCGTGTACTCGAGTTCTTCCAGGTCGCCGCTGGCGTACCACTCGCGCAGGGTGGGGGTGACGGCGAAACCGGGCTGCGGGGCCGGGCCGATCTCCCCCGACTTCAGTACTTCGGCCAGCCCCGGCAGGCTGGACGGCAGGTATACACGCATTGGCTTCCTCTGATCGGGCTGATCAGAGTGTGGCAGGTTGTCACCTGGCCGGGCAGGAATTAGGCCGCACCGTGACCGAGGCGGTAGTCGGGCTGATCATCGACGGTCTGGCCCGGCACGCCCAGGATCAGCCCGGGGATCGCGGGGTGAGCCGTTCAGGGCGGTGACCACGGCGGCCACGGCGTCGTCGAGCGGGACGTGTTCCCACAGCCGGACCACCTGCCAGCCAGCCAGCTCGAGGGCGGCGTCGGCGGCCCGGTCGCGCTCGACGTTGCGCAGCAGCTTGGGGTTCCAGTAGGTCTGGTTGACGGCAGGCTTGGAGCCGTGCTCGGGGCAGGCGTGCCAGAAGCAGCCGTCCACGAACACCGCGACCTTGCGGGCGGTGAAGGCGATGTCGGGGCGGACCCGGCGCTGCGGCAGGTCGAGCCGGTGGTCCTTGCGGAACCGGTAGCCCATCCGGTGCAGCGCCTGGCGCAGCGCCAGCTCCGGCTTGGTGTCGGTCCGCCGGATCGCGCGCATGTTGGCCGACCGCCCCGGGCTGGACGCGGCCGGATAGGCCGGCGCTTTCCGGGGCCCGGCGCCAGGCTCTGCCATGGCAGCCAAGGCTAGAACAGCGCCGGCGTACCCGCCCGGAGCACCCGGTTACGGCCCTTTAAAAAGCGGAAATACCCAGCAGGGTGGCGACCCGTTCGGTGGTGATTTCCGGGTCGGTGTGATGCACGCCCGTCATGCCGATGGCCTCGGCCGCCGTGATGTTGGCCGCCACGTCGTCGACGAACACGCAGGCGGCCGGGGGCAGCGCGATCAGCTGGGCCGCGTGCTGGAAGATCTCCGGCTCGGGCTTGCGCATGCCGACCTCGCAGGAGATGACGACGCCGTCGAACAGCTCGGGGAAGTCGGTCCGGTCGTACCAGTCGGCGCCCCAGGAGTTGGACAGCAGGCAGGTCCGGACGCCGGCCGCGCGGGCGGTGCGCAGCAGCTCGTACATGGCGGGCACGGTCTCGCTGGCGGCGAACATCCGGCCGAGGATGCCCTCGGCCACCACCGGGCCGCCGCCGGTCAGCGTCAGCTGGGCCGCGAACATCTGCTCGAACTCGGGCACCGTGCACTCGCCGCGCTCCAGCGCGTGCACGGGGTTGGCGGTCACCGAGGCGCCGCCGTAGGCCTCGTTCAGCCAGGGGCGCATGCACTCGACGTAGCTGTCCCAGTCGATGCCCTCGGCGTCGACCCAGGTCTTGACCGTGGTCCGGATGGAGTTGGTGAGGACGCCGCCCCAGTCGATGACCAGGCCGCGGAGATCTTCGGGGTGAGCCACATCTGCGATGGTATGGCGGCCACGGCGATGGTCCGGTGAACGCCGGGCGGGCCCGGCGGACACGCTCAGATTAATTCCCTATTTCTCAGGTTGACTTTATAGGGAGAAGTGTCAACGATGGGACGACCGGAGCCCGCCGTCGACGGAAGAGGTTCGCCCGTGTCGATTTCCACCGGCAGCAGCGAAACGCGTCGCGGTAGCCCGGCCGAGCCGGACGCGCCCGCGCTGCCGCTGGCCGGGGTCACCGGCGGCCGCCCGCGGGCGCGCGGGAGCCGGGGCCGGGGCTGGCGCCGGTCCGGGTGGCTGCGGCTGATCAGCCCGGTCGTGGTGCTGGCGCTGTGGCAGATCCTCAGCAGCACCGGGGTCGTGTCGCCGCAGAAGCTGCCCTCGCTGACCACCCTCTGGTCGACCGCGGTGCACCTGATCACCACCGACTCCCCCACCTACGGGACGCTGCAGCACGCGATGCTGATCTCGCTCGAGCGGGTCGCGATCGGCTTCGTGATCGGCGGCGGGCTGGCCATGGTGCTGGCGGTCGTGGCCGGGCTCAGCCGGTTCGGCGAGAACGCGATCGACCCGCTCATGCAGGCGCTGCGCACGCTGCCGCTGTTCGGGCTGATCCCGGTGTTCATCGTCTGGTTCGGCATCGGCGAGTCGCCCAAGATCACGCTGGTGGCGCTGGCGGCGGCCGTCCCGCTCTACCTGAACACGTTCGCCGGCATCCGCGGGGTCGACGGCAAGCTGGCCGAGCTGGGCCAGGTGCTGGGGCTCAGCCGGGCCGAGCAGATCCGCGCCATCATCCTGCCCGGCGCGCTGCCGACGATCCTGGTCGGCCTGCGGCAGAGCCTCGGCACCGCCTGGCTGGCGCTGGTGGTGGCCGAGCAGATCAACGCCAACGCCGGGCTCGGTTTCATCATCAACCAGGGCGAGCAGTTCCTCCAGCAGAACGTGATCTTCGTCGCCCTGATCGTCTACCTGATCCTCGGGCTGCTGACCGACTACATCGTCCGGCTGATCGAGAGGAGAGCCCTGTCGTGGCGACGCGGGATCCTGGAGTCCTGACCACCGAGCAGGTCGTGCAGGCGCGGGGGGTGACCCGGGCGTTCGACGGCCAGGTGGTGCTCGACCACCTCGACCTGGACATCGCCCCGGGTGAGTTCGTGGCCATGATCGGCCGCAGCGGGACCGGCAAGTCCACGTTGTTGCGGGCGCTGGCCGGGCTCGACCCGGACGTGGGCGGCGAGCTGGCGGTGGACGCGACGGCCGCGGTGGTGTTCCAGGAGCCGCGGCTGGTGCCCTGGAAACGGGTGTGGAACAACGTCGCCCTGGGCCTGCGGGTACCCGACCCGCGCGCGGTCGCGCGGACCGCGCTGGACGAGGTCGGGCTGGCCGCCCGGGCCGACGCCTGGCCGCTCACGCTGTCCGGCGGCGAGGCCCAGCGGGCGGCGCTGGCGCGGGCGCTGGTCCGCGATCCGGGCCTGTTGCTGCTGGACGAGCCGTTCAGCGCGCTGGACGCGCTGACCCGGATCACCATGCACCAGCTGGTGCTGTCGCTGTGGGAGCGGCACCGGCCGGCCGTGCTGCTGGTCACCCACGACGTCGACGAGGCGCTGGCGCTGGCCGACCGGGTGCTGGTGCTGGCGGACGGCCAGATCGCCCATTCGGCCAGCATCCCGCTGGACCGGCCCCGGGACCGGGACCACCCGGATCTGGTGGCGTTGCGTATCCGCCTGCTCACCGAGCTGGGTGTGGCGACCCGAGACGTGTCCTGATTTTTTTATTCGGAAAAAGAGGATTCCCCCCATCATGATCACTTCCATTCGGGTCAGACGTGCCCGTGTCCTGTTCGGTGTGGCCGGGAGCGCGGCGGTGCTGGCCGTGGCCGCCTGCTCCTCCTCGTCGTCGGGCGGCTCGGCGTCGTCGGGCAGCTCGTCCGCCGCGTCGGCCGGCTCCGGCTCGACCGTCAACGTGTCACAGGTGACGCTGACGATCGGCGACCAGAAGGGCACCGGGGCCGAGGCGCTGCTGCAGGCGGCCGGGCTGATCGGCAAGCTGCCGTTCAAGGCCAAGTGGGTGGACTTCACGTCCGGGCCGCCGATGGTGCAGGCGATGGGGTCGGGTTCGGTCGACGTCGGCGGCGTCGGTGACGCCCCGCCGGTGTTCGCGGCGGCCGGCGGCGCCCAGGTCAAGATCGTCGGGGCCCGCATCACCCCGCCCGCGGCCGGCGCGGTGGTGGTGCCCAAGAACTCCCCGATCACGACCATTCAGCAGCTCAAGGGCAAGACGATCGCCGCCCCGGAGGGCACCACGGCCGACTACCACCTGCTCACGGTGCTGGCCTCCGCCGGGCTGACCAAGAAGCAGGTGACGGTGGACAACCTGCAGCCGGCCGAGGCGCTGTCGGCGTTCAAGGCGGGCAAGGTCGACGCCTGGGACACCTGGTCGCCCTACATCGAGGAGGCGGTGAACCAGGACGGCGGCAAGGTGCTGGTCGACGGCAAGCAGTACGGGTCGCCCTACTCGTTCCAGGTCGCGTCGGACGCCGCCCTGAGCGACAAGGGCAAGGCGGCCGCGATCAACGACTACGAGAAGATCCTCAACGAGGCGTACATCTGGTCCGGCAGCCACCAGAGCACCTGGGCGCAGATCTGGGGTGACGCCACCGGGCTGCCGAGCGCGACGATGCTGGCGGCCGCCAAGGACGACGTGAACACGCCGGTCAAGATCGACAACACCGTGATCACGGCCGAGCAGAAGCTGACCGACGCGTTCTACAAGGCCGGCGAGATCCCCACCGACGTGAAGATGACCCAGTACATGACCAGCCAGTTCAACGACGCCGTGGGCAGCTCGTCGACCACCAGCGCGAGCGGCTCATGAGCCTGACGTTCCACTGGTTCCTGCCCACCTCCGGGGACGGCCGGTCGATCGTCGGGCGCGGCCACAGCGTGCCCATCGGTGACGGCGGGCGGCCCGCGCCGCAGGCGGACGAGCGGTCGGCGGCGACCGCGATCCGGCCGCCCGACATCGACTACCTGGCCCAAGTGGCGCGGGCGGCCGAGGCCAACGGGTTCACCGGCGTGCTCACCCCGACCGGGACCCACTGCGAGGACGCCTGGCTGGTCACGGCCGCGCTGATCCACCAGACCGAGCGGCTCAAGTTCCTGGTCGCGTTCCGGCCGGGGCTGACCTCGCCGACGCTGGCGGCCCAGATGGCCGCCACCTACCAGCGCATCTCGGGCGGGCGGCTGCTGCTCAACGTGGTCACCGGCGGCCAGGCCGACGAGCAGGCGAGGTTCGGCGACTTCCTGCCGCACGACGAGCGGTACGCCCGCACCGGGGAGTTCCTGGAGGTGATCCGGGGCGCTTGGCGCGGGAAGCCGTTCGACTTCACCGGTGATTACTACCGGGTCGAGGGGGCGACGGTGATGGAGGCGCCCGAGCCGGAGCCGGAGGTGTACTTCGGGGGCTCGTCACCGGCCGCGGGGCCGGTCGCGGCGCGGTACGTCGATGTCTATCTGACCTGGGGGGAGCCGCCGGGCCAGGTCGCGTCGAAGCTGGACTGGATCCGGAAGCTGGCTTCGGAGGCCGGGCGGACGGTGCGGTTCGGGATCCGGCTGCACGTGATCACCCGTGATACCGCCGCTGAGGCCTGGGCCGAGGCGGACAAGCTGCTCAGCTACCTGGACCCGGCCGAGGTGGCCTTCGCGCAAGAGGAGCTGGCCCGCAGCGAGTCGGTCGGGCAGCGACGGATGCGCTCGCTGCACTCGGACTACCGGGGCAGCGGGCGGGCGGCGGACCTGGAGATCTATCCGAACCTGTGGGCGGGGGTGGGGCTGGTCCGCGGCGGCGCCGGTACCGCGCTGGTCGGCAGCCATTCGGAAGTGGCCGACCTTATCGAGGAGTACGCGGGGCTGGGGATCTCGGAGTTCATTCTGTCGGGGATCCCGCACCTGGAGGAGGCGTACTGGTTTGGTGAGGGGGTGCGGCCGGAGCTGAAGCGGCGGGGGCTGGTCGGGTAAGGGGCGAGTACTCACTTATTGAGAGGACCTCGGTGAGTGAGTACTCACTGAGCAAAGAACCCGGTGAGTGAGTGCTTACTCGGTCTGGGTGACCTTGCTGAGGCCGCGGGGGTGATCCGGGTCGAGGTCCAGGCGGCGGGCCAGCGCCTCGGTCAGCAGCTGGCCGGCGATGATCAGCCCGATCGGGGCCAGCCACTCCGGCAGCCGCGGCCCGGGCAGCGCGTAGGTGCACTGGGCGGCCAGCTCGGGGCCCCCGCCGATGCCGTAGGCGGGAGCGCCGGACTGGGTGACCCGCTCGGCCAGCGCGACCGCGCCCTCGACGGTCGGGCCGGCGTCGGCCGCCATGATCACGGCCGGGGTGCGCTGGTCGACGACCGCGATCGGGCCGTGCAGCAGGTCGGCGAACGACAGCCCCATCGCGTGCAGGTAGCAGGCCTCCTTGAGCTTGAGCGCCAGCTCGAGGGCGGCCGAGTAGGCGTAACCGCGGCCGGAGACGACCGCGCCTTCGACCGCGGCCAGGCCCTCGATCAGCGGGGTGAGGTCGCCGGGGGCGGCCAGCAGCCGCTCGATCTCGTCGGGGACGTTTTTGAGCTCGTTCTGGTCGACCGGGGTCTGGCTGGTGGCGGCCCCCTCAGCGTCAGCGGTCAAGCCGAGGCCGAGCACCGCCAGCGCCGCCAGCTGGGTGGTGAACGTCTTGGTCGCGGGCACCGCCTGCTCGACCCCGGCCTCGGTGACGAAGGCCAGGTCGGCCTGGGCCGCCAGCGGGGAGCCGGCGCCGTTGGTGATGGCCATCGTGCGTGCCCCGCAGTCGGCCGCCCAGGTCATCGTGTGCACGATCTCCTCGGTCCGGCCGGACTGGGACAGCGCGACCGCCAGCACCCCGTTCAGGTCCAGGCGGGCCCGGTAGGTGGTGGCGACCGACGGCGAGGCCAGCGTGGCCAGCCGCCCGGCCCGCACCTGGGCCAGGTAGCTGCCGTAGACGGCGGCGTTGTCGGAGGTGCCGCGGGCGATGAACAGCACCTGCCGGGTGTCCCTGGCCAAGGCGGCGACCTCGGATACCCGGGGCAGCAGGGCGTCGAGGGTGGCCCGCAGGGCGGCCGGCTGCTGTTCGATCTCGGCCCGCATGCGGGTCTGGGTCTCGGGAGGTGTCACGATGCCTCTTCCTGGCCTTGCTGGCCCTTCGGGCTTTTCTGGTGCAGGCGCTGGCCGGCCAGCCAGGTCGCTTCCGCTCGCAGGCCGGCCCCGAGCCAGGTCAGGTCGGCCCGGGCCCCGGGCGCGATCCGGCCCAGGTCGGGGCGGCCGATCAGGTCGGCCGGGATGCGGGTCGCGGCCGCCACCGCCGCGGGCAGGCTGACCCCCACGCTCACCATGTTCGACACGGCCACGTCCATGCGCAGAGCCGACCCGGCCAGGGTGCCGTCGGGCCGCACCGGCGGTACCCCGTCGCCGGGCGGCAGCTCGATCGGCTGGCCGCCCAGCAGGTACTCCCCCGGCGGCATCCCCGCGCAGGCGGCCGCGTCGGTGACCAGCACGATCCGGCCCGGCGCGGCCGCGAACGCGATCGCCGTCACCGGCGCCGCCACGTGGCTGAAGTCGGCGATCAGCCCGCTGGTGAGCCGGGGGTCGGCCAGCGCCTGGCCGACCACGCCCGGCTCGCGGTGGTGCAGGGGCCGTTGTCCATTGAAAAGGTGGGTGACCATGCGGGCGCCGGCCTCGGCCGCTTCGGCCACCTGGCTGGCCCGGGCGTCGCTGTGGCCGACGCTGACCAGCGTGCCGCTTTGGCTCAGGTGCCGGATCGCGGCCAGGGCGCCGGGGCGCTCGGGAGCCAGGGTCATGATCGTCAGGTGGCCCTGGGCGGCGTCGAGCAGGGCACCGACCGCCTCGGGGGTCGGGTCGGTCATCCAGTCCTGGTTGTGGGCGCCGCCACGGACCGGGTTGATGAACGGCCCCTCGACGTGGACGCCGAGGATGCGGGCGGGCCGGGGAATGGTGGAGCGGGGCGGCGCGCCGGGGGTGGCGGGCTCGGTGGGGGCGGGCTCGGTGGTGGCGGGCTCGGTGGGGGCGAGCTGCTCGATCAGCCGGGCGGCGGCCTTGAGGGCGTCGGTGAGCTGCGGCAGCGGCGCGGTGATGAACGTCGGGACGAACGAGGTGGTACCGGTCTCGGGCAGCCGGTCGGCCACCATTTGCCAGTCAGCCTCGTCGACCGCCTCGAACTCGACGCCGTAGTACCCGTTGACCTGGAGGTCGACGAACCCGGGGGTGAGGACGCCGTGGTCCAGGTATTCGTCCGGGGTCCGAGGTGGTTCACCCTCGCCGACGGCCGTGATCCAGCCATTCTCGACGAGGACGTAACCGGGCGACAGGACATCCGGGACGGGCGGGGTGGCTGGGTCGCGGGAGGTGGGCAGGTCGCGGGAGGTGGGCGGGGCGGCGGTCACGATGTTCTCGGCCGCGATGAGCAACTCGGCCAACTGCGCACGACTCCTCTCGGTCCCGGCTGACTGGGCTGGGCTCTTTTGGCTGGCCCGGGACTCCCGGCTGGGCTCACCACTTCGCGGACTTCCGGTCGGGCTCGTCGGCGACGCCGCCTGGGCTCGCCAGTCCGGGGACTTCCGGTCCGGCTTCGTCGGCGACGCCAACCCGGCTGGCTGCCGGTCCGCCTCCGCCCCACCCAGTATGCCCCACCAGTCCGAAATAGTAAACTTTCTTACCAGTAGCGGGGCGTGGCAGTGAACTCGTGTCCCGCGTCCCACCAGTCACGGAGGCCACACGGGTCAGCCAGCCCGCGGGTTCGTACGTTTTTCCGCAAATACTGCGGACAGGCGTACCCACATAAAGAGGTAGCCACGTAGCGCTGAGACTCCAGCGGCGAGTGGGATTCACGGGCGTAGCGCGCCGGGTGTGACTGCGCCGATCGGTGTCCCTGGGACTTGGGTGACCCGTGGGGCTGGGGCCGTGGGCTGGCCTGGGGTTCGGGAAGACTTTTGTACAAATGCTGCCTATAAGTCTTCCCGAATCGGAAGTACCACCAACTGCTGAGCTTGGCGGGGCGCGCGCCGCGCACACTTCGGGGCGGGCTGGCCCCATCCCGTCGCCGTCGTCCCGCCAGCCGAACAGCGGGGCGGACGCCGACAGGTCAAGCCGTGCTCTTTGCGGCTTGGACCGACCAGGCCGGTCTGCTCGGCTGAGCGGCGGGCGGCGGCGACCGGGCCAGGCCGAATAGGTCTTTCTCCATCCCGGAGCCCGAAGTACCCCCGCCGGAGGCAAGCACTACTCCAGGCTGTCGCGACCCCCGCGGCGCGACAAACATGTATGCCCTCAGCCTGCCGCCTTCAGGCGGGAGCCAGGGAGTCAGCAGCCCGGCTCGCCCTGGCCCCCATTGGACGAGTCAGCACTGGTGGCAGCCATTTTCCGTTGGTGCGATCCAATGAGCCGGGGCCGTGTGCGAAATTACGTTTTAAAAATGGTAAATACACAAAGTCGCGTCGATCCGCGAGATCGCATTTTTCCTGCTCAGAATGCTAACGGGGCCTACTTCGGCGCTGCGCGTGGCGGCTCAGGAGTCCGGGGGCGGCGACCGGCCGGGCGGGGAAATGTCACTGGGGGCGGGTAAAACGGGGTTGTGCCGGAAATTGGCACGATCGGTAATGCCTCACTGGCGGGTGCGCGGCGCGGAGTCGCTGCGTGCGGGGCAGCTCGAGTGGTTTCCCGGAGGGACCATGGATGACTCGCCAGCTGACGCGGACGCCTTGGTGGGGATGATCCCGCCGTATCCGTTCCGGCCGCCGGACACCGACGAAAGGCCGTGGCCCGATCCGATGGCCATTCGCCTGGTGCCGGTGCCCGATTGCAATCCCCCGTTCGACGACGAACTGCCCGGGGGCCGGATTCTCACCAGCCTCGTGTACCCGTTGGTGGCCGATCACCCGGGCGATCCGGTACCGCCGGCCGAGCCGGACGGGGACGAGGGTCCGGACGCAGGCAGTCCGCCGGACGAAGCCGACGAGCTGGGGGGCTGGCCGAGCCGGTTCGCGCAGGTGCTGGCGGAGACGCTGGCCGGCGCCCGGCCCGCTAGCCAGCTGACCCCGTGGACGACCGAGCGGGCGCGGACGAGTATCCGGCGGCTGGGGCCGTTGCTGGCGGTGGACCGGCGGCCCCGGGTCCAGCGGGTACGGGCCACCCAGCCAGCCACCGACGTGGTCGAGGTCGCGGTCGTGGCCGAGTTCGGGTCCCGGACCCGGGCGCTGGCCGCCCGGCTGGAGCGAGCCGAGGCGCAGTCGGCCGGCCCGGGGCGGCCGGGCCGGGACGCCCGCTGGCTGTGCACCGCGATCGAATCGGCCTGACCGGGCGCGGCGCCGGGTGCGAGCCAGCCCGGCTCGGGGCACGCGGACCGACCACCCACGTGAGCGGGGACCGGGCCGACTGCAGGAGGAGGTGACGCTTAGACGGTCTCGCGGTTGCGCGGGTCGCCGTGGCAGCGCTTGAACTTGCGGCCCGAGCCGCAGGGGCAGGGGTCGTTGCGGCCGACGTTCGCGAAGTCGCCGGTCGCGGCGACCGGGTTGCCTTCGACGTGGCTCTCGACGTGAGTGCCGCCGTCCACCGACGGGGCGGTGTACTGGAGCGACGAGCTGCGCCGGGGGGCCAGGCCCGCGGGCAGGCCGGAGTCGTCCTGGGGCATGGTCGGCTGGGGGCCGGTGTTGCCGGTCGAGCGGTGACGGCCGCCGCCCGAGCGGGCGGCGTTGCCCGAGCGGGCGGCGCCGCCGGCGTTGCCGGAGCGGGCGCCCGTGCCGGTACCGCCCGCGTTGCCGGAGCGGGCTCCGGTGCCGGTGGAGCGGCCGTTGCGGCCACCGTTGGTGTTGCCGCGGCGGGTGGCGGGAGCCGGGGCGGCGGCCTCGGCGTCGGGGTCGACGATGGGCTGGCTCACGGCCGCCTGGGGGGTCGAGGTGACCTCGGGGCCGGCCGACATCTGGATGCCGCCGGCCACCACGGCCTGACCCTCGGCGCCGTCGGCGGCCTCGTCGGTGACCGGGTTCTGCTGGACTTCGACCTGGAGGTTGAACAGCGCGCCGACGGACTCCTCCTTGATGCCGTCCATCATCGCGTTGAACATGTCGAAGCCCTCGCGCTGGTACTCGATCAGCGGGTCGCGCTGGGCCATGGCGCGCAGGCCGATACCTTCGCGCAGGTAGTCCATCTCGTAGAGGTGCTCACGCCACTTGCGGTCGAGGACCGACAGCACCACCCGGCGCTCGAACTCGCGCATGATCTCCGGGGTGAGCTCGGTCTCGCGGCGCTCGTAGGCGGCGCGGGCGTCCTCGGCCACCACGTCGATGATCGTGTCGGCGGTCAGGTTGGCCTTGCCGCCGGCGTCGTCCTCGAGCTCCTCGACGGTGACCGAGATCGGGAACAGCTGCTTGAACGCGCGCCACAGCTTGTTCAGGTCCCAGTCCTCGGGGAAGCCCTCGGCGGTGGCGCCGGTCACGTAGGACTCGATGACCTCGTCGGTCATCCCCTGCACCTGCTCCTGCAGGTCAGCGCCCTCGAGGACGTCGTGGCGCTCGGCGTAGATGACCTTGCGCTGGCGGTTGAGGACGTCGTCGTACTTGAGGACGTCCTTGCGGATCTCGAAGTTCTGCTGCTCGATCTGGGTCTGGGCCGAGCGGATGGCCCGGGTGACGACCTTGGACTCGACCGGGACGTCGTCCGGGATGTTGAGCCGGTCCATGATCGCGGCGACCCGGTTGGAATTGAACATCCGCATCAAGTCGTCTTCGAGCGACAGGTAGAACCGGGTCTCGCCCGGGTCGCCCTGGCGGCCGGAACGGCCACGCAGCTGGTCGTCGATGCGGCGGGACTCGTGCCGCTCGGTGCCGAGCACGTACAGGCCGCCCGCCTCGACGACCTCCTCGTGCTCCTCGGCGACCGCCCGCTTGGCCTTGGCCACCGCCTCGGGCCAGGCCGCCTCGTAGTCCTCGGGGGTCTCCAGCGGGGACAGGCCGCGCTGGTGCAGCTCGATGTCGGCGATGAAGTCGGGGTTGCCGCCGAGCATGATGTCGGTGCCGCGACCGGCCATGTTGGTGGCCACGGTGACCGCGCCCTTGCGGCCGGCGGCGGCCACGATCGACGCCTCACGCTCGTGGTACTTCGCGTTCAGGACCTCGTGGGCGACGCCGCGGCGCTTGAGCAGCTGCGACAGGATCTCGGACTTCTCCACGCTCACGGTGCCGACCAGGACCGGCTGGCCGTGACGGTGCCGCTCGGCGATGTCCTCGACGCAGGCGTCGAACTTGGCCGCCTGGGTCTGGTAGACCACGTCAGACTCGTCGGCCCGGATCATCGGCCGGTTGGTCGGGATCGGCACCACGCCGAGCTTGTAGATCTGGTGGAACTCGTTGGCCTCGGTCATGGCGGTGCCGGTCATGCCGCCGAGCTTGTCGTAGAGCCGGAAGTAGTTCTGCAGGGTGATCGTGGCGAGCGTCTGGTTCTCGTCCTTGATCTGCACGCCTTCCTTGGCCTCGATGGCCTGGTGCATGCCCTCGTTGTACCGGCGCCCGTGCAGGATGCGGCCGGTGAACTCGTCGACGATCAGGACCTCGCCGTTCATCACGACGTAGTCCTTGTCCAGCTTGTACAGCTCCTTGGCCTTGACCGCGTTGTTGAGGAAGCTGACCAGCGGGGTGTTGACCGGGTCGTAGAGGTTGTCGATGCCGAGGGTGTCCTCGACCTTCTCCACCCCCGACTCGAGGATGCCGATGGTCTTCTTCTTCTCGTCGACCTCGTAGTCGCCTTCGCCGTCCTCGCCCCGGCGCAGCCGCGGCACGATCTTGGCGAACTCGGTGTACCAGCGGGCGCTCTGCTCGGCCGGCCCGCTGATGATCAGCGGGGTCCGGGCCTCGTCGATGAGGATCGAGTCGACTTCGTCGACGATGGCGAAGTGGTGGCCGCGCTGCACGCACTCGTCCAGGCTCCAGGCCATGTTGTCGCGCAGGTAGTCGAAGCCGAACTCGTTGTTGGTGCCGTAGGTGATGTCGGCCGCGTAGGACTTGCGGCGCTCCTCCGGCTGCATCTCGGCCAGGATCACGCCGACCTCGAGGCCGAGGAACTGGTGCACCCGGCCCATCCACTCGGCGTCGCGCCGGGCCAGGTAGTCGTTGACCGTCACCACGTGCACGCCGTCGCCGGTCAGCGCGTTCAGGTAGGCGGGCAGCAGCGAGGTCAGGGTCTTGCCTTCACCGGTGCGCATCTCGGCGATGTTGCCGAGGTGGATGGCAGCCCCGCCCATCAGCTGGACGTCGAAGTGACGCTGGCCCAGGACCCGGTGGGCGGCCTCGCGGACGGTGGCGAACGCCTCCGGCAGCAGATCGTCCAGGCCCTCGCCAGCCTCGTAGCGCTGCTTGAGCTCGGCGGTCATGCCGCGCAGCTCTTCGTCGCTCATCGCGAGGAAATCATCCTCGATCGAGTTGACCTGGTCGGCGATCCGCTTGAGCTTGCGAAGGGTCTTGCCCTCGCCAGCGCGAAGGACGCTGTCTAGGATGGCTGGCACTTCTTGTCGCGCTCCTCGCGGATTGTCTGGGTACCGACGCCGTCGCACGCGGCCGGCTCTGTCCTCGCGGTCCGGACGAGCCCGGGGACGGCCGGAACATGAGCCCCGTCAGTCATGGTAGGCGAGTCACGGCCCGAAACCGAGCCCGTGCAGGAAGTCGCGGCCGGGACGTAATCGTCGTAGCCGGGGGCCAGCGCAGCCCCCGAAGGCTCGTCTCACCATAATATGTGTCCCAGGCCGTGCCGGGCCTCCACCAAGCGGTGCAACGAGAGGATCGCAGATGACGACCGAGCAGTCGGGTTCCGGAGCGCTGTCGGGTACCCCGACCAGCGCGGCCGCGCCCGAGTCGATCGGGCCCGCCCCGGAGGAGTCGCCCCTGGGCCACGCGGCGGCGCTGGCGCACGAGTCGTTCCACGGCCGCCCGGTGTCCTGGATCGCGGTCGCGATCATCGTCATCGGCTTCGTCGTCGGCGGCCTGGCCTTCGCCTCCCCGCCGACCTGGTGGCTGGTCTACACCGGCGGCGGCATCGCGGTGCTCGGCTTCATCGTCGGCGGCTTCGCCCGGATGAACGAGGACTGGTACTAGACCGCCGCGTTTGGCCAGGGTCGCCCGGTAGGCCGCGGCCTGGCCCGTGCTGACGGCCGTCAGCCGGTTTTGTCGTACCCGGTGGTTACGATCTTCGTGTGTCAGACGTTGTCGCGCTCAGCCTGGACGACGCCCGGCGGCTGACGCTGCGGGCGCAGGGCTTCATCGGGGCCGAGGCCCGCAAGGGCGGCGTGCCCGCGATGCTGCGCCGGGTGGGCGGTGTCCAGCTGGACACGATCAGCGTGCTGGCCCGCTCGCACGAGCTGGTGGCCTACGCCCGGCTGGGCGCGATCCCGCGGGCCCGGATCGAGCGCGCCTACTGGCCCGCGACCCGGCCGCAGACGTTCGAGTACTGGGCGCACGCGGCCTGCCTGCTGCCGATCGAGGAGTGGCCGTACTACGGCTTCCGGCGGCGCTGGTACCGCAACCGCGGCATGCGCTGGCACCAGGTCTCCGAGCAGGCCTGCCAGCAGGTCCGGGCCCAGCTGGCGGCCGAGGGGCCGCTGACCGCCACCCAGCTGGGCGGGGCCAAGGGCGGCGGGCCGTGGTGGGACTGGTCCGAGGTCAAGGTGGCGGCCGAGTGGCTGCTCGACATCGGTGAGCTGGTCTGCGTGCGCCGGGAGGGCTGGCGGCGGGTCTACGACCTGCCCGAGCGGGTGCTGCCGCCCGAGCTACTGGCGGCCGAGCCGAGCGACGCCGAGTGCGTCAGCCACCTGGTCGGCGTGGCCACCCGGGCGCTGGGCGCCGCCACCCACAACGACCTGGTCGACTACCACCGGCTGCAGAGCGTCCTCAGCGCCCAGCCGAGCCGGAACGGCTACCTGGACGACGCCGCCCGGGCGGCCGGCCTGGTGCCGGTCACGTTCCCGGGGCCGCGGTCGCCGGTGCCGGGCTGGGCCGACCCGGCCGCGCTGGCGGCCGGCGAGCAGGCCGGGCGGGAACGGCACCGGGTGACGCTGCTGTCGCCGTTCGACTCGCTGGTGTGGGACCGCAAGCGGACCCGGCGGCTGTTCGGGTTCGAGCACAGCCTGGAGGCCTACGTGCCCAAGGCCAAGCGGATACACGGCTACTTCGTGATGCCGCTGCTGGCCGGCGGCCGCCTGGTCGGCCGGGTCGACCCGGCCCGCGAGGGCCGCACGCTGGTGGCCCGCAAGCTGACCCTCGACCGCCCGTCGGCGGCCGAGCCGATGGCCCGCGCCCTGCGGGAGGCGGCCAGCTGGGTCGGCTGCGACTACGTGGAGCTGGAGCAGGTCGAGCCGGAGACCAGCCGCGACCGCCTTCGCATCGCCCTGAAGTCGGCCTGACCCACCGGACTCACCTGAGCTCGATGAGCTTCTCGCGGACGGCGATCATGACGGCCTCCATCCGCGAGTGGATCTGCAGCTTCTCGAGGATGTTGCGCACGTGGTTCTTGACCGTGTTCTCGGAGATGAACAGCTCTTTGGCGATGTCGCGGTTGTTCATGCCCCGGGCGACCAACTTGAGGACTTCCATCTCGCGGTCGGTGAGCTTGGGCGCGGGGACCTGCTGGGGCCGCTCCTCCTCCTGGTCGCGGCGGCCGAGGGTGGCGAACTCGGTCAGCAGCTTGCCGGCCATCGAGGGGTTGATCAGGGACTGGCCGCCGTACACCGACCGGACCGCGTCGGCCACCTCGTCCAGCGGGATGTCCTTGAGCAGGTAACCGCTGGCCCCGGAGCGGATCGCCTCGAACAGGTCCTCCTCCTCGTCGCTGATCGTCAGCATGACGATGCGGGCGCTCGGAGCGGCCTCCTTCATGGCCCGGGCGGCCTCGATGCCGCTGGTCTTAGGCATGCGGATGTCCATCAGGACCACGTCGGGCAGGGCCTGGCCGGCCCGGGTGACCGCCTCGGCGCCGTCGTTCGCCTGGCCGACCAGCTCGATGTCCGGTTCCTCGTCCAGGACCGAAGCCAGGCCGCGCCGGAAGAGCGCGTGATCATCGGCGATCAGCACGCGGATCGGGTCGGGGGACTTCCCGGGAGAGCGATCACCGCCAGGAGCACCGGAACCCTCGCTCACGCTGTCTCCTCCCACCAGCAACCAGCCGGCCGGGGGCGGGCTGAGTCAGCCCGCCCCGGTCCAGCCTGCACAACGCTCATGGCACTGACTCTGGCCGAGCCATGGCACCGTGCGCAAATCAGGCACGCCAGGCCAGCGGGGGCGCTGGCCCGCGGCCGGACAGCATCCGGCCGTTTACGCGGAGTCTTCCATCAATCGGATCACACCGTAGTCATAACCCCGACGCCGGTACACCACGCTGAACTGATCGGACTCGCGATCGTGGAACAAGTAGAAATCGTGCCCCACCAGTTCCATCTCCAACAGCGCCTGGTCGATCGTCATCGGGTCGGCGTGGTGCAGCTTCTCGCGCACCACGACCGGGCAGTCGCCTTCCATCTGGATCGGCACCAGATGGGCGGCCGCGGTCTCGGCCCCGTCGGGCCCGTCGGCCAGCCGGTGGCCGTTGCGGGCGGCGGCCGGGGCGGCGCCGGTCTGCGCGTCCGGGCCGGACCGGTGCCCCGGATACGGTGGCGCGACGTCCGGTGGCAATGACTCAGGTACCGCTTCCGGGGCCGCGCCGCCTGCGGCCACCGAACCGGTCCGTACCAGTTCGCGGTCCGTGTGGCGGGCATCCTTGCGGCGGTCGCCGGACCGCCGGAGCCGGTTCTCCAGCTTGGCGAAGGCCAGGTCGAGCGCGGTGTAGCGGTCGTCGGCGGCCGCCTCGGCGCGGACCACCGGGCCCCGCGAGCGGATGGTCAGCTCGACCCGCTCGCGGCCCTTGGCCTGGCGCGGGTTGCGCTCCTGGGTGACCTCCACATCAATCCGGATCGCCTTGTGATCCAGCTTTCCGATTTTGGCGAGCTTGCCTTCCGCGTGTTGGCGGAAGCGCTCGGGGATGTTAGTGCGCCGGCTCCTGAAGACAATGTCCATGGCGATCCCCTCGGTAGGCGATACGTTGCAGCGGCACCCGCCCGGCCGACCTGGTCTTCGTCCCCACATCCGCCTGCGGAGAGGTTCGCGGCAACTCTGTGGCCACTACTGCTCTTCTCCCGGCCCAGCAAACCCTGTGTCTGCTGGCGGGGCAGGACTTACTTCTAAGCCGCACCGTGATCGGTCGACGAGAAGTCGCCTTACGTGGGCCGTTTTGCCTGCGGCTGGCATCGGCTAGCCAGGACGGGCGCATCCCCGAAGACGAGCTCAGGGAGTCCTGCCTGGCGCAACCACGGACCCGGGCGGGTGCCATGACGTGAACGGTAGCCCTATCCGGGCCGATTGTCAGTAGGCGAAAGTAAGCGATAAGTAACTGCCCCTTCACTGCAAGTGGCGTTCCGGGATCTGATTTCCCATAACGGACAGGTGGAGGGTGGGTAACGGGCGCGCAAACGGCACGCCGAATGGGCCTTAACACGGTGAGTGGCCGGGGCGTGGCGGGTGGGGCGCGAGGGGCCGCCGGGGTGAAAGGGGCAGTCGGGGTGAAAGGGGCGCGAGTGGTGAGCGAGGTGAATGGGGTGTGAGGGGCAAGCAAGGTGGACGGGGCGCGAGAGGCGGGCGGGTTTGCTGGGGCACGAGGGGCACGGGGGCCGAGGTGCGCGCGTCAGCCGGGGTAAGCGGGCGCGTCAGCCCGGGTAGGCGGGCGAGCGGCCGGCCGCCACGTTGCCGCTCCACAGGCCGTTGGGGGTGGCCAGCGTGGTCATCTGGCCGTCGGACAGGCCGGCCACCAGCGGGTTGGCGGGGCCGTAGGCGGTGATCGAGGTGATGCCGGGCGGGGCCGGGAACGCGGTGACGTTGCCGCCGTTGATGGCCACCTCGTCCAGCACCGGATGGCCCGACGGGTCCCGCAGGGCGACCACGTCGTCGGCGTCGTACCAGGTCAGTGACGTGAAGTTCACGTTGTCGGCGCTGATCGGGACGGCCGGCCCGATATAGGCCTGCTCCCCCGAGTGCACGATCGCGGCCAGCAGCAGCTGGGTGCCGCTGGCGCCGGAAACGAGCATCGCGCAGCGCACCCCGTCGGGGGCGACCTTGAGCGCGGTCACCTTCTCGCCGGCCGGCAGCATGGTGGTCACCGGCAGCGACGCGCCGCCGCGGCCGGGTATCAGCCACACCTGGCCGTTCTGGACGGCCCAGACGTCGTCGTGCAGGTCCCAGCTGAGCGACCCGAAGTTGCCGTCCACCCGCAGCGACAACGTGCTCTTACTGGTCAAGGTGCCGGTGTACAGGCCGGCCGAGCCGAGGCCGGCCACGTAGCGGCCGTCGGGCGAGACCGCGACCTGGGTGAGCGGGATGTCGGCGGCGCCCGCGGCGCCCGCCACCGGCGCCCCCTGAGGCGCGTTGGCCTGGGCCGACCCCGACAGCGAGCGGACCGCGCCGTGGCTGTCGGTGTAGTAGAAGCTGGCGTGGGCCGGCCCGGTCGGCACGTAGCTGCTGAAGTCACTGATCTGCTGGACCGGGTTGTCCTGGCCGGCGTTCCAGGGCCCGCCGTTGATCTCCAGCTCGACCGACTGGATGGCCGGCTCGTCGGCGCTCGAGCCGGCCAGCGTCCACAGCAGCTGGGCCGACATCTGGTGCAGGGCGTCATCGCTGGCGCCGTTGGCCGCGCCGCCCAGGTTGACCACCGCGGTGCCGCCGTCCAGGGACACGTTCAGCAGCGTGGTCCCGGCCGGGAACGCGGTCTGCACGGCGCTCCGCAGCCAGCCGGTCGGGCTCGCCATCACCACCCGCACCAGCTGCTCGACCAGGTCGGTGGGAGTGGCCGCCTCGGGCACGTAGATCGGGTCGGGCACCAGCGTCTGCTCGCTGGGGTCGAAGAAGTAGATGTTGCGGGGCTGGTAGACGTGCTCGAAGTCGGACTGGGACAGCAGCACCTCGTTGGGCAGGCTGGAGATGCGCCACCGGCCGCCCTGCTGGACCAGGACGAACTTCTCCTCGGTGGTCCCTTGGCTGTGCGAGGAGGTCGAGTACTGCCCGCTGTTGGACAGGCTGCCCAGCACCGTCCCGCTGACCTGGACGATCGTCGTCGTCCTGGTCTGGTGGGAGCCGCTGGCGCCGTCCGGCAGCGGCACCGGGGTGCTGGAGATCTGGCTGAACACGGTGACCGCCAGCCCCGGGTGCCAGTTCTTGCTGGCCGCCGGGACCAGGTACTGGCGGGCGACCGCATGGTCGTTGGCGAAGCTGGCGTTGGCGGCCAGGAAGCCGGACACGATCTCCTCCGGCGTCCAGTTGCCGCCGGGCGCCACCGGGATCGGCTGCAGGTAGTACTGGCCGCCGCCCGCGTTGCCCTGGGTGACGTTCACCGCCTGGACGTGACCACTGGTGGGGACGGTCACGCAGCCGGCCACCAGCACCGCCAGGGCGGTAGCGAGGAGCGCGACCCAGGCCGCCCGCAGACGGCCAGGCACCGGGCGAGGGGACCCTTTATCCATGTGAACTCACGCCAGTACCGTCCGAAGCGCTGGCTTCGTTGGGTGGCTCTGGGTCGGCGGCGGGCTCGGTGGCGGGCAGCAGCAGGCCACCGGGCATGATCTCGCCGAGAGCGGTGATCGCGTCGGTGTCGTCCGGCACCAGCGGCAACGGCGAGCCGACCAGCTTCTGCCCGGCCGTGCGCGGGATCGTCAGCCGGAACACCGACCCCTTGCCCGGCATCCCCCACGCCTGCAGCCAGCCGCCGTGCAGCTGGGCGTCCTCGAGGGCGATGGCGAGGCCGAGGCCGGTGCCGCCGGTGGTCCGCGCCCGGGCCGGGTCGGCCCGCCAGAACCGGTCGAACACCAGCTGGTCCTGGCCGGGCTTGAGGCCGACGCCGTGGTCGCGGACGGCCACCGCGACCGCGTCCCGGTCACCGGCCACGGTCACGATCACGTCGTTGCCCTCGCCGTGCTCGACGGCGTTGACCAGCAGGTTACGCAGGATGCGCTCGACCCGGCGGTGGTCGGCGTCGGCCATGCAGGGCTCGGCCGGCAGCCGGAACTCGATCCGCGAGCCGCGCCGTTCGGCCAGCTGCTGGGCGTCGTCGGCCGCCCGGCGGGCGATGTCGCTGATGTCGACCGAGTCGGGGTCGAGGGTGGCCGCGTTGGCGTCGTAGCGGCTGATCTCGAGCAGGTCCTCGAGCAGGGCCTGGAACCGGTCGAGCTGGCCCTGGAGCAGCTCGGCCGACCGGGCACCGGCCGCGTCGAACGCGTCCTTCGACTCCAGCAGCACGTCGGCCGCCATCTTGATCGTGGTCAGCGGGGTGCGCAGCTCGTGCGAGACGTCGGACACGAACTGCCGCTGCAGCTGGGACAGCTCCTCCAGCTCGCGCAGCTTGTCCTGGAGGCTGGCCGCCATGTCGTTGAACGAGGTGGCCAGCGCGGCCAGGTCGTCGGCCCCGCGGACCTGCATCCGCTCCCCCAGCCGGCCCGCCGACAGCCGCTGGGCGGCCTGGGCGGCGTGCCGGACCGGGATCACCACCCAGCGGGTGACCAGCGAGGCGATCAGGGCCAGGAGCACGATCAGGGCCAGCCCGGCCCCGACCAGGGTGCGCTGCACCAGCGACAGCGTCTGCTGCTCCTGGACCATCGGGAACAGGTAGTACAGCTGGTAGTAGTTGCCGAGCGGGGTGCCGACGGCCAGGCCGGGCTCGTTGCCGCGGCCGAGGGTGGAGATGATCGTGGTCGGCGCGTAGTAGACCTTGCCGGTCTGCTCGTGGCCCTGCTCGCCCTGGACGCTGGCCGACAGCGAGGCCGGGATGCTGGCCGGGTTGGCCCCGCCCGCCACCCCGGCCACGTAGACCTTGCCCGGGACCCGGTCCGCGCTGACCTCGATGACCACGATGTAGCTGCTGTTGTTACCGCTGGCGTCCTGCAGCTCCTGGGCGGTCGGGTACAGGAAGTTGTTGGCGATCGCGGTCGAGGTCGGCGCCTTGTTCAGGTTGGCGTTGCCCTCGGCCACGGTCAGGCCCTGGGACACCTGGGCGGTCGCCGACTTCTCCTTGTTCTGCAGCAGGCCGTCGGAGATCTGCTGGGTCAGGAAGAACCCGAGCACGGCGATGACCAGCGTCGACAGCGCCAGCGTGGTGGTGACCACCCGCAGCTGGAGGGACCGGCGCCAGCGGAAGCGCAGGCCCTCGGCCCGCTCCCGCTGCCACTTGCGGCCGCCCTTGAGCAGCTTCTTGGCCCGCCGGGGCAGCCGCCGGCCGACCACCCGGACCGGCCGCGACTGCCGGACGATCTTGTACCAGCCGCGGCGCTTCTTCTTGTTCCTGGTGCTGGTCTTGTTCTTGGTGCTGGTCTTGCGTGTGGGCAGGCGGGGACCACGGGCCGCGCCACCGGCTCCCGGCTCGCCACGGCCCTGCTGCGTATCGGCCGCCGAACTAGGCGCTGCGTCCCCCACGATCACTCATCGGGAGCAGCATAAGCCGTTCACGGAAAGGCATCCAGATATCAGGCGGGGCCGGCCTTGTAGCCGACGCCGCGCACGGTGACCACGATCTCGGGCCGCTCCGGGTCCTTCTCGATCTTGGCCCGCAACCGCTGGACGTGCACGTTGACCAGCCGGGTGTCGGCCGCGTGGCGGTAGCCCCAGACCTGCTCGAGCAGGACCTCGCGCGTGAACACCTGGCGTGGCTTGCGGGCCAGGGCCACCAGGAGATCGAACTCCAGCGGAGTGAGGTTCAGCGCCTCGCCGCTGCGCTTGACCGAGTGGCCGGCCACGTCGATGCTGATGTCGCCGATCTGCAGCATCTCCGGGGCAGGCTCGTCCGTCCGCCGGAGCCGGGCCCGGATGCGGGCCACCAGTTCCTTGGACTTGAACGGCTTGACCAGGTAGTCGTCGGCGCCGGACTCCAGCCCGAGGACGACGTCGACCGTGTCGGTCTTGGCGGTCAGCATGACAATCGGGATTCCGGACTCGGTCCGGATCTGGCGGCAGACGTCGATCCCGTCGGTCCCCGGCAGCATCAGGTCCAGCAGGACCAGATCGGGCCGGGACTCACGGAATGCGTCCAGCGCCTTGTCTCCGTCCGAGACGAAGGTTGGCTCGAAGCCTTCGCCGCGAAGCACGATCCCGAGCATTTCCGCCAGGGCCGCGTCGTCGTCGACGACCAGCACACGTCCTTTCATGGCCCTATAGTTCCACGTGATCGGGCATGGGGAGGCCATAGCGCGAAGGCTGGGCGACGTTTGATCGCCGCAATCGTTACGGGGATCTGGCATCCGGGCGACCTGGCGGGCCCCAACGGGGTGAGTGAGCGCCCGCTCTGAGGGGTGCCGAGGCTGGTTGGGCAGCCCGGGCGGCTGCGCTGAAGCAACTCCTGAGTCACGCCTGACCCGGGAGCCGCAAGGACCGGGCGCCGGCTCAGCGTCTCGGCCCTCGACGGCGGTCGAGGCCCGTCACGGGGACACTCTGGCTGGGCTGGCTGGGCTGGCCGACCAGGTGACGGGCTGGTCTTCCCCATCCCGGAGCCCGAAGTGCGCCGGCCGGAGGCATTGTCTTTCGTCGAAGTCGTCAAATAAGCTACGAATGCGTAGATCTCAGGCACTCCTGCCCTCAGTTGGAGGTACGCCTCGATGGACACTGACGTCTCGAAGTTCGATCCGCTGGCGGTGGGGCCGCTGGACGCCGTGCGGGCGTCGCTGGCCCGGCAGCGGCAGAGCGGTTGCCCGGTCTCGCCGGTGGCGCCCGGGCTCAGCTTCGTCTCCCGGCACCAGACCGCCCGGCAGGCGCTGCTGGCCCACGCGGCCCTCAGCAACGAGGGCAACTTCGTGCTCGAAGGCGACGGCGACGGGCCCGCGCCGCCGGCGCTGATCACCCAGAGCGATCCGCCCGCCCACAGCGCGCTGCGCGACCTGCTGCGGCCGGGGTTCGCGCGGACGTCGATCACCGAGGCGACGCCCTGGATCACCGGCTGCGTCAACGAGCTGCTGGACGGGCGGCCGGACGGCGGGCCGGCCGACGTGGTCGGCGACATCGCGCTGCCGCTGACCGCGACCGTCATCGCCCGGCTGGTCGGGGTGCCGCCGGACGACGCCGGCGAGCTGGCCCGGCTGTCGCTGGCGATCACCGCGATGCTGCCCGCCAGCTTCGTCCACTCCGATGAGTGGCGGCAGCTGGAGACCTACTTCACCGCGGCCGCTCAGCAGCGCCGGGCGGCCAGCGACCCGCCCGATGACCTGATCACCCGGCTGGCCCTGGGCACGATCGACGGGCAGCGGTTCACCGACCAGGAGGTCGCCTTCCACGCCTGGCAACTGTTCGTGGCCGGGCTGGAGAGCACCGCTTACACCATCGGCACCACCGTGTACGAGCTGCTGCGGGTACCAGGCCGCTGGCAGGAACTGCGGGCCGACCGGTCGCTGCTGGAGAACACCCGCGAGGAAGGCCTGCGCTACGGGTCGGCCATCCGCTGGGTGTTCCGGTCGGTGCACGAGCCGATCGAGCTGGGCGGCCAGCAGCTGGCCGTCGGCGACCGGGTGATCGTGGGACTCGAGTCGGCGAACCTGGACGAGGCCGCGTTCGGGTCCGACGCCGGCCAGTTCGACCTGCATCGGGCGGACGCGCGCCGTCACCTGTCGTTCGGGCACGGCATCCACCTGTGCCTGGGGGCCGAGCTGGCCCGGCTGGAGATCTCGGCCGCGCTCACCGCCATGCTCGACCGGCTGCCCGGCCTCCGGCTGGCCGACGGCGCCACCTTCGACGAGGTCCAGAGCCCGATGTTCTGCGGCCCGCAGCGCCTGGACGTGGTCTGGTGAGCCCGCGGCCCGCTGAGGTCGCGGTTTAGGCGGCCGACGGAACGGTAGAGTCCCTGCCATGGCTGACGGCGAGGGCGCGGCGGAGGAAGAGCAGGTTGCCGAGGAGATAGCCGATCGGCCGCTGGGCAAGGTGATGGAGGCCGGCTGGGCCGAGGCGCTGGAGCCGGTGGCGGGGCAGATCAAGGTCATGGGCGACTTCCTGCGGGCGGAGGTCACGGCCGGGCGCACCTACCTGCCGGCCGGGGACAACGTGCTGCGGGCGTTCAAGCAGCCGTTCGGCCACGTGCGGGTGCTGATCGTGGGACAGGACCCGTACCCGACCCCGGGCAACCCGATCGGGCTCAGCTTCTCGGTGGCGCCAACGGTCAAGCGGCTGCCGCCCAGCCTGGTCAACATCTTCACCGAGTACAAGGATGATCTCGGCTACCCCGAGCCGTCGAACGGGGATCTGACCCCGTGGACCGAGCACGGCGTGCTGCTGCTGAACAGGGTGCTGACCGTGCAGCCGCGCAAGCCCGGCTCGCACCGCGGCAAGGGCTGGGAAGAGGTCACCGACCAGGCCATCCGGGCCCTGGCGGCCCGCGGCGGGCCGCTGGTGGCGATCTTGTGGGGACGGGACGCGCAGAACCTGGCGCCACTGATGCCGGACGTCCCGAAGATCGAATCGTCGCACCCGAGCCCGTACTCGGCCGACCGCGGCTTCTTCGGCTCGCACCCGTTCAGCCGGGCCAACGAGCTGCTGGAGAAGCAGGGCGGCGAGCCGATCGACTGGCGCCTGCCCTAGCGTCCCAGCCCGTCGTCAACTGAACCGAACACCTTCGTGGGTACCCCCTTGCCGTTTTCTGTTCGCCACCCTACTGTTTAACTATGGTTATAGGTAAAGGGGTAAACGGGGGCGGGGCGGCGGGTGCGGCCGGCGGTGGCGCGGCGCCGGGCGAAGGCGCGGACGAGGGCGCGGGCGCGGCGTCGGGCGCGGGCGCAGCGTCGGGCGCGGGCGCGGGCGCGGGCGCGGGCGAGACAGCCTCGCGGGTCGACGAGGCGCCGTCGCGGATCTCGTTCCGGCTTGACCCGGGCTCGGGGGTGCCCACCTACCTGCAGCTGGTGCAGCAGGTGGAGCAGGCGCTGCAACTCGGCTACCTGGCCCGGGGGGACCAGCTGCCGCGGGTCAAGGACGTGGTCGGCTCGCTCGCCATCAACCCCAACACCGTGCTCAAGGCCTACCGGGAGCTGGAGCACCGGGGCATCGCGGCCGGGCGGCCCGGGCAGGGCACCTTCGTCGAGGCGGCCCCCGACGTGGTGCCGCTGGCCGAGCTGACCGGGCTGCGCAAGAGCATGCTGAGCTGGCTGCGCGAAGCCGACGAAGCCGGGCTGGACCCGGACGGGATGACCGCGGTGTTCACGGCGGCCCTGCGGGATTTCCATGAGCGCCGCGCGGCCACAGGGGCGCCGCGCGGCTCCGGGGGCCGGGCCGCCCCGGGCGAGCGGCGGGAGACGGCATGAACGTCATCGAGACCACCTCGCTGGGGCGCCGGTTCGGGCGGGCCTGGGCGTTGCGGCACTGCACCCTGGCGGTCCCGGCCGGCCAGGTGACGGCGCTGGTGGGGCCGAACGGGGCGGGCAAGTCGACCCTGCTCAACCTGGCCATGGGGCTGCTCAGCCCGACCGCGGGTGAGGTGCGGGTGCTGGGCGGGCAGCCGGCCGGGTCGGCGGCGGCGCTGGACCGGGTGGCGTTCGTGGCCCAGGACGCGCCGCTCTACCGGCACCTGCCGGTCGAGGACATGGTGCGCCTGGCCCGCAACCTGAACTACCGCTGGGACCAGCAGCGGGCCGATCGGCGGCTGGCCGCGCTCGACCTGCCGCGCAAGCGCAAGATCGGCAAGCTCTCGGGCGGCCAGCAGGCCCAGGTGGCGCTGACGATCGCGCTCGCCCGGCGGCCGGAGTTCCTGGTCCTGGACGAGCCGCTGGCGCCGCTCGACCCGCTGGCCCGGCACGAGTTCCTGGCCGCGGTGATGGAGGCGGTGGCCGAGGACGGCATCTCGGTGCTGTTCTCCTCGCACGCGCTGACCGAGCTGGAACGGGTGGCCGACTACCTGGTGGTGCTGGCGGGCGGCCGGGTCCAGGTGGCCGGCGAGGTCGGCGACCTGCTGGCCACCCACCGGGCGCTGACCGGGCCGGCCACCGAGGTGGACCAGCTCGGGCCCGCCTTCGAGGTGGTCCACAGCCAGCACGGCCGCGCCCAGGCCCAGGTGCTGGCCCGGTTCCGGCCGCCGGCGGCGGCGCCCGGCGACTGGCAGGCCCGCCCGGTCACGCTGGAGGAGCTGGTGCTGGCCTACCTGCGGGAACCGGGCGCGTCGGCCCTGCCGGGCCCGGAGGCGCTGGGCGCCGGCCTCGGCACCGGGGTGACGCGGTGACCGCGCTGGCCGAGGTCCGGGCCGGGGGCTGGCGGCGGCCGCCGGGACTGACCGACCTGGGTCGGCTGGCCTGGGTGACCTGGCGGCAGCACCGGGCGGCGCTGATCGGCCTGGGCCTCTTCGCGGCCGCGCTGGCCGTGTACATGCTGCAGGCCGGGCTGCGGGTGCACAACCTGTGGGACGCCGGGGTCCGGGACGGCTGCGTGCGGCCGGTCCGCTGGACGAACGAGTGCCGCCCGATCCTCAGCCCATTCGACGTCGGCTGGCCCCAGGACTACGTGTCCCAGGTGAGCCTGTGGCTGCCGCTGTTCCCGATCGCGGCCGGGATGTTCCTGGGGGCGCCGCTGCTGGCCCGCGAGTACCGGGCGGGCACGACCCGGTTCGCCTGGACCCAGGGCACCGACCGGACCCGGCTGGTGGCGACCAAGATCGTGCTGCTGGGGCTGGCGGTGCTGGCGGCCGGGGCGGTGCTCGGCGTACTCGTCCAGTGGTCGGTGCAGCCCATCCTGGCGCTGTCGTCCGAGCACCTCGACCGCTGGATACCGGGGCTGTTCGAGTACACGCCGGTCCTCGAGGCGGCCGCGGCCGGCCTCGCGTTCGCGTTCGCGGTGCTGGCGGGCGTGCTGGTCCGGCACGTGGTGCCGGCCATGGCGGTGACCGCGGTGGCCACGATCGCCGGATCCATCGTCAGCTACCAGCAGCTGTACGCGTGGATGACCGGGCTGGGGCTGCACCACAGCGCCGATCCGGCGCTGGGGGTCGACCCGGCGGGCGCCATGTCCGGGAACGTGTTCGTGCTGCACACGACGGCCGGTTCCTGGGTGCCCGGTCCGGCCGGCGCCTGGCTCGACCAGGGCTGGTACACCGACGCGGCCGGGCACCGGGTGAGCGCCAAGGTGGCCCAGAATCTCCCCTTCCACTCCGTCCGGCAGCTGACCCAGATGCACGACACGTTCCAGGTCACCTGGCAGCCCGGCAGCCGCTACTGGCTGTTCCAGTTCGGCCAGGGCGGCACCGAGCTGCTGCTGGCCCTGATCCTCGGCGCGCTGGCCGTCTGGCTGGTCCGGCGCCGGATGGCGTAGGCCGTGATGATGCGCGAGACAACGGGGGTGACGCGATGACCGCGCTGGCCGGAGCGGCGGGCGCCGAACGGCTGAGCCCGGGACCGCCGCCGCGGCGGCTGGCCCGGCTGGGCTGGGTGACCTGGCGCCAGCACCGGGCCACGCTGATCGGCGTGGGCCTGTTCACCGCCCTGGTCGCCGGGTACATGCTGATCAGCGGGTTGCGGCTGCATCAGCTGGGGAACGCGGCGGTGCAGAACGGCTGCGTACAGCCGTCCCATTTGACAGCCCCGTGCCGGCCGATCCTCAGCCCGTTCAGCAACGGCTGGGCGATCAGTTACGCCAGCGTGCTGAACCTGCTGCTGCCGGTGCCCGCGATCGCCATCGGGGTGTTCCTCGGGGCACCGCTGCTGGCCCGCGAGTACGGGTCCGGGACGACCAGGTTCGCCTGGACCCAGGCCACCACCCGGACCCGGCAGACCGTGGCCAAGCTGGCGCTGCTCGGGCTGGCCGTGCTGGCCGTCGGCGCCGTGCTCGGCTGGCTGGGCCAGTGGTCGATGCAGCCGGTCAGCGCGCTGACCGCCGACCAGTACGACCGCTGGGAGCCGTTCCTGTTCGTGGCCACGCCGGTCACCGCGGCGGCCGGGGCCGGCCTGGCGTTCGCGGCCGGCGTGCTGGCGGGGGTGGTGACCCGGCGGGTGGTGCCGGCCATGGCCGTGACCGTGGTGGTCACGGCCGGGTTCGCCTACCTCACCTACAACCAGCTGCACTACTGGCTGCTCAGCCTGGGGCAGCGGCAGAGCGCGGACCCGGCCCTGGGCGGCGGCGCGAGCGTCGGCTACGCCGGCGCCACCAACGACCTGCACCGCCTGTTCTTCTTCGGCGTGGGCGGGCGGGCCGGGGCGTGGGTCGACCAGGGCTGGTACGCCGGGCCGGACCGGCGCCCGCTGAGCTGGGCCCAGCTGGAGAGGATCTGGGGCCACCCCAAGCTGCTGGCCCAGCTGCACGACACGTTCCAGGTCACCTGGCAGCCGGTCGGCCGGTACTGGCTGTTCCAATCCGCCCAGGGCGGCACCGAGGTGCTGCTCGCCCTCCTCCTCGGCGCGCTGGCCGTCTGGCTGGTCCGGCGCCGGATGGCGTAGGTCGTCATGCTGCGTGTCGTCTGGTATCAGCGCCGGCACGCCCTGCAGGTGGTGGCGGGGGCGGTGGTGCTGATCGCGGCCGGGCTGCTGGCGGTGGGGTGGGCCGACCGGGCCGACCACGCCTTCCTGGTCAGCAACGCCCGCACCGTGGCGTTCCCGGCTTCGGTCCAGTTCGCCATCGCGGTGCTGTTCGGGCTGATCGGGGTGTTCCTCGGCGGCCCGCTGCTGAGCCGGGAGTACGAGCAGGGCACCTACCGGTTCGCCTGGACCCAGGGCACCGGCCGGCTGCGCTGGTACGCCGGGCAGATCAACCTGCTGGGCGGGCTGGTCGTGCTGGCCGGGGCGGCCACCGGGGCGCTGGCCAACTGGGCGCTGGCGCCGTTCGCGGGGCCCGGGCTGGCCAGCGGCTGGTTCCGGGCCGAGTTCGAGGCCGGCCCGGCCACCACGGCCGGCTGGGCGCTGTTCGCGTTCATGCTCGGGGTGCTGGCCGGGGCGCTGCTCAAGCGGGTCACCCCGGCGATGGCGGCCACCGCGGTCACGCTGATCCTGCTGCTCGGGTGGTACCGCATCTTCACGCTCCGGATCAGCCTGCTGCCCAACCACCCGCCCTGGTGGCTGCCGACCGCGCTCGGCATCGGGCTGGTGATCGTGGCCCTGCTGGCCGGGGCGGTGGCGCTGCTGCTGGTCAGGAACCGAGGCGCCAGGACTCGCGGTAGGCGGCCTGAGCCGGAGTGAGCGAGTCGAGCTGGGTGCCGATGGCGGCCAGCTCCAGCCGGGCGGCCTCGGCGTCGATCGGCCCGGGCACCTCGTGCACGGCGGGCGGCAGCTGGTCGGCGTGCCCGGCCAGCCAGGCCAGCGCCAGCGCCTGGACCCCGAACGACAGGTCCATGGCCTGGGCCGGGTGACCCTCGGCGGCGACCAGGTTGACCACCCGGCCCTCGGCCAGCAGCAGCAGGCGGCGGCCGTCCGGCAGCTCGAACGAGTCCACGTGCGGGCGCAGGTCGCGCTGGACGGCGACGGCCAGGTCGGTCAGCGCCCGGACGTCGATCTCGACGTCGAAGTGGCCGGCGTTGGCGAGGATGGCGCCGTCGCGCATGACCGCCAGGTGCTCGGCCGAGATGACCTCGGTCGAGCCGGTCACGGTGATGAACAGGTGGGCGGCGGGCGCCGCCGCGGCCATCGGCAGCACCCGGAAGCCGCGCAGCACCGCCTCCAGCGCCCGGACCGGGTCGATCTCGGTCACGATGACCTCGGCCCCGAGGCCGCGGGCGCGGTCGGCCACCCCCCGGCCGGACGGGCCGAACCCGGCCACCACCACGGTCTTGCCCGCCAGCAGGGTGTTGGTGGCGCGCAGGATGCCGTCCAGCACCGACTGGCCGGTGCCGAACGTGCTGTCCACCAGCCGCCGGGTGGCGGTGTCGTTGGCCGCCACCACCGGGAACCTGAGCGCCCCCTCGGCCGCCATCCGGCGCAGCCGGATCACGCCGGTGGTGGTCGACTCGCAGCCGCCGCGGACCCCCGGCAGCAGGTCGGGGCGCTGGGTGTGCAGGGTGTTGACCAGGTCGCAGCCGTCGTCGACGACCAGGTCGGGGGCGACGGTCAGGGCTTGCTCGATGTGCCGGTAGTACGTCGGCCGGTCCACCCCGGCCCGGGCGAACACCGCGATCCCGTGCCGGGTGGCCAGCGCCGCGGCCACGTCGTCCTGGGTCGACAGCGGGTTGGAGGCGGCCAGCGAGACGCTCGCGCCGCCCGCCCGCAGCGCCCGGACCAGGATCGCGGTCTCGGCGGTGACGTTCAGGCAGGCGGCCACGGTCAGGCCGGCGAACGGCCCGGTGGCCGTGAACCGCTGGCGCAGCGATTCGAGCACCGGCATCGACCGCTGGGCCCACTCGATCCGGGCGCTGCCCGACTCGGCCAGCAGCGGGTCGGCGATGTCGCCGAGCCCGGCCTCATCGCCGGGGCCGTCCAGGCCAGGGCCGTCCAGGCCAGGGGCGGGCCGGGGGCGACGGCCGGGCCGCGTCGTGCGCGACCCGGCCGCCCGGCCGTTGGTGCTGGCCTTGGCGTTGGCCATCCGGTCAGTACCGGTACTGGTCGCTCTTGTAGGGGCCGTCGACCGGGACGCCGATGTAGTCGGCCTGCTCCTTGGACAGCGTGGTCAGCTTGACGCCGAGCGCGTCCAGGTGCAGCCGGGCCACCTTCTCGTCCAGGTGCTTGGGCAGCACGTAGACGCCGACCGGGTACTGGTCGGTCCGGGTGAACAGCTCGATCTGGGCCATCACCTGGTTGGTGAACGAGTTCGACATCACGAAGCTCGGGTGGCCGGTGGCGTTGCCCAGGTTGAGCAGGCGGCCCTCGGACAGCACGATGATCCCGTGGCCGTCGGGGAACGTCCACTCGTCGACCTGCGGCTTGATGTTGGTCCGCTTGAT
>JAFAYQ010000076.1 GCA_019240215.1 Actinomycetota bacterium | reverse complement strand
GGCGGGGGGGGCCGGACCGGGGGGGGGGGCGGGGCGGGGGTGAGGGGCCGGACCGGCGTGAGGGGCCGGACCGGCGTGAGGGGCCGGACCGGCGTGAGGGGCCGGGCCGGCGTGGGGGGAGGTGGTTTCGGTGAGGTCGGCGGCGGCGCGGGTCAGGGCGCGGGCGACCGATGTCAGGACCTCGGCGACGGGAGCGGCGTTGCCGGTGAGGATCTGGCGCCAGAGCTCGGTGTCGCCGGCCGCGATGCGGGTGGTGTCGCGCAGGCCCTGGCCGGCCAGGCGGAGCGCGTCGTCGGGGACCGCGGGCGCGGCCAGCTGGGCGGCCAGGGCGGCCGCGACCACGTGGGGGGCGTGCGAGATCAAGGCCACCCAGCGGTCGTGGGTGACGGGGTCGGTCAGCACCGGCTCGGCGCCGCAGGCGACGGCCAGCGCGGTGACCGCGGCCACCGCCTCCGGGCGGGTCTCCGCGGCCGGGCACAGGGCCCAGGTCCGGCCGAGGAACAGGTCGGCCCGGGCGGCGGCCGGCCCGGACCGTTCCCGGCCGGCCAGCGGGTGGCCGGGCACGTACGCGCCGATGTCGCAGCCGGCCGCCCGGGCCTGGGCCAGCGGCTGGGTCTTGACGCTGGCCACGTCGGTGTAGCAGTGGGCCAGGCCGGCCTGCTGGGCGGCGGCCAGCACCGGGGCCACGCTGGCGGGCGGCACCGCGATCACGGCCACGTCGGCGGGCCCAGCGGGCGGGGCGGCCAGCCGGAGGGGTCCGCGGTCCGGCCCGCCGGGCGCGCCGAGTCCCGGTAGCACCTGACCGGCGCCCAGCTCGGCGGCCAGCGCGGCGGCGGCCGGGTCGGTGTCGGACAGCCAGACCACGGCGCCCGCCCGGCGCAGCGCGAGCGCGGCCGACGTGCCGATCAGGCCGGTGCCGACCACCACCACGCTGCCGGGAACCGGAGCCACTGGGGAGCCTTTCAGGGTTTTCCTGAACGCGCTACGGTGCTCACTATTGGGCGATGTCGAGCCGCAACGCAGCGGCGCCGCGCAGGTAGACGTGCTGGACCTCGCGGCGGGAAAGACCGGTCTCCACGTGCATCATCAGCCGGACCACGCGGGGCAGGGCGCCGGGCACCGGGATCTCGGTCGCGCACATCAGCGGCACTTCCTGGAAGCCGAGCTTGCGGGCGGCCAGGGCCGGAAACTCGGCCGAAAGGTCCTGGGTGGCGGTGAACAGCACGCTGATGACGTCGTCGGTCACCAGGCCGTTGCGGGTCATCACCTCGCTGACGAGCTCGGTCGTCCCCTCCAGGATCGCCTCGCGCTCATCGGCGTCGACCTGCACCGCGCCCCGGATAGCTCTGACCGGCACCTGTAACCCCTCCTCGGACCGTCCCCGGCTGACTCACCAGGCTAGACGTCGCCCAGGCTACAGGCCTACCGCCGCGTAGAGTTCACCGATTTCGGCGGTGGTCAGCTCGCGGGTGGCGCCCGGCTTGAGGCGGCCGAGCCGGATCGGGCCGACGTCGGTGCGAACCAGCCGCAGTACCGGGTGGCCGGTGGCGTCCAGCATTCGCCGGACGATCCGGTTGCGCCCCTCGTGCAGGGTGATCTCGACCATGACCCGCTTACCGGACCGCTCCACCACCCGGAACCGGTCGGCGGTGGCCACCCCGTCGTCCAGCTCGACCCCGGTCATCAGCTGGCGGCCGAGGTCCCGGGGAATCGGCCCCTGGATCTCGGCCAGGTAGGTCTTGAGCACGCCGTAGCGCGGGTGCGCGAGCCGGTTGGCCAGCTCCCCGTCGTTGGTCAGCAGCATCAGGCCCTCGGTGTCGTAGTCCAGCCGCCCGACGTGGAACAGCCGTTCGGCCCGGTCCCCCAGGTAGTCGGTGACGGTGGAGCGGCCGCGGTCGTCCGACATCGCCGTGAGCACGCCCGGCGGCTTGTTGAAGGCCAGGTAGACCAGGTCCTGGCGGGACGGGATGCGCTTGCCGTCGACCCGGATGACCTGATGCTCGGGGTCGACCCGGGCGCCGAACCGGCGGACGGTCTCCCCGTCCACCTCGACCCGGCCCTCGCCGATCAGCTCCTCGCAGTGGCGGCGGCTGCCGACACCGGCCGCAGCCAGCACCTTCTGCAGCCGGACGCCGCCGGGGACGTCGGTCAGGCTGTCACGCTCACCGAACTCTTCGCCCCAGTCGTCATCATCATCGTCGTTGCGGTCGCGGAAGTCCGCGTCACGGGCGTTCATGCCGGGTCTCCGGCCCGCAGCGGGTCTTCGCCGTCGGCGACGTCGTCGACGTTCTCGGGCAGGAACGGCGCCAGGTCGGGCAGCTCCTCCAGGCTGGCCAGACCGAGCCGCTCCAGGAAGTAGCCGGTGGTGCGGTACAGGATCGCGCCGGTGTCGGGGTCGGTGCCGGAGTCCTCGACCAGCCCGCGCAGGGTCAGCGTGCGCATCACGCCGTCGCAGTTGACGCCGCGCACGGCCGACACCCGGGCCCGGCTGACCGGCTGCCGGTAGGCCACCACCGCCAGCGTCTCCAGGGCGGCCTGGGTCAGCCGGACCTCCTGGCCCTCGCTGACGAACCGCTCGACCACCGGGGCGCACTCCTCGCGGGTGTAGAACCGCCAGCCGCCGGCGATCTCGCGCAGGTCGAAGCCGCGTCCCTCTTCGGTGTAGGCGGCCGCGGTCGCCCGCAGCAGCTCGATGATCTCCCCGGTCGGGCGCTCCAGCACCTGGGCCAGGACCACCGCGGGCACCGGCTCGTCGGCCACCAGCAGGATCGCCTCCAGGCTGGCGCGCAGCCCGGGGTCGTCGAGGCCGTCCGGTCCGGCCACCAGCTCGGCGGGGTCGTCGACGGCGGCCAGGCCAGCGTCGTCCGGCAGTTGTGGGTATTCGTCCATGTCCTAGCTTGTTTCTGAGTCGCTTGTTTCTGAGTCCGCAGGGGTGGTGCCCTCGTCCGCGTCCCGGGCCAGGTCCTCGTCGCCGTCGTCGTTGGCCGCGTTCCAGGTCACGTAGATGTCCCCGAGCGGCGCGACCTGCTCCAGCGCGATCCGGTCCTCCCGGTACAGCTCGAGCAGGGCCAGGAAGCTAGCCACGATCTCGTAGGTCGCTTCGCAGTCGGTGGTCAGCTGGCGGAAGCTGGCCCGGCCGAGCCGTCGCAGCCGTCCGGCCAGCCGCCGGGCCTGCTCACGGACGCTCACGAACGGGGCGTGAATGTGGTCGGTGGACACCGTCGGGGCCTGGCGCGGGGTGAGGGCCCGCGCCGCGATCCGGGCAAATTCTACCGGCCCGAGGCCGAGCAGGACCTCCGGGAACAGCTGGGCGAACCGCGGCTCCATCGGGACCCGGCGCGGGAACCGGCGGGCGGCGATCGCCATCCGGCCCGCGAACACGGCGGCCACCTCCTTGTAGGCGCGGTACTGCAGCAGCCGGGCGAACAGCAGGTCCCGGGCCTCGAGCAGGGCCAGGTCCTCCTCGTCCTCGACCTCACCGGAGGGCAGCAGCCGGGCCGCCTTGAGGTCCAGCAGGGTCGCGGCGACGACCAGGAAGTAGCTGACCTGGTCCAGGTCCCAGCCGCCGGACCGTTCCCGGATGTAGGCGATGAACTCGTCGGTGACCTGCGAGAGGGCGACCTCGGTGATGTCCAGCTTGTGCTTGGAGATCAGCGCCAGCAGCAGGTCGAAGGGGCCCTCGAACACGTCGAGGTGGACCTGGAAGCCGGACTGGGCGCCCAGCGGGGTGCCATCGGAGCCGGGGGTCTCGCCTGCGACCTCGCCGGTGATGTTCTCGGTCATGCCTCAGCCATGGTCAGCCGTGGTGACCGCCGCCGCTGAAGCCGCCACCGCCGTGGTGGCCGCCGCCGGACCCCTGGTGGCTGCTGCCGTGGTGGCCGTGGTGCAGGCGGCCGGGATCGTCAGCGGCCTCAGCCTCAAACCGGGCCCGCCTCCGGTTCTGCACCCGGCCCATCACGGCAACCAACAGCACAAGCACGATCAAGGCAATCCAGATCATCGCGGTCACATTCCTGGAGTGGGGTCGGGGACAACGGGGCCGGCGGCGGCCGGGTCGTCGGCGGCGACATCGCGGATGCGCCGGGCCAGCACGCTGGTTTCGCCGCGGGCGTCCAGGTCGGCGAGCAGGACCGCGATCGCCTCGCGGACCAGCCGGCCGCGATCGGCGGCGATCCCGTACCGGCGCAGCGCGAGCCGGGCGTGCTCGAGCTCGAACAGCTCATCGGCCGACAGGTAGACGGTGATCTTGTGGGTGTGCTGCTCCCGGCCACTGGCCGGACGGTGCGCAGCGACCTCGGGACCCTGGGTAGCTGGACGAAGCAGCTCCGCAATGCCCGGAAGGCTTACCCTTCGTGACCGTCCTCTGCTTGCCGCCACCGCTCAATTACCTCCCTGGCGAGTTCGCGGTAGGAACTCGCGCCCATCGATCCGGAGTCGAACCGGGTGATGGGCTCCCCGGCAACGGTAGCGTCTGGGAACCGGACGGTGCGGTTGATCACGGTGTGAAAAACCTTGTCGCCGAAGCCATTGACGATATTTGTGAGCACTTCACGGGTGTGAAGGGTGCGCGAATCGTACATTGTGGCGAGAAGGCCATCGATTTCCAGCTTTTGGTTAAGCCTTCGTGAAACCTTGTCGATGGTCTCCATCAGCAGCGCGACCCCGCGCATGGCGAAGTACTCGCACTCGAGCGGGATCAGCACGCCCGCCGCGCACGCCAGCGCGTTGATGGTCAGCAGCCCCAGCGACGGCTGGCAGTCGATCATGATCACGTCGTAGTCGCCGACGACCGGCTCGAGCACGCCGCCGAGCACGTACTCACGGCCGACCTCGTGCACCAGCTGGACCTCGGCCCCGGACAGGTCGATGTTGCTGGGCATCAGGTCCATGCCGGCGATCTGGGTCTTGATCAGCACGTCCTGGGCCGTGGTGCCCCGCTCCATCAGCAGGTTGTAGACCGTCGCCTCGACCTCGTGGGGCTGGATGCCGAGGCCGACCGACAGCGCGCCCTGCGGGTCGAAGTCGACCAGCAGCACCCGGCGGCCCTGCTCGGCGAGAGCGGCGCCCAGGTTGATGGTGGTGGTGGTCTTACCCACGCCACCCTTCTGATTGCAGACGGCGACGATTCGCGCCGGACCGTGATGATCGAGCGGTGCGGGGTCCGGGAAGGCCGACAATGGTCGCCCCGTGGGCCCCAGCTCTACGGCTTGCGCGTCTAGCGTCCGGGTTGCCACCAAGCTCCTGAACCTCCCGTGGACGATATCTTCCACTGAGTCCCGGACTCTAGGACCTTCGCTTGACCCCGTTCAAGCGGACGCGCCGTGAAGCACCGGAATTGAGATAAAAAGCCGGGGCGCTACCCCAGCGCCCGCGGGTGCGAGGCAGCGTACACTTCACGCAGTTTCTCTACGGTCACCAGGGTGTACACCTGTGTGGTGCTGACTGAGGCGTGTCCCAGCAGCTCCTGTACGACCCGAATGTCGGCCCCGCCGTCGAGCAGGTGGGTGGCGAACGAGTGCCGCAGCGTGTGCGGGGAGACGCCGGCGATCCCGGCCCGGCCGGCCGCGGCCACCAGCACCCCCCAGGCGCCCTGGCGGGTCAGCCGCCCGCCCCGGGCGTTCAGGAACAGCGCGGGGACGGCCGAGCGGCGGGTGGCGGCCGCCAGCGCGGGCCGGGCCCGGACCAGGTAGGCGTCGAGGGCGGCGGTCGCGTAGCGGCCCAGCGGCACGATCCGCTGCTTGCCGCCCTTGCCGTCCAGCCGCACGGCGGGCTCACCGTCCAGTTCGACGTCGTCGACGTCGAGGCCGGTCACCTCGGAGATGCGGGCGCCGGTGGCGTAGAGGAACTCCAGCAGCGCCCGGTCGCGGAGGAGCCGGGGATCGGTGCCTTCGCCCGGGCCGGCCGCGTCCAGGAGGCGTTCGACGTCGGTGATGGAGATGGCCTTGGGCAGGCGGCGGGGCGGGGCCGGGGGCGGCACCGGGCGGGCCGGGTCGGCCGCGGTCAGGCCCTGGGCGAACAGGTAGGCGTGCAGGCCGCGGACGGCGGCCATGGCCCGGCCGGCCGAGCTGGCGGCCAGCGGCGGGTGGTCGTCGTCGCCTTCGCGCAGGCGGGCCACGTAGGCGGCGACGTCAGCCGGCGTGACCTGACCGATGTCGGTGCGGCCGGTGGCGGCCAGCACCTGCCGGTAGCGGGTCAGGTCACGCCGGTAGGACGTCAGCGTGTTGGCGGCCAGGCCCCGTTCGACCAGCAGGTGGTCGAGGTAGCCGCGGACGGCGGCGTCGGGGCCAACGCTCGGGGCCAACACTCGGGGCCGGCTTCTCAGGCCAGGACTTCGGCCACCGGCCGCGACGGGAGGCCGTGCGCCTCGCCGACCGGTTCGCAGGTCAGGTCGCCGTCGTGGGTGGACAGGCCGGCCGCCAGGGCCGGGTCGGCCTTGAGGGCCTCGCGCCAGCCGTGGTCGGCGATCGCGGTGATGTAGGGCAGGGTCACATTGGTCAGCGCGTAGGTCGAGGTGTGGGGCACCGCGCCCGGCATGTTGGCCACGCAGTAGAACACCGAGTCGTGCACCCGGTAGGTGGGGTTGTCGTGGGTGGTGGGCCGGGAGTCCTCGAAGCAGCCGCCCTGGTCGATGGCGATGTCAACCAGCACCGAGCCGGGCTTCATGCGGGCCACCAGGTCGTTGCTGACCAGCTTGGGCGCCCGGGCGCCGGGCACCAGCACCGCCCCGATGACCAGGTCGGCGTCGATGACCGCGCGCTCGATCTCGTAGGTGTTGGACGCCACCGTCTGCAGGTGGCCCTGGTAGATCGCGTCGGCCGACCGCAGCCGGGCGATGTTCAGGTCGAGCAGCAGCACCTCGGCCTGCATGCCGAGGGCGATGGCGGCCGCGTTCATGCCGGACACGCCGGCCCCGAGCACCACCACCTTGGCCGCGTAGACGCCGGACACACCGCCCATCAGCACGCCCCGGCCGCCGCCGTCCCGCTGCAGGTGATGGGCGCCGACCTGCGGGGCCATCCGGCCCGCGACCTCCGACATCGGCGCCAGCAGGGGCAGTGACCGGTCCGGCAGCTGCACGGTCTCATAGGCGATGGAGGTGATACCGGAACTCAGCAGCGCGTCGGTGCAGGGCCGGGACGCGGCCAGGTGCAGGTAGGTGAACAGCACCTGGTCCCGGCGCATCCGGTGGTACTCCTCGGCCACCGGCTCCTTGACCTTGAGCACCAGGTCGGCGCTCTGCCAGACGTCATCGGCGGTCGGCAGCATCTTGGCCCCGGCCGCGGTGAAGTCCTCATCGGGGATGGACGAGCCGACCCCGGCGCCGGACTCGATCACGACCTCGTGACCGTGGCGGGCGAGCTCGTGCACTCCGGCCGGGGTGATGGCCACCCGGTACTCGCGGTTCTTGACTTCCCGGGGAACGCCAACCTTCATCGTTGTTCCTCCTCAACGGCCGGGCGTCATTGCCCGGCACACTTCACTTTTCTGGCGCGTCCGCGGCCCGGAGGCCGGCGAAGCCATCCTGGCGGGCTCGGTGGGCGGCCAGCAGGCCGACCACGGCAACGCCATTATGCAGTTCACCGGCCAGCACCAGGGACACCGCCCGCTCGAGCGGCACCCAGTCGAGGATCAGGTGGGCTTCCTCGTTCTCGGGCACGAACGTCCGGTCGGCGACCGGGACCTCTTCCAGGCCGCGGGCGAGGAAGACCCGGAGCCGCTCGGTGATGATGCCGGGCGAGCTGAAGTAGTCGGCCAGCACGTGCCAGTCACGGGCACGGTAGCCGGTCTCCTCGAGCAGTTCCCGGCGGGCGGTCTGGGCGGCCGGCTCGCCCGCCACGTCCCGCAGGCCGGCCGGCAGCTCCCACAGCAGCCGCCCGACCGCATGCCGGTACTGGCGGATCATCAGCACCCGGCCGTCGTCGTCGAGCGCGACCACCCCGACCGCACCGGGGTGCTCGACCACCTCGCGTTCGGTGGTGGTGCCCTCAGGGACCTGGACGGTGTCGGTCCGGACGTTGATGATCTTGCCCTGGTAGTGCTGCACCGAGGCGACCACCGGCCACCGGGCCGGCTGGTCGGCGATGGGCGGGGGCTCGGTCATGCGCTCGGGCTCGGTCGTGGGCTGGGGCTCGGTCATGCGGTGGCGGCCGCCCTGGTGCCGGACGCCCGCTGGCCGGTGGCGCCCACGGTCCGGGACCGTTCGATGGCGGCCGCGATCAGCCCGCTGAACAGCGGGTGCGGCCGGGTCGGGCGGGACAGGAACTCCGGGTGGGCCTGGGTGCCGACGAAGAACGGGTGCAGGTCCCGGTTCAGCTCGGCGAACTCGACCAGCCGCCCGTCCGGCGACAGGCCGGAGAACACCACCCCGGCCTTTTCCAGCCGCTCCCGGTAGGCGTTGTTGACCTCGTAGCGGTGCCGGTGCCGCTCCTCGACCGAGCCCTCGCCGTACATCTCGCGGACCAGGGTGTCGTCGGCCAGGTTGGCCCGGTAGAGGCCGAGCCGCATGGTGCCGCCCATGTCCCGCTCCCCCGCGATCACGTCCTCCTGGTCGGCCATGGTGGCGATCACCGGGTACGGGGTGTCGGGGTCGAATTCGGCGCTGTTGGCGTTCTCCAGCCCGGCCAGGTGGCGGGCGGCCTCGATGACCAGGCACTGCAGCCCGAGGCAGAGGCCCAGCAGCGGGATGCCGTTGGTGCGGGCGTACTGGATGGCGCCGAGCTTGCCCTCGATGCCGCGGACCCCGAACCCGCCCGGGATCAGCACCCCGTCCACGCCCTCGAGCGCCTGGGCGGCCCCCTCGGGGGTCTGGCACTCATCGCTCGGCACCCAGCGGATGTTGACCTTGGCGTCGTTGCCGAACCCGCCCGCGCGCAGCGCCTCGGCGGGCGACAGGTAGGCGTCGGGCAGGTCCACGTACTTGCCGACCAGCGCGATCGTGATCGACCGGGCGGGCCGGTGCACCCGCCGCAGCAGGTCGTCCCACTCGCTCCAGTCCACGTCGCGGAACGGCAGGTCGAGCCGCCGGACCACGTAGGCGTCGAGGCCCTCGCTGTGCAGCACCTTGGGAATGTCGTAGATCGACGGGGCGTCCGGGGCCGAGACCACCGCTTCCTCGTCCACGTCGCACATCAGGCTGACCTTGCGCTTGAGGCCCTCGCTGATCGGCCGGTCGGAGCGGCAGACGATCGCGTCGGGCTGGATGCCGATGCTGCGCAGGGCGGCCACCGAGTGCTGGGTCGGCTTGGTCTTGAGCTCACCGGACGGGCCGATGTAGGGCAGCAGCGACACGTGCAGGAAGAAGCACTGGTCCCGGCCGATCTCGTGCCGGATCTGGCGGATCGCCTCCAGGAACGGCAGCGACTCGATGTCGCCGACGGTCCCGCCGACCTCGGTGATGACCACGTCGACGTCGGGGCCGCCCATGTCGAGGATGCGGGTCTTGATCTCGTTGGTGATGTGCGGGATGACCTGGACGGTGTCGCCCAGGTAATCACCGCGCCGCTCCTTGGCGATCACCGCCGAATAGACCTGCCCGGTGGTGACGTTGGCCGAGCCCTGCAGGTGAGTGTCGAGAAACCGCTCGTAGTGCCCGACGTCCAGGTCAGTCTCGGTCCCGTCGTCGGTGACGAACACCTCGCCGTGCTGAAAAGGGTTCATCGTGCCGGGGTCGACGTTGAGATAGGGGTCGAGCTTCTGCATGATGACGTTCAGGCCGCGAAGCTTGAGCAGCCGTCCGAGACTGGAGGCGGTGAGCCCTTTGCCCAGGCTGGACGCGACCCCTCCAGTGACGAAAAGATGCCTGGTAGAGACCGGTCGAGTACGGTGCGCTGATGCAGCCAAGGTGAGGCTCCCGTGGTCGTCGATACGGCGGTGAATCCGCCTGTCCACGGGCCACCAGAATAACAGGCAGTGAGAAGCGGGCTGGCCAGGACACGGGGTTACGCGGTATTGCCTTCGGGGGCGCAAGCCCCCCAGACCCCCGGGGCTTACGCCCCACTAGGCGCCGGCCTTGCCCGCCATCTGCGCCAGCGACTCCCCGTTGGGGCCGGTCCGGTCGTCGTCGTGATGGGCCTCGCCGAACCGGGCGAGCGCGACCGCGCAGAGCACCGCGAGCACGAAACCGGCGATGGCGACCCCGGTCATGCCGGGCCGGGTCCGGTCGCCCAGGAACACCACCCCGACCGCGGACGGCGGCAGCGTCTCGGCCAGCACCACGGCCGCGGTGGCGACGGTGACGCTGCCGGCCTCGAGCGCCGACGCGTAGAACAGGAACGAGACGATGCCGGCGGCGATCAGCGCGTAGGTGGCCGGGTCGCGGATCAGCGACAGCGGGGCGAAGCTGTTCAGCACCCGGGCGGCCACCCCGAGCACGCCGTAACCGGTGCCCGCGACCACGCCCAGGACCGGGGTGCGCAGCGGGTCGGGCAGGCGGCCGGCCGCCACCCCGATCAGGGCCAGGCCGGCCACGGCGGCGATCAGCGACAGCTTGAACACCACGCTGGCCTGGCTGGCGCCCTCCGGGCCGGCCGACGAGCCGAGCAGCCCGACCCCGGTGACGACGCCGCCGACCGCGACCCATTCGCGCCAGTGCAGGACCGCGCCGATCAGCCAGGTGGCGACGACCGCGGTCACCGCCAGGTTGGCGGCGATCATGGCCTGCACGGCGAACAGCGGCAGCCGGTGCAGCGCGACCAGCTGGGCCAAGAAGCCGATGGTGTCGAGGCCGAGGCTGGCCACGAACCGCCACTGGCCGAACATCCGGACCAGCAGGCCGGGGTCAACCCCGGGGGTCGGGGTCCCCTCGGCGGGAGTGGTGCCGGCCGGCGGCCGGTGGCTGGCCGTGCGGGCCGCGACGGCCTGCATGACCGAGGCCACGCCGTAACAGACGGCCGCGACTACGGCAGCCACCAGGCTAGCTACCACAACTCACGACCTTACGCCCTCCGGGTCGACGCTCCCTGAACCGCACCAGGCCTGTCAACGGTGCGAACATCCAGCCTGCCTCCAGCATTCCTGAAGGCGGCCAGCACGGGAAGTTAATAATCCGGTCTGATGGGCTAGCCCGGTGTAACCCCGGCCATCGGCGACTTGCTCAGTGCGTGGTCACGAGGCACAGGTCGGGCGCGCAGGCGAACCACAGCCTGCCCGCGGCGTCGAGGGCCAGGTTCTGGGTCGCCGGGGCCGGATAGGCCTGGACTTCGCCGCGGCCGGACAAGCGGAGCAGGCCGCCTCGCGTGCTCGACAGCCACAGCGCCCCGTCCGGGCCTTCCGCCATGACCGAGGCGTCCGCGGCCGTGGCGGCGTCGGCGGCCCCGATCACTCCGCTCGGGCCGACATGGACGAGGCGGGGACCCGAGCTGGACTGGTCCACGTTCGCGGCGAGAATCCAGATCGATCCATCGCTCAGCGCGGTGATGGCTCCATCCCACTGCGGCGCGGGCCCGGCCCCGCCCGCGGGCAGCGTCGTCACGACCCGGGCCGTCCGCCCGTCGTCGCCGATACGCCAGATGTCGCCGCTGACGGCGAGGGCCCACACGGTCCCGTCGCAGCCGGCCACGGCGGCGCCCACTTGATCCTGGCCGATGGCAACCGGCCGGCCACCGTCGGCCGGCCCGTTGCTGACCCACAGCCCGGACGGCCCCTGGTGGGCCGAGCGGACGTACCACCAGAACCGGCCGACCGTGTCGCGGAAATAAATGCCCGGGGAGGCGCCGGACACGGGATGGCTCACCCCGGCTGGGTCCCGCCACATCGGCCGGGCGCCCGGACCGGCGCTGAAGAAGTAGGAGAGGTCGACGGGAGAGCCCATCATGTCGCCCTCCCAGTCGTGCCGCTGCGCCAGGACGCGGCCGGAGGCGCTGACCTGGTAGACGTGGTCCTGCCCGGGCCCGTTGTCGTAGCCGCTGGTGCCGGGCGTCTGCGCGACCACGATGAACGACCCGTCGGCGAGGGCGATGACGTTCTGGATGCTGTCTTCCCCGTGCCAGAAGCCAACCTTCACCCGGGTCACGGCGATACGGGCGGGCGCCGGGTCCACGGTGCGGACCCGGCAGACCCCGACGGTTGGGGCTGCGCTGGCCGGCGGGCCTGGGCCAGCGGCTTGGGACGGGTGCCCGGCCGCCGGGTGGTGCGTCGCGCACCCGGCCAGGGCGGCGGCCACGATCGGCAGCCACATTGAGTACCTGAGCGCGCGGGCCCGCACGGCTCCATCGTAGAACCGTCCGGAGCATGGCACGCGGGGCTGGTGGGCTGTGGGGCTGGTGGGGCGGGGTCAGACGCCGGCGGCTTGCATGCCGCGGAGCTCTTGCTTGAGCTCGCGGATCTCGTCGCGGAGGCGGGCGGCCACCTCGAACTGGAGCTCGGCGGCGGCCGCGTGCATCTGCTCGGTGAGCTGCTTGATCAGCTCGACCAGGTCCCCGCGGGCGGCCCCGCCGCCCTCGCCGAGCAGGTCCTCGCCGACGCCGGCGCCGGCCGCGCGGGCGGCGGCGCGGGCCTTGGACGACAGGCCCGGCACCGGGGACTTGCCCCGGCTCTGCTGACGGCCGGCCCCGCCGATGAGCTCGTCGGTGTCGGCGTCCTCGCGGACCAGCTGGTCGAGGATGTCGGCGATCCGCTTGCGCAGCGGCTGCGGGTCGATGCCACGCTCGGTGTTGTAGGCGATCTGCTTCTCGCGGCGCCGGTTGGTCTCGTCGATCGCGCGCTGCATCGACGGCGTGATCGAGTCGGCATACATGATGACCTGGCCGGACACGTTACGGGCGGCCCGGCCGATGGTCTGGATGAGCGAGGTGCCCGAGCGCAGGAAGCCCTCCTTGTCGGCGTCCAGGATCGTCACCAGCGACACCTCGGGCAGGTCGAGGCCCTCGCGCAGCAGGTTGATGCCGACCAGCACGTCGAACTCGCCGACCCGCAGCTCGCGCAGCAGCTCGATCCGGCGCAGGGTGTCGACCTCGCTGTGCAGGTAGCGGGCGCGGACGCCGTTCTCGAGCAGGTAGTCGGTGAGGTCCTCGGCCATCTTCTTGGTCAAGGTGGTGACCAGCACCCGCTCGTTGCGGTCAGACCGGATCTTGATCTCGTGCAGCAAGTCGTCGATCTGGCCCTTGGTCGGCCGGATCTGCACCTCGGGGTCGACCAGCCCGGTCGGCCGGATGACCTGCTCGACCACGTCGCCGCCGACCCGCTGCAGCTCGTACGGCCCGGGGGTGGCGGACAGGTAGACGGTCTGGCCGATCCGCTCGGTGAACTCGTCCCAGGTCAGCGGCCGGTTGTCGATCGCGCTGGGCAGCCGGAAGCCGTGCTCGACCAGGTTGCGCTTGCGCGACACGTCGCCCTCGTACATGGCCCCGATCTGCGGCACGGTGTTGTGCGACTCGTCGATGACCAGCAGGAAGTCTTCCGGGAAGTAGTCCAGCAGCGTGTTCGGCGCGGTGCCGGCCGCGCGGCCGTCGATGTGACGCGAGTAGTTCTCGATGCCGGCGCAGCTGCCGACCTGGCGCATCATCTCGATGTCGTAGGTGGTGCGCATGCGCAGCCGCTGAGCCTCCAGCAGCTTGCCGCTCCGCTCCAGCTCGGCCAGCCGCTCGGCCAGCTCGGCCTCGATGCCGGCGATGGCCCGCTCCATCCGCTCGGCGCCCGCCACGTAGTGCGAGGCCGGAAAGACGTAGAGCTCCTCGTCCTCGCTGACCACCTCGCCGGTCAGCGGGTGCAGGGTCATCAGCCGCTCGATCTCATCACCGAACATCTCGATCCGGACGGCGAGCTCCTCGTACTGCGGGATGATCTCGATCGTGTCGCCCCGGACCCGGAACGTGCCGCGGGTGAACGACAGGTCGTTGCGGGTGTACTGCATGCCGACCAGCTGGCGGAGCATGGCGTCGCGCTCGATCGTGTCGCCCACCTTGAGCGTGAGCATCCGGTCCGCGTACTCCTGCGGGGTCCCGAGGCCGTAGATGCAGGACACCGAGGCCACCACGATCGTGTCCCGGCGGGTCAGCAGCGAGTTGGTGGCCGAGTGCCGCAGCCGCTCCACCTCGTCGTTGATCGAGGAGTCCTTCTCGATGTAGGTGTCGGTCTGCGGGATGTAGGCCTCAGGCTGGTAGTAGTCGTAGTACGAGACGAAGTACTCGATCGCGTTGTCCGGCAGCATCTCGCGCAGCTCGTTGGCGAACTGGGCGGCGAGTGTCTTGTTCGGCAGCATGACCAGGACGGGGCGATCCAGCCGCTCGGCCAGCCAGGCCACGGTCGCGGTCTTACCGGTGCCGGTCGCACCGAGCAGGACGGTGTCCTTCTCCCCGTCCCGGATGCGCTCCTCCATCGCGGCGATGGCGGCGGGCTGGTCCCCCGCGGGCGTCATCTCGGTCACCACGTGGAAGGGCGCGACCCGGCGCTTGAGGTCGGTCACGGGACGCGGCATGGGACCTCCTCCTGGGACGGGTAACGAGCCGGCTGGCTCAGGTTTCAACAGTACGCGGGGGGTCCGACATTCCGGCCCGGGCGGCGTCGGCGGCGGACCCCGGGGCGGCCAGATCGCGGAGCACCGCCCACACGTCGTCGACCTGCTGGTCGAGGTCGGCCAGGGTGCCGGAGTTGTCGATGACGATGTCGGCGATGGCCAGCCGCTGGTCCTGGCTGGCCTGGGCGGCCATCCGCTCGCGGGCGTGCTTCTCGGTCAGCCCGCGGGCGTCGACCAGCCGCCGCAGCCGCTGGTCGTCGGGGGCGTCGACCACGATCACGGTGTCGTAGCCCCGCTGCAGCTGGTTCTCGGCCAGCAGCGGCACGTCGTGCAGCACGATCCCGGCCGGGCCGACGGCGGCGGCCGCTTCCTGCTCGAGCTGGCGGGTCCGCTCGTGCACCAGCGGGTGCACGATCGCGTTGAGCTTGGCCAGCAGGTCCTCGTCGGCGAACACCAGCTGGCCGAGCCGTTCGCGGTTCAGGCGGCCGTCGGGCAGCAGGACGTCGGGGCCGAACACGGCCGCGATCTGGCCGAGGCCGGGGGTGCCGGGCTCGACCACCTCGCGGGCGACCACGTCCGCGTCGATCAGGGCGGCCCCGCGCTCGGCCAGGCGCCGGGACACCTCGCTCTTGCCGGAACCGATTCCGCCGGTCAGACCGACTCGAAGCACGTGACCTCCGCAGTAGCTGTCTGCTCAGCCCGGTCAGACGTTTTCAGAATTTTCCGGGCGTAAATGAAGGGGTGGAGCCCCCGCAGTTGCGGGGAACTCCACCCGATCATGGTCCGGACGAGCGTCCGGCAGCTGAAGCCGAGGTGAACCTCAGCCCTGGTTGCCGGACAGCTTGTCGCGCAGCGCCGCGAGGGCCTCGTCGGAGGCCAGCGCGCCGCCGCCGCTCGGGGCGCCGGTGCTGGACCGGGTGGCCCCGCGCGGGGTGCTGCTGCTGGACGACGACGAACTCGACGACGAACTGCTGGTCGACGCGGCCGGAGCCCCGTCGTCGCCGCTGGCGATCGCCTCGGAGTCGGCCTTGCGGGCCTCCTCGACCTGCCGCCGGTGCGCCTCGAAGCGGGTCCGCGCCTCGGCGTACTGGCGCTCCCACTCCTCGCGCTGGGCGTCGAAGCCCTCGAGCCACTCGCCGGTCTCGGCGTCGAAGCCCTCGGGGTATTCGTAGTTGCCCTCGGTGTCGTAGGTGGCCGGCATGCCGTAGAGGGTCGGGTCGAAGTCGTCGCCGACGGCCTCGCCGATCGTGCCCTCGTTGGCCTGCTTGAGCGACAGCGAGATCCGCCGCCGGTCCAGGTCGATGTCGATGATCTTCACGAAGATCTCGTCGCCGACCTGCACGACCTGCTCCGGGATCTCCACGTGGCGGTCGGCCAGCTCGGAGATGTGGACCAGGCCCTCGATGCCCTCCTCGACCCGCACGAACGCGCCGAACGGCACCAGCTTGGTGACCCGGCCGGGCACGACCTGGCCGATCTGGTGGGTGCGGGCGAACTGCTGCCAGGGGTCTTCCTGGGTGGACTTCAGCGACAGCGAGACCCGCTCGCGGTCCATGTCCACGTCCAGCACCTCGACCGTGACCTCCTGGCCGACCTCGACCACCTCACCCGGGTGGTCGATGTGCTTCCAGGACAGCTCGGACACGTGCACCAGGCCGTCCACCCCGCCCAGGTCGACGAACGCGCCGAAGTTGACGATGGAAGAGACCACACCCTTGCGGATCTGGCCCTTCTGCAGGGTGTTGAGGAAGGTGTGCCGCACCTCGGACTGGGTCTGCTCCAGCCAGGCCCGCCGGGACAGCACCACGTTGTTGCGGTTCTTGTCGAGCTCGATGATCTTGGCTTCGAGCTCGCGGCCCACATACGGCTGCAGATCGCGGACGCGGCGCATCTCCACCAGCGACGCGGGCAGGAAGCCGCGCAGGCCGATGTCGAGGATCAGGCCGCCCTTGACGACCTCGATCACGGTGCCGTTGACGACGCCGTCCTCTTCCTTGATCTTCTCGATCGTGCCCCAGGCGCGCTCGTACTGGGCGCGCTTCTTGGACAGGATCAGGCGCCCCTCCTTGTCCTCCTTCTGCAGGACAAGGGCCTCGATGTGCTCGCCAGTCTTGACCACATCGTGGGGATCGACGTCATGCTTGATCGACAGCTCGCGAGAGGGAATGACTCCCTCTGTCTTGTAGCCGATGTCGAGCAAGACCTCGTCTCGATCGACCTTGACGATGGTGCCTTCGACAATGTCACCGTCGTTGAAGTACTTAATGGTCTCGTCGATCGCGGCGAGGAATGCTTCCTCGGACCCGATGTCGTTGACCGCTACCTTTGGGGTCGAGGTTGCTTCTGTACTGCTCGTCATGTGTGGGTTGGCTCCGGATGCGGACAGGATTGTGGGCGTACTACGGCCGTGTCACCGCAGGGAGGACCAGGAATCGCGAAACCCGCAAAGCCGGCGGAACCGGCCCGCTGGGCGGCCTAAGACCGCCGGTGAGGTCAAGTGACAAGCGGACCACACGAGGACACAGCGCAGCGTTCAGAATATGAGAGCAACGCCACGGGGTCAATCGGAGTTACCGTGACCGGCGCGTCGGTGCGTGGTTGTTACAACATCGAGCCGGGTCTGCCTATTCCGCTCAGTGAGCGGCGTCCCACCAGCTGTGTCCGGACCCCACCGAGACCTCCAGCGGGACCCGCAACTGGGCCGCGTTGGCCATCTGGTCGCAGACCAGGTCACGCAGGGCCTCGAACTCGCCGGCGGCGACCTCGAAGATCAGCTCGTCGTGGACCTGGAGCAGCATCCGCGACTTGAGGCCGCGGTCGGCGATGGCCCGGTCGACGGCCAGCATGGCCATCTTGATGATGTCGGCGGCCGAGCCCTGGATCGGGGCGTTCAGCGCCATCCGCTCGGCCATCTCCCGGCGCTGGCGGTTGTCGGAGGTCAGGTCGGGAAGGTAGCGGCGGCGGCCGAACATGGTCTCGGTGTAGCCCTCCTGGCGGGCCTGGGCGACCACGTCCCGCAGGTAGTCGCGGACCCCGCCGAACTCGGCGAAGTACTCGTCCATCAGCGCCCGCGCCTCCTCCGAGGAGATGTGCAGCCGGTCCGACAGCCCGAACGCGGACAGGCCGTAGGCCAGGCCGTAGTTCATCACCTTGATCCGGTTGCGCAGATCCCCGTTGATCTCCTCGGGCGGGAGCGCGAACACGCGGGCGGCGGTCGCGGCGTGGAAGTCGTGGCCGGACTCGAACGAGGCGATCAGCGCCTGGTCGCCGGACAGGTGGGCCATGATGCGCAGCTCGATCTGGCTGTAGTCGGCGGTCAGCAGGGTCTCGTACCCCTGGCCGACCACGAACGCACGCCGGATACCGCGGCCTTCCTCGGTCCGGATCGGGATGTTCTGCAGGTTCGGGTCGGTCGAGGACAGCCGCCCGGTGGCCGCGATCATCTGGTTGAAGGTGGTGTGGATGCGGCCGTGATCGTCGGCCATCGGGATCAGCGAGTCCACGATGGACTTGAGCTTGGCCACGTCCCGGTAGCGCAGCAGGTGCTCCAGCACCGGGTCCCCGGTCTGGCCGAGCAGCGAGGTGAGCGCGTCGGAGTCGGTGGTGTAGCCGGTCTTGATGCGCTTGGTCTTGGGCAGCCCCCGCTCGGTGAACAGCACCTCCTGGAGCTGCTTGGGCGAGCCGAGGTTGAACTCGTGCCCGACGACCGCGAACGCGGCCTGCTCGGACCCCTTGACGTCGCCCTGGAACGTCGCGGACATGCCGCTCAGGTAGTCGGTGTCGGCCGCGATGCCGGTCCGTTCCATCCGCGCCAGCACGTCCACCAGCGGTAGCTCCACGTCGTGCAGCAGGGTCCCGGCGCCGCGCCGTTCCAGATCGGCGTCGAGCGCGTCGGCCAGCTCGGCGGTGGCCCGCGCGTGCAGCACCAGGTTGGCGGCGGCGTCCTCCTCGCCCGAGCCGTCGAGCGTGAGCTGCTCGGGGGTGCCGGCGTCGTCGCGCAGCTCCTTGCCCAGGTAGCGCAGGGTCAGGTCGCCGAGGTCGAACGAGCGCTGGCCGGGCAGGGCCAGGTAGGCGGCCAGCGCGGTGTCACTGGTCAGCCCGGCCAGCTCGAAGCCGTGGGCGGCGAACGCGTGCATCGGGCCCTTGGCGTCGTGCAGCGCCTTGGGCAGGTCGGCGGTGGCCAGCCAGCCGCCCAGGGCTTCGCTGTCGGACTCGGTCAGCGCGGTCGGGTCGAGGTAGGCGCCGTGGCCGTCGGTGGCGGCGATCGCGATCCCGGTCAGCGTGCCGGTGCCGCGGCCCCAGGTGCCCGCCACGGCCAGCCCGGCCCGGGTGATCGGGGTCTGTACGGCCTCGCGGTCGGCGGGGTCCGGACGGTCGATGGCGGCGGGCTCGGCCGCGTGGTCGGCGATCCACTCGGCCACCTCGTCCGGGCCGAGCAGGGTGACCTCGATGTCGAAGCCGGCCGCGGGCTCGGCGGCGCTGTCGTCGCCGCCCGCGACCCCGGCGATGCCGTCGGGCAGGGTCTGGTAGAGCCGGTCGCGCAGCACCCGGAACTGCAGGGTGTCGAACAGCTGGTGGATCTGGTCGCGGTCCCAGACCTTGGGCACCAGGTCGTCCGGGCCGGCGCCGATGTCGCCGAGCGGCACGTCGCGCACCAGCGCGGTCATCTGCCGGTTGCGGAGCACGTCGCCGAGGTGCTCGCGGAGCGCGTCACCGGCCTTGCCCTTGACCTCGTCGACCCGGTTGACCAGCTCCTCCAGCGAGCCGAACTCGCGGATCCACTTGGTCGCGGTCTTCTCCCCCACCCCGGGGATGCCGGGCAGGTTGTCGCTGGGGTCGCCGCGGACGGCGGCGAAGTCCGGGTACTGGGCCGGGGTGAGGGTGTACTTCTCCTCGACCGCGGCCGGCGTGAAGCGGGACATGTCGGTGATGCCGCGCCGGGTCATCAGCACGGTCACGTGGTCGTCGACGAGCTGGAGGACGTCGCGGTCGCCGCTGACGATGAGCACGTCCATACCCTCGGCCTCGGCCTGGGTGGCGAGGGTGGCGATCAGGTCGTCGGCCTCGTAGCCGGCCACCGACAGCCGCTTGATGCCGAGCGCGTCCAGCACCTCGAAGATCAGGCTGAGCTGGCTGCGGAAGTCCTCCGGGGTCTCGCGCCGGTTGGCCTTGTACTCGACGTACTGCTCGTGCCGGAACGTCGGCTCGCTGCGGTCGAAGGCCACCGCCACGTGGGTGGGCTGCTCGTCCCGGAGCACGTTGATGAGCATCGCGGTGAACCCGTAGACCGCGTTGGTGGGCTGGCCGGTGGTGGTGGAGAAGTTCTCGGCGGGCAGCGCGAAGAACGCCCGGTAGGCCAGTGAGTGCCCGTCGAGCAGCAGCAGCCGCCCGTTGGCCGGCTCTTGGCCCGCCTGGCTGGCTGGCTCTCGGCCTGGCTTTTTGGCCTGGTCACCAGCCTTTGCGCTGGTTTTGCCGCTGGGCGCGGTCCCCGTCTTCGTCGCCACGGATCGATCCTACGGTCAAAAAGAGGCGGCCCGGCGGCAACTGCCGCCGGGCCACCCGGAAAATCAGGTCAGGGTCTCAGCTCAGGACGAGAACGCGAAGATCGTCGTCGAGTTGATCGTCTGGCCGGCCTTGATCTCGGTGGTCGGGAAGTTCGGCTGGTTGGGCGAGTTCGGGAAGTGCTGGGTCTCGAACGTGTAGCCCGCGCCCTGCCGGTAGGTGTGGCCGCTGATCCCCACCAGGGTGCCGGTGAGGAAGTTGCCGCTGTAGAACTGGACGCCCGGCTGGTCGGTCCACACGGTCAGGGTGCGGCCGCTGGCCGGGTCGGACGCGCGGGCGGCCAGGTTGAGGCCGTCCGGGCCGGTGGTCCACTTGGTCTGCTGGTTCAGCACCCAGTTGTGGTCGTAGCCCTGGGCCAGCAGCAGCTGGTTGTCGGCGGCCGGCGCGTTGTCCGGAGCGCTCACGTCGTCGATCTGGGCACCGAGGGCCTTCGGGTGGGTGAAGTCGAACGGCGTGCCCTTGACGCTGACGTTGTAACCCAGCGGGATCTGGGTCAGGTCGGTCGGCGTGTACTTGTTCGCGTTGATCATGATGTCCTGGCGGTAGGCGGAGCCCGCGGGCGAGCTCTCACCGGCCAGGTTGAAGTAGCTGTGGTTGGTCAGGTTGATGACCGAGTTCAGGTTCTTGGACTCGTCGGTCGTCTTGTAGTGGATCGTCAGCGCGCCGTGGCTGTTGATCGTGTAGGTGACGACGTTCTTGATCTCGCCCGGGAACCCGGTGCAGCCGTTCGGGCAGCCGGGGGAACCGGCCGCGCCCGCCTGGTCACCGTTCGGGCTGACCAGCGTGAGCTGGACGCCGGCGCTGCCCCTGGTGTTCACGGTCTTGGCCGCCCACACGTGGCTGCCGAAGCCGACCAGGCCACCGTGCAGGGTGTTGCCGTTGTTGTTGATCGGCAGCGTGTAGGTGACCTTGCCCACGCCGGGCTGCACGAGGCTGAAGGTGCCCTTGGCGATGCGGTTACCGTAGCGGCCGATCGACTCACCGAAGTAGGGGCCGCCGTTGGCGGTCACCGGCGGGCTGTCGTACTTCACATAGTCAGCAAGAGTCTTGAAACCAAGGGTGACGTCGGCGACCTGGCCGTTGCGGCCGGGCACGCTGATCGACTGGATGATGCCGCCGTAGCTGAGCACGTTGGCGGTCACCCCGCCGCCGCGCAGGGTGTAGCGGTAGACGGCGGTGTTCTTGCCGGTGTACGGCTCCACCGTGCTGCCGAAGTACGAGCTGGTGACGCTGGGGCCGCCGCCGGCGTGGGCCGGCCTGGCGGCTGAGGCCGAGGCGGCCGTGGCACCGAACGCGCCCGCGGCGGCCGCGACGGCGGTCACGGCGGACACAGCACCGATTCGGGCACGCCGCCCAAATCGCCTCGGTCCTAGCTGGCGCTGTCCTGATACGTCAGACAATGAAGGCTCCCTTCGTTGGGTTCCTCGGGTTCGTAGAACATAGCGGCTTTCGCCGGTTCTCCTCAGGCATTGTGAGCGATAACAACGAAGAAGTCGCGCCGTTTCGCACAAGAAAATACGAAACGCTGCGGAAAACCGGTTGCGCACCGGCGGGCGGGCGCTGACCTGCGATGGAACAGGGGCGAAACGGGGGCTCGGGTCACTTATGGGTAACGAATTAATTGCAAATCATGGTGTCTCCCGGGCGAAAGCCGGCTAATTACGCACGGGTGGACAGTTGTGCACAGGCAGTGCGGGGTGGTCGGGTATGCGGAGGGTCGGGGCGCGGGGGGAGGATTCGGGCGCGGGTGGGGGTCCCGGGGCGGGGCGGCTCCGGGCGCGGCCGGGGCTGGGGCACGGCCGGGGCTGGGGCACGGCTGGGGCAAGGCCGGGGCTGGGGCTGGGGCAAGGCCGCTGCGGCGGGTGGCGGAGCGTTGACCGCGGATTATCTCCCGTGACCGGCCAGCACCCCGCCGTACTCCGGTCCCCGCTCCGCTCCCGGCCGCGCCACCGCTCCCGGCCGCGCCGCTGCTCCCGGCCGCGCCACCGCTCCCGGCCCGCCACCGCTCCCGCCAGATGGCGGCTATGGCGGCTGGCGATGCCCGGGGGCCGTCCGGCGGTCCGGGCTCACAGGGGGGCCACGGGCGAGCCGACCGGTCGCGAGCCGGAGAATGCCGGCCCGGGGCCAGGGACCGGGCTGGGCGCGAGGCGGAGCCGCTCGGCGCGAGACGGAGCCGCTCGGCGCGAGGCGGAGCCGCTGGGCGCGAGACGGGCGACTGGCGGCCGGCCAGGGTGATTCTGGGTGGGCGAGGTGGTGGAGACGAGATTGTTATGTTGGGCGGCCGCGGCCGGAGGGGCCAGTGCCCGGTTTCGGTTGCTAAATACGTAGTGGCGGTATTACCGAAAGTCATGGGATGCCGTGGTGCGACAACGGCGAGTGCGACAGGAAGCGCATGGTTGCCGCTTCAACCAGGGAGGCGGCACGTTCGGCGACGGACAAACGCACAGTGACGCTGAGTAGCGGAAGCGGGCGGCCGGGCGGGATGGGGTGGCGGCGGACGGTGAAGCGCAGGCGACACTTCAGTCACAGTAAGCCGGCCCTTTATCAGCAGAGAGCAGCGACGGAGACGAACAGGCGGTCAGGCCGTAAACGGCGGGCGAAGAAACTGCGACCGCGCACCATCTCGGGGGTGGCCTGCCTTTGCTTTGTACGGTGGTGGCTCGCTACCGTGGAGGTAGAGAGCCCGGGGAGCTCAGTAGAGAACGTGTCCGACCGGGGAAGGCGGATACGGCACCAAAGGCGCCCCGGGCTCCTCTTTGTCGGTTCTTGGCCCGGTAAGTCCCGAATTTGGGTCAGGACGGCGAGGATTCGGGCTGCTGCGACGCGCTCAGCGTGCCCTCGATCACGGCTTCGGCGACCTTACGCATCGTGAGGCGCCGGTCCATCGACGTCTTCTGGATCCAGCGGAACGCCTCCGGCTCGGTCATGCCGTGCTCGGCCTGCAGCAGGCCCTTGGCCCGGTCGAGCACCTTGCGGACCTCGAGGCGCTCACGGAGGTTGCCGACCTCGGATTCCAGGGTGGTGATCTCCTGGAACCGGCTGACCGCCATCTCGATGGCCGGCACCAGGTCGGCCTTGGTGAACGGCTTGACCAGGTAGGCCATGGCGCCCGCGTCGCGGGCGCGCTCGACCAGCTCGCGCTGGGAGAACGCGGTGAGGATGACCACCGGGGCCAGCCGCTCGGCCGCGATCCGTTCCGCCGCCGAAATGCCGTCGAGGACGGGCATCTTGACGTCGAGGATGGCAAGCTCGGGACGTTGGGCGGTCACCTGCTCGACGGCCGCCTCACCGTCACCGACCTCGGCCACCACGGCGTAGCCCTCTTCTTCCAGCATTTCCTTGAGGTCCAGGCGGATAAGCGCCTCATCCTCGGCGATAACGACTCGTAGCTGCTTCTGGCTCACGCTGACGAGAGTACAGGCAGCGGGTACATTTAGGGTCGGCCACTCCCGTTCAGACCGTCATGCCCCGGTAGACCAATCGGCAGAGTCCGCGGCCTCAAAATCCGTGCAGTGTGGGTTCGAATCCCACCCGGGGCACCTTTCTACCGCCTTTTGTCAGTGGCGAATGTGACACTTTCGGCGTGTTTGACGAGGCGGCCCAGGAGCGCGGCGGACGGCGAAGCGCGCTGGCGTGCCCGCGGTGTGCGATACCCCCGGAACTGCCGGAACCGCAAGGCCAGTACGCCTATCTGCTCGGGCTCTATCTCGGGGACGGCTGTATCAGCGTTGGTGGTGATCCCGCCAAGGGCGTGTGGGTGCTGCGCATTTTCTGTGCCGATGCCTGGCCCGGGCTGCGGGTGGAATGCGAGGCGGCAATGAGCGCGATCAGGCCCGCCAACAAGGTGTCGGCCCGGCCGGGGACCGGGTGCACGGAGATTCTTTGTTATTCGCGTCACTGGCCGCATCTGCTGCCGCAACACGGCCCCGGTAAGAAGCACAACCGGCTGATCGAGCTGGTGCCGTGGCAGCAGGACATCGTCAGCCGCCAGGCCGGCGCGTTCGCGCGGGGGCTGTTCCACTCTGACGGCTGCCGGTTCTGGTCCCGGGTCCGCCGCCCGCTGGCCAGCGGCGACCGCTGGTACGCGTACCCGCGTTACATGTTTACCAATGAGTCTGCGGACATCCTCGGGCTGTGCGGGCAGACGCTGGACCAGCTCGGCGTGGACTGGCGCTTCTCCCGCCGCAACACGATCTCGGTGGCGCGGCGGGAGGCCGTCCGGCGGCTGGATGAGTTCGTCGGGCCCAAGTACTGACGGGGCCAGGGCAGCATCAGCCGACAGCCGGCGGGAGCGGATGCGCGGCCGGGGAGCGGAGCGGGGACCGGAGTACGGCGGGGGGCTGGCCGGTCACGGGAGATAAAAGGCGGTCTCGTGACCGGCGCAGCGGTGGGCTCAGAGCTGGATCTGGGGGTACAGGGGGTGGCGGGCCAGGAGGTCGGCGCAGCGGGTGCGGCAGGCTTCGGCGACGGTCGCGTCCAGTTGGTGCTTGGCCTTGGAGCCAGGCTGCGGGGTGGTGGCGGCCAGGGCGGTGGTCATGATGTCGGCGACCTCGTCGAGGTCGGCGGGGCCCATGCCGAGGGTGGTGAGGGCGGGGGTGCCGAGGCGGATGCCGGAGGTGTACCAGGCGCCGTTGGGGTCGCGGGGGACCGAGTTGCGGTTGGTGACCACGCCTGATTCGAGCAGGGCGGCTTCAGCCTGGCGGCCGGTCAGGCCGTAGCTGGCGGCGACGTCGGCCAGCACCAGGTGGTTGTCGGTGCCGCCGGTGACCAGGGTGACGCCCCGGCGCAGCAGTCCCTCGGCCAGGGCGCGGGCGTTGGTGACGATCTGGGCCGCGTACTGCGCGAACGCGGGCTGGCGGGCCTCGGCCAGGGCCACCGCCTTGGAGGCGATGATGTGCTCGAGCGGGCCGCCGAGCACCAGCGGGCAGCCACGGTCGACGAACGGGGCGTACTCGGGGGTGCACAGCACCAGGCCGCCGCGCGGGCCGCGCAGCGACTTGTGGGTGGTGCTGGTGACCACGTCGGCGTGCGGGACCGGGTTGAGGTTGCCGGTCAGCACGCCGCCCGCCACCAGCCCGGCGAAGTGCGCCATGTCGACCATGAAGGTGGCGCCGACCTCGGCCGCGATCTCGGCCAGGCGGGCGAAGTCGGGGTTGCGCGGGTAGGCCGAGTAACCGGCCACCAGGATCAGCGGGCGGAACTCGCGGGCCTGGGCGGCGATGGCGTCGTAGTCGAGCAGCCCGGTCTGCTCGTCGGTGCCGTAGCTGGCCTGGTCGAACATCTTGCCGGAGATGTTGGCGCGGAAGCCGTGGGTCAGGTGGCCGCCGGCGTCCAGCGACATGCCCATCATCCGCTGGGAGCCGAACTGGGCGCGCAGCTGGGCCCAGGCGTCCCGGTCGAGGCCGTCCACGTTCTTGGCGCCGGCCTCGTCCAGGAACGGGCGCTCGACCCGCTTGGCCAGGATCGACCAGTAGGCGACCAGGTTGGCGTCGATGCCGGAGTGGGGCTGGACGTAGGCGTGCTCGGCTCCGAACAGCGCCCGAGCGTGGCCGGCCGCGATCGACTCCACCTCGTCGATCACCTCGCAGCCGGCGTAGAACCGGTGGCCGACGGTGCCCTCGGCGTACTTGTCGGACAGCCAGGTACCCATGGCCATCAGCACCGCGGGCGAGGCGTAGTTCTCCGACGCGATCAGCTTGAGCTGGCGGCGCTGGTTGGCCAGCTCGTCGCCGATGGCGCGGGCGATCCCGGGCTCGGACGCCCCGATCACGTCCAGCATGGCGCGGTAGCCAGTGGAAACCTCGGAGCTGACGTTGATCTCGGTCTCGGCCATCGCACTTCTCCCGGGCAGACGACAAGGAAAGGGGGTGCCCAGGCGCGCGGCGTGCCGACGGTACCGACCGACGGGCCGCTCCCCGGTGGTGCTCCACCTCAGCGCCAGTCACGACCCGGGGGCGACTTTACCAGGACGCGGGGTGCGCCACCGCGTCGCCGATCCGGTGCACCCGCAGCGCGTTGGTCTTGCCGGGGCTGCCGGGCGGGCTGCCGGCCACGATGACCACCCGGTCGCCCTTTTCCAGCCGGGCGATGTCCAGCAGTGCGGCCTCGACCTGGCGGACCATCTCGTCGGTGTGGTTGACCGAGGGGACGATGAACGTCTCCACGCCCCAGGTCAGCGACAGCTGGCTGCGGGTGGCGGGCACCGAGGTGAAGGCGAGCAGCGGAATCGGGGACCGGTAGCGGGCCAGCCGCCGGGCGGTCTCCCCGGTCATCGTGAACGCGACCAGCGCGCGGGCGCCGACGGCCGCCCCGACCTCGGCCGCGGCCCGGGCGATGGCCCCGCCGACGGTGGTCGGCACCCGCGGCAGCGAGGACAGCGGGCGCAGTGACCCCTCCTCGGCCGCCGTGATCACCCGGGCCATGGTGGCGACCGCCTCGACCGGGTACTCCCCCACGCTGGTCTCGGCCGACAGCATCACCGCGTCGGCGCCCTGGTCGACCGCGGTCGCCACGTCGGACACCTCGGCCCGGGTGGGCCGGGGGGCCGAGATCATCGACTCCAGCATCTGGGTGGCCACGATGACCGGGCGCGCCTTCTCCTGGGCCAGCGCGATCGCGCGCTTCTGCACCAGCGGGACCTGCTCGAGCGGCAGTTCCACCCCGAGGTCGCCGCGGGCCACCATGATCCCGTCGAACGCGTCCACGATCTCCGGCAGCGCGGCGACCGCCTCCGGCTTCTCGATCTTGGCGATCAGCGGCACCCGGACCCCGCACTCGTCCATGATCCGGCGGGCGGTGCCGGCGTCGCCGGGGTCCCGGACGAACGACAGCGCGACCAGGTCGACGCCCACCCCGAGCGCCCAGCGCAGGTCGGCCTGGTCCTTGGGGGTCAGCGCGGGGGCGCTGACGGCGACCCCGGGCAGGTTGATGCCCTTGTGGTCGGAGATCATCCCGCCCACCTGGACCACGGTGCGGACCCGGTCGCCGGCCACGTCGGCCACCGCCAGCAGGACCCGGCCGTCGTCGATGAGGATGCGGTCGCCGGCCACGACGTCCCGGGCCAGGTGCTGGTAGGTGGTGGAGGCCTGGTGCCGGTCGCCGGGGACGTCGGCCACGGTGATGGTGAACTCGTCGCCGGGGGCCAGCCGGACCGGGCCGCCGGGGAACGTGCCCAGGCGGATCTTGGGTCCCTGCAGGTCGGCGAGCACGCCCACGCTGCGGCCGGCTGTGTTCGAGGCGGCCCGGATTCGGTCGTAGACCTGCTGGTGGTCGTCCTGGTGGCCGTGGCTGAGGTTGAGCCGGGCCACGTCCAGGCCGGCGGCGACCAGGGCGGCGATCCGTTCGGGGCTGGCGGTGGCGGGCCCCAGCGTGCAGACGATCTTGGCGCGGCGGGTCATGGCGGTCCTCCTCCGGCTCCGGCGCTGGCACCGGCTCGGCCGTAAGTGGTCTATACCACTGTACGGCGGAAGGGGGCTCGGTGCCGAGGGGTGTCACGCAGGTTTTACCGGTTGTGCACGGCGGGGACGGGTCGCGGCCACGACCTGACAAATGTCACGGCGGGGTGCTGATCACTGGCAGTGTTGGCGGGCGATGGCCGTCTCTAACGTTGTTAGAGGCAAGGATGACGCTGAGCAGAGAGACGGGGCACGTCCATGAACACGTCCGGGACCGGGACGATCAGCACGATCGGCTACCTGGTGATGGAGATCGCCGCGATCGGGTGCGCGGTGCTGTTGCTGCGAGACGTCGGGTCGCGGCTGCGGGCGCCGCGCCCGGCCGCGCTGGCGATCACCGCGGTGGTGGCGGTGCCGTCGCTGATCGAGCTGGGCTGGCACGGCATCTACACCGCGCTGTACCGGGCGCCGGACCAGATCCGGTTCCACCACCAGTACTGGCGGCTGCTGACCGGCTCGATCGTGCAGGACGGCGGGCTTGAGGGCACCATCTACAACCTGATCCTGCTGTTCGTGATCGCCACGCTGGCGGTGTACCTGTGGGGTCCGGGGCGGGCGACCGGATTGTTTCTGGTCGGGGTGATCGGGTTCAACCTGCTGACCACCTACGCGTTCGCCTCGGCGGGGGGCGGTAACTCGGCCGCGACGTTCTTCGTGGCCACCTCGCTGGTGGGGCTGGCGGTGGTCAGGCGGCCGGTGGCGCAGACGGTGGTCGCGGCGCTGGTGATCCTGGCCGACGGGGTGGTGCTGATCGCCGACAATGATGCGCACGGGATCCCGGTGCTGGCGGGGCTCGTGGTGGGGGCGGGGTTGGCCATGGCTAGCGGGGCTGTAGGTGAAGGTGGGGCTGGTGGTGCGCGAGCGGCGACTCGGTTAGGCCATGGGGCGCGCGGTCGGCGGGATGGCCACCGGCAGCACGGTCTGGCCGCTCAGGTAGGCGTCCAGGCCGGCCGCGGCACTGCGGCCCTCGGCGATCGCCCACACGATCAGGGACTGGCCGCGGCCCATGTCACCGGCCACGAACACGCCCGGCACCGAGGTCTGGTAGTCCAGGTCGCGGGCCACGTTGCCGCGCGGGTCGTAGTCGACGCCGAGGTCGGTGAGCAGGTCGCCCTGCTCGGGACCGGTGAAGCCCATGGCCAGCAGGACCAGGTCGGCGGGCAGGTCGCGCTCGGTGCCGGGCACCGGCTCGAACTTGCCGCCGGAGAACTCCACGTCGACCAGGCGCAGCGCGCGCACGTGACCGTCGTCGTCGGTGACGAACTCCTGGGTGGAGACCGCGTAGACCCGCATCCCGCCCTCCTCGTGGGCGCTGGAAACGCGGAAGGTCATCGGGTAGGTGGGCCACGGCTGGTGCACCGGGCGCGCCTCCGGCGGCTGCGGCATGATCTCCAGCTGGGTGACCGAGGCGGCCCCCTGCCGGTGCGAGGTGCCCAGGCAGTCGGCGCCGGTGTCACCGCCGCCGATGATGACCACGTGCTTGCCGCGGGCGCTGATGGCCGGGTCGCTGACCGCCTGGCCGCTGGCGGCGGCCGCGTTGACCGCCCGGTTGGCCAGCGGCAGGAACTCCATGGCCTGGTGGATGCCGTTGGCGTCGCTGCCCGGCACCGGCAGGCCGCGGGCCACGGTCGAGCCGCCCGCCAGCATGATCGCGTCGAACTGGTCGCGCAGCTCGGCGGCGGTGATGTCGTTGCCAGCGCTCACGCCGCAGCGGAACACGGTGCCCTCGGCCCGCATCTGGGTCAGCCGCCGGTCCAGGTGGCGCTTTTCCATCTTGAATTCGGGGATGCCGAACCGGAGCAGGCCACCGGGCGCCTCGGCCCGCTCGAACACGGTGACCTCATGGCCGGCCCGGGTCAGCTGCTGGGCGGCGGCCAGCCCGGACGGGCCGGAGCCGATCACCGCGACCTTGTGGCCGGTCCGCACGGTGGGCGGTTCGGGCTGGACCCAGCCTTCCTCCCAGGCGCGGTCGATGATCTCCACCTCGACCTGCTTGATCGTGACCGGATCGGCGTTGATGCCGAGCACGCAGGCGGATTCGCACGGGGCCGGGCACAGGCGGCCGGTGAACTCGGGGAAGTTGTTGGTGGCGTGCAGCCGCTCGGACGCCTCGTACCAGTCGTGCCGCCAGACCAGGTCGTTCCACTCGGGGATCAGGTTGCCGAGCGGGCAGCCGGTGTGGCAGAACGGGATGCCGCAGTCCATGCAGCGGCCGGCCTGGCGTTCCAGGCGGCCGGCCGGGAAGTCGTGGTACACCTCACGCCAGTCCTGGATCCGCACGTCGACCGGGCGCCGGGCCGGGGTCTCGCGCGGGGTGGTCAGGAATCCCTTGGGATCGGCCATCGGATGGTCGTCCTTTGCTTCCGTAGGTGACGCGACGCTGCGGTGCTTACTCAGTTGTTGGGGGACCCGGCGCCATTGGCGGGTCCCGGGTTTTGGGGGACCCGGCGCCGTTGGCGGGTCCCGCACCTGGGCGGCAGCCCACACGGACGGCCACTGCCCAAGCTTCGGTGATGGTCAGCCGTGCGAGGCGGACATGACGGCTTCGTTCACGTCACGGCCTTCGCGCTCGGCCATCAAGGTGGCGGACAGCACGCGCTTGTAGTCCTTGGGCATGATCTTGCCGAACCGGGACCGGGCGTCGTCCCAGTCCTCCAGCAGCTGGGCCGCGACCGGCGAGCCGGTCTCGGCCAGGTGCCGTTCGACGGTGTCGCGCAGGAACGCCTCGTCCTCGTTGTCGAGCGGGTCGAGGTCGACCATCTCGGGGTTGACCCGGTGGGCGGGCAGGTCGAGCACGTAGGCGACGCCGCCCGACATGCCGGCCGCGAAGTTGCGGCCGATCTGCCCGAGCACGACCACCCGGCCGCCGGTCATGTACTCGCAGCCATGGTCGCCGACGCCCTCGGCGACCGCGACGGCGCCCGAGTTGCGGACGCAGAACCGCTCGCCGACCACGCCGCGCAGGTAGATCTCACCGGCGGTGGCGCCGTAGCCGATCACGTTGCCCGCGATGATCTGCTCGTCCGCTTCGAACCGGGCCTCCGGGTCGGGCGCGACGATCAGCCGGCCGCCGGACAGGCCCTTGCCCACGTAGTCGTTGGCGTCACCGGCCAGCCGGAGGGTCACCCCGCGGGGCAGGAACGCGCCGAACGACTGGCCCGCGGAACCGCGGAACGAGATGTCGATGGTGTTGTCGGGCAGGCCTTCGGCCCCCCAGCGCTTGGTGACCTCGTAGCCGAGCATGGTGCCGACGGTGCGGTTGACGTTGCGGACCGGCAGGTCGAGCCGGACCGGGCGGCCGTCCTGGAGTGCACCCTCGGCCAGCTGGATCAGCGTGTTGTCGAGGGCCCGGTCGATGCCGTGGTCCTGGGTGGTGGTGTTGCGCCGGGCGGCTCCCTCGGGCAGCTCCGGCATGTACAGCACCGGCTCCAGGTTGAGCCCGTGGGCCTTCCAGTGGTCCACGGCCTCCTGGGTGTCGAGCAGGCCGACCTGGCCGACCGCCTCGGCGATCGAGCGGAAGCCCATCGCGGCCAGGTACTCGCGAACCTCCTCGGCGATGAACTCGAAGAAGTTCACCACGAACTCAGGTCTGCCGGAGAACCGCTTGCGGAGCTCGGGGTTCTGGGTGGCGATGCCGACCGGGCAGGTGTCCAGGTGGCAGACCCGCATCATGATGCAGCCCTCGACCACCAGCGGTGCGCTGGCGAAGCCGAACTCCTCGGCGCCCAGCAGGGCGGCGACGACGACGTCGCGCCCGGTCTTGAGCTGGCCATCGGCCTGGACCACGATCCGGTCCCGCAGCTTGTTGCGCAGCAGCGTCTGCTGGGTCTCGGCCAGCCCCAGCTCCCAGGGCGTGCCCGCGTGCTTGAGGCTGGTCAGCGGGGCGGCGCCGGTGCCGCCGTCGTGCCCGGAGATCAGCACCACGTCGGCGTGGGCCTTGGAGACACCGGCCGCGACCGTGCCCACCCCGACCTCGGACACCAGCTTGACGTGGACCCGGGCGGCCGGGTTGGCGTTCTTGAGGTCGTGGATGAGCTGGGCCAGGTCCTCGATCGAGTAGATGTCGTGGTGCGGCGGCGGCGAGATCAGCCCGACGCCGGGGGTGGAGTGCCGGGTCTTGGCGATCCACGGGTAGACCTTGTGGCCGGGCAGCTGGCCGCCCTCGCCCGGCTTGGCGCCCTGGGCCATCTTGATCTGCAGGTCGTCGGCGTTGACCAGGTAGTGGCTGGTCACCCCGAAGCGGCCGCTGGCCACCTGCTTGACCGCGGACCGGCGCAGGTCGCCCTGGGCGTCACGGGTGAACCGGCCGGCGTCCTCGCCGCCCTCGCCGGTGTTGGACCGGCCGCCGAGCCGGTTCATGGCGATGGCCAGGGTCTCGTGCGCCTCGGCCGAGATCGAGCCGTACGACATCGCCCCGGTCGAGAACCGGCGGACGATGCTGGAGACCGGCTCGACCTGGTCGATCGGGATCGGCTCACGCACCCGGGGCGCGTCCACGCCGCGCAGCCGCATCAGCCCGCGCAGCGTCATCAGCTTGGCCGCCTGGTCGTCGACCAGGGAGGTGTACTCCTTGAAGATCTCGTACTTGCGGCTGCGGGTGGCGTGCTGCAGCTTGAACACCGTCTGCGGGTTGAACAGGTGCGGCTCACCCTCGCGGCGCCACTGGTACTCGCCGCCGACCTCGAGCCGCCGGTGAGTGGGCTGGTTGCCGCCGGCCGGGAACGCCCGGGACATCCGGCGCTCGGTCTCGGTGGCGAGCACGTCGAACCCGACGCCGCCGAGCCGCGAGGTGGTGCCGGCGAAGCAGGTGTCGATGACGGTCTCGCCGAGGCCGACCGCCTCGAAGATCTGCGCGCCCGCGTAGGACGCGACCGTGGACACACCCATCTTCGACATGATCTTGAGGACGCCTTTGTTCAGCGCCTTGATCAGGCTGCTGGCCGCCTGGTCGTCGGTGATGCCCTCGAGCACCCCGCGCCGGGCCATGTCCTGGACGGTCTCGATGGCCAGGTACGGGTCGACCGCGGAGGCGCCGTAGCCGATCAGCAGGGCCATGTGGTGACACTCGCGGGCGTCGCCGGCCTCCACGATCAGGCCGACCGTGGTGCGGGTCTTCTCCCGGATCAGGTGGTGGTGCACCGCCCCGGTGAGCAGCAGCGACGGGATCGGAGCGAGCTCGCTGGACGGCTTGGCGGGCTCACCGTCGCGGGTGAAGCCCCGGTCGGACAAGATCAGCAGCCGGGCGCCGTCGGCGATCGCGGCCGACGCCTCGGCCCGGATCTCGGCCAGCCGCTGCTGCAGGGCCTCGCCCCCGCCGGCCACCGGGTAGCGGCCGTCGATCAGGTGGGCGGCGAACCCGGGCATGTCGCCGTCAATGTTGATGTGGACGATCTTGGCCAGGTCGCTCTCGCTGATGATCGGGTACGGCAGCACGACCTGGCGGCAGGAGGCCGGCGAGGGATCGAACAGGTTCTGCTCGGGCCCGGTGGTGCTGCCCAGCGAGGTGACCAGCTCCTCGCGGATGGCGTCCAGCGGCGGGTTGGTGACCTGCGCGAACAACTGGCTGAAGTAGTCGAAGACCAGCCGGGGCCGGTCCGACAGCACCGCCACCGGGGTGTCGGTGCCCATCGAGCCGATCGGCTCCGCCCCGGTCCGGGCCATCGGCGACAGGATGACCCGCAGCTCCTCTTCGGTGTAACCGAACGTCTGCTGCCGGGTGACCAGCTCGGCCGGCCCGGGCAGCCGCCGCTCGCGGGGCGGCAGGTCGTTCAGGTGCACCTGACCCGCGTGCAGCAGCTCCTCATACGGGTGCTCCTCGGCCAGCGCCGCCTTGACCTCTTCGTCCTCGACGATCCGGCCCGCGCCGGTGTCGGCCAGGAAGATCCGGCCGGGCTGAAGGCGGCCCTTGCGGACCACCGAGGCCGGGTCGATGTCGAGTACGCCGACCTCACTGGCCAGGATGACCAGGCCGTCACGGGTGACCCAGTACCGGCCGGGGCGCAGCCCGTTGCGGTCGAGCACCGCGCCGATCACGGTGCCGTCGGTGAACGCGATCAGCGCCGGGCCGTCCCAGGGCTCCATCATCGTCGCGTGGAACTGGTAGAACGCCCGCCGGGCGGGGTCCATCTCCTCGTGGTTCTCCCACGGCTCGGGGATCATCATCAGCACCGCGTGCGGCAGGCTGCGGCCGCCCAGGTGCAGCAGCTCCAGGCACTCGTCGAAGCTGGCCGAGTCGCTGCCGTGAGCGTCCAGGATCGGGAACAGCCGGTCCAGGCCGCGCCCGTCGGCGCTGTCGGGGATCAGGCTGGTACCGAGCATGGCCTCGCGGGCCCGCATCCAGTTGCGGTTGCCGCGGATCGTGTTGATCTCGCCGTTGTGGGCGATGTACCGGTACGGGTGGGCCAGCGGCCAGGACGGGAACGTGTTGGTGGAAAAGCGCGAGTGGACCAGGGCCAGGGTCGAGCGGTAGCGCTCGTCCGACAGGTCGGGGAAGAACGGCTCGACCTGGGGCGCGGACAGCATCCCCTTGTAGACGATGGTCCGCGGCGACAGGCTGGCGAAGTAGGTGCCGGTCTCGTGCTCGGCCCGCTTGCGCAGGCAGTACGCCATCCGCTCGAGCTCGATGCCGCGCTGGCGGTCCCGGCCGGCCACGAACAGCTGGGCCAGGTGCGGCAGCACCGAGCGGGCGCCGCGGCCGCAGGCGTCGGGGTCGTGGGGGACGTCGCGCCAGCCCAGGACGACCAGGCCTTCGGCCGCGGCCAGGTCGGCGATGACGGCCATCGTCTGCTCACGCTCGGAGATGTCTGGCTCCTCCTCGCGGGCGCCCTCTTCCTGGGCAGCGACCGCGGTGGGCAGGAAGGCCAGGCCGGCCGCGTAGGACCCGGCGGCCGGCAGGTCGAAGTCACAGACCTCACGGAAGAACGCATCCGGGATCTGGGTCAGGATGCCGGCGCCGTCACCGGTGCCGGGGTCGCCGCCCTGGGCGCCACGGTGTTCGAGGTTGCACAGGGCGGTCAGAGCTTTGGACACGACGTCGTGCCCGGGTTTGCCGGTGAGATCAGCGATGAAGGCGACGCCGCACGCGTCATGTTCGAAGCTGCTGTCGTACAGGCCGGTCTGGCCAGCGTGGGCGGCGGCTGCGGAACCACGGCCTGCGTGGTCACGCGTGATTTCTCTGCCGGCAGGCGCCATCAAAACTCCTGTCGTCGTCTCGTCTGCTATCAGGTACTGCGGTCGGGACGGCGCTGGCCCTGCCGCGAAGGCCACCGGGGCGGCTCGCTGGCTACGCGAAAGTTACGCTCACATTACATCACCGGACGAATCCGGCCCAAGATCTGGAAGGGTCTGAATATCCGCTGGCCAGTAACCGTTCCCACCAGCCAGCTTCGTAACCTTCAAGATCCAAAGTTAACGGGAGCGTACCCGGGAGGTTAACGGTAACAGCGCGGTGTCACAAGACCCTGGCCTGCCCTGTCCGGTCCTGGCCCGCAGGTTTGGCCCCGGGATCAGCCCTCGGATCAGCCGTGTGCGGTGGTGGCCCGGGGGCCCGCGTCGGCGCGGACCGGGGGCGGGGCGATGGCGTCGGGGCCGTGCCGGTGCCGGGTCCGGTACAGGTAGGCGGCCGACCCGGCGATCGTCACGATCTCGGCCCACTGGTCGACCCGCAGCCCGGCCAGCTGCGGAGCCGGGCTGACCAGCAGCGATTCGGCCGCCAGGAGACCGCTGAAGGTCACCGCGAGGGCCAGCGCGAAGGCCCGCTCGCCGATCAGCGCGAACCGCCGGGCGGCCCAGATCACGATCAGGCCGGCCGCCACGCACCACAAGGTTTCGTATCCGAAGACCGGCTCAAACGTGGCGAAGTTCTCATACCCGGCCAGCCGGTGGGTGGGGTCGATCACCACCGCCCAGGGCAGACCGGACGGCCGCCCGTAGGTGGCCTGGCTGAACCAGCCGCCCAGGTAGGCCACGGCGGCCCCGAACGCGACAGCCGGGGCGGCGGCGCCGGCCATCGGGCCCAGCCGGATACCGGCCCGGCGGCAGGCGATCCAGGCGCCCAGGGCCCCGAGCGCGATCGCGCCCGGCACCCCGATGGCGCCGTCCCAGCCCCGGGCGGTCGACCAGACGTTGGGATGGTCGGGGAACAGGTGCCGGGCCAGGTCCACGACCCCACCCGCGGCCGCCCCGAGCAGGCCGAACGGCACCGCCCAGGCGGCCACGTCGAGGACCAGGTCGGCGCGGCCACCAGCCTTGGCGTAGCGCTGGGCCGTCAGCCAGACCGCGCCGATGATGCCGACCACGATGCACAGCGCGTAGGCCCGCACCGGTACCGGCCCGAGATGCCACTCGCCGCGGGCCGGGCTGGGCAGGAACGCGACCGGTGAGTTCGTCGTCAGCTCCCCGCGGCGGCCGCCGGGTTGGCGGCGGCGGCCGGGCTGGCGGCCGGGCTAGGGGCGGCCGGGCTGGCGTGCGCGGCCTGGGACCCGGCTCGGGCGCCGGCGGCGAGGTCGGCGGCCAGTGCGCGGACCGCGGCGATCCCTTCGTCCGGGCTGGGCGCGTTGAGCAGGCGCTGCACGAAAGCGGTACCGACGATCACGCCGTCGGCGAAGCCGGCCACCTGGGCGGCCTGGGCGCCGTCGCGCACCCCGAGGCCGACCGCGACCGGCAGCCGGGTGTAGTCGCGGACCTTGCTGACCAGGCCGGCGGCCTGGTCGCTGACCGTCGCGCGGGTACCGGTGATCCCCATCAGGGAGGCCGCGTAGACGAAGCCGCGGCAGACCGCGGTCACCGTCTGGATGCGTTCGCGGGTGGAGCTGGGAGCGACCAGGAACACCCGGTCCAGGCCGTAGCGGTCGGAGGCCTCGATCCAGGGCCCGGCCTCTTCCGGCGGCAGGTCGGGGGTGATCAGGCCAGCCCCGCCGGCCGCGGCCAGGTCGCGGGCGAAGGCGGCCACGCCGTAGTGGTCAATCGGGTTCCAGTAGGTCATGACCAGGGTGGGCACGCCCGCGGCGGTGGCTGCCTCGACGGTACGCAGCACGTCGCCGACGTGGGTGCCGTTGGTCAGGGCGGCGTGCACGGCCTCCTGGATGACCGGCCCGTCGATCAGCGGGTCGGAGTACGGCAGCCCGATCTCGAGCACGTCAACCCCGGACTCGGCCATCGCCACGGCGGCGGTGATCGCGCCGTCGACGCTGGGGAAACCGGCCGGGAGGTAACCGACGACGGCGGCCCGCTGCTCAGAGGCGGCCTTCTCGAAGGCCTGGGCGACGGGGCTGAGCGGCGCCGCGGGAGTGCCCGGTGTGGCGGGTGTGGCCGGTGTGGCGGGTGTGGTCACAGGAGGCCCAGCCGTTCGGAGACGGTGGCCACGTCCTTGTCGCCGCGGCCGCTCAGGTTGACCAGCAGCAGCCCGTCGGGGCCGAGCTCGCGGCCGAGCTGCAGGGCCCCGGCCAGCGCGTGCGAGGACTCCAGGGCGGGGATGATGCCCTCGGTCCGGCAGAGCACGCTGAACCCGTCCAGCGCCTGGGCGTCGGTGATGGCCCGGTAGCTGGCGCGGCCGGTCTCGCGCAGCCAGACGTGCTCGGGCCCGACGCCCGGGTAGTCCAGTCCAGCCGAGATCGAGTGGGTCGGCAGCGTCTGCCCCTCGTCGTCCTGCAGCAAGAACGTGCGCATCCCGTGCAGCACCCCGGCCGACCCGGAGGACAAGGTGGCGGCGTTGCGGCCGGGCTCGGGGCCCTCGCCGCCCGCTTCGCAGCCGATGAGCTGGACGCCGGTGTCGGGCACGAAGGCGTGGAAGATGCCGATGGCGTTGGAGCCGCCGCCCACGCAGGCCACCACCGCGTCCGGCAGGCGGCCGACCTGGGCCAGCAGCTGCTCACGGGCCTCGACCCCGATGATGCGCTGGAAGTCGCGGACCATCATCGGGAACGGGTGCGGGCCGCCGACCGAGCCGATGCAGTAGTGGGTGTTGTCGACGCTGGCGACCCAGTCGCGGAACGCCTCGTTCATCGCGTCCTTGAGGGTCTGGCTGCCGGACCGGACGGGGACCACCTCGGCGCCCAGCATGCGCATCCGGGACACGTTCAGCGCCTGCCGCCGGGTGTCCTCTTCGCCCATGTAGACCACGCAATCCAGCCCGAACAGGGCGCAGGCGGTGGCGGTGGCCACGCCGTGCTGGCCGGCGCCGGTCTCGGCGATGACCCGGGTCTTGCCCATCCGCCGGGTCAGCAGCGCCTGGCCGAGCACATTGTTGATCTTGTGGGAGCCGGTGTGGGCGAGGTCTTCGCGCTTGAGGAAGACCCGCCCGCCGCCCGCCTCGGCCGCGAACCGCGGCACCTCGGTGATCAGCGTGGGCCGGCCCGCGTAGTCGCGCAGCAGCCGGGCCAGCTCGGCCTGGAACTCCGGGTCGGCCTGGGCGGCCAGGTACTGCTCGGTCAGCTCGTCCAGGGCGGCGGTCAGCGCCTCGGGGGCGAAGCTGCCGCCGTAGATGCCGAAGTGGCCGGTGGCGTCGGGGACGCTCTGGTTTCCGGTCTGGGTCTGGTGGCCGGGGTGGCCGGTGGTGGTCATCAGCGGTCCGTCCGCAGGGCGGGATGGTTGGCGGCGGTCACCAGGTCGGCGACGGCGGCCCGGGGGTCCTTGCCGGTGACCAGGCTCTCCCCCACCAGCACGGCGTCGGCGCCGGCGGCGGCGTAGGCGAGCAGGTCGTGCGGGCCGCGGACGCCGGACTCGGCAATCTTGACGATGCCCTCAGGGATGCGCGGCAGCATGGCCGTCACGGTACGCCGGTCCAGCCGCAGCGTGGTCAGGTCGCGGGCATTGACCCCGATGACCTTGGCGCCGGCGTCGACCGCGCGCTCCAATTCGGCCTCGGCGTGCACCTCGACCAGCGGCACCAGGCCGATCGACTCGGCCCGTTCCACCAGCGAGACCAGCGCACTCTGCTCGAGCGCGGCCACGATCAGCAGCACCAGGTCGGCACCGTGCGCGCGAGCCTCCCAGAGCTGGTAGGAGCTGACCACGAAGTCCTTGCGGAGCAGCGGCACCTGTACCGCCTTGCGCACCGCGGCCAGGTCCTCCAGCGACCCGTTGAACCGTCGCTTCTCGGTCAGCACGCTGATCACCCGGGCGCCGCCGGACTGGTAGGCGGCGGCCAGCGCGGCCGGATCGGCGATCTCGGCCATCTCGCCCTTGGATGGGCTGGCCCGTTTTACTTCGGCGATGACGCTGACGCCGTCGGCCTTCAGCGCGGCGGTGCCGTCACGGGGTGACGGGGCGCGCTCCGCCAGCTCCTTGAGCTGGTCCAGGGAGACTCGCTGCTGCCGTTCGGCGAGATCTGCGCGTACGCCGTCCAGGATCTCGTCGAGCACTGTCACGCGGTCCGCAGTCCCCTCAGGATCGACTGTGATTTTCTCGATGCTAGCCCGGCCACCGATGGGGCCCGACAGGCACCCCACGGTTCCGGGGTGCACGTTCGGCGCCCGTTGCCGTGGCGTTCAGGGAATGTTACCCGGCTTATCCGGCGTGCGGGTCTGGGTGGCCGGCTGGGCGGTTTGGGCGCGCTGAGGAGCGGAGGCGCGGCTGGTCGCGGGGCTGGCTTCCGGGGCGGCGGGCTCATGGCTGGCTTCCTGGCCGGCCTGGCCGGGGGCCGACCTGGCCGGGGGGCTCGTGACTGGCTTCCTGGCTGGGCTGGTCGAGGATGTAGCCGACGCCGCGGACGGTACGGAGCACGCCGGGGTCGGGCAGCTTGGCCCGGAGCTGGCTGACGTGGACGTCGATGGCGCGGCCGGAGGCGGGGTGACCGGGAGCCGGGTGGCCGGGGGTGGACCGGCCGAGGATGGCTTGCAGGCGGCCGCGGCTCAGGACGCGGCCGGGGTGAGCGGCCAGGGCGGACAGGAGGGCGGACTCGGCTGGGGTCAGGGGGGCGGTCGGGGTTGGGGCCGTGGTCGGGGGGCCGGCGGCGGGAGCTTTGCTGGGGGGCGGGGACGGGTGGGGGGCGATGGCGAGGACGCGGGCGACCAGGAGGCGGGGGCTGAAGGGGCGCCAGAGACAGGCATCGGCGGCGATGCGGAGGTCGCGGGGGCGCATGCTGGCGGAGAGCAGGAACAGGGCGGGGAGGCGGGACGGCTGGGGGGTCTGGGGCTGGCGGGACGGGGTGGTGAGCAGGCGGCGGAGGCGGCGGGGGTCCAGGCCGGGCATGGTGAGGTCGAGGACAGCGACGGAGGCGGTCCGGGCGGCCAGGGCGGCGACGGTTTCGTCGGCGCCGGTGGTGATGGTGACGTCGGCGCCGGCCCGGGTCAGGTAGCGGCGGGCCAGTTCGGCGACGTCGGGGTCGTGCTCGGCCAGGAGGACGGCGAACGTGGAGGCCGGGGGTGCGCCGGGGGCTGAGGCCCGGGTCGAGAGCCCGGAGGCCATGGCAGCAGGGGCCGGAGGCGCGGACGCCGGGATGATGACCGACGAGGGCGAGGCTTCGGGCTGGCTGGCGCGGGGTGCGGGGGCGGAGGCTCCGGGCGGAGGGTCAGCGGGGGGTGCGGCCACCGGTGGTCCCGGGGGTGCCTGCGGCGCCGGTGGGCTCGGTGTTGCCGTCGTTGTCGGCGGGGCTGGGCGAGCTGGGGGGCTCGGGGGCCAGGGTGGGGTCGTCGCCGCGGGTGATGGAGTCCCAGAGGGCGGCCTGGTCGAGCTGGGAGGCGGGGACCGGTGCGGCCGGGGCGGGGCGACTGGGGCGGTTGGGGCGACTGGACGCTGCCCCGGCTGACTGGCGTTCGTAGCGGCCGGACATGACCGGCCAGCGGGGGCCGCGCCAGATGGTGAGCAGGCCGGCCACGATGATGGCGGCGGCGCCGGCGAACAGGGCGACGCGCCAGGGAACGCCGAGCAGCATCGTGTGCACCGAGGAGTTGCCGGTGACGACGGCGCCGGCCGAGGAACCGGAGGTGACGCCGCCGGTGGTGGAGCCGGAGCCGCCCGAGGCGACCGACGATGAGGTGCTGACCTTGGAGGACGCGGCGGCGATGATGCGGGCGGCGCTCAGCGAGCCGCTGGCGGCGATGACGGCGCCGACGCCACACAGGGTCAGGACCGCGCCGGCCACCCGGCGCAGGACGCCGCGGGTGGCGATGACGGCGGCCAGGCAGGCCAGCCCGGCCAGCGCCAGCGCGCCCGACGCGGGGACCATGTCCTGGCCGGTGACGGTGATCGACTGGGACGGGAGCGGCCTGGGCTCGGTGTAGACGGCGCGGGCCCAGCCCTGGCGCAGGGCCAGCAGGGCCAGCCCGGCCCCGGCCGCGCCGAGCAGGAGCATCAGGACGAACTCGCGGCGGGGACGGGCGACGGCGCCGGGGGGTGGTGCGGCCGGGCCGGACGTGGCGGCGGGGGCGGGGTCAGCCATCCGCGGGGACCGGCTCGGGGCGGGTACCGATCTCGGCGGGCAGGCGGTCGGCGTCGAAGCAGGTGCGGTCGCCGGTGTGGCAGGCCGCGCCGACCTGGTCGACCTGGACCAGGACGGTGTCGCCGTCGCAGTCCAGGGACACGGCCTTGACCCACTGCTGGTGGCCGGAGGTGTCGCCCTTGACCCAGTATTCCTGGCGGCTGCGGGACCAGTAGGTGCAGCGGCCGGTGGTGAGAGTGCGATGCAGCGCCTCGTCGTCCATCCAGCCGAGCATGAGCACCTCTCCGGTGTCGTACTGCTGGGCGATCGCCGCGACCAGGCCGGACCCATCGCGCTTCAGCCGGGCCGCGATGGCAGCGTCAAGCATCGTTCCCTCCGCGCCGACAGTGACTTCAGTCAGGGTAGCAATCACGCCTACCATCAGCGGATGAGCTACTCCCGGGACGAGCGCCTGGCGCTGTGCGCGCTGCTGGAGGAGACCGGCCCGGACGCGCCGACCCTGTGCGAGGGGTGGACCACCGGCGACCTGGCCGCGCACCTGGTGCTGCGGGAGCGCCGTCCCGACGCGGCGGCCGGCGTCCTCGGGGGCCCGCTGGCCGGGTACACGGCGCGCGTGCAGCGGCGGATCAGGGCGCGGACGTCGTTTCCCGAGCTGGTGCAGGCCGTCCGGTCCGGGCCGCCGCGGCTGTCGGTGCTGGCGCTTCCCGGCGTGGACGACCTCGCCAACGCGGTCGAGTTCTTCGTGCACCACGAGGATGTGCGGCGCGCGGTGCCCGGCTGGGAGCCCAGGGAACTCAGCAGCGGTGAATCCGGCATGCTGTGGCACCGGCTGCGGCGGGCCAGGTTCATGCTCCGCAAGGCGCCGGTCGGCGTGGAACTGGCTAGGGACGACATCGTCGCGGGCGGGGACGGCCGGGCCTACCGCATCACGGCGAGGAACGCGACTCCGGCGGTCACCGTCATCGGCAGCCCGGCCGAGCTCACCATGTGGGTGATGGGCCGGACGAGCGCGGCACGGGTCCGGATGGACGGAACCCGGGCGGCGGTCGCCAAGCTGTCCGGGGCGAACGTGCGGTTAGCCGCCCATCTCGCGCTTGA
>JAFAYQ010000064.1 GCA_019240215.1 Actinomycetota bacterium | reverse complement strand
GGCCCCTATCGGGACACGTCCCGCCGGTCTGGTGGCAGCAAGCGCCGCCCAGAACCCGAGCCGACAGATCAAACTCAAGGCATCAAAGGCCGGTCGTAGCGCGAGTCAGACCCGAGCACCGGACGGCATCTGATCATCCTCACAGTCATAACGGGTGGCGATGGCCCGGTGGCGTTTGAGCCGGTTGATGCCGCACTCGACGGCGTGCCGCTGTTTGTAGATCTCGGTGTCGAAGGCGGGCGGGCGGCCGCCTTTGCTGCCCCGCCTCTTGCGGTGGCCGATGCGGCCGGCTGGTTCGGGGATGGTGGCGGCGATCCCGCGCCGGCGCAGGTACTCCCGGTTGGCGCGGGATCCGTAGGCCTTATCAGCCAGAACCCGGTCCGGGCGGGTGCGAGACCGTCCCGGCCCCAGCCGGGCCACGGCGATCTGGTCCAGGACGGTGGTGAACTGGGGGCTGTCGCCCCGCTGCCCCGCGGTGATCACGACCGACAGCGGTTTCTGGCCTTGCTCGACCGCCAGGTGGATCTTGGTGGTCAGCCCGCCGCGGGACCGGCCCAGCGCGTGATCAGCGGGCTCGTCACCGGGCGGCTCGGCCTGCAGATCCCCCTTTTCCGCGCCCCGGCCGCGTGCTGGTGCGCCCGGGCCACGGTGGAATCCACGGACACGTCCCAGGTGATCAGCCCGGCCGCATCCGCCCGGGCCTGCAGCCCGGACAAGATCACCGCCCAGGTGCCGTCCCGCTGCCAGCGGCGGAACAGCCCGTACACCGTCAGCCAGTGCCCGTAGGCCGGCGGGACATCCCGCCACGGCGCACCCACCCGGGTCCGCCACCGGATCCCGTCGATCAGCTGCCGTTTCGTCCACGTCGACGGCCGGCCCGGCCTCTTACCGCGGGGCAGCAGCGGCTCCAGCACCGCCCACTGCGCATCGGAAAGGTCCGCCCGCCCCGTCACCGCTAGGGTGTCCACGAGGTCTCCGGAGTGCAGATGGTCTTCTTGGTCGTTGACTCATCTACCGGAGACCTCACTCATACCCGGGCAACGACACGCAGACCGGTCCGCACCACTACCAACTTTTGAAACAGGCCCTAGCCCCGGCCCCGGTGCCGGCCCCCGACCGCCTCCGCCACCTCGGGCAGCCCGGCCACCACCAGGTCGGCGGCGCTCAGCGCGGCGGCCGGGTGGGTGGTGGTGACCGCCGCCACCAGCGCGCCCGCCGCCTGGCCGGCCGCCACCCCGGCCGGCGAGTCCTCGACCACCACACAGCTGGTGGGGGAGACGGCCAGTTCCCGGGCGGCCAGCAGGTAACCGTCGGGGGCGGGCTTGCCGCGCCGCACGTCCTCGGCCGTGACCAGCACCCTGGGGACCGCCAGGCCGGCCGCCGCCAGCCGCGCGGTCATCAGCGGCCGCGGTCCCGACGTGACCGCCGCCCACGGCTGCCCGTCCAGGCTGGCCAGCAGGTCGGCCGCCCCCCGGCAGGCGGCCACGTCCCGGTCGGCCAGCTCGAGCTCGTCGATCCGCTTCTGGGCGGCGGGCTGGTCGGCTGGCGGGAAGAACTCCCGGACCGTGTCCACGCTGCGCCGCCCGTGGCAGGCGGCCAGGACCGCGTCGGTGTCCACCCCGAACTCCTGCGAGACCCGCCGCCAGGCCCGTTCGACGGCCGCCGACGAGTCGACCAGGGTCCCGTCGATGTCGAACAGGTAGGTCAGCACGATGCCCGACCCTACTGGGCCGGCTTCACGGAGCCCGCCTCAGCCGGCCAGCGTGTCGATCCAGCGCTCCAGCCGGGCCACCTCGGTGCTGATGAGGCCGGCCTCGCGCAACGTGCTGGCCAGCAGGACCACCCCCTCGTAGGCGGCGATCAGGGCCACCCCCAGCTCCCGGGCGTCATCGCGGCCGAGCGCCCGGAACTGCTCCTCCGCCAAGTCGATGAGCGTGCTCAGCACGATCGCGCCCTGGCCCCGCAGTTCGTCGTCCCGCTTGTCCAGCTCCGACGACAGCGACCCGACCGGACAGCCACGGGCGGTCAGCAACTCGCGCCGCTCGGTCAGAACCCGGACCAGAGCCTTCAGCCGGGCCTGCGGCGTGGGCTGCCGGTCCAGTTCGGCGCTGATCCCCCGGTAGGAGTTCTGGTAGGCGTCGAGCACGGCCGCGACCAGCGCGTCCTTGGTCTTGAAGTAGTAGTAGACGTTCCCCACCGGCACCTCGGCGACGGCCGCGATGTCGGCCAGCGTCGTTTTTTCGACGCCCTGCTCATGGATCATCCGGCGGGCCGCCATCACCAGCCGCTCCCGCTTGCCGGCGCCCTCGGCCGCCAGCGGCATCGATGAGTCAGTCACCTGACCAACTATAGACAGCCGCCGCCGCTGCCTTCTATGGTGAGTTAGTCAGATAACTAAATCGAAGATGAACGAGAGAGCGACGAGAGAGCGAGAGGCCGCCCATGCCGCCCCTGCCACGCATCCCCCGCATCCGCCCGGCCCCTGCCTCTGCCCCGGGACCGCAGCCCCCGGCCCGTCAGCAGCGAGGACCGGCGCGCGCGGCCCAGCCCGAGCCGGTCCCGGGTGAGCCGGTCCCGGGTGAGCCGGTCTCGGGTGAGCCGGTCTCGGGTGAGCCGGCCCAGCCCGAGCCGGCCCAGCCCGAGTCGGCCCAGCCCGAGCCGCTCCCGGCTGCGCCACTCCCGGCTGGGCCGGTACCCGCCGGCGTATCCGCCATCCCCGACCGTCGCCGCTGGCTGATCCTCGCGGTCGTCGGGGTCGCTCAGCTGATGGTGGTGCTCGACGCCACCATCGTGAACATCGCGCTGCCGTCGGCTCAGCGGGCGCTGGCGTTCTCCACCACCGACCGGCAGTGGGTCATCACCGCCTACGCGCTCGCGTTCGGCGGCCTGCTGCTGGTCGGCGGCCGCCTGTCCGACATCGTCGGCCGCAAGCGAACGTTCCTGGCCGGGCTGATCGGGTTCGCCGCCGCGTCGGCGGCGGGCGGGGCCGCCCCCGGGTTCGCGGCGCTGGTGGCCGCCCGCGCGGTGCAGGGCGCGTTCGGGGCCCTGCTCGCCCCGTCGGCGCTGGCCCTGCTGGCCACCACGTTCACCGGCGCCCGGGAACGGGGCCGGGCGCTCGGCATCTACACCGCGATCGCGGGCGGCGGCGGCGCGGCCGGGTTGCTGCTGGGCGGCCTGCTGGCCGAGTACCTGTCGTGGCGCTGGTGCCTGTACGTCAACGTCGCCTTCGCGGTCGTCGCGCTGGCCGGGGCGCTGGCGTTCATCACCGGGCAGCCGCGGTCGGCCACCGCCCGGCTCGACGTCCCCGGCAGCCTGCTGGCCGTCGGCGGCCTGGTCGCGGTGGTCTACGCGTTCAGCGAGGCGGCCCGCGACGGCTGGGCCAGCCCGCTGATCGCCGGCCTGCTGGTCGCCGGGGCCGTCCTGCTGGCGGCGTTCGTGCTGGTCGAACGCCGGGTCGCGCACCCGCTGGTGCCGCCCGCGATCCTCGCCGACCGGACCCGGGGCGGCGCCTACCTGGGCGCGACCATCGCCGGGCTCGGCCTCATCGGCCTGTTTCTGCTGGTCACCTACTACCTGCAGGTGATCCTGGGGTTCTCGCCGCTGCGGGCCGGGCTGGCCTTCCTGCCGTTCATCGCCGGCGTCGTCGTGGCCGCCAACTTCGTCAGCAACGTCGGTCTGGCCCGGCTGGGCCCCAAAGTGATCGCGCCGGCCGGGCTGCTGCTGGCGGCCGTGGCCGCCGCCTGGCTGACCCGGATCGGGGTGCCCGGCCACTACGGCGTCGACGTGGCCCCCGCCCTGGTGGTGGTCGGGCTGGGAACCGGTTGTGTGGTCACCGTCGCGTTCAGCCTGGGCCCGGCCGGGGCCGCCCCGGCCGATGCCGGGGTGGCGGCCGCCCTGGTCAACAGCAGCAACCAGATCGGCGGCTCGCTCGGGGCGTCGCTGCTGAACACGATCGCCGCCAGCGCCACCGCCGGCTACCTGGCCGGGCACGCCGCCCGCGGCGGAACCGGGCCGACCGGTCACCTCGAAGCCGTCGCCACCGTGCACGGCGACGTGGTGGCGTTCACCGTGCTGATCGGGCTGTTCCTGGCGGGCGCGGTCGCCACCGGGCTGCTCTTCCCCGGCCGGCCCCGGGCCGGAGCGCGCGCCTAGACGGTCAGTGCTTGGGCGGCAGCCGCAGCGCGGCCAGCTGGGTGGACTGCAGCACCAGCCGCCCGGCCGAGTCCCAGCCCTCGCAGACCTCGTCGGCGAAGCCGTCCTGGATCAGCAGGGCGCGGAAGCGCAGCCGGATCGGGCCCGGGGCCGGGAGCGCCCGGACGTAGACGGTCAGGTCGAGGGTGGGCACCCAGTCGCTGACCAGCACCCCGAACGTGGCCGGGGGCAGCCCGTCGGCCGCGAACAGCAGGCTGACCGGATCCAGGGTGCCGGAGTTCTCGTCGCGCAGCCAGGCCCGGAACTCCCCGCCCCCGGTCGCCACCGGCCCGTCCGGAGTAATGGTGAAGCCGGCCGCCGGGTCGAAGCTGACCGCCATGCCCCGGCGGTCGGCCCGGAACAGCGGCCGGCACTCCTCGATCGGCGGCAGCGCCACCGGCGGGATCCCGCCCCAGTACGGTTCGCTGGCGGCCGCCAGCGTGGCCAGCGTGAACTGGGCCTGCACCCCCGGCCCGCCGTCGTGGCCGATGGCCGCGCTGACCTGGGTCACCGCCCGCCCCGCGCGCAGCACGGTGGTGTCGATCCTGGCCGGCCCGACCCCGGGCGAGCGGAAGAACTGGGCCCCGGCCGCGATCACGTGCTGATGCCCGGAGCCGGCCGCCCGGGCCGCCGCCAGCGCCGCCCGGCCCAGGCAGGCGAGCAGGTAGCCGCCGTTCGGCCGGGACGAGCCGACCGCGTACTCGGCCCGCAGGTCCGCCTCGTAACACCCCTCGCCAGCCGGCCGGACCCCCGTGGCCGCCGCGAACGTCGTGGTCATGGCCCGACGCTATCGTCCGGCGATCGGCCACCTCGAGCCCGGCCGCTGACCTGGCCTGACGCCGCGCACGGCCGCGCTCCCGCTCCGGTCCGCGCCGCACCCCGCTCATCCCGCCGCATTGTGCCACCCCTTTAACCATGGATAAAAGGCTCCAAATAGTTGAGCGTATAACGCTCAACTATGTTGCCATGGCGACGGCAGCTGTGGTTGATTCGTGCCATGGCGGTTCAGGAACAGGCCGAGCCGGTGGTGACCGCCACCGATCGTCGCAACGCGCGGCTCTACCTGACCGGGCTGGCCGCCTCGCTGCTCGGCGACAGCGCGATGAGCCTGGTCGCGGGCATCTGGGTCAAGTCGCTGACCGGCAGCAGCGCCGCGGCCGGGCTGGTGTCGGCCTGCATGTACCTGCCGTCGCTGTTCGGGCCGGCCGCCGGGCTGCTGGCCGACCGGGTGCCGCGGCGGCGGTTGCTGCTGGTCCTCAACGTCGGCTCCGCTGTTTTTGTGCTGACGCTGCTGGCGGTCCGCTCGGCCGCCGAGGTGTGGCTGATCTTCTGCGTGATGATCTGGTACGGCGCCAGCCTCGCGGTCGGCGATCCGGCCGAGAACGCGCTGTTCGCCGAGATGCTGCCGGCCAGCCTGCGGCAGCGGGTCAACGGGTGGCGGCTGGGCCTGCAGGAGACCGGCCGCCTGGTCGCCCCGCTGTTCGGGGCGGCCCTGTTCGCGCTGGTCGGCGGGGGCAGCGTGGCCGCCTTGGACTCGGTCACGTTCGTGGTGGCGGCGCTGGCGGTGGCCGGGCTGCGGCTGCGCGAACCGGCCCCGCGCCCGCCCGCCACCAACTGGCGGGCCGACCTGCTGGCCGGGCTGGTGCACGTCCGCCGGACCCCGGAGCTGGCCCGGCTGCTGGTGACCGGTGGTTTCGTCATCGTGCTGTCCGGGCTGCTGGTCGCGCCCCAGTACAGCCTGATCCAGGCGATCGGCGAACCGCCCGCCTTCCTGGGCGTGCTCAGCGCCTGCCTGGGGGCCGGGTCGATCGTGGCCAGCCTGGTCAGCAGCCGCCTGCTCCGGCGGCTGGGCGAGGACCGGCTGGCCATGCTCGGGATGATCAACTTCATCGTCAACGCCGGGCTGCGGGCCACCGGCAACCTGCCGTGCGTGGTCATCGCCGCCCTGGTCGGCGGGTTCGCCCTGCCCTGGACCTTCCTGGCCATCCTCAGCCTGGCCCAGCGGCGCACCCCGCTCGGCCTCCAGGGCCGGGTCTCGGCCCTGGTGTCGCTGGTCCTGTTCGGGCCGCAGGCACCCGTGCAGGCGCTGGGCTCACTGGCCATCCGCTACCTGAGCTACCGGCAGGTCTACCTGGCCGGCGCCGCGCTGGCGGCGGCCGCCACCGGGGCCCTGATCGCGTTCAGCCGCCGCGGCGATCCGCGCATTACGGACGAGTGAGCCTGGGCATAGTGGTGTCATGAAGGTGAGCAGAGACAAGGTCGTCGGCCTCATGCGCCAGACCGGGCACGACCACGTCGCCGACATCGCCCTGCGTGAGCTGCCGGATCCGGTCGACCTGGACGAGGTCATCGCGTTCGGCAGCAAGTACGGCATCACCCGCGACGACCTGATCAGCGAGATGGGCGGCAGCCCCTGATCGTCGGCGGCCCGATCCAGCCGACTCGATCCAGCCGGCCCAGTTCAGCCGCGCAGTTCAGCGGGCCAGCTCAGCTGGCCGGGACGACGATGTGCTTGACCTCGGCCATGTAGCGGTTGGCGGCGGCGGCCGCGTCGTCCGGGCTGCTGCCCGTCTGCCGGGCGTGCAAGTAGGCCGCGTACCAGTCCCACCAGTTGTGCGGCGGGGCAACCGCCTCGAACTTGCCGTGGTGGTCGGCCGTCTCGTGCAGCAGGTCGGCCAGGGCGGCGATGTCCGCGTTCGCGGGTCCGGTCATGGTGGCTGGTTCCCTTCGACGTTGTCCCGGCTCCACAATGGCGGAAGCGGCCAGTGGCCGCGCCAGGGTAAGTCCCTGGTCATCGCGCCCGGCGGCGAGGAGCTGAGGTCATGGACGGTGCAGCGGTGACGGTGGCGGTGGCCAGCAGCCGCCCGGAAGCCGAGCTGATCGCGGGCCTGCTCCGCAGCAACGGCCTGCGGGCCGGGGTGCTGGCCGACGACGCCGGCGGGGCCGACCCCCAGCTCCAGCTGGAGGGCGTCCGGGTGCTGGTCGCGCCCGACGACGAAGCCGCCGCCCGTCAGCTGCTGGCTGAGGCGGACGGCGGCTCACCGGCGAAGTAGGCGGGGCCGCGCAGCCGGGCAGGCTACCGTAAAATTCGGCGGTGCGAATGGCTTGATTTCAAGATCTTCCGGGTAAGTGACCTTTTGCCAGCTCAGGACGGCCGGGCCGATAGCCATTATGTGACACGTATGTCAGTGAAAGTGCTGCGGCGTAACGATTGAGCTTCGGGGGAATCTCGAAGCGTGCCGTCCACGGCTGTCCACCACTGTCCACGAAATTTTTTCAGCAATGGACATGAATGTGTTCGCGTTGCTTGCTTGGCCACTGGCAATACTGGCAGTATTTGGTGGGCTCGCAGGTCGCGGCCCCGCTGGCCGCCGACCGCGGTGGCTGCGTGACCTCCGGGGTGAGGCGATGAATTCGCAGGAAAAGGCCAAAAACATAGAGACGGTTATTCCCGAGTTGCGCGATTTTAATATCGACCAGCTCGCTGGACTCGGCTCGCCTGCGTTGGCCCACTCTATTGCTCTTTACCGGGAACGGCTGCGGGAGACCGGTATAACGCTGAGCTCATTTGACGCGAGAATTTAGTGCCGCTTACTAAGCATATCTTGCCGGCCACTGCGTTCGCCGAGCTGGCTGACGGCGGCGGCGGTCCGGCGACGATGCGGCAGCTGAGCGAGGCGCAGCTCAGCAAGCACCTGATGCTGCTGTGCGCGTTGGCCGAGGCGGCCCGCGGGCCGCAGCCCGGTCCGGCTGCTTTCCGGGCCGGTTTCCGGCAGCTGGCCAAGATCCAGGCCGACGGCCCGGCGGCCGCCGACTGGCTGCTCGGCTCGCCGCACCTGGGCGGGTGGATCCACGACAGCCTGATCCGCCAGGATCAAGGGGGCACCCCGGACTTCGGCCACTTCGCCGGCCTGGTCGCCGCGGCCGCCGTACGGGCCGGCCGGCCGGCCGACCTCGAGGTCCCGGTCCGCGACGGCCGGGTGCTGCTGCCCGGCCTCGGTTCGCTGCTGGTGCCGGGCGGCGGGGACGACGGGGAGGCCGCCTGGCTCCGGCTGCGGTGTGACGGGCAGCTGGTCACGGCCGGAGACCAGCTCGTCCTCCCGGCCGGGCAGCTCGTGCCCGATGATGGCACCACGGCGGTGGTCCCCGGCTGGCGCGGTACCCCGGCCGTCCGGGCCTCGGCCGGCGGGCGGGACTGGACCGTGCTGCTGGAGACCGGCGATCCCTATCTGGACCGCTACTCACTCCCCATGCGCACGGCGATGAGCGCGGCCGAACTGGGCGAATGGCGGGAGCGGGTCCGGGCCGCCTGGTCCGTGGTCATGGACCGGCACCGCTGGGCGGCCGAACCGCTGGGCGAGGTCATCTCGGTCATCGTGCCGCTGACCCCCCAGTCCGAGACCGACCTGGTCAGCGGGACCACGCCGGCCGCCTACGGCGCGTTCGCGACCTCGTGGCCGCCGGATCCGGTGACGCTGGCCGAGACCCTGGTCCACGAGTTCCAGCACGTGAAGCTCTGCGGGCTGCTGGATCTGGTGCCGTTGGTCCGGACCGGCGGCCAGCCGGTGTACGCCCCGTGGCGGCAGGACCCGCGCCCGGCCTCCGGCCTGCTGCAGGGGGTGTACGCGCACGCCGGGATCGTCCGCTTCTGGCAGGCCCAGCGGCACGCCGAGACCGACCCCGACGGCCTGCTCCGGGCCCAGGTCCTGTTCGCGCGCTGGCGATCGGTCATCGGCCCGGCCGTGCAGACCCTGCGCCAGACGGGGTCGCTCACCCCGGCCGGGATCCGGTTCGCTGAGCGTCTGGCGGCGCAGGGCGAGCGACTGAGCGCCGAGACGGTACCGCCTGCCGTGGGCCAGATCGCGGCCCAGGTCAGCCTGGACCACCGGCTGACCTGGGAGCTGCGCCACCTGGTGGTCGACGCGGACGGCGCCGACCGGCTGGCGGCCGCCTACGCCGGCGGCGGTGCCACCGGCCCGGAACCGGTGCGAACGTGGATCGCCGAGGACGTCAGGAAGGTCGACGCGAGCCTGCGCAGCCGGCTGCTGAACCTGCGTTACCTGGATCCGTCCCGCTACCGGACGCTGTGCGCCGATGGGGTGCTTCCGCTCAGCGCGGCCGACCGGTTGCTGCTGGCGGACCGCAGCGAGGACGCGGTCGAGGCCTACCGCGCCCAGATCGCGGACTCGGCCGGCCCGCAGTTCGACGCCTGGATCGGGCTGGCGCTGGCGCTGCATCAGCGGCCGCCGTCACCGCTCCACGAAGTGATGGCCACCCGGCTGGCGCTGATCGCCGAGGTGCACGCGCGGCTGGCCGGGCCGGTTGATCCGCTCGACCTGGCGCGGTGGTTCACGTGACCGGCGTCGCCGTCGCCGTTACCCCGGTCCATCCGGCGCCGTGGCCGTACCTGGACCTGGACGTCGCGGCCGTGCGGGCCGGCGGGCGCCCGCCGATTCCGTTCCAGCAGTTCATTCTCAAGGTGCACAGCCGCTGCAATCTGGCCTGTACCTACTGCTACGTCTACGAGATGGCCGAACGCGGCTGGTCTCGGCTGCCCCGGCGGATGGACCCGGTCGTGGTCGGGCAGGTGGCCGATCGGATCGGTGAACACGTCCGCGCCCACGACCTGAGCAGCGTCGAGGTCATCCTGCACGGTGGCGAGCCGCTGCTGGCCGGTCCCGCCGGGCTGGACGACCTGGTGGGCACGCTCCGGGACCGGGTGCCGGCCCAGGTCAACCTCGGCCTGCAGACCAACGGGACGCTGCTGCGGCCAGCCATGCTGGAGACGCTGCGGCAGCTCGGCATCCGGGTCGGGGTCAGCCTGGACGGCGACGCCGAGGCCACCGGCCGCCACCGGAAGTACCCGAGCGGGCGCAACAGCTTCGCCGACGTCGCCGAGGGCCTCCGGCTGCTCGCATCACCGGGCTTCCGCGACATCTACGCCGGGCTGCTGTGCACGATCGACACCGGCAACGACCCGGTCACCACCTACGAGGCCATGCTGGAGTTCCAGCCGCCCGCCCTCGACCTGCTGCTCCCGCACGCGCACTGGGACTGCCCGCCGCCGGGCACCGGCTACGCCGACTGGCTGATCGCGATCTTCGAGCGCTGGTACGGGGCGCCGGTGCACGAGACCCGGATCCGGCTGTTCTCTGAGCTGATCCAGCTGGTCCTGGGTGGCCTCAGTGGCGTGGAGGGACTGGGGCTGCAGCCGAGCACGCTGATCGTGGTCGACACCGACGGCTCGATCAAGCAGCTCGACTCGCTCAGCTCCACCTACGCGGGGTCGGCCGACACCGGCCTGCACGTGGCCACCGACGCCTTCGACGCCGCGCTCGACCACCCCACCACCGTGGCCCGCCAGCTCGGCGTCGACGCGCTGGCCGAGCAGTGTCAGCGGTGCCCGGTGCTGGACGTCTGCGGCGGCGGCCTGTATCCGCACCGCTACCGGGCCGGGTCGGGCTTCCGGCATCCGTCGGTGTACTGCGACGATCTCAAGCGGCTGATCGAGCACGTGCGCGGCCGGGTGCTCGGCGACCTGGCCCGGCTCAGTACGGCTCAATCTCCGCGGTGAGCCGTTTCCGGGCGGCCGCCGCCCGGGCCTCCGGGTGCTCGGTGGTCAGCAGATCGGCGTAGCGGCGCAGCGCACCGGAAAGAAGCGTCTCGGCGACGGCCGCGTTGCCCGCGGCGGCCTCGTCGAGGGCCAGGTTGGCGGTCGCCATCAGCGTCACCGGATGGTCTTGGCCGAGGGAGGCCCAGCAGCTCTCCATGGTTTCGTGCCCGATCTGGATCGCGCCGGCCAGGTCATCGCCGGCGGCGAGGTCGGAGGCGTAGTTGATCGTGGCCTCGAGGCTGAACGGGTGCACATCCCCATAGGCGTTGACCAGCCCATCCCGGGCCCTACGGTCGAATCGGGTGGCTTCCGCCAGCTGCCCGGCCGCCCGCAGCACGGACGCCAGGCTGACTTGCGCGGCGTAGCTGAGGTCGGACGGAGATCTGACCGTCTGGCACTGCTCCTCCACCTCGCGGCCGAGGACTTCGGCCTGCGCCAGCTCGCCCACCGCGCGCCGGTCGTTGACCAGGTTGGTCGCGGCCCGAAGGGTGTAGGTGTGGTGCAGGCCGAGGTAGTCCCGGTACCGCTGGAACACCTCCTCGCTTTCGTGCAGCGCCTCCCAGTGGTAGCCGGCCTTGCGCAGCGCGACCGCAAAGCTCTTGCGGGCGTTCAGCCAGTACAGGTTTTCTCCCGCCCGGTTGGCCGCGAAGCCCTCCACCACCTTGCGCGCCACGTCCAGCGATTCCTGATAGCGGCCCAGGTCGCGCAAGTCGCGGCTGACCGAGTCGAGTGACCCGAGGGTGACCGGATCATCGGGGCCGAGCTTGTTCTCCCGGTCGCGGTAGGTCTGCCGGTCGGTCTGCAGGGCCTCCTCGTGGCGGCCGAGCCGCCGGTAGTCAGCGGCGATGTTGTTCCGGACGTTCATGGTCCGGGTGTGGTCGGTGCCAAACACCCGCTCGAACCGCGGCAGCAGGCTCAGGTCCAGGTCCAGCGCCTCGGCCAGCTGACCGCCGCTGCGGAGGTCGGCGCCGTGGGTGTTGTTGCACAGCAGCGTCACCTCGTGGTCCTCGCCGTATCGCTCCTTGAGGATCCGCAGCGTGTCCCGGATGAGATCGCGGGCATTGGCGGCGTGGGCGTCGGACCGCATCGCGATGGCCACCTCGACCGCCAAGGTCAGCACGTCGAGGTGCTCGTCGCCGAGTCGCTCCCGCCACACCTTGAGGGCCTCCTGGCCGAACCGGGTCGCCTCGGTGTGGCTGCCGCGCATCTGCAGCCGCCGGATCTGGTCGATGATGAGGCGCCGGAGGGCGGGATCGCCGGTGTTCAGGAAGTCGCGGTCGGACTCCAGGTGCTGCAGCGACAGGTCGTAGACCACGTCGTTGGCGGCCCGGTCCGGGTTGCCGGGGTTGGAGGCCGCCAGCACGGTGTCCACCGCCGACCGGTAGGCCAGGAACAGGTCATACCGGTACTGGCGCAGCTGGCTGCGGGTGGCGGCCTGGACCACCCGGTGCAGCTGGATCTGGTCCTTGGCCCCGTCCACCTTGACCAGCGACAACCGCCGCAGCTGGCTGGACGCCGCCCGGAACCGCGGCGAGGAGGACAGCAGCTCACGCAGACCGGGCGGATCGGTGACCGCCTTGGCGTTCTCCAGCAACAGCTCGCACGAGATCGGCTCCGGCGAGAAGAAGGCGCAGAGATTGAACAGGTGCTGAGCGTCCTCGGTGAGCAGTGCGGTGGACATCGTCCAGGTCCGCGACACCGACTCCGGTAGCTCAGACGGCTGCTCGCTGAGCAGCTGGTGCGCGTTACGGTCGAACTGGCCGAGGTAGTCGTCGACGCTCTGGTTGGTCTCGTTCAGGTAGGCGGCCGCGTGCTCGATCGCGATCGGCAGGTGGCCGAGGGTGGCCGCCAGGCGCTCCGCCTGATCGATGCGTTCTTCGTCGTCCCGGGCGGCCAGGCGCCGGTCGGCGGCGAGGGAGTGCACCCGGCGCCGTAGGAAGCTGACCGCCTCGTCGGCCGTGAACGGCGACACCTCGATGGTGTCGGCCTCGATGTAACCCGGCCAGGCCGGCAGCCGGGCCGTGATGATGACGTGGCCGCCCGGCGGGCAGGCCGGCAGGTACGGCTGCAGCTGCAGCGGCTCGGCGACGTTGTCGTAGACCAGCAGCCAGTTCGGCCGGACCCCCGCCTGCAACGCGTCGAGGACGGCCTTGATCGCGCGGTCGCGCCCGTTCGCGGTGGCCAGCCTCAGGTCCAGTCGCTCGCCCAGGTTGACCAGCGCGTCCGGGACCCGGTCGGGCTGCTCGGCCCGGATCCACCAGATGATGTCGTAGTCCATCCGGTGCAGGTGGGCGTACTCGGTGGCGATCTCGGTCTTACCGACCCCGCCCATCCCCAGGATGACCTGCACCGGCGGGGTCGGCTGGGTCCGGGAGATCAGGTTGGCCCGCAGCTCCTGCAGCTCCGCCACCCGGCCGGTGAAGTTGCTGTTGCGCGACGGGATCTCCGGCGACCAGATCCCCTGGTGCGGTACCGGGGGAGCGGGGCGGGGCCAGCTGGTCTCGGCCGGGCCCGGCGCCGCGTCCTCGGACATCGGGGCCGACGGTCCGATCGCGTTGTTCTCCGCTTGCGCGGCCGCCTTCCACAGGCCGAGGAAAACCGCCGGGTCCCCGCCCAGCGCTTTGACAATGGCCTCCAGGAACGGCCACTTCGGAAGCCGGGAATTGCGGAATGCGAATACGTTGTGGACCGTCGACGAGCTGACCTGGTGGCTGGCCCGGGCCGAGATGTCCCGCATGGACGGCAGCCCGGCCCCGAGGTGCAGTTCGTCGAGCCGCTCGTAGAGTGAGGCGATCGGCCCGGGCGGAGCTGGTTCGCGCTTGATCCCCGTCACCGCTGACCCTCCCCGTGACTTACGGCTGTGTAAGTTTGTCAAAAGCCGTACACCGTCGCAATAAGTGTCCACGCGATCGGCAATGCGTACCGGCAAGTTGCGAACGTCCACCACCGGCCGCCCGCACGGGACATTCGTCCATCGACGGCCGGTCAGGTAAAGGCGTCCACCGTGGTCCGCGCTTGCGTAACCGGACCTGCAGGCCTCCGACCTGGGGCCATGCTGGTTTCAAGCCAGCCGACGGCCAGGCCGGGAGGAGGGTCGATGATCGGTCAGCTCGCGGTGGTGCCCATGCTGGACGACGGCCCGGTCCACCGATTGATTTTCGCCCTTGATATCGAGCGGTCAACCACCCGCACCAATCCGGCCAAGGGCCGGCTGCGGCGGGTCCTTTACGAGCTGCTCGAGCAGGCCCTGGCCGCCGCCGGAATCAGTTCCCGGCACCGGGAGGAGCTGGCCGACCGCGGCGACGGTGTTCTGGTCCTGATCCGGCCGCACGACGATGTGCCCAAGACGGTCCTGTTCGCGCAGGTGATACCGCTGCTGACCGCGCGGCTGGCGGCCTACAACCAGTCCGTGGCCGAGCCGGAGCTGCGGATGCGGCTACGGGCGGTCGTCCACGCGGGCGAGGTCCACCGCGACGGCCGGGGTTTCTACGGTGATGACATCGACGTCGCGTTCCGGCTCCTGGAGGCGCGGGCGGTCAAACAGGCTCTGCGGGAGGCGCCGGCGACGTCGCTGGTGCTGACGGTCTCGGAGGAGCTCTGGGCCGGGGTCGTCCGGCACGGCTACTCCGGTGGGTCGTACCAGCAGCACATCCGGGTCAAGGTCGGTAACCGGGTGCGGCGCGGCCGGATCGATTTTCCGGTTCCGGCCGAGATCGAACCGTCAGTCTCCGTGGTCCCGTCCCGCCTGGCCCGCCCGGCCTCGGCCCTCAGCCTGGCCGGGCCGGACAGCCGGGCCGAACGGGCTCCGGACCGCGCCGCGGCCGGCCAGGTGGTCAACGGTCACCCTGTTGTCAACGGTCACCCTGGTCCGGCCGGGGCCCCGAGGCCTGTCAGCGGTCCGTAAGCGGTTCGCGACCGACATCGAGCTGGAGGATTACGGTGCGCAGGCGGCCGAGCGGTCGGCCGCCATAGCACCCGCAGGATGAAGACGACCAGCGAGCCCCCGCGTGCCGGCCAGTGACCTTCCCGGGTCCGCCCGACGGCCGGCTGGGCGACGGTGAGGTAGCGGGCCACACCGCTAGCTGCCGGCCCCGTCCAGCCGGCCGGCCGACGAGAAGGGATCCAGTTCAATGAACACCAGCACCGCCGCCACCAATGCAGACACGGCCGTCCATCCGTTCCAGGCCGCCATCGCCGAGGAGGCGGTCGCCGACCTGCGGCGGCGGATCGCGGCGTGGCGGCCGCCCGAACAAGAACCGGTCGATGATCAGTCACAGGGTGTGCAGCTCGCGACCGTGCGGGAACTGGCCAGCTACTGGGCCACGGACTACGACTGGCGCCGGTGCGAGGCCAAGCTGAACGCGCTGCCGCAGTTCACCACCGAGATCGACGGACTGGAGATCCACTTCATCCACGTGCGCTCTCCGCACGAGGACGCGCTGCCGCTGATCGTCACCCACGGCTGGCCGGGCTCGGTCATCGAGCAGCTGAAGATCATCGAGCCGCTCACCCACCCGGAGGCGCAGGGTGGCAGCGCGCCCGAGGCCTTCCACCTGGTGATCCCCTCACTGCCCGGCTACGGGTTCTCCGGCAAGCCAGCCACCGCCGGCTGGGACCCCGGCCGGATCGCCCGGGCCTGGGCGGTGCTGATGGGCCGCCTCGGATACACCCGCTACGTGGCCCAGGGCGGCGACTGGGGCACGGCCGTCTCGGCCGCGATGGCGCGCCAGGCCGCCACCGGGCTGGCCGGCATCCACGTCAGCTTCGCCCAGATGGTCCCAGCCGCCATCCTCGCTCACATCCGCAACGGCGACCCGGCCCCGGCCGAGCTGACGGACGCCGAGAAGCACGCCTACCAGCAGACCGCGGACGCGACCTATCACCGCGGCTACGGCGTCATCCAGGGCACCCGCCCGCAGACCATCGGCTACAGCCTGGCCGACACCCCCGTCGGCCTGGCCGCCTGGCTGCTGGACCACGACGCCGGCACCTACGCCCACCTCGCCCAGCTGTTCGCCGGGCAGTCCTACGGCGCCATCACCCGCGACGACTGGCTCGACAACACCTCGCTGTACTGGCTCACCAACACCGCCACCTCCGCGGCCCGGCTGTACTGGCAGCAGGCGGTCACCGGCAAGAACTTCTACGCCGCCGCCGATGTGTCCCTGCCCGCGGCCGTCACCGTGTTCCCCGACGAGTACGTCACCGCACCCCGCACCTGGACCGAGCAGGCCTACCACAACCTGCTCTACTTCCATCACGCCGACCAGGGCGGCCACTTCGCCGCCTGGGAACAGCCGCAGATATTCGCCGCCGAGCTACGGGCCGCGTTCGGCCCGCTGCGCTGAACGCCGTCACTGCTGCTCGATGAACACCACCACCGGGGTCAGCGTGCGCTGGGGGGCGATGGCCAGCCCGACCTCGGCCAGGGCGGCCCCGGAAACCGTGAAGCCGCCCGGCCGGGGCTCACCCAGGTTGGGCCGCCGGGGCTGGTACGGACCGGGGGTGACGTCGGTGATCCGGTAGCGGCGGGCCGGGTCGAGGCCGGGGACCCGCAGCGCGGCCGGCTGGTCGTTGCGCGGCTCGTCCAGCTGCACGTAGCTCATCAGCGCGGCCGAGCGGTCGGCCGCGACCACGCCGTACATCCAGGCGGTGTCGTCCGCGGTGTCGAGCCGGACCACCCGGCCGGAGTGGATGAGCGCCCGGTGCCGCTGGTACAGCCGGATCCAGTCGGCCAGCTCGGCCAGGTCGTCGGGCGAGGACTGGGTGATGTCGGCCTCGATGCCGAAGTGGCCGAACAGGGCGGTCGCCCCCCGCAGCGACATCGGCATGTAGCGCCCGGTCTGGTGCGAGAATGGCGCCGACACGTGCGCCCCCAGGTACTCCGGCGGCACCAGCTGGCCGGTCCAGCGCTGGATCGGCTGCCGGGCCAGCGCGTCGGTCATGTCTGAGGTCCACACCCGCTGGACCCGTTCGAGGATGGCCACGTCGATCCGGCCGCCGCCGGCCGCGCACGACTCCCACTCAACCTGCGGATGGCGGGCCCGCAGCTCGTCCAGCAGGTCGTAGACGGCCTGGGCCTGACCGTGGGCGGCCGGGGCGCCCAGCACCGTCCCGCTGCCGGCGTCGATGATGTCCCGGTTGCAGTCCCACTTGATGTAGGAGATGTCGTAGTCGCTGAGCAGGGCCGAGATCCGGTCCCGGAGGTAGTCGCGGACCGGCGCCCGGGTCAGGTCGAGGACCAGCTGGTGGCGCTGCAGCGGCGGCCGCCGGTGCCCGGCCGACAAGATCCAGTCCGGGTGGGCCCGGTACAGCCCGGAGTCCGGGTTGACCATCTCCGGCTCGATCCACAGCCCGAACTCCAGACCGCGGGACCGCACGTGGTCGATGAGCCGGTGCAGGCCACCGGGCCAGACGTCCTCGTCGACCCACCAGTCGCCCAGCCCGGCCCGGTCGTCGCGGCGCCCGCGGAACCAGCCGTCGTCGAGCACGTAGCGTTCCACCCCGAGATCAGCGGCCGCGTCGGCCAGCGCGGTCAGCGTGTCCAGGTCGTGCCGGAAGTAGACCGCCTCCCAGACGTTGAGGTTGACCGGGCGCGGGGAGCGCGGGTGCGCGGGCTGGGCCCGCAGGTAGCCGTGGAACTGTCCGGAAAGGCCGTCCAGCCCGTCCCCGCTGGCGGCCAGGTACACCCACGGGGTGGTGTAGGACTGGCCTTCGGCCAGCGCGATCTCACCCGGCAGCAGCAGCTCGCCGCCGCCGATGGTGGTCGCCCCCGGCTGCATCCGCTCCCGCGGGCCGTCCCCGGTCCCGGGCCTCGGCTCGCTGATGCCGAGGCCGGACGGGACCCGCTCGACCCGGTGGACGGTGTTGCCGCTCCAGGCCACGTGTACGCCGTAGACCTCGCCGTGCCCGAAGCCGAAGCCGGGGACGCCGGCCACCTCCATCGTGGCCGCGTCGTGGCCGGTGTGGCCGCGGCGCCCTTCCCGCAGCCACAGGCCGTCGCCCAGCCGGTGCCGCTGGGGGATCCGCTCGCCGGTCTGCCGCCCGGTGAAGTCGAGCACCTCCTCGACCCGGCCGGGCAGCGGGAACACCACCTCCAGCTGGTCGACCACGTACGGGTCGGCGCCCAGGTTGGTCACCGTGTGGCGGGCGCGGACGGCGCCGCCCGGCACCGCCTCGGCCTCGGTCACCAGCCGCAGCCCGGCGTCGGGGTCGGCTGCCTCGATCCGGGCCCGGCCGCCTTCGTGGGTGAGCGCGGTCGGCTTGAACAAGGGGGACCAGTCCCGTCCGGCGGCCGGCTGTCCGGCCGGCTGGGGCTCCGACCTCAGCCGGTGGCCGGCCAGGCCCGGCCGCCCGAACCAGCCTTCGCCGTGCTCGGGCAGCAGCGGGCAGGGCCGGACCGCGGCCAGCAGCTGGGCGGCGTCGCCCGGGTCGAGGCCGGCGGTCACCGGTCCGGCCCAGGCGGCCGGCAGCGCGTCGGTGCGCGGGAACAGGATCAGGGCGGTCCCGGCCCCGGAGCCCGCCGAGCCGGTGCCGGTCCCCGCCACCAGGACGGGGGCCGGGCCGGGGGTGGCTCCGTTCTGATCCGGCCGGGTGGCGGGGTGGTCGCTGACGCTCACGCAGGCTCCGTTCGGGTGGCCGCGGTGGTCCTGCCCCGCGTCGCCGGGTTGGTCAGTTGCCGGTCTTCAGTGCGTAATTGCCATCTTTCCCAGCCTGGTTGACGGCTGAACTCACCGACGCCGAGCCCAGCCAGGCCGGCCCGAGGTCGTTGTCGATCTGGAGGAGGGCAGCACCCATGCCCGAGCTGACCGGGAAGTTGGCCACCTTGCCGCGGGCTTCGGTCAGGAACGCCGACATGTCGATGCCCTGCTTGGCCCAGTACTGCTGGAACAGCGGGTCCAGGCTCTTGATGGCCGGCCAGACGTAGCCGCCCGAGCCCAGGATGGCCTCCGACTTCGCCGATCCGAGCCACTGTTCGAGCTCCCAGGCCTGCTTCGGGTACTTGGTCTTGCTGTTGAGGCCGTCGATCAGCCCGTTGAAGATGCTGACCCGTCCGGCCGGCCCGATCGGCAGCGGGGCCACGCCGACCGGGAACTTGACCGCGGTCTTGAGCGCGGTGGTGTTCCAGTCGCCCGCCTGCCACATCGCGATCTGGCCCTCGGTGAACAGCGTGAGCAGGTTGTTGCCGTTCGCGTTGGGCCCGGTCTCGGAGCCCGGCGCGATGACGTGGTCGTTGGTCAGCGTGCTGGTCAGGAACGACAGGCCCTGCTTGAACGCGGGCGTGTCGAGGCTGGTGGTGGAGGCGTACGGGTACGGGATGACCTTCCCGCCGAGCTCGGCCACGTAGTCGCCCCAGCCGGACTGCGGGTCGTTGTAGGTGCCGAGCGCGTAGGTCGCGACGTGGCCCGGGTTGAACTGCGGGGACAGCGCGTTGTGGCCGCTGGTGTCGGTGGTCGCCTGCTTGAGGAAGGTGACGAACGACCCGGTCCCGTCGGTGTTCCAGCTCAGGTTGGCCGGGATCGTGAGGCCGATCTTCTTGAAGTAGGCCTTGTTGTAGTACAGCGCGATCGTGTCCCAGTCCTTGGGCAGCCCGTAGATCGCGCCGTTGCGCGAATGCATGGTGACCAGCTGCGGATAGTACTGGGACATGTCGATGTGGCTGGCCTTGATCTTCGGGGCCAGGTTGGTCAGGATCCCGTCCTTGACGAACGTGCCCAGCCACGGGGTGTTGACCCAGAACAGGTCCGGAGCCTGGTTGGTGATGTATTCGGCCGTGATCTTCTGCTCGTAGCTGTTGTACGGGATGTTCTCGATGTTGACCTGGATGTCCGGGTGCAGCTTCTCGAACTCGGCGATCGAGGCCTGGTAGCCGATCTGCTCGTGGGCGTCCCACAAGGCGTAGGTGAGCGTGACCTTCCCGCCCGAACCGCCGGTGTTGACCCCCCAGTCAGCGCAGCCGGCCAGCAGCACCAGCGCGACCGAGGCGACCACCGCCCGGGCCAGGGCCCGGCCCCGGAGCCGGCCCTTCATCGGTTGATCCCGGTCAGCGAGATCGACCGGACGATGTACTTCTGGAAGATCGCGAACAGGATCACCATCGGGATCAGGGCCACCAGGGAGGCGGCCAGCACCAGGTTCCACTGGTCGGCGAAGTTGGAGTTCAGGTTGGCGGTGCCGACCGACAGCACGTTGAGCGAGTTGGAGTTGGTCACGATCAGCGGCCACAGGAAGTTGTTCCAGCCGAACACGAACGCCAGCAGGGTGGCGGTGATGATGATCGGCTTGGAGATCGGCACCACGATCCGCCACAGGATGCGGCTCTCCGAGCAGCCGTCCAGCCGGGCCGCCTCCATCACCTCCTTGGGGATCGTCATGAAGTTCTGCCGCATCAGGAACACCGCCTGGGGAACCCCGAGCGTGTAGGGCAGGAAGATCGCCCAGTAGGTGTTCAGCAGGCCGGCCTTGGCGAACATCACGTACAGGGGGACCAGCGTGACCACGTTCGGCACCATCAGCGTGGCCAGGTACATCCAGAACAGCGCGTCCCGGCCCGGGAACTCCATCTTGGCGAAGGCGTAGGCGCCCATCATCGAGAAGGTGACCTGGCCGATCGTGAGGATGACCGTGACCAGGAGGGTGTTGGCCAGGTAGCGGCCGAAGTCGTCCTGGGTGAAGATCTGCCTGAAGTTGGCCCAGGTCGGGCTGGTCGGCGGCCGGGCCGGGGACTGGCCCAGGATGTCGCCCAGCGGCTTGAACGCGGCGAACAGCGAGAACAGGTACGGCGTGATGAACACGATCACGATGATCAGCAGGATCAGGTAGTACCCGGTCAGCCGCAGGCCGCGGCCGGGGACGGAGGTTTTGCCGGACTTGGAGGCGGACTTCGTGGCGGCGGTGGGCGCCACCGTGGTGACCGAGGCCATGGTCAGCTCCTCACACCATCTCGTAGGTCGTGCGCCGGTTGAAGTACGTGAACTGGAGGACCGTGACGACCAGGATGACCAGGAACAAGATCACTGACATGGCCGAGGCTTCGCCGATCCGGAACCCCTGGAACGCGGTGTTGTAGATGTTCAGGTTGGCCACCGTGGTGGCGTTACCGGGTCCTCCGTTGGTCAGCACGAACGCGGTGTCGAACACCTGGAACGAGCCGATCACGCCGGTGACCAGGACGAACAGCAGGGCGGGGCGCAGCAGGGGCAGGGTGATCCGGCGAAACTGGGACAGCTTGCCCGCGCCGTCCAGGGAGGCCGCCTCGTACATGCTGGGCGGGATGGCCTGCAGGCCGGCCAGGAAGAACAGCATGTTGTAGCCGGCGTACTGCCAGATGTTGGCGAACGCCACGATCGGCATCGCGGTGGCCGCGTCCGACAGCCAGGCCGGCCCCGCGATCCCGATGTGGCCCAGCAGCTGGTTGACGATGCCGTTGGTCGGGTCGAAGAACCAGGTCCACACCACGCTCATCGCCACCGGGGTGGCCAGGAACGGCAGCACCGCCACGATCCGGACGAACGCGCTGCCGCGGAGCTTGTTGTTCAGCAGCAGCGCCAGGCCGAGCGCCACCACCGTCTGGATCGGGATGTTCAGCACCACGTAGTAGGCGGTGACCAGCAGCGAGTGCCCGAAGGCGTCGTACTTGAAGATGTTCGCGTAGTTGCTGAACCCGACCCACTTGAGCGGCGTGAGCAGGTTCCACTGGGTCAGGCTCAAGATGATGACCAGGATGACCGGGATGACGAGGAACAGCACGACGCCGACCAGGCTGGGGGCCAGGAAGGCGAAGGCGGTGCGGATCCGGCGTCGGTCGGCGGCGGGTGTCGCTTCCGACGATTTTGGTTTTCCCAGACCCGTTGTGACAGCGGCAACGCTCATCGCGCCTCCCTGGTAGGCAACTCTGCCGTTCAAACGGAGCTTGATAGACTTGGTGGAACCTTCCATCAGTAGCAGAACGCCAGACCCATACCGGTGTCAAGGCACGATACGGGCACAATTGACAACAGCGGTCAGTGGCCGCAGCAGCGGAGTTCAATTCGGGGGACGGGGCATGGTGACATCGCGACCCAGCCGGCGGCCGGCCGGCCGGCCGGACGATCCCGCTTCCCGCGATCTGACCCTGATGGACGTGGCGCGGGCGGCCGGGGTGGGCAAGTCGACCGTGTCCAACGTGCTCAACGGCACCGGCCGGGTCGGCGAGGCGGCCCGGCGGCGGGTCCTCGACACGATCGAGCAGCTGGGCTACCAGCCGCACCAGGGCGCCCGCAGCCTGCGTTCGCGGCGGACGATGCGGCTGGCCTACCTGATGCCGCCGATCCAGCTCGAGCCGACCAACCTGATCATGATGCAGTTCCTGCAGGCGCTGCTGACCGCCGCGGCCGGCCAGCACTACGGGGTGCTGGTGGTGCCGGAGGCGGCCGACCCCAGCGACGACATCCGCCGCCTGGTCGCCGACCGCAGCGTCGACGCGTTCGTGCTGTCGGAGCTGCAGCCCGCTGATCCGCGGGCCGAGCTGCTGCACCGGCTGGGCATGCCGTTCGTCTGCTTCGGCCGGACCGACCGGCGGGGCCGGCTCGCCTGGGTGGACATCGACGACGCGGCGGGCGTGGCCGACGCGGTGGCGCACGTCATCGGCCGGGGCTACCGGCGGCCGGGTTACATCGGTTACGAGCCCCGGACCTACTGGGACGCCGAGCGCGAAGCCGGATTCCGGGCCGGCCTGGCCGCCACCGCCACCGCCACCGCCCGGGCCACCGACGGTGACGGGGCGGGGGTGCTGCGGCTGGCCGACGACGCCACCGCCCGGGCCAGCATCCGGTCGTTCCTGGTCTCGGCCCGGCCCGACGCCGTGCTCACCGGCAGCGACAAGATCGCCGTCATCGTCTACGGGGCGGCGGCCGAGCTCGGCCTGCGTATCGGCCGCGACCTGGCCGTCGTCGGCTTCGACGGCAGCGTCGGCGCCACCCTGCTGAGCCCACGCCTGACCAGCGTGGTCATGCCGGTCGAGGACATCGCCAGCCGGGTTGTCGAGCGCGCCCAGCTGCTCATCGAGCGCGGCCCCGGCGACCCGCCCGGCGAAATCCTGCCCACCTGGCTGCGCGAAGGCCAGAGCACCACCGGGCCGGCCGCCTAGCAGTTCTTCATCACGACGGCGTTGGGCGGCACCACCGGGGTACCGACGATCCGCCGCCCGGGCATGACCGTGGTCCGCACCCCGGTCTGGGTCCCGTCGGCAATGACGCAGCCGATCGTCACCTCCCCGGTGTCGGCCAGTTCGCCGCCCGACATCAGGTGCACGGTCCCGCGGGCCAGGTTCCGGACCGCCACGCAGAAGAACGCGCCCAGCCGCACGTCCCGGCCGAGCACCGAGTGCCCCACATAGCTGGTGTGCGCGACCTCGGCCCCGGCCAGCAGCAGGCAACGCCGGATCTCGGCCCCGGGCCCCAGGTAGCTGCCGCCTTCCACCACGGTCGGGCCGTAGATGGTCGTGTTCGGGCCCAGCTCGCAGTTCGGCCCGATCAGGATCGGCCCGAAAAAGTTCACGCCCGGGTGCAGGATCGAACTCTCGTGCACCAGCGCGTGGCCCGGCCGCGGCCACTGGCGTGAGTGCGGAGTCTCGATCCGGTGGTAACCGGGCAGGCGCTCCGGTAGCGACAACTGGTCGAGGGCCCTCATCACGTGCAGGCCCTGCAATTCGTCCCGCCACCAGGAAGACTCGGTCAGGCAGGCACGAACGACGTCGGGCAGCAGGTCCAGGACCTCGCGGCCCAGCTGGAGCTGGCGATGGCCTTTCATACGGCAATAGTGACCGGAGCCAACCACGGCATCGGGGCGGCGACCGCGGTCGCGCTGGCCCGGCGCGGCTGCGCGGTGCTGTGTACGTACCTGCGGCTCGACGACCCGGTCGACCCGGGCGCCCCGCCCGGCTACCGCGATCACCGGGCGCGCGACGCCAGCCAGGTCATGGCCGAGCTCCAGTCGGCCGGGGCCGGTCGCCGGGCGGTGGCGGTCGAGGCCGACCTGTCGGACCCGGGCACCCCGGCCCGGCTGTTCGACGTGGCCGAGGAACGGCTCGGCCCGGTCGACATCCTCGTCAACAACGCCACCGGCTGGCTGGCCGACACGTTCGCCCCGCCGGTGGCCGACCGCCTGGGCCGGCCGCTCCAGCGGGTCACCGCCGCCACCTGGGAGCAGCAGTTCAAGGTCGACACGATGGCGGCCGCCCTGCTGATCAGCGAGTTCGCCCGGCGGCACGTCGCCCGCGGCGCCGGCTGGGGCCGCATCATCGGCCTCACGTCCGGCGATGGCCTCGGCTTCCCCGAGGAGGTCTCCTACGGCGCGGCCAAGGCCGCCCAGACCAACTACACGATGTCGGCCGCCCTCGAGCTGGCCCCCTGGGGCGTCACCGCCAACATGGTCCACCCGCCGGTCACCGACACCGGCTGGGTCACCGACCAGGTCCGCGACTACGTCGCCGGCCGCCCCGACCTGTTCCACGTCGCCACCCCGGAGGACGTCGCCGACGTCATCACCTACCTGGCTTCCGACACCGCCCGCCTCATCACCGCGAATACGATCACGCTCCGATGACCACCACCACCGACGACCTCCGCCGCTGGGCGCTGGCCCTCCCCGACGTGGAGGAGGCCAGCCCCTTCAAGTTCCACGTCCCGCTGGGGAAGGTCCGGGGCAAGACCTTCCTCGGCCGCGACGGGACCACCGTCGTCTTCTGCATCAGCGAGCAGACCGCCAACGCCTGATCGCCGACCACGACCGGGGCAACTCGGCGTCGTCATGACCCCGCTCAGCTCATCGCGGCCGGCCCCGGCGGGCAGGCCGTCCCCGCCGGTCGCCGCGCTTCCCCAGCGCCTTGTCTCCACGGTATCTCCACGCCACCTCCACACCCCCTCCATGCGGCGTCTGTCTATTGAAATTGGCAGCCTTTTATTTAATAAAGTGCCGAATCGGCGTAAATAGCTGGCCGGATTGGATGCTGCCAGATCGCACATCACGCTTTCTTGCGTGTGACCCGAGGGGGAATTATGAGTACTTTCCACGAGATGCAGCTCCCTATCGCCGGCTACGACGTGGCCTGGCAGCGCAACCTGGACGACGACGGCAACTCGACGACCCGGGCGACCTTAGACCTGCACGTCAAGACCGGCGTTCCCAATACCGTCATCACCACCGTGGACCACAAAACCGTCGTCGACGTGCAGATCACCTTCGCCGATCCGTCCGACCCCACCCAGATCGGATTCGTGCACGACCACGGGGCCCGAGCCACCATGTACGTTACGATTCCGCCGGCCGAGTCCGCCTCCATTCTGGAAATACTCCACGCCAAACCGGTCACGATTATTTGCGGTCTTTGGGACCAGACCGTGAACCTGGGCTATTTCCACCTGCTGACGAGCGATTTCGACCCGGTGATCAGCTGATCATTCCCGGAACGACAACCTCGGAGAGTGAGTAGCAACCGGCGGCGGCGCGGTTTGCCTTCGGGGCCGGCTTTTCTACTGGCGGGCGAGCTGCGCCTGCATGAGCTCGATGAGCTTGTTCAGCCCCCGCAGCGGCCGCACCATCACGGTGAAGCTGGTCAGCCGGTCATCATCGCCCCAGCGCAGCATGTCGACACCTTGGACGTACAGGCCGTCGAGTTCGGCCTCGAACTCCAGCACCGCGCTGGACGGGCCGTACCATTCCTCGACGTAGCGCAGCGTCGGACCGAGCACCGCCAGCGCACCGCGCAGGTACATCGTGGTCAGGGCCTTGCCCTCCTGCGGAGCAAACACCGCCGGCGACCGGAATACCACGTCATCCGCCAGCAAGGCGCCGAGCTGGCCCAGGTCCCCCGATTCGGCGACGGCATGCCACGCTTTCACGGCCGGTGGTTGCTCAGACATGGCTGTACTCAACCTGAACCACCCGACGTCCGCAAGGCGGTGCCTATGCGATCGCGGCCCCCTTCGCTTTTCCCGTGACCGGCCAGCGCCCCGCCGTACTCCGGTTGCCCGCTCCGGTACCGGTCCTGCTCATCGCCCGGCGACCCGCCCTGGTTGCCCTCGCGCTGGTCACGCGGCGGCGGGCCGGACCATCCGGATCAGCCGGGGCGCGTTCCACAGCCCGGCGATGACGGTCGTCCGGTGGCTGACGGCCGGTACCCGGCGCACGCTCACCTCGGCTCCCGCTGCGAGCATCGGCCCGAGGTACGGCGCGATGTTGCCCAGCGGGGCAACGTCGTCGCGGGGCGAGCTCACGAACACGAACCGGCAGCCGTCGAGCCGCCCGAAATCTGGCCACTGGAGCTCAGCCCAGGCTTCTTCCAGCCGCGGCAGCGACCAGCCGCGCGCCACGTGCAACTGTCTCAGGTCGAGCATGTTCCACATGCCCTGGGCGATGTTGCCGCCGGTGTTGAACACTCCCCAGCGAAGTTCGGGGACGTTAGGGCCCACGCAGTTGTAGAGGATGAAGGAGCCCAGGCTGCTGCCGAAGAAACCGAAGTCGGTGACGCCCGCGGCCGCCAGCCTTGTTATCCGGGCCCTGATGTCCGCCCGGACCTGGGCGATCAGCTCGGGCAGGATCAGCGGGTCGGCCGCCGTGAAGACGGCCGTGGTGGTCTGGTAGGCCACCACGTGATAGCCGGCCCGCAGCAGCCGCCGGAGGGCGAAACGCACCTTCTGGATCGGCGTGCCGTACGGGCAGATGAAAACGATGGTGGCCGTCGCCGACGCGGAAATCCCGAATTCCCCGACCTGGAACAGCTCTTCTGGCCTGAACACCCGACCCACCACCCCAAAGCCCGGCTTCACCAGCGAAACCGGGCCGTGTCCTGGGTGGAGCTGAGGGGATTTGAACCCCTGACCCCCTCGATGCGAACAGAGCACAGGGCAGCCCAATCGGCCTGATCATTGACGTTTACGCAGGTCAACGGCCTAAGTAGACGTATGATCACCGTGCTTGACCCCCTCGCCCGCAGCTCCCATCTCGCTCCCAGGATCGGACATGCCGCCCCGGCCGTACCGTCACCACTCGGCCATGTGCGCGGCCAGGAGCGATGGTACCCGTGGCAAGCCGACCCGGACCGCAAGGAGCGCCAGCGACCGAGGACCGGAAGCGGCGCGGCAGCATGAGCACTTTGGACTTGGCAAAGTGGGTCACGCCTGCGACCAGGTGCTCGTCGTTACACAGAGAAGCTGAAGTCCGATCCTCCATCAGCACTCGCCCGGTACGGCAGAACGCCGAAGTGTTTTCTGGTGAGGTTCACCCGGAGCGACACCGTGCCGGTCACCTCGGATAGCGGCGCGCGCACCACCAGGTGCAGGCTGTGGGTGCCGCTGATCCGCTGTGACTCAGGGTCCGTGAACTCCCACGCCGGATTAGGCCTTCAATGTTCAGGAGCGGGTCCTCATTAAGTGCCGACGACGGCGACCGGGCACGGCGCGTGCGACAGCAGTGTCTCGGCCACGTTCCCGAGCGGCATCCTGGGCAGACCGCCCCGGCCGCGACGGCCGACGACCACCAGCTGGGCGTCCCGGGCGGACTCCAGCAGCGCGGTCCGGGCCGACCGGCCGGTCACGTGCCGGTGGACCTCCACCTCCGGGTGGTCCTTCTCCCACCGGGTCACGATGCGCTCGAAGTCTTCCGCCAGGCGCTCACCGGCGCCCAGCTCACCGGGTGCGTCGGCCAGGGCGCAGACCGCGGTGAGCGGGACACGCCGCATCGCGGCCTCGGTCCCGGCGAACGTCAGGACATCGTCCGAACCATCCGAGCCGTCGATGCCGGCGACGATGTGGCCCGGCACGTAACCGCCGCTGGGATGCCAGCGCCCGCGGACCACGACCACCGGGCTGACCGCGAACCCAGCCACCTGCAAGCTGACCGAACCAAGCAGGAGGCCGGTCAGGCCGCCGAGCCCGCGGGATCCGACGACGAGCATGTCGGCGCCGGCGCTGAGTCCGCAGAGCACGCGGGCTGTTGGTCCCTCAGCCAGGATCTGCCTTACCGCTTCTGGATCCGCGTGCGGCATCGCGGTCGACAGCATCCAGCGGGCGCTGGCTTCGGCGAGGTCCTGATGCTCCGGCTCTACCGGAGGGCCCGCCGAGCCAGGTTCCCAGGCGTGGCAGACGGTGAGGGTGACGCCTCGGTCGCACGCTGCGCGCTCGGCCCACTTCACGGCCTCGCGGCTGGTCATCGAGCCGTCGTAGCCAACGAGGATTCCATGGTCGTTGTCGTACATGGCCGCCTCCCGGTCCGTCTTCTCAGCCGACGCTCGCTCAGGAGCCTGCCGCTGATGAGGGGCAGCGGTCCTGCCGTGCATGGACCTTCGGCCCGGACGTAACGGGGGAACCGGCCCGGCCTTCGGAGCGCAACGGCCCTGACGGCCGCCCGCGGGCGCGGCCGAGGCTGAGGCCATGAACACGAACAAGCGGCCCCACATCACCGAACTCAACCTCAGCACTGGTAAGAAGGCCCGGCTGCACCGGATCCTTCACGAGAGCGGCCTCCGCAACGGGACCGCCATGCTCCTTCCCTACGGCCTTGGCTTCGGGCCCGGGTTCCAGGGTGTCCCCGAGGGCCTCGCCCCGGACAGCCCGACTGACGCCATCCGGTTCGCCTTCGAGGGCCAGTTCAGCGCGATGGTCCTGCCGGTCGACCTGGCCGAGAAGTTCTACTGGGACTACGCCGGGGAGCTGCCGCTGATCCTCACGCTGAACGGCATGACGGCCGGCCCGGTGCGCTCCTCGCAGCCCGCGCCGCAGGGCACCGTCGCCGACGCGGTCCGGCTCGGCGCCGACGCGGTCGGCTACTTCCTGTACACGGACTCGCCGGTCCGCGACGGCGCGTTCGCTGACTACCAGCTGGTCCGCGAAGACGCCGAGCGCTTCGGGATGCCACTGTTCGTCTGGGCCTACCCGCGCGGCCGGTTCGTGGAGGAGATGGGCGGCACCGACTCGCTGTACGCCATCGATTATGCGACCCGGGTCTCGCACCGGCTCGGCGCCGACGTCGTGGTCGTCCACTTCCCGCACCCGGAAAACCTGGGGCGGCGTACCTCTGACAACGTCCCGCGCATCTTCCCGCAGGAAGCCATCAACACCGTGGTCCGCACCGCTGACCAGTCGCTGGTCATCGTCTCCAGTGGGCGTGACATCAGCGACGAAGCGATGGTGACCGAGACCCAGCAGGCGATGGCGGCCGGGGCAGCGGGGATCGTCTTCGACCGGGCGCTTCCGGACCGCGAGCACCGGGCCTGGATTCCGCTCATCCGGGACCTCAAGCACGCTCTGGGCGTCTACTGCAGCTGAGCATCAGGCCGGTAGGGAGGAATACGACGATGACAACTGCCATGCCCATAGTCGTCGGGACCGATGGCTCAGGAGAATCGCTGCGTGCAGTGGAATGGGCGGCCGCCGAGGCCGCCCGCCGCTCGCAACCGCTCCGGATCGTACTGGTCATGGCTGTTCCGGCCCACGTGCCGGCGGCCACGGATGACTCCCCGGTGACGCTGGATGAGCTGATGAGCAGCATGTACCGCCAGTCGCTGGCGGACACGGCCGAGCGTGCCTCCCAGGTGGCGCCGGGCGTGACGATCACCACCGAACTGCTCACCGGATCACCGGGCAGTACGCTGACCAGCGCCTCGGAAACCGCATCGCTGCTGGTCGTCGGCGCCTTCGGCGTAGGCGGCTACGGTCAGCCCGGTGCCGGCCCGGATACCCGGTACGTGACGGCTCACGTCAGCTGCCCAGTGGCGGTGATCCGCGCTCCCCGAGGTGTCGACCATGGCGAGGTCGCGGTCGGCGTCCGCACTGCCGCCGACGCCGACGCCACGCTCGGATTCGCGTTCGAGGAAGCAGCCCACCGCCGCGCCCGGCTCACCGTCGTGCACGCCTGCGACGAGCACAACCCTCCGCTCCATGACTTCGCTGGCCGCCTGAGCACCTGGCAGGAACTGTTCCCTCACGTCACCGTCAGGTACCAGCAGGTCGAGGGCCGTCCCGGCCGGGTCCTCACCGACTACACCGTCTTCTCGGACGTGACCGTGGTCGGCCGCCACGACGGGCCGAACCGCAGCATCGGCCACGGCTCGACCCTGCGATCCCTGCTCAACCACGCCCAGGCCACGGTCGTCGTCGTCCCTTCAGACTGACGTTCAGCCGGAGCCGATGGTGCCCGGGAAGCACGGCTTCCCGGGCAGTTGCCGTGCGGTCCACGCTGACCGGGATACTCACCTCGAGTACGCCCCGGCCCTACCTGGCCGTGACGTTCTCCCAACGGCAGCAATTTCTCAGGATCAGCGGCATTGCAATAGGCAATCGATGTGCACCCATCTTGCAGCCTCAGGGTAAGACTGCATGGCTAGTCATTGCCACATGCGCAAGTTATAGTGATGTGCATGGCGTTTACCTAAAACTTAGGCAGGGTCAATGGCTCAAGAATTCAACGACAGAGCAATTCGAAACAGTCTAGCCGATGACACCATCTGGGAAGCCGTTCGGCCTCTACTAAAAGAAGCTGCAGACTCAGACGACTGGGGATTGGTAAGAGAAGCGCTCAGTAGTCTCTGGTATTATCCATCATTACTTCCGCATACGCCCGCTTGGATTGGCCCTGTTTATAATCCCTTGCCGGTGGCGGGTGAGCTGATTTTGCTTTATGATCATTTGACTTTTTGGCATTCTAAATCCCGTAAGATACAACGCCTCTTCTCCCTATCCCCAAAGGATATAGAGACCGTTGAGTGGTGGGGAAAGCTCGGCCTATCTGGCGACGGCTTTACCATACGTCAAGGATCTCATGCATATCGAATCGGCCTCCACCCGCCTCGAGGGATTGAGCTGAAGGCAACCGGCGAGCTGGCTGACCAGTCGGTAACGTCATTTATCGTTGGCGGGTTGGGACAAATAGCTTCCGCGACTGGTGCGATGGGGGCATTGGGCAACTTGCCGGGGTTGGCTGACGAACTCCCAAAACTTGTTTCGACCTCACGAGCGGCTAAGAAAAACACCGCTCTGTGGAAAAGTGTGCTGCCGCAAGTCTGCTTCGGTGTTTGCCCTCCCTTCTTCGATTACCCAGCCGTTCAGGCCACATTTCAGGTCGTCCGTCCAGTTAAGTGGGGAGAGACCGTATGCCTTTGTGGTTCCATACCTGAACTCGGCGCTTGGAACCCAAAGTCGGCGGTTAATCTCCGCTGGCACCAACGTGATATCTGGTCTAGAGAAGTATTTTTTCCACTCGGAAGTCCGGAGGGCTTGAGGTTGGAATATAAATATCTGGTCAAATCGGATGGCGATGTCCCGCAATGGGAATCTGGCAGTAATCATGTAAGGGATATCGAACTGTTTCCGTTTTCTGTTCGTCTCGAAGATTCCTGGCAGGGATGAAGCGTTCGAGGTGCGACCTGGCCGCTTGATGGTGACGCTTACGAGATCGATGCCATCTACCCGCGTACGCCTCCGGCCGGCACCCAATTGGGTGCCGGCCGGAGAGGGATGACCGTCGGGAACCGACTCACATAATGTGCGTCGGGGCCGGGGGAGTGACTGCGGTCGGGACTTCGGCGCCGGCCCGGCGCCGCAGGGCGAAGGCGAAGGCCGAGGTGATCAGGGCCAGGCCGCCGAGGCCGAAGCTGATCAGCGCGGCGATGTAGGTGATCTGCGAGACCTTCCACCAGCCGTAGGCGTTCAGCAGCATGCCGCGCAGCGCCTCACCCTTGAACACGGTGTTCACCGTGGCGGCGAGCTTGGCGTTGTTGGGCTGGGCGAGCGACGCCTCGGACAGCTGCGCGTAGGTCTTGCCGCCACCCATCTCGGCCACGTGCACGGCGATGAAGTGGTCGGCGTAGGCCTCGGCCTGCTGGCCGGTGAGCAGCTGCTGCCCGGCGTACTGGGACACGGTGGGGATCATGCTCGGGGTGATCTCGCTACCGGCCTTGGGGTGCGCGAACGCGGCCGCCGGCGGGAAGTAGATCTGTTCGGCAGCGAGCTGACTGCGGACGGTGTTGTGCACGTAGGTGGAACCCCACAGCAGCAGGCTGCCGGCGATCGCCAGGATCACGGCGAGGCCCAGGCCGGTCACGCTGACCAGGGCATCAACACTCTTGCGGCGCATTTGGATGCCTCCTTTTGCGGTGCTGGATCGATTGGTCGGCGATCCGGCGCTTCTTTGTTTGGACACGATGAGAATCGCTCGCTGGCAAGATCTCGCGTCACTGCGAAATGGCCCGGGCCGTCGGGATGAAAAGACTCAACGAAAGGGACTTTCGTCATTGGCGACGATCGGGCCGCCGGGCAAGCGTCAAGGTGAAGCCCGATTTTTGCAGGGAGGGCATGATGACACAGACAGACGTTTATCTTGATGCGATGCTCCGGCACCTGGGCGCGGCCTATTACGACGAACGGCACGGTCGCGCGACGCGTGAAGATGTCACTCGGGCGCTCGACACCGTCGAGGAACACCTGCAGGACGAAGAGCCCGCGACAACAGCGAAGACCGTCCGCAGGCCGCGGCCTGCCGGACAGCAAGGCAACCATCATCGGCCCGGTCGCTGGAAGCGGCGGGTGCGCGACGTGATGACCACCTCGGTGGTGACGGTCGACCGGATCACGCCCTATAAGGAGATCGCGCGGCGTATGGCCGAGCACCGCATCAGCGGTGTTCCGGTCCTGACCATGGGCCGCCGCGTGGCCGGGGTGGTGTCCGAAGCCGACCTGCTGGCGGTGGAAGACGAGCGTGTGCGGCGGCTTCAGACCGAGCGGGGCTGGTGGCCGCGGAGCCGCCGCGGCCCTGAGCATGTGGGCCTGACCGCAGGTGAGCTGATGACCGCTCCTGCCGTCACGGTCGGGCCCGATGTCCCGGTGCCCGGCGCGGCCCGGATCATGACCGCCAACCATCTGCGCCGCCTGCCGGTGGTGAACGGGCAGGGCAAGCTGATCGGCATCGTCAGCCGCCGGGACCCGCTCAGCGCGTTCCTGCGTCGCGACCCCGAGATCGCGGCCGACGTGGCCGACCTCCTGGACGAGGTGCTGCAGGCCGGGGCCGAAGCCGTCATGGTGGCCGTCCACGATGGCCGGGTCATCCTCAGTGGTCCGGCCCAGGATGCGCTGGACCACGAGCAGCTGCCGACCGCGATCCGGCTGATCTGGGACATCGATGGCGTCGTCGACGTCGACAACCGGATCGGCCAGCCCGTACCGCCACCCGCCCAGCCCCCGAGGGCGCCGCACCACATCGACGCCGACTGACGAATACGTCCACTGACAGGCAGACCCCGCAGGGAGCGGCGACGCACTTCCTGCGGGGTCTCTTTCTATTTCATTAAAGGGTCATTCACGCCTGATGTCGGCTCCACTGCGGGCCGACCGCACACCATTCGGCATCCCAGGCTTCCATCCGCCGCACGTCCAGGAAATGTCGGCTCAGGAAGAACAGGCCGATGAGCAACATCGGCAGCAGTTCGGCGGCGGTCATGATCGCCAAGGCGACGTTGACCCGTATCTGCCCGCGGGTCATGGGCGGGTTGGCGAGCCCGCCGGAGCGGTAGATCCACACCGGGGCGGTGCTGCCCGCCCGGGCGCCCGACCGGGCCAGGATCTGACCGCGGTGCACTGAACCGTCCGGCGCCGTCCAGCGGGCGTCAACCCAGGCGACCGGGAAATCCGAGTACGGGTCGGTGTCGCCGTCGGCCTCCGCCTTCTTGGTCAGAACGGCTGACACGATCAGCTCATTCGACCGTTCCGCCCGGGCGTGCTGCCCGATCAGGCGATCGGCGATCAGGCCGGTCGCCACGGCGGTGACCGGTACGCCGGCCACCAGCAGAGTGATCAGCGCGAGCCGCAGTATCGACTCGATCCGGTCGGTCGGGCGGCGCATCGGATTGCCATCCAAGCCCAGCCAGCGGACGAATGGCGCCCACCCGCTGCCCATGACGCTCACTCCCCAGGATGCGGAAACGTTGGGGCGGGAAGGACCGCGATCCGCTTCTCGCGGTCCTGGTTGCGCGGTGTACGGAACCGAACGGGGGCCGTTCCGCCACTTCGCGTCGGGGCTGGTCCTTCCCGCCAGTCCTCACTGCAGCCGACGCGGTCGCGTCGACCCAGGTGCCAACGGCTCGTTGCGGGGTGACCTTGGTCCGCGTTGCGGCTGCCTCGGCCGTCACTGCTCCGCATCGACCGGGATGAGATCAGCCACTGGCCGGTCGTGGCGGAACGGGCCGGCACTGAAGGCCAGCGCCGCACCCCAGGTCCGTGCCCGCTCGGTCTGCTCCGCGCTCAGCTGGTTCTGCTTACTGACCGTGAAGCTCTGCACCGGCTGGATGACCCGGTAACCCCGCCGCCGCAGCCGCTGCGCGATGCCGTGGCTGGCCTGGCCGGTGAACAGCGTAGGTCCCTCCATGCGGGTGTCGAATGCGGCCGCCTGAGCACCATCCCCTTGGGCGAGCGCGGGCAGCCATTCGCGCAGGCCCGGACCTTCCGCCGCGGGCTCCAGGCTGAGCCCGCTGCCAGGCTTGGCCGCCGCCTCGACGGCCGATCGGCGAGTCGCGGGACGCGGAAGCGTGTGCACGTGGGTTGGTCCGCCGACCACCAGCAGGTCGCAGTGCGCGCCACACTCCGCGGTCGCCCGGTGTACCGGCAGGACCGTGACGTCGCAGGCCTTGTCTCGCATTCCTTCCGCCACGGCGTTCGCGATGGCGTGGGTGTTCCCGTACATCGATTCGTAGACGATTACCGCTCGCATGGCGGCCTCCGTTTTCGTCGGCAGTTCTGTGATTTCAATTCACGACGGCGGCCGACGGAGAAATAGGGACTTCCGTCCATGGCCCGAGAGAAGTGCGCCCCTCAATTCCGGTGAGATGCGCTCCTAACGTCACCAGCATCAACCCGGGAGTCCCACCGTGAGGAGCAGAAAATGTCCGGAGTTTACGTAGGAATCGACGGATCGGGTCACTCGCAGACCGCCCTGAACTGGGCCATGCGCGAAGCCGGATATCGCCACGAGCCGCTGACCGTCATCGCCGTCCAGGAAGTGCCGATCAGCGCTTGGGGCGGAAACATGATCCTCCCCGACGACGCTATACGCGAGGAGCAGACTCGCAAGGCCGCGCAGGAGTCCGCCGACAAGGCGATGGCCGAGCTCGGCACCCCGGCACCGACGTCGGTGACCGTGACCGCCGTCACCGGGCAGGCCACTACGGCGCTCATCGAGGCGTCGAAGGATGCCGACCTGCTCGTGGTCGGGTCGCGGGGCGTCGGCGGGTTCACCCGGCTGGTGGTCGGATCGACCAGTGCGCAGGTCGTCCACCACGCGCATTGCCCGGTCGTGGTCGTTCGGTAGACCGTGCAGGCCACAGCGTTCAGGCGCTGACCCGTCGAGGGTCAGCGCCTGAATCGTTTCTGCGGGCCGGTCAGCCGCGGTGATCGGTCCACAGCGGCCCGGTTGCTCGCCATTCAGCGTCCCAGGCCGCCAGCCGCTGCCGGTCGAGCGCACGCTTCGCCGCTCCCTGCAGCGCCATCAGCAAGATGACCAGCAACAGCCCAGCCGACACGCTGATCAGGATGTCCCCGGCCAGCACGTTGTCGGGCCCCGCGGGCGAGTCGACCGTCAAGCCCTGTTGGTTGACCCACAGCGGAATCGTCTGGCCGGATTGCGTCCCGGACGAGGCCAGGATCTGCCCTGAACGCGCGGCGCCGTCCGGCGCCGTCCACCGGGCCTGCACCCAGACATCGGGATCGGGCCCGAAAGGGTCGACGGTGCTGACCGGCGCCTGCTGGGTGAGGACGGCGCTGACCAGATGGTCGGACCGACGTTGAACCTGAGCCTGGTGAGCCAGCACATGGTTCGCCACCAGCCCGGACGCGATCGAAATGAGCGGCACGGCGATCAGGACCAGGGCGGCCATGAGCAGCCGCAGGTAAGCCTCAGCGCGATCGGCGGGCCGTCGTAGCAGGTTGCGGTCCAGCCCCAGCCAGCGGGCGCACCGCTGCCGGAGGGTTCCCGACGGGCGGATGGTGGGCTTGTTCATCACGGTCACCTCCGGTGGCCGATTCGGGCGGCTCCCACGGCCACGCTGACCTCAGCGTGGCGCGTCCGACGACGCCACTCCAGGGCCGGATCGGCCGTGGCGACCGGGACTTTTGACCACCATCCGCAGGCCGGCCGGCCGGGCCCGAGATGACCTGCAGCACTGCCGGATCCGCAGGCCCGGGACAGAGCCTGGACTCGTAAATCTGAGCGCGAGGAGGACTCATGAAAGCCGCGGTAGTCAAGGAGTTCGGGCAGCCGCTGGTCATCGAGGAACGGCCCATCCCCGAGCCCGGCCCAGGCCAGATCACAGTGCGGATGGAAGCGTCCGGGCTGTGTCACACCGATATCCACGCCGCCCACGGAGACTGGCCGGTCAAGCCGACACCGCCGTTCGTGCCCGGCCACGAAGGCATCGGCATCGTCCACGCGACTGGGGAAGGCGTGACCAGCCTGACCGGCGGCGAGCGGGTCGCGGTGCCGTGGCTGGGTCACGCCTGCGGCACCTGCCGCTTCTGCCTGACCGGCTGGGAGACCCTGTGCGAATGGCAGCGCAACACGGGTTACTCGGTGGATGGCTGCTACGCCGACTACTTCCTGGCCGAGGCCGCGTTCGCCACCCGCGTCCCGGACAGCGTCGACCCCTTCGAAGCCGCCCCGCTGACCTGTGCCGGCGTGACCACCTACAAGGCCATCAAGGTCGGCCGGGTCCAACCCGCTGAGCTGGTTGCTATCTCCGGCGTCGGTGGCCTCGGGCACCTGGCCCTGCAGTACGCCAAGATCTTCGGCGCGACCGTCGCGGCCATCGACGTCACCGACGAGAAGCTCGAGCTGGCCAAGGAACTCGGTGCCGACCTGGTCATCGACGCCCGCACCGAAGACCCGGCCCAGGTGCTGCAAGCGAATGGCGGCGCTGACGTGGCCGTCGGCCTGGCCGTCGACAGCAAGTCGTTCGAGATCGCCTACCAGGGCCTGCGCCGCGGTGGCCGGCTGGTGCTGGTGGCGCTGCCCGCCGAAGGCATGCTCAGCATCCCCGTGTTCGACACCGTGCTGAACGGGACGTCGGTCATCGGCTCGATCGTCGGCACCCGGGCCGACCTGGACGAGGTGTTCGCCCTGCACGCGGCCGGGCGCACCAAGGTCATCTATCAGCCCCGGCCGCTGACCGCGGTCAACCAAGCCATCGACGAGGTACTGCAGGGGCGCGCGCCCGCGCGACTGGTCCTGCAACCCAGCTAACTCACCGCAAAGGAAGAAGTCATGCCCGAGATCACCCACCCGGCCACCAAGGGCCGCATCGAAGAGCTGACCGAGCAGGAATGCCTCACGCTCATCGCGGGCGGCGGCATCGGCCGAATCGCCTACTCCGGCCGCTACGGCCAGACCGTGCTGCCGGTCAACTACCAGCTGCTGGACAACACGATCGTGTTCCGCACCGGCGAAGACAGCCCGCTCGAGGAGGACCTGCAGACCGGGATCCGGCACGCCGAATACCAGGTCGCCTTCGAGATCGACGAGATCAACCTGACCGCCCGCGAGGGCTGGAGCGTGCTCGTCCAAGGCCCCGCCCACCACATCGACTCCGACACCGAGCGCACCGCCGCCCACCAGACCGGTGTCCAGCCCTGGTCCGGCGGGGCCAAGGAGCACTACATCCGCGTCATCCCCACCCGCATCACCGGACGGCGTATCCTCGCGGCCCGCTGACTGCACAAGAAGGCCCGGGCCTGCTGGCCCGGGCCTTTCCTTATGTCCCGTCAGGTAAGGGCGAAGCCGAGCTCCCGGCCCGCGCCCCGCAACTCGTCGCGGGCCTCCGGGTGCGCCACCTGGCTGATGATCTGCTCTGCCTGAGTTGAGGCGTCGCATCCCCAGATCGCCGCGGTGCCCTGCTCGCTGACGATGTAGCTGTGCTGGAACGAGGTGACCGGCCCGGCCAGCCGCGGCACCACCGTGGACACTTGGGCCTTGGGGTGCCAGGAGGGCAGGGCGATGATCGCCCGGCCGTCGGGGGAGTGCAGGGCGCCGACCACGAAGTCGGTCTGGCCGCCGAAGCCGGAGTAGATCATGCCGTGCACGCGGGCCGCGTTGGCTTGGGCGAAGAGGTCGACCTGGAGCGCACCGTTGATCGACGTCATGCGGGGCTGACGGGCTATCAGGCCCGGATCGTTGGTCTTCTCGGTGCGCAGCATCCGGACCCGCGGGTTGTGGTCGACCCAGTCGTAGAGCTCGTCGCCGCCGAACGCGAACGAGGCGGTGATCGGCTGCTCCGGGTCCAGGGCGCCCGCTTTCTCCAGGGCGAGGACCCCGTCGCTGAACATCTCCGACCAGATCGACAAGCCGGTCCGGCTGGCCAGCGCCCTCAGCACCACGTCCGGCACCAGGCCGATGCCGAGTTGCAGGGTCGCCTGCTGGGGGACCAGGGCGGCGACGTGCTCGCCGATGGCGCGGGACACGCCGGTGACCGGCCGGTAGACCGGGGTGGGCAGCGGCTCGTCCACCTCGATGGCGTAGTCGATCTCGCTGGTGGCCAGGACACCGTCGCCGAAGGTGTAGGGCATGCGCGGGTTGAGCTGGGCGATGACCAGGCCACCGCGGGCCCGAACGGTCTCGATCGCGGCCGGCAGGATGTTCACCTCGATGCCGAGCGACACCATGCCGTTCACGGGCGTCGAGGCGTGGACGATCACGATGTCCGGCGGCAAGGTCTCGGTCAGCAGGTGCGGTACCAGGGACAGCCGGCAAGGAAAGTAGCGCAGCCGCGGGCTTCGCCGCATGCCCGCGCCCACGAACGGGGTCTCGAGCGTGACTCCGGGCCGGTCCGGGATACCGGGCTGCGCGTTCAGGGCGAACAGCCGGTACTCCGGCAGCGCCGCATCCAGGACGGCCAGGATCCGCCACGGCGTGGCGAAGTTCCCGCTGGCGACCACCCGAGGGAGATCAGGCAGGCCGCTCAGCACGGCGCCGAGCTCGGCGTCGCTGACGATGCGCATCAGGTCTCCTCGGGTTCCATGGTGATGGCCCCGCTCGGGCACTCAGTGACGCACATGCCACAGCCCTTGCAGTAGGCATAGTCGATCTCGTACCGCTGCCCAGGGCCGAGCTTGATGACCGCGTTGTCGGGGCAGACGCCGTAGCAGTTGTCGCACTCGAAACAGTTGCCGCAGGACAGGCAGCGGCGGGCTTCGTACAACGCCGTAGCCCGGTCGAGACCGCCCACCACCTCGTCGAAGGTGGACACCCGCCGGGCCGCCTCCAGCTCGGGCCGGACGGTGACCGGGGCGTCCTCGTAGTACCAGGTGTTCAGGTCGCCGAACGGTGCCAGGTCATGGCGCGGCTGGTGGCTGGCCGAGGTACCGCGCAGCCAGGCGTCAATGCTGCGGGCGGCCTTCTTCCCGTGCCCGATCGCCACGGTCACCGTCCGCTCGCCCGGCACCATGTCGCCGCCCGCGAAGATGCCCGGGTGGCCGGTCATCAGATCCGGACTTACCTGGACCCCGCCATCGTCGAAGGTAATCCCGGAGACTCCCTCCAGTACCGACAGATCAGCGTTCTGCCCAAGGGCCAGCACCAGGCTGTCCGCCGCCAGTTCGGTGAATTCGCCGGTGGGCTGCGGGAAGCCCGCGTCGTCCAGCTGCATCTTCTCGATCAGCAGGCGGCCGCCGTCAGCGCGGGCCACGGTGGACAGCCAGCGCATGGTCACACCCTCGTCCAGGGCTTCCCGGACCTCGACGTCGTGCGCGGGCATCCGGTCCCGGGTGCGCCGGTACACCACCACCGCCTCGCTCGCGCCCAGGCGACGGGCGGTGCGGGCCGCGTCCATGGCGGTGTTGCCGCCACCGTAGACCGCGACCCGGCGGCCCAGCAGCGGCGGTTCGTCCTCTTCGACGCCGTGCAGCAACGACACCGCGTCCAGGATGCGGGCCGAGTCGCCGGCCGGGATGTAGGCCCGTCGTCCGATGTGCGCGCCGGCCGCGACGAACACCGCGTCGAACTCCTTCAGCAGCGCCTCGCCGTCGTGCACGGTGGACTTCAGCTCCAGGGTCACGCCCATGGCCAGGATCCGCTCGATCTCGGCGTCGAGCACTCCGCGGGGCAGGCGGTACTGCGGGATCCCGAACCGCATCATGCCGCCCGGCCTGTCGTTCGCGTCCCGGATCGTCACCGCGTGCCCGAGCCGTGTCAGGTGATAGGCGGCCGACAGCCCGGACGGCCCGCAGCCCACGACCAGCACCCGTTTGCCCGACGGGGTCGCGTCTACCGGTACCGTCCAGCCCTGCTTGATCGCCTCGTCGCCGAGGAACCGCTCGACCGAGTTGATCCCGACCGCCTCGTCCAGCTGGGCCCGGTTGCAGGCGGTCTCACACGGCCGGTAGCAGACCCGGCCCATCACCGCCGGCAGCGGGTTGTCGGCCATGATCTGCCGCCAGGCGGCCTCATACCCACCCTCGGCGCCGTCTTCGGCCTGGTACAGCCACTGCTGGATGTTCTCCCCGGCTGGGCAGGCGTTGTTGCAGGGTGGCAGCCGGTCGGTGTAGACGGGCCGTTCAGTCCGCCACGAGCCGGTCTTGTTGGCCCGGCTCGAGCCCACGTCCAGGGTGATCGCGAACGGCTTGTTCATGACGCTGACTCCTCCTGGACTCCGGCTGGCAGCAGCCCGAAGCGCTTGATGTTCCGGTCGGCACCGCGCTGGATGCGGTCGATGATGTCGGTCCGCTCGTCCGGCTGGAACAGGTGCGCGTAGCGGCGCTGGGTGCGCAGGTAGTCCCGCACGCCCACCCGGTGCCGGATAGGGGAGACGCCGACGACCTCGCCGTCCTCGGCCTCGAAGACCGGGAACACGCCGCTCTGGGTGGCCAGCCGGGCCACCTCGATCGTGTCCTTCGGGGCGCTGCCCCAGCCCAGCGGGCATGGGACGAGGACGTGCAGGTAGCGGGCGCCGCGGAATTCCATCGCCCGCTCCGCTTTCGCCTCCAGGTCCCGAAGGTCGGCGACGGTGGCGGTGGCGACGTAGGGGATCTCGTGGGCCATCGCGATCAGCGGCACGTTCTTGCCCTGGCCGAACCGGTTACCTGGCTCGGGCCCGACCGCTTCGGTGGTGGCGGTCCGGGCTGCGGGCGGCGTTGCCCCGGACCGCTGCACCCCGGTGTTCATGTATGCCTCGTTGTCGTAGCAGATGTACAGCACGTCGTCGTTGCGCTCGAACATGCCGGACAGGCAGGCGAAGCCGATGTCAACGGTGCCGCCGTCACCGCCCTGGCCGACCACCCGGATGTCGGTACGGCCCTTGGCTTTCAGGGCAGCGGCCACCCCCGACGCGACGGCGGGCGCGTTACCGAACAGCGAGTGCAGCCAGGGCAGCTGCCAGGAGGTCTCCGGGAACGGGGTGGAGAACACCTCGAGGCAGCCGGTGGCGTTGACCGCGATCGTCTGGCCGCCGGTGGCCCGCTGCACCGCGTCCAGGGCGTACCGGGCGCCCAGCGCCTCGCCGCAACCCTGACAAGCCCGGTGACCGAGCGTCAGCGAGTTGGACCGGCGCCGGCCGGACTGGACCGAACGCTGATCGTCGGTGAGCAGTCGTCCCCCGACCGCGAGGCTACCGGTCTGGTGGAAGGTGACGTGCTGGTACGGCATGGTCGAGTCCCTTGTCCGTCAGCCTGCTCGTCCGGCCTGGAGCTGGACCTGGACCAGGTCCTTGTCCAGGTCCAGGAACGACAGTGGTTCGAGCGCGCCGGCCGCGGCATCGTGGAGCATGTTGCGCAGCGAGGCCCGGGTGATCGGGCGGCCGCCAAGTCCGGCGACGACTGTGGACATCACTGGTGGGTGGAGGGCAGCCGCCCGGTCCCCGGCCAGCGCCATCCGCAGGTCGGCGGAAACGATGCCTCCGAGCCCGGTGGCGAACGCACGTTCCAGGACCACGAGCCGCTTGGTGGGACGGCCGATGGCGAGCGCATCGCACACCGCTTGCGCCGGGAACGGGCGGAACGTGGTGACGCCGAGGACACCGATCCGCATGCCGTCGGCTCGCAGCTCGTCGACCGTGTCTTTGATCGTGCCGAGCACCGAGCCGAGCGCCACGATCACCGTTTCCGCGTCGTCGAGGTGATAGCCGCGGACCAGACCTCCGGAGTCACGGCCGAACACCTTCCCGAACTCGGCGACGACGTCCGGGATCAGGTCGAGCGCCCGCGATTCGCGAGCATGAGACAGATACCGCACCTCGGTGAACGCCTCAGGCCCGACCATCGCCCCGATCGAGGCGGGCTGGGCCGGGTCGAGCACCTGTCGAGGCTGGTAGCGGGGCAGGAACATGTCCACCTGCTCCGCGATGGGGATCTCGGCCCGCTCGTAGGCGTGAGTCAGCAGGAATCCGTCCATGCACACCATGACCGGGACCGACAGCTCCTCAGCGATTCGGAACGCCTGGAGGTGCAGGTCCAGCGCCTCCTGGGCGGTCTCGGCGTAGAGCTGGATCCAGCCCGCGTCCCGCTGGGACATGGCGTCGCTGTGGTCGTTCCAGATGTTGATCGGCGCGCCGATGGCCCGGTTCGCCACCGTCATCACGATCGGCAGGCCCAGGCCGGCCGCGTTGTAGACCGCCTCGGACATGTAGAGCAGGCCCTGGCTGGCGGTGGCCGTGTAGGTCCGGGCGCCGGCGGCGGAGGCGCCGATCGCCACCGACATGGCCGCGAACTCGGACTCGACGTTGAGGAACTCACACGGGCGAAGCGTGCCGGATTTCACCTTGAAGCCGAGCGCTTCGACGATGTGCGTCTGTGGCGTGATCGGGTACGCGCAGATCACTTCTGGGCGGCACAGGGCCACGGCTTCGGCGACGGCCCGCGATCCCTCAATCTGCCTGAGCATGCCTTACTCCTTTCCTGCGCCCACGTTGTCCGGGGCGGTGCGCGGGCTCGCGGCCAAGCGCTCGTCGTCGACGAATTGGAAGGCTGCGGTGGCGGCGGCCACGTTTCCTTCCGCCACTGGGCCGGTGAACCGTTCGTTGATCGCTGCGATCACCGACTCCAGCCGGACCTGGCCGGACGCGGCGGCGAACCCGCCGAGTAGCGCGGCGCCCGGCAGCGGGCGGCCCAGCAGGGTCATGGCCAGCTGGGTAGCCGGGACCACCAGGAACCGTTCGGGCTTCATCGCGGCCGCGGCAGCGGCCAGGCCGAGCGCGTCGGCCTCGTGGGCTGAGTTGATCAGCAGGTAGCCGTCCCGGCCCAGGCCGGTTAGCAGGCCGGGCTGGTGCAGCAGGGTCGGATCCTGGATGATCAGCGCGTCCGGTTCGGCGATGGGCTCATGGGTCCGGATCGGCGCGTCGGCGATCCGGCAGTACGACACGACCGGGGCGCCCATCCTTTCGGAGCCGAAGCTCGGGAACGCCTGCGCGTACCGGCCCTCGGTGAACGCGGCCACCGACAGCAGCTCCGCCGCGGTGACGACACCTTGGCCGCCGCGGCCGTGAATGCGCACCTGGAACATCCGCTTCGCCTCCCTGGGTGCTGTCGCTTCTCCTCGGCTCGATTTCAGCCGCGAGGCGTGACCTGCCGACAGGGACAAAAGGCCCACCCGGCAGGGCTGATGCGCCCGCGCCTGGATGCCCAACGCCCGTAGGGGCGAGTGGCCGCCCGGGCGAGCGTGGGCTGTACCGGCCCCAGTTACCGAAGCGAGGTGTGGTTATGAGCACACAGCAAGAAACGTCCCGGGTCACTCCCACCGCGCTCGCTGCCCATCGCTTCCTGCATGGCCTGCCCTGCGGGCAGGTGGCTCCGCTGGTGACTGCCACCTCCCTGGTCAACCTGCCAGCCGGCCGCAGGCTGTTCGAGGACGGCGGCAACGCGGCCAGCTTCTGGCTGATCCGATCAGGTTCAGTAGCTCTCGACCTGCACATACCCCGGGCCGGCGCGGTGGTCATCGAGACGCTGGGCATGGGCGACGTGGTGGGCTGGTCCTGGCTGCTGCCCCCGCACGTATGGACGCTGGGCGCCATCACCGTCAAGCCGACCGAAGCCTTCCAGGTCGATGGCCCGGCCGTTCGCGCCCTGTGTGACGCCGATCCAGAGCTGGGCTATCAGCTCACCAGGCGATTTCTGGTCGTCGCCGCGAACCGGCTGCACGCCACCAGGACCAGATTGCTCGACCACTACGTTCCAGCCCGGCCCTGGCCGTGACGGCTCAACCATCACTGGAGGAAAAATGAAGGCACTGGTCTACGGCGGTCCTGGCCGCAAGAGCTGGACGCAGGTACCCGACCCCGAGATCAAGGATGACCGGGACGCCATCGTCCGCGTCGACGCGGTCACCATCTGCGGCACCGACCTGCACATCCTCAAGGGCGACGTCCCCGAGGTCGAATCCGGGCGCATCCTCGGCCACGAGGCCGTCGGCACCGTGGTCGAGACCGGCCGGAACGTGCAGAACCTCCGGCCCGGCGACCGTGTCCTCGTTTCCTGCATCTCCGCCTGCGCGGGCTGCCGTTTCTGCCGGGAGGGCCGCTATGGGCAGTGCCGCTCCGGTGGTGGCTGGGTCCTCGGCCACCTGATCGCCGGCACCCAGGCCGAGTACGTACGGGTCCCGTTCGCGGACACCTCCACCTACCTGGCGCCCACCGGGGTCAGTGACGAAGAACTGCTCATGCTGGCCGACATCCTGCCCACCGGCTATGAGGTCGGCGTGCTCAACGGAGCGGTCCAGCCCGGCGATGTGGTGGCGGTGGTCGGCTCCGGGCCCATCGGCCTGTCCGCGATCCTGGGTTCCCGCCTGTTCAGCGCCAGCCACGTGGTGGCCATCGATCCGGCCGCGGCCAGGCTGGAAGCGGCCAAGCAGTTCGGTGCGGACATCACAATCAACAACGGGCGCGAGGACCCGGCCCAGATCATCGGCTCACTGACCGGCGGCCTCGGAGCCGACGTCACGATCGAGGCCGTGGGCGTCCCCGACGCCTTCGAGCTGGCGGTCAAGCTGGCCCGCCCGGGTGGCCGGATCGCCAACGTTGGCGTCCACGGGAAGGCCGCCACCCTGCATCTGGAAGAGCAGTGGATCCGGGACATCACCATTACCACCGGCCTGGTCGACGCCAGCTCCACGCCGACGCTGCTGCGCCTGCTGGCCAACCACCAGATCGATGCCGGCCGCTTCATCACCCACCGCTTCGCGCTCGGCGAGTTCGCCGACGCCTACGACGTGTTCGCCCGCGCCGGAGAGACCGGCGCGCTGAAGGTCGTCCTCAGCCGCGGCTGACGACGGGCAAGGGAGTATTTCGATGGTTACCCGTATCGGGATCAACGGCTTCGGCCGGGTCGGGCGGTCGTTCCTGCGCCGCAGCGCCGAGCGCCCCGACCTCGAGGTCGTTGCGATCAACGACATCACCGACGCCAGGACCCTGGCCCACCTGCTCGAGTTCGACTCCACCTACGGCCGGTTCGGCCGTCCCGTCACCTACACCGACCACACCATCGTGGTCGACGGGCGCCCGATCCCGGTTCTGAGTGAGCGGGACCCCGCTGCCCTCGACTGGGGCGAGGCCGGCGCCGATGTCGTGATCGAGGCGAGCGGCAAGTTCCGGGCCCGCGACAAGGCCGCGCTGCACCTCAAGGCTGGCGCCAAAAAGGTGTTGATCTCGGCCCCGGGCAAGGACGCCGACGCCACGATCGTGATGGGCGTCAACGAGCACTCCTACGACGCGCAGCGGCACGACGTGGTCTCCAACGCGTCCTGCACGACCAACTGCGTGGCTCCCATGGCCAAGGTGCTGCACGACGCCTTCCGGATCGAGCGGGGTTTCATGACCACCGTCCACGCCTACACCGGCGACCAGATGCTGCTCGACGGCCCGCACAAGGATCTGCGCCGGGCCCGCTCGGCCGCCGCCAGCATCGTGCCCACCGGCACCGGCGCGGCCCGGGCCACTGGCCTGGTCATCCCGGCCCTGGCCGGCCGGCTGGACGGCGTCGCGGTGCGGGTCCCGGTCGAGGACGGGTCGCTCACCGACCTCACGGCTGAACTGCGCACTGACGTAACGAGGGACGAGGTCAACGAGGCGTTCCGCGCGGCGGCGGCCAGTGGCTCGCTGGCCGGGCGGCTGCGCTACAGCACCGACCCGATCGTGTCGCGCGACATCATCGGTGACCCGTCGTCCTGCGTGTTCGACTCCGAGCTCACCCAGGCTGAGGGCCCGCTGGTCAAGGTGTTCGGCTGGTACGACAACGAGTGGGGCTACACGTGCCGCCTGGCTGACCTGGCCGCCCTGGTCGGCGACCAGCTCTGACTGGTGCCCGGAAAGGAGAAATGATCATGTCCAGTAAGCCGATCGTGGTCGGTACCGACGGCTCCGACCAGGCGCTGATCGCCGTGGAGTGGGCAACCCTGGAGGCGGTCCGCCGGCGGCTGCCGCTGCGGATCGTGGCGGTGCCGCTGATGCCGTCGCGGATGCATGCCACCAGCGCGTCCCCGGTGACGGTGGCCCACTACCTGCGCGAGAACGCTATCCAGGCCATCGACACCGCCACCCGGCGGGCGAAGGAACTGGTCCCGGAGCACACGCCGGAAAACAAGCTCCTCGGGGGAGCACCGGCCGCCGCGCTGATCGAGGCGGCCAAGGACGCATCGATGCTGGTCGTCGGCGCCCACGGCGGCAGTGCGCTCGGGGCGATGGTGCTCGGCTCGGTCAGCCGCTACGCGGCCCTGCACGCGCCGTGCCCCATCGTGGTGGCCCGCCAGGAGAGCATGGCCGCCCACGGCAAGGTGGTGGCCGGTGTCGCTGACCCGGCCCACGCCGACGACGCCCTCGCGTTCGCATTCGAGGAAGCGGCGATGCGCCACTCCCGCTTGACCGCGGTCCACGTCGTCTACCAGTTCCCGATCGAGGCCTACCGGCCCGGTCCGGAGATCACCCTGGCCGACGGGACGGTCCTGAGCTCCGTCGAAACAGGAGCCGCCGAGCCGCCCACCGATGACGGCGCCTCAGCTGAGCTGGCCACCGCCGTGGCCCGCTGGCACGACAAGTACCCGCAGGTCCGGGTCCGCCGGGACGTCGTCTGGGGCCACCCCGCCCGGGTCCTGGCCGACTACTCCAGCCGCGCCGACCTGCTGGTGATCGGCCGCCACGGCCCGGCCGAGGGCGAACTCCGGCTTGGTGCCATCCAGCACCCGGTCCTGGCCCACGCCCACAGCCCGGTCGCCATTATCCCGTCCACGCACTGACAGTAGGCGAAGGGCCATCTGTGAAGATAGATGGCCCTTTACGCCGCCGGGCTAGAGTGCCGGCAGGGCAGTAGGGCCTTCGACAATTTCGAGAGCAATCTCCGGGATTGCTTCACGGAAGAAGATACGACCGCCCCGAAGCCGCATGTATTCAAGGACCATTGATACTTCGGATTCACGGCTTACCGGGCAAGGATCGCTCGGTATTGAGCGACTAGCATGCCGTGGCAGTTGCTTTCTCAGCGCCATCACGAAAATGGTGATCCCGTCTTTTTCAGGGACGGCGACGTGAATCGGCCCATGGGCGGAACGGAGCCGATCAAACAGCTCTGCCATCGTGTCGTCCGGCAGGGCTGGTACGAACACGTGCCGACCTTCCGCGCCCGGGACGGTCTCCTCGCGAAAGCTCTGGTGGCGCGTCGCATCGAGGATGCGGTGTGCTACTGCCAACCGCTGGCGATCCCGGTCATCCACTCCGCCACCTCATCACGTTTTCCGCCCAACGCGCAATAAGCAGCTTCTCCGCGAGCTGGTAACCTCGGTCCACGTCGTTCTGGCAGTAGATCGAATGGATCTTCTCGCGGTCGTTGTAGTCCCGGACTCGGTACATGTAGTGTGCATGCACCTCCGCGTGATCTGTGTCGATTCGGACTACATCCCACCAGGCGTCGGCCAGAAAAACCTGAGCGATTAGTGCGAACTCGGTCATCCGGTGATTTTCGTCGTGCTTGGTCTCTCCGATGATCCGCCCGAGGCCCGGCAGCTCGATTTCTATGGGATAGCTAGGGCCGCGACGGGGCTGCGGGGGGTACCAGCGCTCCGGCTCCTTGACCTGCACGGTCATGTCCTTGAGGTTGCGCTCTCGCTGGACACGGCCTTTGCTCGGGGTCACCCAAAAAGATTATGGGCCGGAATCCGGCCATGCTGGCACTTCCGGCGGATCGATGCACCCCGTTGTAATTTCGGCCATGCTATTTGGGATCAACCGGTTATGGCGGAGTAAATAGTGCAGAAAGTAGCGGAGCGGTTCATGTTTAGCTACCACTGCCCAGTGGGCTCGGCGCCCTGCTCCCCTAACCTGGGCCCCGAGGCCTTTGCCTATCAGGAGACGGCACTGGCGATCCTCGGCTTGGGGATCAAGAGCAAGGGCCGCGACGTATGCACCGCTTGGTCTGCGGGCTCGCCCAGCGTTACGACCTGGTCGACCTCGCCGAGATCCACGGGGCGGTGGGTGATCAGCAGCACCGTCCGTCCCTCGGTCGCCTTCAGCAGGTCGTGGGTCAGCTCCTCGGCGGTGTCCTCGTCGAGGTGCTCGGCCGGCTCGTCCAGGATCACGACTGGGAAGTCGGCCAGCAGCACCCGCGCTAGCGCCAGCCGCTGACGTTGGCCCCCGGACAGCTGAGCCCCGTGCTCGCCGACTGGGGTGGCCAGCCCCGCAGGCAGGCTGTCGACCCAGTCCAGCAGCCGCGCCCGCCGGAGCGCGTCGCGCAGCTCGGTGTCGGTGGCACCGGGCCGGGCCAGCCGCAGGTTCGCTTCCAGGCTGGAGTCGAAGATGTGTGCGTCCTGAGCGCACAGGCCGATGATCCGCCGGACCGTATTCGAGTCCAGGGCGGTGACGTCGGTCCCGCCCAGCGTCACCGACCCGGCGGCCGGGTCGAGGAACCGGAGCAGCACCATGGCCAGGGTGGTCTTGCCGGAGCCGCTCGGCCCGATGATCGCGGCCCGCTGCCCAGCTGCCACATCGAGGCTGAAGCCGTGCAGCACATCCGGATCGTCGATGTCCCACCGGGCGGTCAGGTTCCGGATCCGGAGGTCGTACGGGGGAGCAGGGGCAGATGCCGCCACCGTCGGCTCGGTGACCGGATCCGGCTGCGTCATCATCGCCGACACCCGGGCGCCCGCCGCCCGCAGCCGCGGGATCTCTTGCGCGGCTGGAGCCAGACTGGCGAAGAGCTCGTGCGCGGCCAGCGGAATGAGCACAACCACGGCCAGCCCGACCCCGGCCAGGGCGTGGGACCGGACCGCGGGGACCCCGCAGACGATCCCGGCCCAGATCGCGGTGCCCGCCGCGAGCAGCGCTACCGCCGCGCCGGTGCCGCGGGCGTAGGCGGACCGGCCTTCGCCCCGGGCGACCGCCTGACCGGCGTCGGTCACCATGCGCAAGGCTCGGCCAGCCGCGCCGAAGACCGACAGCTCGCCCGCGCCGCGCAGGGCGTCCAGGGCCGCGGTGGCCAGCTCGCCGCGCCGGGGCGCGATCTGCTGTTCCGCGTGGCGCGCAACCGCCAGCGCCAGCACCGGCGCCAGCACCGCCGCAGTGACCAGGCTGGCCGCCAGCACCAAGCCGGCTCGTGGCACCAGCAGGGTGGAGATGGTGACCGCAACCCCGCCCGCGACCACGGCTACCAAGTAGGGGAGCCGGACCCGGAGCCAGCGGTCGGCCAGCGAGTCGACGTCCCGGACCACCCGGCTGAGCAGGTCACCCGAGCGGAACGCGGCCAGCCCGGCCGGTGCGAGCTTTTCCAGATGATCCCAGGCGGTCACCCGTAGCCGGGCCAGGATCCGCAGGGCAGCGTCGTGGCCGGCCAGCCGTTCGCCGTAGCGGAACACGGCCCGCCCGATCCCGAACGCCCGCACTGCGGTCACCGCGACCAGCAAGTACAGCACGGGCGGATGCTGCGCGGCCCGGGAGATCAGCCAGGCCGAGGTGGCCAGCAACCCGACCGCGCAGCAGGAGGCGAGCACGCCGAGCAGCGCCGCCAGCGTGAGCCGCCGCCCGGTCCGGTCGTGGAGTTCCGCCTCCGTCTCGTCAGCTGCGGCCACCGGCCGGGGCGCCCTGAACTCGGCGACCGCCGCTACCCCGGCCGGCTCTGGGGCCTCCGCCACCCCACGCTTCGGCAGCTCAACGACGTGGTCGGCCACCGCCAGCACGGCCGGGTGATGGGCGGCGACCAGGATCGCCCGCCCGGCCAGCGCCTCGGACCGCAGCGTGTCCAGGACCCGGGCCTCGGTGCCGGCGTCGAGCCCGGCGGTCGGCTCGTCCAGCAGCAGAACGGGCCGCTGGCGGCGTGGTGGAAGGAGGGCGCGGGCCAGCGCTACCCGGCGACGCTGGCCCGCGGACAAGCCGCTGCCGCCATCGCCAACTGGCCGGTCCAGTCTCAGATCGGTCAGCGCGGCCGCGCGGGCGGCGGCCCTGACCGCCCCGGCCGGGGCCGACGGCCAGCCGAGCCGGATGTTGGACGCCACCGTCCCGGCGAAGAGCGTCGGGTCCTGAGGCACCCAAGCCACCTGCGACCGTCCGATGGGTGTGACGGTGCCCCGGCTGGGCGGGGCGAAGCCGAGCAGCACGCTGAGCAGAGTGGACTTGCCGCTGCCGCTGGGCCCGGCGACGGCGGTGATCTCACCGCGCCGGATCTCCAGCGAGACCCCATCCGGGGCAGCCGTCTTCCGGCCCGGCTGGGTGACGCTAAGCCGGTCGACCACGACGGTCTCCGTCATCAACTGGGCTGGCTGCCCGTCGGCCGGCAGCGGCTCTTCGATCACCGCGAACGCCTGCTCGGCGGCGGCCAGCCCGTCCGCGCTGGCGTGGAACTGGGCCCCGGCCTGCCGCAGCGGCAGGTACGCCTCCGGCGCCAGGATCAGCACCATCAGACCGGTCTGGAGGCTCATGTGCCCGCCGACCAGCCGCAACCCGATGGCCACCGCGACCAGGGCCACCGAGATCGTCGCGACCAGCTCGAGCACCAGCGCCGACAAGAAAGCGACCCGTAGCGTGCCCATTGTCGCCTGCCGGTAGTCGCCGGTCACCTGGCCGATGGCGTCGCGCTGGGCGCGGGACCGGCCGAAGATCTTCAGCGTGGTCAGCCCGGTGACCACGTCCAGGAAATGATGCGACAGCCGGGCCAGGGCCTCCCAGCGGCGCTGCGCGTAATCGCCGGTGGCCTTGCCGACCAGCGCCCCGAACACCGGGATCAGCGGCAGCGTGAGCACGATGATCAGCCCGGACAGCCAGTCCGACCAGAACACCCGGGCCAGCACGGCCACCGGCACGACGACCGACAGGATCAGCTGCGGCAGGTACTTGGCGAAGTACCCGTCGAGCGCGTCGATGCCGCCGGTCGTGAGCGCGGTCAGCTCGCCGCTGCGCTGCCCGGCCAGCCAGCGCGGCCCGAGCGCCATCGCGCGGGCCAGCACCTTGTCGCGCAGCTGGGCCTTGACCACCGCGCTGGCCCGGTAGGAGGCGGCCTCGGTGGCCCAGGCCACCAGCGCCCGGCCGGCCAGCACCACCGCCAAGGCGATGACCACGCCGCGCAGCGCGGCGAGAGTGTCGCCGCCGATGAACGCTCCGGCGATCGCAGTGGCCAGCAGCTGGGCCTGAAAGATGACCAGCCCGGCGGCCGCCACCCCGAGCACTACCAGCGCCCCGATGTAGAACGCCGAGGCGCGGGCGTGCTTCAGCAGACGCGGATCGAGCGGCTTCACCGGCCCGCCTTTTCCGGCTCAGGAGTCGGCGCCGGGCCGGCCGGCGCCGACCGGGGGACGGTGATGCGCTTGCGGAACACCCAGTACGTCCAGCCCTGGTAGAGCAGGACGAAGGGCAGGAAGATGCAGGCGATCACGGTCATCAGGGCCAGCGTCTTGGCCGTCGAGGAGGCGTTGCCGACGGTCAGCGTGTACGCCGCCCCGTGCACCGAGGACCGCAGCACGTCGGGGAACAACGCGGCGAACAGCGCGCCCGTCGCGGTCACGATCGCCGCTGCCACGCTGGCGAAGGCGAAGCCCTCACGCCCCAGTCGGCTTGCTGCCACGCCACCGATCAGCGCCACCGCCGCCACCGCGGCGAAGATCACCGACGCGACCCCGGTGGCCACGTGGCCCGCGCTCCGGTAGCTGGCCTCGGTCCAGGCCAGGAACCCGGCCCCGGCCACGATCGCGGCCAGGCCGATCTTCCAGGCCAGCGCGTTGGCCCGGCGGCGCAGGTCGTCGGTGGTCTTCAGGCCCAGGAACAGCGCCCCGTTGAGCGTGAACAACGACAGCGTGGTCACCCCGCCGAGCAGCGAGTACGGGTTCAGCAGGGAGAAGAAGTTACCGGTGTAATTGTGGGCCGCGTTGAGCGGGATGCCGTGCAGCACGTTGCCGAACGCCACCCCCCACAGCACCGCGGGCAGCAGCGACCCGATGAAGATCGCGGTGTCCCACGCGAGCCGCCAGCGGTCGTCGTCGCGCTTGGCCCGGTACTCGAAGGCCACCCCGCGGATGATCAGGCAGACCAGCACCAGCAGCAACGGCAGGTAGAAGGCGCTGAACATGGTCGCGTACCAGCCGGGGAAGGCGGCGAACGTGGCCCCGCCGGCGGTCAGCAGCCAGACCTCGTTGCCGTCCCAGACCGGGCCGATCGTGTTGATCATGGCGCGGCGCTCGTTGTTGGTGCGGCCCAGCACCGGCAGCAGGATGCCGACGCCGAAGTCGAATCCCTCGAGCACGAAGTATCCGGACCACAGCACCGCGATGGCGATGAACCAGATGTCGGACAGGTGCAGCACGACAGGCTCCTTGTTTCCAGGCGGGGCGGGTCAGTAGACCAGCTCGAGCGGCTGGTCTTCGTCGGTAGCGGCGCCCGGCGGCGGCTCTTGCGCCAGTCCGGCCCGGGCGTACTTGAGCAGCAGTCCGACCTCGACCACGGCCAGCCCGCCGTACAGCAAGGTAAGAATGATCATGGACGCCAGCACCTCGCCGGCCGAGTTGGCCGACACCCCGGCCGCCGTCTTCATCTGGCCGAACACCAGCCAGGGCTGGCGTCCCATCTCGGTGAAGACCCACCCGAACGAGTTGGCCGCCAGCGGCAGCAGCGGCAGCGCGATCACCGACCACAGCAGCACCCGGCGCCCGCGCGGGCCCAGGTTCAGGCCGAGCAGATTGCCCTCGCGGCGGCTGCGGCGCAGCAGCCACAGCGCGACCAGGGCGATGAGCGCGGCCAGCATCCCCACGCCGATCATGAGCCGGAAGCTCCAGTAGGTGACCGGAATGATCGGGGTGTAGGAGCCCGGCCCGTAGATCTGGGTGTAGAGCGCCTGGATGTTGTCGATGCCGTCGACCTTGCCGCCGAAGCTCCCGGTGGCCAGGAACGACAGCAGCCCAGGGATCTTGATCGCGAAGACCTGCTTGGACCCGTTCAGGGTGCCGATCGTGAACAGCGAGAACGAGGCGGGCTTGCTGGTGTGCCACAGCGCCTCGGCTGCGGCCATCTTCATCGGCTGGTACTTGGTCATGATCTTGCCCTGGATGTCGCCGGTGATGGCGGTGGCCACCGCGGCGACCAGGGTGGTGATCGCGCCGGCCTTGGCCGCGCTGCGGAACGCGGTCGCCGACGCCTGCGAAGCAGCGTCTTCTCCGGCCGGGCGGCGGATCAGGTGCCACAAGGCGACCGCGGCGACCAGCGCGCCGGCCACCAGGAAGGCTCCGGCGATGGTGTGCGGGAACGTCACCAGCTGGGTCGGGTTGGTCAGCACGGCGACGAAGTTCGTCAGCTCTTCCCGGTGGGTGGCCGGGTTGTAGTGGTAGCCGACCGGGTGCTGCATCCAGGAGTTGGCGGCCAGGATGAAGTAGGCCGACAGCATCGTACCGACCGCGGTCAGCCACATGCAGGCCGCGTGCAGCCGGGGGGACAGCCGGTCCCAGCCGAAGATCCACAGGCCGAGGAACGTGGACTCCATGAAGAACGCCAGCAGCGCCTCGATGGCCAGCGGCGCGCCGAAGATGTCACCGACGAAGCGTGAATAGGCCGACCAGTTCATGCCGAACTGGAATTCCTGCACGATGCCGGTGACCACCCCCATCGCGAAATTGATGAGAAAAAGCTTCCCGTAGAACTTGGTGAGCCGGAGCCAGCGTTCATCGCCCGATCGCAGCCAGGCCGTCTCGAATCCGGCCACCAGGAACGCCAGCCCAATGGTGATGGGCACGAACAAGAAGTGGTAAACGGTGGTGATGCCGAATTGCCACCGCGAAAGTTCGAGCACGCTCACCCGAAGCCTCCCAGATCGCATTTTTCGTAAAAAGTCGTTGAATCCGGATCGATGATCGTCCCGCCGGGCACGCTGGGCGCAGGGGCACGTGCCCTGTCCGCTGGGGACCAATGGCCTCAGCCCATGGGACTGTCGCCCACCGTCTTGACCAGGTTTCGGTCCACTCCATTACCGGCCGACGATGCGCCGCCCGCTGATCTGCTGCGGGTTGATGCGGACGAACTCGTCCCGCTCCCCAGACGGCCACGGCAGGACCTCAGCGACCCGCTGCAGATGGGCGATGACCGCCTGCTGGCTCACCCGGCGGCCCT
>JAFAYQ010000022.1 GCA_019240215.1 Actinomycetota bacterium | reverse complement strand
CGACCGCGTAGCCGATGGCCGAGAACGCACTGGTGTAGATGACCGTGCCGATGAGGCTCAGCAGCGTGAACCGCAGCGGCGGCATCTCGATCAGGCCGGCCACGATCGAGGTGAAGGCCCGGATGACCGGGAGCATCCGGCCGACCGGGACCGCCCAGGCGCCCTTGCCGGCCAGGAACCGCTCGGCCCGGTCCACGTCGGTCCGGGTGATCAGCACGTACTTGCCGACCCGGTCCACCAGCGGGCGGCCACCCCAGCGGCCGATCGAGAACGAGGTGAACGACCCGGCCAGCTCGGCCAGCGTCCCGATGACGATGACCAGGACCAGGCTGAGGTGGCCCTGGAACGCCAGCACCCCGGCGAAGCCGAACGTGATCTCCGAGGAGATCGGGATACAGCACGCTTCGAGGAACGCGAACAAGATGAGCGCGCCATAGCCCGCCGAGGTGAGGAAACTCTCCATAGGCCTTCAGTTGTACCCCATGATGGCGGCGCCCGAGGTCGACCTTGGTACACAGCAGGCCGGGGCTTCGCAATACTAGGAACCCACGACGCAACTCCAGAGAGAGCCGATCCCATGCCTATCGCCACGCCGGAGATTTACGCCCAGATGCTGGACCGGGCCAAGCAGCAGGGCTTCGCGTACCCGGCCATCAACGTCACGTCCAGCCAGACGCTCAACGCCGCCCTGCGCGGCTTCGCCGAGGCCGAGAGCGACGGCATCGTCCAGATCTCCACCGGCGGCGCCGAGTACCTGTCCGGCTCGGTCAAGGACATGGTGACCGGGGCCAGCGCGCTGGCCGAGTTCGCCCGGGTGGTCGCGGCCAAGGTGCCGGTGAACATCGCCCTGCACACCGACCACTGCCCCAAGGACAAGCTCGACGGCTACATGCGGCCGCTGGTGAAGATCTCCCAGGAGCGGGTGGCCAAGGGCCTGGACCCGCTGTTCCAGTCGCACATGTGGGACGGGTCGGCCGTCCCGCTCGAGGAGAACCTCGACATCGCCGCTGAGCTGCTGGACGCCTGCGCCGAGGCGCACATCATCATGGAGATGGAGATCGGCGTCGTCGGCGGCGAGGAAGACGGCGTGGTCGGCGAGATGAACGAGAAGCTCTACACCACCCCGGGCGACGCGCTCGACGTGGCCGAGAAGCTCGGCCTGGGCGAGCGGGGCCGGTACATCCTGGCCGCCACCTTCGGCAACGTGCACGGGGTCTACAAGCCCGGCCACGTGAAGCTGCGGCCGGAGGTGCTCAAGGAGATCCAGGACGCGGTGGGCGCCAAGTACGGCCGGGAGAAGCCGTTCGACCTGGTGTTCCACGGCGGCTCGGGCTCGGCCCTGGAGGAGATCCGCGAGGCCATCTCCTACGGCGTGGTCAAGATGAACGTGGACACCGACACCCAGTACTCGTTCACCCGCCCGGTGGCCGGCCACATGTTCACCAACTACGACGGGGTGCTCAAGGTGGACGGCGACGTCGGCGTCAAGAAGGCCTACGACCCGCGGACCTGGGGCAAGGCGGCCGAGCAGGGCATGGCCGCCCGGGTCGTGCACGCCTGCCAGGACCTCCAGTCCACCGGCACCAAGCTCAGCTGACGACGGGCGGAAATCGATGGAACACAAAGACCTGCTGGCGGGGGCCGGGCCCGCGCCGACCCACCTGCCCGTCGACCCGGCCACCGAGCTGCTGGCCGGCGGCACCGACCCGGCCGAGGTGGCGGCCCGCTACCCGTCCTCGTCGGCGGCCTGGGCCGCCCTGGCCGAGCGGGCGTTCGGCCAGGGCGACGTGGTCGCCGCCTACGCCTACGCCCGGACCGGCTACCACCGCGGCCTGGACCAGCTGCGCCGGGCGGGCTGGCGCGGCAACGGCCCGGTGCCGTGGGAGCACGAGCCCAACCAGGGCTTCCTGCGCTCGCTGGCCATGCTGGCCAGGTCGGCCGACGCCATCAACGAAGAGGAAGAGGCCGTGCGCTGCCAGCTCTTCCTGGCCGACTCCAGCGCCACCGCGGCGGCCGAGCTGCTCTGAACTAGCGCGCCAGCTCGGGCAGGACGTCCTGAGCCAGGCGCTTCAGGTCCTCGGGGTGGCTGAGCGAGAAGCTGAAGCCGGTGAAGCCGTACCGGGCGGCCAGGCCCTGCAGCTGCGCCACCACCTGCTGGGGTGAACCGGTGACGAGGTCGGGCCGCGGCGGGGCGCCCGGGTCGATGCGGACGCCCAGGTTGAGCACGCCGCGGATGTCCCCGGGCCGCCGCCCGGCCGCTTCGGCGGCCGCGTCGATCCGGCCGCGCATGGCGGTGAACTCCTCGACCGGGCGGTAGCCCAGCGAGGGGATCCAGCCGTCGGCCAGCCGCCCGGTCACGGCCAGCGCCCGCGGCCCGAACGTGCCCAGCCAGATCGGGATCGGCCGGGCCGGCCGGGGCTCCAGCTCGAGCGCGCGGACGCTGTGCTGGCGGCCGTGCTGGGTGTAGCCCGGCTGGGTCCAGCCGCCCCGGATGACCTCGATCGCCTCGGCCAGCCCGTCGACCTTCTCGGCCGGTGACAGCAGCGGCGCCCCGAGCGCGGCGATCTCGTCGTCGGAGTACCCGCCCCCCAGCCCGAGGATGAAGCGGCCGCCCGAGAGCAGGTCCAGCGACGCCGCCAGCTTGGCGACCATGGCCGGGCGGCGGAACGGCACCGCCAGCACCCGGCTGGCCACCGTGATCCGGCTGGTCCGGGCGGCGATCCAGGTGAGCAGGGTCGCCGTCTCGTAGCTGGGCGCGCGGCCGCACGGATGGTCGGCGGTCGAGACGAAGTCGTACCCGAGCCGCTCGGCCGCCTGGGCCAGGGCGACCGGGTCGTCGCCCGCCGCCGCCGATGCCGGCACGTTCACCCCGAAGACCATTTCAGATTTTACTGACATGTCAGCAACCCTAGCTAGTTGCTGACACGTCAGCAATAGGTACGATCGCCGGTGTGGCACCCACTCGCTGGCTGACCGGGCCGCAGGAACGGGCCTGGCGGCGGTACCGGCTCATGCGCACGCTGCTCGACCTGCAGATCGCGCGCGACCTCAACCGGGACTCGGGGCTGTCGGAGGCCGACTACGACGTGCTGTCGACGCTGTCGGAGCAGCCCAGCGGGGGCTGGCGCGCCCGCGACCTGGCCACCCGGCTGCTGTGGTCGACCAGCCGCCTGGCCCACCACGTCGGGCGGATGGAGCAGCGCGGCCTGGTGGCCCGGCAGCCGCTGGCCGACGACGCCCGCGGCGCCCTGATCAGCCTGACCGCGCGCGGGCAGCAGGCCCTCGAGCAGGCCGCCCCGCCGCACGTCGACTCGGTCCGCCGCCACCTGATCGACCTGCTGACCCCCGAGGAAGTCGCCACCCTCGACGCGATCGCCGGGAAGGTCATCGAGCGACTCGGCCGGGTGCGGTTACCGAATCATTCGTGCTGGCTGGGGTAATCTCAAGCCGTAAGAGCCCCTGCCGCTCACGGCTGTACCGAGCGGGTCAGGGGCTTCGCGGTGCGTTAGAGAGGGGACAGCCCCGTGCCCGCCATCGTGCTCGTCGGCGCCCAGTGGGGTGACGAAGGCAAGGGCAAGGCGACCGACCTGCTCGGCGACCGGGTCGACTACGTGGTCCGGTACCAGGGCGGCAACAACGCCGGTCACACCGTGGTCATCGGTGACGAGAGCTACGCCCTGCACATGCTGCCCTCGGGCGTGCTGTCACCGGACGTGGTGCCGGTCATCGGCAACGGGGTCGTCGTCGACCCGCGGGTGCTGCTGGAGGAGATCGACGAGCTGGAGGCGCGCGGCGTGTCGTGCGCGCGGCTGCTGATCTCGGCCAACGCGCACCTGATCATGCCGTACCACCAGGCCATGGACAAGGTGACCGAACGCTACCTGGGCTCGGCCCGGATCGGCACCACCGGCCGCGGCATCGGCCCCACCTACGGCGACAAGATCGCCCGGGTCGGGATCCGGATGCAGGACCTGTTCGACCCCGGCATCTTCCGGCAGAAGCTGGAGCTGGTGCTGCGCGAGAAGAACCAGGTGCTGACCAAGGTCTACAACCGGCGGGCGATCGAGCCGGGCCCGATCGCCGACGAGTACCTGGCCTACGGCGAGCGGCTCCGGCCGTACGTGGCCGACACCGGGCTGGTCCTCGGCCAGGCACTCGACGCCGGCCAGGTGGTGCTGCTGGAGGGCGCCCAGGCGACCATGCTCGACGTCGACCACGGCACCTACCCGTTCGTCACCTCGTCCTCGCCGACCGCGGGCGGCGCCTGCGCCGGGTCGGGCATCGGCCCGACCCGCATCACCAAGGTGATCGGGGTGGTCAAGGCCTACACCACCCGGGTCGGGGCGGGCCCGTTCCCGACCGAGCTGACCGACGAGCAGGGCGAGTGGCTGCGCAAGACCGGCGGCGAGTACGGCGTGACACCCGGGCGGGCGCGCCGCTGCGGCTGGTTCGACGCGGTCATCGCCCGCTACTCGACCCGGGTCAACGGCGTCACCGACTACTTCCTGACCAAGATGGACGTGCTGTCCAGCCTGGACAAGGTGCCGGTCTGCGTGGCCTACGAGGTCGACGGCCGGCGCTGCGACGAGGTGCCCGCCACCCAGACCGAGTTTCACCACGCCCGCCCGGTCTATGAGTACCTGGACGGCTGGTGGGAGGACATCTCCCAGTGCACGTCGTTCGCGGAGCTGCCCCCCAACGCCCAGCGCTACGTGCAGGCGCTGGAGGACATGATCGGCGCGCCGATCGTCGCGGTCGGCGTCGGCCCCCGCCGCGACCAGACCCTCCAGATCCGCGAGCTGATCTGATGAGCCGGCCTGACCACGAGGTCAGCGGGTAGGCTCGCGGCCGTGCGCGTTCTTGTCATCGGTTCGGGGGGCCGGGAACACGCCATCGTCCGGGCGCTGGCCGCGGACCCGGCGGTCACCAGCCTGCACGCGGCCCCCGGGAACCCGGGTATCGCGGCGCTGGCGGACCTTCACCCCGTCGACGCTTCCGACCCGGACGCCGTCGCTGCCCTGGCCCGTCAGCTGGACGCCGGCCTGGTCGTCATCGGGCCCGAGGTCCCGCTGGTGGCGGGGGCGGCCGACGCGGTCCGGGCGGCCGGCATCGCCTGCTTCGGCCCCAGCGCGGCGGCGGCCATGATCGAGGGCTCCAAGGCGTTCGCCAAGCAGGTCATGGCGGACGGCGGCATCCCCACCGCGGCCGCCCGGGTCTGCACCAGCCCGGCGGCGGCGGACGCCGCGCTGGCCGAGTTCGGGCCGCCCTACGTGGTCAAGGACGACGGCCTCGCGGCGGGCAAGGGCGTGCTGGTCACCGAGGACCCGGACGCTGCCCGCGCCCACGCGGCCGCGGCCGCCCGGGTGGTGATCGAGGAGTTCCTCGACGGCCCCGAGGTGTCGCTGTTCGCGGTGTGCGACGGCCGCGCCGCGGTGCCGCTGCTGCCGGCCCAGGACTTCAAGCGCGCCCACGACGGCGACCAGGGACCGAACACCGGCGGGATGGGCGCCTACGCCCCGCTCCCCTGGGCCCCGGCCGGGCTGGCCGACGAGGTCATGGCCACCGTCGTCCAGCCCGCGGTGGACACGCTGGCCCGGCGGGGCACGCCCTACCAGGGGCTGCTGTACGCGGGTCTGGCGCTGACCGCGGCCGGGATCCGGGTGGTCGAGTTCAACGCCCGCTTCGGCGACCCGGAGACCCAGGTGGTGCTCGACCGGCTGGCCACGCCGCTGGCCGGGCTGCTGCGGGCGGCCGCCGACGGTGACCTGGCCGGGACGCTGGGCGCGGACGGCGCGGACGGCGCGGCCGCGCTGCGCTGGCGGCCGGGCGCCGCCGTCACCGTGGTGCTGGCGGCCGAGGGGTACCCGGAGCGCCCGGTGACCGGGGACGTCATCACCGGCCTGGAGCAGGCCGGACAGGTGCCGGGCGCGTATGTACTGCAGGCGGGCACCACGGTCGGCGCCGACGGCGAAATTCGCGCCAACGGCGGGCGGGTCCTGAACGTCGTAGGTAGTGGGGGAAATATCGAGGCCGCCCGGGCCGCTGCCTACCAGGCGGCGGGCGAGATCCAGTTCCGCGGCGGCTGGTACCGCACCGACATCGCCGCCCGCGAGCGTCAGCCAGCTCCGGGGCAGCCCGGGAAGGGGGTCAGGTCGTGATCAGCCGGTACACGCTGCCCGAGATGGGCCAGGTGTGGAGCGAGGCCCACAAGTACGAGCTCTGGTGCCGGGTGGAGACCCTGGTCCTGGAGGCGCACGCGCGGGCCGGCACCGTGCCGGCCGACAGCGTCGACCCGGTCCGGGCGGCCGCGCCGCCCACCCCCGAGGCCGTGGCCGAGGTCGAGGCGGTCACCGACCACGACGTGATCGCGTTCCTCACCGCCTGGGCCGACAACACCTTCCCGCGCTCCGCGGCCGCCTACGTGCACTTCGGCATGACCTCGTCCGACCTGGTCGACACCGCCGCGGCAGTGCAACTTTTCGAGGCCACCGACATCCTCCTGGCCAAGGCCGACCAGCTGGTGGCGGCGCTGCGCGAGCACGCGCTGACCCACCGGGAGACGCTGCGCCCGGGCCGCACCCACGGGGTGCACGCCGAGCCCGACGTGTGGGGCCACCGGGTGGCCGACTTCGCGTTCGCGGCCGCCCGCGGCCGGGACCGGCTGCGGCGGGCCCGCGCGGCCGTGGCCGTCGGCAAGCTGTCCGGGCCGGTCGGCAACTACTCCAACATCGCCCCCGCCATCGAGGCCGAGGTGATGCCCGCGCTCGGGCTGCGGCCGGCCGACGTCGCCACCCAGGTGGTGATGCGGGACGGGATCTCCGAGTGGATCAGCGCGCTGGCCATCCTGGCCACCGTCTGCGAGGCGGTGGCGCTGGAGGTCCGGCACGGGCAGCGGACCGAGGTCCGGGAGCTGGCCGAGCCGTTCGGCCGGGGCCAGAAGGGCTCCTCGGCCATGCCGCACAAGAAGAACCCGATCCGCTCGGAGCGGATCTGCGGGCTGGCCCGGGTGGTCCGCGGCTACGTGACCCCGGTGCTGGAGGGCATCCCGCTGTGGCACGAGCGGGACATCTCCCACTCCAGCGTGGAGCGCATCGCGCTGCCGGACGCGGCCATCAGCGTCGACTACCTGCTGCACCTCACCACCGGGCTGATCGAGGGCCTGGTGGTGGACGCCGAACGGATGCGGGCCAACCTGGACGCCACCCACGGCCTGCTGTACTCGGCCGCCGCGCTGCTCGAGCTGGTCGGCTCGGGGATGGCCCGGGAGGACGCCTACACCCTGGTCCAGACGGCGGCCAACCAGACCTGGAACACCGGCACCCCGTTCCGGGAGACGCTGCGCAAGGAGGCCGCCGCCCGCGGGCAGGCGATCGACGAGGCGCGGCTGGACGAGGCCTGCCGGCCCGAGCGCTACGTGACGCGCCTGGGACCGGTGTTCGACCGGCTGGAGCACCTGACATGACCACTCAGTGCACGAAGAGCGGCGATATGCACGCAAATCGTGTCAAGCCGCCGCTCCCCCGCATGCCGGGTGGAATACTGGGCACCGCTTCTGCGTGGAGCGCTGGCCGCGGTTCCGGTCGCCTGCTGACCCGGCTGCACGCCGGATTCCTTCAACACCCCTCGACAGGAGTTGCATCCATATGACGATGGGCACTGAGACCCGTTACCGCGTACGGGGCGGAGCGCCGCTGCACGGCACCGTCTTCGTGCAGGGCGCGAAGAACGCCGCGCTCAAGATGATCGCGGCGTCTCTGCTCGCGGCCAAGGGCCGGACGGTCCTGCGGAACGTGCCGCCCATTGAGGACGTACGCCGGGCCGTCGAGCTGGCCCAGGCGGTGGGGGCGATCGTCGAGTTCCACGAGCCCGAGCGGACGCTGGTGGTCGACGCCTCCATGCTCAACAACCCGGTCATGCCGGCCGAGATCGCCCGCCGGTTCCGCGGCTCGGTGCTGTTCGTGCCCGCCCTGCTGCACCGGCTGGGCGAGGCCCACATCGAGGGCATCGGCGGCTGCAACCTCGGCGACCGCAACCTGGACTTCCACTACCGGGGCTTCGCCCGGCTGGGGGCGGTGGTCGACGAGGGCGACAGCGTCATCCACATCAAGGCCGGCACCAACGGCCTGCGCGGCGCCCACCTGTACCTGGACACCCCGTCCCACACCGGCACCGAGAACCTGACGATGGCGGCGTCGCTGGCCCCGGGCACCACGATCATCGACAACGCGGCCCAGGAGCCGGAAGTCCTGGACGTGATCGCGTTCCTGACCAAGATGGGCGCCCGCATCAGCGGCGGCGGCACCGGGTTCGTGACCGTCGAGGGGGTCGACGAGCTGACCGCGGTCGAGCACACGGTGATGCCGGACCGGATCGACGCGGGCGTGTTCGCGATGGCCGCCGCGATCACCGGCGGCGAGCTCAACCTGGTCGGCGGCTCGCTCGAGCACTTCGGGGTGGTGCGCTGGAAGCTCGAGCAGATGGGCGTGGAGTTCTCCACCCAGGGGGCGGTCCTCCAGGTCCGCCGGGAGCACCCGCTGCGGCCGATAAACGTGGTCACCTCCCCCTACCCGGGCTTCGCGACCGACCTGCAGTCGCCGATCATGGCGCTGGCCTGCCTGGCCGAGGGGTCGAGCTACATCCGCGAGACCATCTTCGACGGCCGCTACACGCTGGTCGGCGAGCTGAACAAGATGGGCGCCAACGTCGAGATGGACAACAACGTGGCCATCGTGCACGGCCCCAGCAAGCTGCACGGGGCCGAGGTGGTGGCGCACGACCTGCGCACCGGCGTCGCGCTGGTGCTGGCCGGGCTGGCCGCCGAGGGTGAGACGGTGGTGGCGCCGGGGTACCTCATCGACCGCGGCCACGCCTCGATCGCGCAGCGGCTCACCACGCTGGGCGCCGACATCCAGGTGGAGCAGAACGAGCCCGCCTTCTCGGCCTGATTTTTCCGGCCCGGTCACCGGGTCTTACCGCGGGGCCCCGCCCGGGCCCCGCGGTCTTCACCGGCCGTTACGGCCGCGTCCGCACGGCTGTGACCAGCCCGTATTCCCGCCAGCGACGCCGCCCGTGCCATCCCAGTGAATGAAACGCCGGTGTGCGGGTAATTAACCGGTTTTGAGATGAGCCGATGGCATGATTTCGGCTTGGTTGCCCCTCTTCACAAATTGAGCCGGATGAGTTACGAAAAGTACTGACCGGCATCTACTCGGCGTGATGGGGTGAGTGGATTAAGCGAACTGTGGCTGGTAGCTGGTTACCGGATGCGGATGGAGTGAACGGTGAGCGCGTACGTCAGCAGCGACTTTACGGGCTGCCCGGGGTTAACGGTCTCCGGGGGAAAAGCCCGATGACCGCACGCAGGCACCTGCCCAGTGAACTGGTCATCGGCGTGGTCGGACCCTACGACCTGGTCGAGCGGATCATGCTGTCCGGGGCAGCCGCCCGGGACGAGGCGGTCAGCGCCGCCGCGCCCGAGTCCGCGTTCCGGGCCGAGACGGCCGAGTCCGCGACCGGCAGCTCGTTGCCTCCCGGCCCGCCTGCCTGGTCGCAGGAGGAGCCCCGCGGCCTGGCGGGCGGCACGCTGCCGCGGCGGCTGATCGCGGCCGCCTACCGGCGCGAGCGGGAGGCACCGGAGAAGGTGGCCCGGCTCGGCGCCGCCATCGACGTGTGCCTGTTCGCCAGCCCGGTGCCGTACGAGTACTCCCGGCGGGCCGAGGTCATCTCGGTGCCCTCCACCTACGTGCGGCTGGACGGCGGCGCCCTGTACGCGGCGCTGCTGCGGGCCAGCCGCGAGCACGGCCATGACATCGAGCGGATCAGCGTGGACGTGCTCGACCGGGCCGCCATCGACGAGACCTACGCCGAGCTCGGCATCCCCTCGGACGGCGTGCGGCTGCGCCAGGACCCGGCCAGCCCGGCCGCGCTGGCCGCGTTCCACGAACGGCTGTGGCGGATGGGCGAGACCTCGGTCGCCCTGACCTGCCTGGACTCGGTCAGCCGGCGGCTGACCCGGGCCGGCGTCCCGGTCATCAGCATCCGCCCGACCGACGCGGCGATCCGGACCGCGGTCTGGAACGCGGTGCTGCTGGGCGGCCACCACCGGCTCGAGGCGGCCCAGCTGGCGGTGGTGGTGGTCGAGGTGCCGCGGCTGCGGGAGGGCGCCCGCCGGGCGCTGTCCCGGTACTCGCGGGACGAGCTGCGGCTGACCGTGCACCGGTTCCTGACCACCGAGGCCCAGCGCATCCAGGCGATGGTCATCCAGGCCGACGACCACTCGTTCGTGATCGCCGCCACCCGCGGCTCGCTGGCCGCGCTGACCAGCGACTTCACCGAGCTGCCGTTCGAGGAGCGGGCCCGGGCCGAGCTCGGGATCACGATTGAGGTCGGGGTCGGCACCGGCCGCACCGCCCAGGAGGCCGAGACCTACGCGCGGACCTCGCTGGCCCGGACCCGGTCGGCCACGCCGACCGCCACCGCCGCCCGCGAGGGCCAGCCGCTGGTCCCGCCGCCGCGCCGGGCGACCGCGTTGCGGACCGCGCCGTCGCGCGGGGTGGAGACCCTGTCGCGGCTGGCCGACCGGCTCGAGGGCTCGGACACCGCCCTGGTGGTCGACGCCGAGACGGCCGGGCGGCTGCTCGGAGTCACCTCCCGGACCGCCCGGCGGCTGCTGCGCGGCCTGGTCGACGAGGGCCTGGCCTGGCCGCTGCCGCCCAGCCGGGCCGCCCAGCCCGGCCGCCCCCGGCAGTTCTACCGGCTGATCACCGAAAAGCTGGAGGAGCTGGAGCCCTCGCGGACGCCGTCCTGAGCCACGGCCCGGACGGCGGCCCCGGCGGCGCGGACGGCGGCCAGGTCAGGCCCGGTGCGGGAACGCGCGGGCGACGGCCAGGAACAGGTCGTTGGCCTCGGGCTCGCCGACCGAGACGCGGGCGCCCTCACCAGCGAACGGGCGCACGCTGACCCCCGACCGGTGGCAGGCGGCCGCGAAGTCCATCGTGTGGCCGCCCAGCCGCAGCCAGACGAAGTTGGCCTCGGACGGCGGCACCGTCCAGCCGTCGGCCAGCAGTGCCTCGCGTACCCGGGTGCGCTCCTTGACCGTGGCCTCGACCCGCTCCAGCAGCTCCTCCTCGGCCGCCAGCGACGCGACCGCCGCCACCTGGGCCAGGCTGTTGACGGTGAACGTGAGCATGGTCTTGCGGACCGCCTGGGCCACCGCCGGGTGGCCGACCACGAACCCCACCCGCAGCCCGGCCAGCCCGTAGGCCTTGGAGAACGTCCGCAGCACGGCCACGTTGGGGCGGTCCCGGTACAGCTCGAGCCCGTCCGGGACCGACTCGTCCCTGATGTACTCGCGGTAGGCCTCGTCCAGCACCACCAGGCAGTCCGGCGGCACCTGGTCCAGGAACCGGGTCAGCTCATCGCGGTGGACCACGGTGCCGGTCGGGTTGTTGGGGTTGCAGACGAAGATCAGCCGGGTGTGCGGGGTGATCGCGGCCGCCATCGAGTCCAGGTCGTGCCGCTCGCCGGTCAGCGGGACCTGGACCGAGGTGGCCCCGGTGAGCGCGGTCAGCCCCGGGTAGGCCTCGAACGAGCGCCAGGCGTACAGCACCTCGGCGCCCGGCTCGGCCACCGCGGTCAGCAGCTGCTGGGCCACCCCGACCGAGCCGCAGCCGACCGCCACGTGGTCGGCGGGCACCCCGAAGCGGCCGGCGATCGCCGCCGTCAGCAGCTCGGCCCCGTTGTCGGGGTACCGGTTGACCTCCAGCGCCGCCTCGGCGATGACCTTGGCCACCGACGGCAGCGGGCCGAACGGGCTCTCGTTGGACGACAGCTTGAACGACCGGCCCCCGACGGCCTGGGCGGTCGCGCCCGGCTTGTAGCCGGGCATGTCGTCGAGGATGCGGCGGAGCCGCGGCGCTTCACTCACCCGCCCAGTCTCGCACGCACCGGACGGTGCGGGTCCCCGGTCCGGGCTGGCCCGGTCAGTGCAGGGTCTTGGCCGCGTGCGCGTAGGCCTGGGCGGCCAGCGTGGTGGCGACGGTGGCCGACGCGTTGGGCCCGACGATCGTGACCGCGCCGACGAAGTCGCTGGCCCGGTAGACCACCGACCAGACGTTGATGCTCTCGGACCCGGTCGCCTCGATGTTCATGGCCCGGGCCTGCTGGGCCAGGTGGCTGACGGTCCGCTCGCTGACCGTGTAGACGAACGTCTTGCCCTTGACGGTGGCGGTGTAACGGGCGCAGCTGGACGGGATCGAATTCTTGAGCGCCAGCGCGGCGGTCGGGCTGGACGGGGACAGCAGCACCTCGGAGACGCCGTTGCTGCCGACCTTGAACGTGGACACGGTGGCCGGGACGGTCGCGAACTCCGGCGAGTTGAACCCGGTCACCGTGGTCTGGGCGCAGGCCGCGGGCTTCACTTTGACCCCGGTCATCGTGTCTTTGGTCGCCTTGACCTCGGCCAGCGAGCCGTACTGGCCGGCCTCGACCGGCTCGGCCGGCGCCTGCCCGTTGATCTTGGTGAGCAGCGCCGCTCGCAGCTGGGTCGCGGTGTAGGCGGTCGTCGTGATCGACGGGGTGCTGGTGGCCTGGCCGGTCGACTGGGTGGCGTGCGCGGACGTCGACCCGCCGCCGCCCGAACACCCCGTCACGGCGAGGGCCGCGAGGGCGGGCAGAGCGGCGAGCGCAGGCAGACGCGACCAACGAACTCGTGACATGGGGAGTTCCCTTTCTCACGCTATGAAGTTTCCTGATTTCGGAGCGTGAGCTTACCGGACTCAAAGTGACTGAATGGCGGCATTGTGTGAAAGAAAAGGTCTTGGCCGGCTGGGGGCTCGGTCCAGCCGACCGGAGCCCGGCCTCGGCGCGCTAGACGCAACGTTGCGTCTGGCAGCAGCGCTGGCTGGTCATGAGCTGGACGCAACGTTGCGTCCAGTGGTGGAGCTGACGGGTTCGGGTCCCGGCTCAGGGGACGACGACGGTGACCCGCAGCGCCTGCTGGAGCGCGCACTGGGCGCCGACCGGCGCCCCGCCTCGGTCGGCCAGCTCCACCGCGTCAGCACCGACCGGTGCCCCGCCTCGGTCGGCCAGTTCCGCGGCGTTCACGCCGGCTCCGGCGCCCCGGTCGGCCGGCTCCACCGCGCCCGCGCCGGCTCCGGCGCCCCGGTCGGCCAACTCCACGGCGTCACCGCCGGCTCCGGCGCCGCGGTCGGCCAACTCGACGGCGTTCACGCCGGCTCCGGCGCCGGGGTCGCCCAGCGAGCTGGCCCCGGCCGGGCCCGCGGCCGGCGTCGGGGTCGGCTCGATCGAGTGACAGGGCAGCCGGACGATCGTGAGCACCGCCCGGCCCGGGTCGTCACCCGGGGCTGCTCGGACCGCCTGGTAGGTGGCGGCCGGGGCGCGGAGCAGGTGGGCCTGGCCGGACGGAGCGGCCACCAGCCCGCTGCCGGTCAGCCGGGGCGGTTCGGAGCCGTCCTTGGGTGACAGCACCCCGCCCAGGTACACCTGCACGGACTGGCCGGGCTGCACGCAGTACTGCCGGCCGTTGCTGGCCTGGGTGATGAGCAACGTGTCACCGGTCGAGCCGGCCGGCCAGCGGGTACAGCCGGACCTTGGCGCGGTAGTGCTCCCGCCCCCGGCTGGGGTCGCCTGGCCGTCAGACGTTTTATTCATCGAATTAAAACGTGATGCGGTGCTGCGGGGCACGGTGGTGGCGGGCCTGGAACCAGCCGGGCTCCGGGGCTGACCGCCCTCCGAGCCGCCCGCAGCGGCGGGGCCGGGGTGGCCGGACGGCGCGGCTGACCCGCAGCCGGCCAGGAGGACCGCGGCCAGCAGGGCCAGCGCGGCCGGGCCGGCCGCCGGGCGGGGCGAGCCAGCACGGCGGACCAGGCCGGGCGGAGAGGAACCAGCCGCGCCGACCAGGCCAGGCGGAGAGGAACCAGCAGCGCAGGCGGCCCACGGGCGGCGGCGCGATCTCACGCCGTCATCGTTGCCTGCGGGGCCGGTCATGACCCTCCTCTCCAGTAAATAGCCGCGAATTGGACGTCCGCGCGTCACCATCGGGTTCCGCCGCCGGCGTACCCGGGGGCGAGCCTGGGTAACTCTCCTGGGACCGTCGTGTTTAACCCAGTTCGGGGCGGGTGGTATGAAGGCCAGGTCAGCCTACAAATAGGAGAGGCGCGGATTAGTGGCCATGCGCAAGGCGGCGGACGTCCTCGAGGGAGGCCCTGACCTTCCCGAAGGCTTCCTGTATTCGGTGAAACGCCGATTGCTGGGGCCCCCGCTCGTCAACGAGCAGCTCGGCGAGCAGCGGCTGTCCCGGCCGCTCGCGCTGGGCGTGCTCTCCCCGGACGGCATCTCCTCGTCGGCCTACGGCACCGAGGAAATCCTGATCGAGCTGCTGCCGTACTTCGGCCTGGTCGCGTTCACCCTGATCCTGCCGTTCACGCTGGTGATCCTGCTGGTCATGCTGCTGGTGATCCTGTCGTACCGCGAAGTCGTCATGGTCTACATCCGCCCCGGCGGATCCTACGTGGTGGCCCGGCAGAACTTCGGGCCGAAAACCGCCCAGGTCTGCGCGGTGGCGCTGCTCATCGACTACATCGTGACGGTCGCGGTCCAGACGGCGGCGGGCACCGCCGCGATCGCGTCGACGTTCCCGGCCATCGGGCCCTACGACCGGTGGATCACCATCGGCGTCGTGCTGCTGATGTGCTTCGGCAACCTGCGCGGCATCAAGGAGGCCGGCCGGTTCTTCGCCATCCCGACCTACCTGTTTTCCGGTGCGGTCATCTTGATGATCGTGGTCGGGCTGATCCGGGAGATCTTCTTCCACCTGCCGGTGCTGGACCTGGCCACCGTGCACGACACGATCAAGGTGCACCACGTTTCCACCCTGGTGCTCGGGGTGACGGTGTTCACCCTGCTGAAGGCCTTCGCCAACGGCGGCGCCTCGCTGACCGGGATCGAGGCGGTATCGGACGCTGTCGGCGGGTTCCGGCCGCCCGAGGGCCGGAACGCCCGCCAGGTACTGGTCGCCGAAGGGATCATCCTCGGCGTGCTGGTGGCCGGCATCTCCTGGCTGGCCCACGCCAGCCACGCCACCCCGCGGTCGACCGGCTACCCGACCGTGCTGGCTCAGGAAGCCGACCTCGTGTTCGGCCACACGTTCGTGGGCCAGATCCTGTTCTACGTGGTCCAGGCGGCCACCGCGCTGATCCTCTACACCGGGGCCAACACCAGCTTCAACGGGTTCCCGTTCCTGGCCAGCTACGTGGCCGGCGACGCCTTCCTGCCCCGCTGGCTGCTCAAGCGCGGGCACCGGCTGGTCTTCTCCAACGCCATCATCCTGCTCACCATCGCCTCGGTGGCGCTGATCATCATCCGCGGCTCCAACGTCAACAACCTGGTGCCGCTGTACGCGATCGGCGTGTTCACCGCGTTCTCGATGGCCGGGTTCGGCATGGCCCGCTACCACTCGCGGCGCCGGGAGCGGGGCTGGCGCCGCAAGCTGGTCATCAACTTCTCGGCCGGGGTGCTGACCGCGATCGTGGTGGCGATCTTCGCGGTGGTGAAGTTCACCGAGGGCGCCTGGATCGTGGTGGTGCTGTTCGCGATCCTGGTGCCGGCCCTGATCCGGCTGAACCGCGAGTACACGATGGAGTCGGAGGTGCTGGCGGCCATCAGCGGGCGGCAGCCGCCACCCCCGCCGCACTACAGCCGGCGGACCGTGTTCCTGTTCGTGGACAGCTTCGACCTGGCCACGATCGCGGCGCTGCGCTACGCCCGCAGCCTGCGGCCGACCTCGCTGCGGGCGGTGCACTTCGTCATCGACAGCGCCCGGGCCGAGAAGCTGCGGGAAGAGTGGACCGCCGCCAACCGCGGGGTCGTGCTCGACTTCATCGACGTGCCGGACCGGCGGCTCACCAAGGCGGCCGCCGAACTGGTCGGGCACGAGGTCGAGGATCCGGGCACCCACGTCACCGTCATCCTGCCCCGGCGCAGCTACTCGGCCTGGTTCGGGCGGGTGCTGCACGACCGCACGGCCGACAAGATCGCCGCCGTGGTCAGCCGGATCCCCCGCTCGGCCGCCACGATCGTGCCCTACGACGTGCAGAGCCGGGTCCGGGTGCTGCAGGAACGGGTGCACAACGGGCTGCCGCCCATCCCGCCGGGCGGGACGGCGCCGGATGGAGCCAAGCCGAACGGGGCCAAGCCGAACGGGGCCAAGCGGCCCGCGGAGTCGCCCGCCGGGCCCAGGCAGCCGGCCGGGGACGGCCAGCTGGAGCCGACCGGGGCGACGGCCGCGTCGGCCGGTCAGGAATCTCCGTCCGAAGAGGAGATGAAGTCGGTGCGCAAGCTACGCGACATGATCAAGGGGCGCGACGAGCGTGACGCCGCCACCGGTGACCGCAAGGCGGCCGCCTACGACCGGCCCAAGCCACCGTCCGGGGTCAAGCCGATCGGCACGCTGTCCGAGCCGGGCAAGGCCAGCATCGAGGGCCGGGTGCGGGCGCTGGAGATCCGCCCGGTCGAGCAGAACTCGGTGCTGGCGATCGAGCTGGCCGACTCCACCGGCGACCTGACCGCGCTGTTCTACGGCCGGTCGCACATCGCGGGCGTGATCTGCGGCAGCAAGCTGCGGCTGCGGGGACCGGTCGGCTTCAAGGACGGGCACCCGGTCATGATCAACCCGGCCTACGAGCTGGTCGGCTCGGACCCCGACGCCGATTCCTAGTCGTCGGGCTCGGCGGAGATCAGTTCGTACAGCGGATTGATCATCACCGGCTTGCCGGCTTTGAACCCGGCGGTGCCGTGCAGGCGTAGCTTGCTGCCGCAGATGACCCCGGGGATCTGCTTGCGCCCGTAGAACAGCGCGGTCAGCGTGCCGCTGCCGTCGCCGATCTCCACCGCCAGCACCGAGTTCTGCTCGACCGGGCGGATGGCGAGCGAGATCACCCGGCCCTCGACCGTCGCCCGGCCCGGTTCGGTCAGCTCGCCGAGCGGCCGGACCCCGGTGACGGCGGCCGGCTCCGGGCGGGCGGGCGGCTTGGTGCTCGCCTTTCCGTGGCCGGCGGGCGCCGGGCGAGTGGCCGCGGCGGGGGCGGCGGGCCGCGGCCGGCCCTGGTCGGCGGGGCGGGGCTCGGCGGGGCGGGCCAGGGTGGCGACTCCGGTCCGCCGATCCCCGTCGCCGTCGGCCGCCGGGGCCGGGGCGGCGCCGTCCGGGGTCTGGGTCTTGGGGCCGACCGCCTCGACCACCGCGGTTGGCTGGTCGGCCCGGGCCGCCTGCCGTATCTCCAGCTCGCGGACCCGGCTCTCCACGTCGAACGGGATGATGGTGGCGGCCGCGTTGGGGATCCGGCTGACCGCGGCCGCGATCTTGTCGGCCGTCCGGTCGTGCAGCAGCCGGCCGATCAGGGCCGAGTAGCCGCGCCGGGGCAGTACCACCGTGACCTGGGTGCCGGGCTGCGCGGTCTCCCGCCGGACCAGCTCCTGGGCGGCGTGCTCGAGCCGCCGGTCGGGGGTGTCGATCATCTCGAACGGGATGTCCTGGCCGAACCGGACCCAGCGCTCGCGCAGCCCGTTGGCCTTGGCGGTGTCGATGACGAAGTGCACCGCCCGGACCGAGGTCGGGCGCAGGCTGCGGGCGTAGCGCAGCGCGGCCAGGGTGGCCAGGTCGATGTTGTCGACCAGGACCAGCACCACCCGGCGGGTGTAGTTCTGCTGGCGGGGGGCGATCCCGGCCGCCCGCCGGTCCCCGATCGTCTCCAGCACCTGGTCCTCGGCCCGGTACTCGCGGTTCAGCCGGATCAGCACGAACACCAGGATCGGGCCGACCACCACCACCAGCCAGGCGCCCTCGGTGAACTTCACGACCGCGAAGATCAGCACCACGATCGCGGTCAGCACCCCGGCCGAGAAGTTGATGACCAGCTTGCGGCGCCAGCCGCGTTCCTTGCGGCGCAGGTGGTACCGGGACATCCCGAAGCCGGCCATCGAGAAGCCGGTGAACACGCCGATCGCGTAGAACGGCACCAGCCCGTTGACGTTGGCCCCGACCGCCACCAGCAGGGCCAGCGACACCACGGTGAGCACGATGATGCCGTTGGAGAACACCAGCCGGTGCCCGCGCTTCATCAGCCAGCGCGGCAGGAACGCGTCCTGGGCCACGAAGCTGGCCAGGAACGGGAACCCGTTGAAGCTGGTGTTGCCCCCGGTGAACAGGATCAGCGCGGTCGCGAACTGGACGAAGTAGAACCCGATCCGGCCCGGGCCGCCGCCGAAGACCAGCGTCGCCTCCTGGGAGATGACGGTCGGGGCGCCGCTGGTGTAGGGGGTGGCGTGGGTGACGTGGGCCAGCCAGGAGATCCCGCCGATCAGGAAGGCGAGGATGATGCCCTGCATGACCAGCACCTGGCGGGCGTTGCGGCCCTCGGGCGGCCGCATCGCGCTGACCGCGTTGGACACCGCCTCGATGCCGGTCAGTGAGGAGCCGCCGTTGGCGAACGCCCGCAGCAGCGTCAGCACCAGCGCGAACGAGATCAGCAGCGAGTAACTGTGGCTGGCGTGGTAGTAGGACCCGTGCAGCTTGGCCGGGTCGATCACGGCCAGGTGGCCGAACGCCTCCCGGCCGAGCCCGAGCACGATCATCACGACCACCGCGCCGGAGAACAGGTAGGTCGGTAGCGCGAAGGCCCGGCCCGCCTCGCGGATGCCCCGCAGGTTGCCGTAGCACATGATCAGCACGGAGACGACCGAGATCAGCGTCAGCATCTCCGACGTGCTGATCCACTTCAGCGTGCCCAGGGCCGGGAACGCCGACACGATGGCGGCCGCCCCGGCCGCGGTCTGCACCGCGACCGTGACCGTGTAGTCGATCAGCAGCGCGACCGCCGCGATCTGGGCCACCCGCGGCCCGAAGTTGTCCCGCGCCACCACGTAGGAGCCGCCGGTCCGGGTGTAGACCATGACGACCTCGCGGTAGGACAGCACCACGAGGATGAGGACGAGCAGGACCACCCCGGTGATCGGCATCAGCAGCGTGAACGCGGCCAGCCCGAGGCCGCTGTGCAGCAGCTCGATCAGGATCTCCTCGGTGCCGTAGGCCGAGGACGAGATGCCGTCCGGGCAGAGCACGCCCAGCGCCAGCGGCTTGGACAGCCGCTCCTCGCCGAGCTGGTCGTTGACCAGCGGGGGACCCAGCAGCCGTCGCTTCAGCCCGTACGAGAACGTCTCGGGAACGTTGTCGCCCCGGGTCAGCAACCCCGCCGCCTTACGCACCGCCACCTGGTTCCAGCCTCCGCTCGTCGACATTTCCGCAGTTCAAAACGCTAGGCGCTGGGTTCGGGGATATCCGCAAGCACGGCGTCAAGACTGGCCGGGACGGCGTTAAGGCCTCATCAAGATCATTAATTTCAGGGGCCGGCGGGGGTCGAATGAACTCACGATGACTCGACGTGAGGGACGGAGCGGGATCCCGGCACCGTACGCGCTGCCGGCCGCCTTCGCTGCCCTGTTCCTGCTGGGCACGGTGACCGCGGCGCTGTCCGGCCGCCTGCCGGGGCTCGGCGTGCTGATCGTGGCCGCGGTCATCGCCGGCGCGACCGCGCTGCTGGCCGAACCGCTGGCGGCGATCCCGCTCGGCGTCGTCGGCTGGCTGACCGTGATCGGCTTCTCCCGGCCGCCCTACGCGGACCTGCGGCCGACCGGCACGCTGGCCACCGACGCCGCGATCACGCTGGCGGCCACCGTGGCCGGGGGCGCGCTGGCAGGGATGGTGTTCCGCGGGCTGCTGCGGCGGTACACACTGGAAGGCGTGGACCTGCGCGCGGACGACAGCCAGCCGGCCCTGGCGGGCGCGGGCGGTCAGCCGGGGCGGCGGCGCACGGCCTGGACCGGGGCGATCAACACCCGGCGGCGGGTGGCCGGGGTGGCGCTCGCCCTGATCGGCCTGCCGCTGCTGACGATGCTGCTGGTCACCGCCCACGACCGCCTGAACTTCGCCGACGACCTGCTGCTGTTCCTGCTGGCGGTGGTCACCGTCACCGTCATCGGCGGCTTCTGGCCCGCGGTGCTGGCCGCGGTGGCGGCCTGCCTGCTGCTCAACTGGTACCTGACCCCGCCGCTGCACACGTTCACCATCGGCGAGCCCCGCAACCTGCTGGCCCTGGTGCTGTTCGTGACGGTGGCGGTCGCGGTCAGCAGCGTGGTGCACCTGGCCGCCCGGCTGGCCGTGCAGGCCGCGGTCAGCCGCGAGGAGACCGCGTCCCTGCTCGACCTGGCCCGCACCGTGCTGGGCGGGGCCGACACCCCGACCGCGGTGCTCGACCACCTGACCGGCACCCTCGGCGGCCGGGCGGAGCTGCAGGAGTTCACCGCCGGCCGCTGGGTCCGGGTCGCGGTCAGCGGCGGCGCCGCGGCCGGGACGCTGGCCGGCGGCGAGGGCACCCGCATCCACCCGCGGGCCGGCCTGGCCCTGCTGACCAGCGGCCAGACCAGCATCGCGACCACCGCCCAGCTGGCCGGTTTCGGGGCCCAGGCGGCCGCCGCCCTGGACCGGGAACGGCTGCGGGTGCAGGCCTCCCAGGCCGAGGCGCTGGCCGAGGGCAACCGGATCCGCACCGCGCTGCTGGCCGCGGTCAGCCACGACCTGCGCACCCCGCTGGCCTCGATCAAGGCCAGCGTGAGCAGCCTGCGGCAGACCGACGTGGACTGGAGCCCGGCCGACGAGGCCGACCTGCTGGCCACCATCGAGCAGAACGCCGATCGGCTGGACGCGCTGATCGGGAACCTGCTCGACCTCAGCCGGCTGCACACCGGGTCGCTGGATCCGTTCCTGCGCCCGACCGCGATCGAGGAGGTGGCCCCGGTCGCCCTGCGCGGCCTGGACGCTCCGGGTGACCTGGAGATCGTGGTGCCGGAAGGGGTGCCGCTGGTGCGGGCCGACCCCGGCCTGCTCGAACGGGTGCTGGCCAACATCTTCTCCAACGCGGTGCGGCACTCCCCGCCGGGCCAGCCGCCGGTGCTGCGGGCCCGCCCGCACGGCGAGACCGTGCTGCTGGAAGTGGTCGACCACGGCCCCGGGGTGCCGGACGACGAGCTCAAGCAGCGGATCTTCGAGCCGTTCCAGCGGTTCGACGACCGCAACGCCGGCGTCGGCCTGGGGCTGGCGGTGGCCAAGGGGTTCGCCGAGGCGATGGGGGGCAGCATCGTCGCCGTCGACACCCCCGGCGGCGGCCTCACCGTCCGGGTGACGATGCCGGTGGCGCCCAGCGAGGACCGCTCGGTCCGCGGCGCCCGGCAGCCCGGGGCGGCGCCGTGACCCGGGTGCTGGTCATCGACGACGAACCATCCATCCTGCGGGCGTTGCGGATCAACCTCAGCGCCCGCCAGTACGAGGTCAGCACGGCCGCCGACGGCACCTCCGGGCTGGCGGCGGTGGCCCGCGACCGGCCCGACGTGCTCATCCTCGACCTCGGGCTGCCCGACATGGACGGCACCGAGGTGATCAGCGGCGTCCGCGGCTGGACGTCGATCCCGATCATCGTGCTGTCGGTCTGGGGCCAGGAGAGCATGAAGGTGGCCGCCCTCGACGCCGGCGCCGACGACTACGTGACCAAGCCGTTCGGCATGGACGAGCTGCTGGCCCGGCTGCGGGCCGCCGTCCGCCGCTCGGCCCCGGCCCCCGACGAGCCGGTGGTGAAGACCGGCCACTTCACCGTCGACCTGGCGGCCAAGCGGGTCACCCGGGCGGACCAGGGCGACATCCGGCTCACCCCGACCGAATGGCAGATCCTGGAGATCCTGGTGCGCAACCGGGGGCGGCTCGTTACGCAGCGGCAGTTGCTCCAGGAGGTGTGGGGCCCGGCGTACGAGACCGAGAGCAACTACCTGCGGGTGTATCTGGCTCAGCTGCGGCGCAAGCTGGAGCCGGAGGCGTCCCAGCCCCGTTATCTGCTGACCGAGCCGGGGATGGGGTACCGCTTCCAGGTCTGAGCCTGGCACCGGAGGCCCAGCCCCCATTGCGCATCGGCTCATTACTGGTTAGTAATGAGTGGGGGGAGCCGGACCCGCGCCGAGGAGGCCGCGTGAGCACCTACGACCACTACACCACGCCCGTCGCACCCGGTACCTGGGACGTCCCGGCCGCCGGTCACACCCGGTTCTCCTGGGAGTACGACGACGGGCGGGACCGGCTGCTCAGCCTGTACCAGCGGGGCAAGGACAAGCAGTGGGACGCGGCCAAGCGGATCGACTGGTCGCTGCCGGTCGACCACGCCAACGTGATGGGGTTCCCCGACGACCTGAACCCGATCTACGGGTCGGCCCAGTACGAGAAGCTGTCCCGGGCCGAACGCGACGAACTTTCCCATCACCTGTCGTCCTGGCTGTTCAGCCAGTTCCTGCACGGTGAGCAGGGCGCGCTGACGGTGGCCGCCCGGATCATCGAGTCGGTGCCGGACATGGACTCCAAGTTCTACGCGGCCACCCAGGCGATGGACGAGGCCCGGCACGTGGAGCTGTTCTCCCGGTTCATGCGGGAGAAGATCGACCTGTACTACCCGATCAACGACGACCTGGCCACGCTGCTGGGCGACGCGCTGACCGACGCCCGCTGGGACTTCCCCTACCTCGGCATGCAGGTCCTGATCGAGGGGCTGGCGCTGGCCGCGTTCGGGGTGCACCGCGACGTCGCCACCAACCCGCTGGTCAAGCAGTTGCTGGCCTACGTCATGCAGGACGAGGCGCGGCACGTGGCGTTCGGGCGGCTGGCCCTGCGCGACTACTACGCCGAGCTCACGTCGGCCGAGCGGGCCGACCGCGAGGAGTTCGTGGTCGAGGGCTGCTACCTGATGCGCAACCGCTTCCGCTCCCAGGAGGTCTGGGAGCGGATGGGCTTCGACGTCGGCGAGTGCCTCGAATTCACCGAGAACTCCCCGGTCCAGCAGATGTTCCGGACGCTGCTGTTCAGCCGCATCGTGCCCTGCGTCAAGGACATCGGCCTGTGGGGGCCCAAGGTCCAGCACGCCTACGCCGACCTCGGCGTCCTCGACGCGGCCAAGTCCGACCTGGAAGCCCTGATGCGCGACGACGAGGAGATCGCCGAGCGGATGGAACGCGAGCACCGGGCCGAGTTCGCCGCCCGCGCCGAAGAGGTCGACGAGGCCATCGCCGAAGGCGCCGCCGACTAGCCCAGTCGACCAGCCCAGTCGACCAGCCCAGTCGACCAGCACCGTCGACCAGCACCGGGCCGTCGGCCACGGCCGGGTGCCCACCGGCGAGCCGGAGTTCGGCCCCCGGGCAGAATAGGCCGTATGGATCTTGGATTGCGGGATCGGGTCTATCTGGTGACCGGGGGTAGCCGGGGCCTCGGTTTCGCCGCCGCCCGGGCCCTGGTCGCGGACGGAGCCCGGGTGCTGCTCAGCTCGCCGCACGAATCCACCGCGGCGGCCGCGGCGGCCCGCCTCACGCAGGACGCTCCACCCGGCGCCGCCGAATGGGTGGTGGCCGACAACGGTGACCCGGATGTCCCGGGCCAGCTGATCGCGGCCGCCCGGGACCGTTTCGGCCGTCTGGACGGGGCCCTGATCAGCGTGGGCGGATCACCCGGCGGTACCGTGGCCGGGACCGAGGACGACGTGTGGCGAAAGGCGTTCGAGAGCGTCTTCCTGGGCGCGGTCCGGCTGGCCCGGGTGCTGGCCACTGACCTGGCCGCCGACCTGGCCGGCGAACGGCCCGACACCGCCGCGGCCGCCGCGCTGACCGGGACGGGCGGCTCCGTCGCCTTCGTCCTGGCCGCCTCGGTCCGGACGCCACTGCCCGGCCTCGCCGTCTCCAACGGGCTCTTCCCGGGGCTGGCGGGCGTGGTCAAGACCCTCGCCGACGAGCACGGGCCGGCCGGGATCCGGATCAACGGGCTGATGCCGGTCCGCATCGCCACCGACCGGGTCCGCCAGCTGGATGCCCTGGTCGGCGACCCCGACGAAGTACGGGCCCGCCTGTCGAAGAGCATCCCGCTGCGCCGCTACGGCGAACCGGCCGAGTTCGGGCGGACGGCCGCGTTCGTGCTCTCGCCCGCCGCTTCCTACATCACCGGCGCGATGATCCCGATCGACGGCGGCGCCATCCGCTCCTTCTGAAAGCTCCGTGGGCGCCCAGCCGTCACCAGCGCGGGTGGCGGGCGAAGCGCGGCCGCCACACCGCCCGGTACAGGACCCGGGCCGGCGGCGGCAGCTGGCTGGTAGCGGCGGCCGCCTGCTCGGGTGGCGCCCCGTCCAGCATCCAGGCGAACATCTCCGGCGCCCGCCGCAGGTTCTGCACACCGATCTTGCGGCCCACCGCCCGCCATTCACCCACCGTCAGCGCCGATCCGATCAGCGGCAGCGCGTCCCGCTCCTCGTGGGCAAGGTGCCCGTGCAGGGCCATCGTCAGCCCGTCGACCGCGTCGGCCACCCGCCTCCCGTCGGGCACCGGCCCGTCGAAAGCCGCATTGACCTCGGCCAGCAGCGGGTCGATCTGCTGGTGCTCGGCCTCCATCGCGTCGAGCACCGAGCGGGCCGCGTCGCTGGCGGCCAGCCGGTCCCGCAGCGCGGGCCAGACCAGCTCGTCCTCGGCCGTGTGGTGAATGTGCAACTGCCGCTGGAACACCGCCCAGCCGCGCGCCACCGCCGCCCGCCGGTCCGGCCCTGGCCGCCCGGCGTCCCCGGCCGCCCGGGCCAGCCCGGTCAGATCGCGCCGCAGCGCCTGGTGGGCGGCCAGCATGATGGTCAGATCGGCGTCCCCGGTCCCGTGCCGGGCCGCATCGGTCCCGGCCAGCTTGTTCGTGGTCACAGCATCTCCTGAGCCCGTCAGCGGGCCGGGTCCCGCACCCGGCCCCGCACCGGACTGACGCCACAGCCCGGCCCGATGTGACACCGGGCCGGGCTGCGGTCGCGCTGGGGTTGCGGCTATCTCAGGGTGAGGACCTCAGGGTCAGGCCTTCTTCTGGGCGTCGCTGCGGGCCGGGTTGGCCTGCTTCTCGGCCTTGGGGTCGGTCTCGCTGGCCTTGGCCCGGACGCCCTGCTCGATCTTGTCGCCCAGGTTCTTGTCGACGTTGTGCCAGTACTCGAACGCGCGCACCAGCACCGGCTCGGACACCCCGTTGAGCAGGTGGCCGACCACGTTCTCGACCAGGCGGTCGCGGGCGGCGTCGTCCAGCACCTCACGGACCATGGTGCCGGCCTGGCCCCAGTCGTCGTCCTGCTCGCGCAGGGTGTAGGCGGTCCGGACCATCTCGCCGTCGGAGTACCAGCCGACCACCGGGTGGTGCTCGGTGTCGGCGGCCGGGCCGCCCTTGGAGTTGGGCGCGTAGACCGGGTCGGAGACGTTGTTGATCCGCATCGCCCCGTCCTTGCTGTAAGCGTGGACCGGCACCCGGGGACTGTTGACCGGGATCTGCTTGTAGTTGACGCCGAGCCGGGCCCGGTGCGCGTCGGAGTAGGAGAACCCCCGCGCCAGCAGCATCTTGTCCGGCGACAGGGCGATGCCCGGCACCAGGTTGTTGGGCTCGAACGCGGCCTGCTCGATCTCGGTGTGGTAGTCGGTCACGTTGCGGTCGAGCGTCATCGTGCCCACGTCGATCAGCGGGTAGTCGGAGTGCGGCCAGACCTTGGTCAGGTCGAACGGGTTGAACCGGTAGGTCTTGGCGTCCTCGAACGGCATCACCTGGACCTTGAGCGTCCAGGTCGGGTAGTCGCCGCTGTCGATGTGCTCGTACAGGTCGCGCTGGTGGTAGTCGGTGTCGATGGCGGCCATCTGGTCGGCCTCGTCCTGGGTGAAGAACTCGATGCCCTGGTCGGTCTTGAAGTGGTACTTGACCCAGAACCGTTCCCCGGCACTGTTGACCCACATGTAGGTGTGGGAGGTGTAGCCGTTCATGTGCCGCCAGGTACGCGGGATGCCACGGTCACCCATCAGCCAGGTCACCTGGTGGGCCGACTCCGGCGACAGCGTCCAGAAGTCCCACTGCATGTCGTGGTCGCGCAGGTTGTTGTCGGCCCGGCGCTTCTGCGAGCGGATGAAGTGCTGGAACTTCATCGGGTCGCGGACGAAGAACACCGGGGTGTTGTTGCCGACCATGTCGTAGTTGCCCGCGGTCGTGTAGAACTTGAGCGAGAAGCCCCGCGGGTCGCGCCAGGTGTCGGGGCTGCCGCGCTCGCCGGCCACGGTGGAGAACCGGGCCACCATGTCGGTGCGCACCCCCGGCTGGAACAGCGCCGCCTTGGTGTACTGGCTGACGTCCCCGGTCGTCTCGAAGTGGCCGAACGCGCCACCGCCCTTGGCGTGCGGCTGCCGCTCCGGGATCCGCTCCCGGTTGAAGTTGGCCATCTGCTCGATCAGGTAGTGATCCTGGAGCAGCAGCGGGCCGTCAGGCCCCACCGACAGCGAATGCTCGTCGCTCTCGACCGGCGCCCCGGCATCGGTGGTCGTCGCCTTCACCTGGTCCTCAGTCCTGTCCATGCGGGAGCGCTACCCGACAGGAACTTTTTAAAAATCTGATTTTGAAAACGTCGCCACGGCCGGGAGAACCTGGATCGGGGAGGTACCCGCGCCCGTCATGCGGGTAGTGAGAACGTGTGAGCCGACCCCTGTCCCGCTTGTTCACCCGTGGCCACGCCGATCCACCGCCCCCGGACGACAGCCCCCGCCGCAGTTTCCCGCTCCCCCGGCCGGTCGACGTGGCCGAGCGCATCGAACGGACCCCCGCCCTCGACGGCGCGGTCCGCTCGCTGTCGCAGGGGGTGGTCCGGGCGCTGCCGGCCGGCCCGCGGGCGGACGCGCTGCACGGGGTGCCGTTCGGCCAGCCCGCGCACCCGGCCCTGGTCCGGCTGCCGCTCGGCTGCTGGACGTCGGCGGCGCTGCTCGACCTGTTCCCGGGTACCGACCGGGCGGCCCGGACGCTGATCGCGGCCGGGATCGCCACCTCGCTGCCGGCCACCGCCACCGGCCTGGCCGACTGGTCGGCCCTGCATCAGCACCAGCAGCGGGTCGGCCTGGTGCACGCGGCCTCCGGGGCCTGCGCGGCCACCTTGTTCTCGGCCTCGCTGCTGGCCCGGTTCACCGGGTTCACCCGGGCGGGCAAGATCTTGTCGGCCACCGGCCTGACCGCGGTCACGGTCGGCGGCTACCTGGGCGGTCACCTGGCGCTGCGGCTGGGCGCGGGCGCCAGTCACGCCGAGCCGATCGGGCACCTGGCCGGGCTCGGCTGGCACGACCTGGGCCCGATCGATGAGCTGCCGGACGGGCGCCCGGTGCGCCGCCAGCTCGGTTACCTGAGCCTGTTCGTGCTGCGCCGCGGCCCGGACGTGAGCGTGCTGTCCGACCACTGCGCCCACCTGGGCGGCCCGCTGCACCAGGGCCGGGTAACGGTCAGCGGCGACGACGGCGACAGCGATGGGTACTGCGTCAGCTGCCCGTGGCACGGCAGCACGTTCCGGATCAGCGACGGCTCGGTCGTGCACGGGCCGACCACCGCGCGCCAGCCGTCGTTCCTGACCCGGGTCACCGAGGGCGGGATGGTCCAGGTCCAGCCGCGGACCTTAGGACGGCACCGGGCCTGGGGGGGCCGGGGGGTCAGGGGAAGAAGATCAGTTTCACGGCCGCGATCACCCCGATGATCACGATCAGCACCCGCAGCGCCATCGGCGGCAGCTTGCGCCCGTAGCGGGCCCCGAGGTAGCCGCCGATGGTCGAGCCGACCGCGATCAGCCCGGCCAGGATCCAGTCGACGTGGGTGACGCAGACGAACACGATCGCCGCCACCCCGTTGACCACGAACGTGAGCACGTTCTTGAGGCCGTTGATGCGCTGCAGCGGCTCGTCCAGGAAGATGCCGAGCAGGCCGATCATCAGCACGCCCTGGGCGGCCCCGAAGTAGCCGCCGTAGACGCCCGACCCGAGCACCCCGGCCCACAGCACCGGGCCGCCGTTCTCGCTGCCCGCGCGGCGGTGCTTGGCCAGCCAGCCGTTCAGCCGGGGCTGCAGGATCACCAGCACGCAGGCCAGCAGGATCAGCGCCGGGACGACGATCTTGAACGTGCCGGCCGGCAGCTTGAGCAGCAGGATCGCGCCGGTCGCGGCCCCGATCGCGGAGGCGCTGGCCAGCCGCAGCAGCCGCTTCCACTGGCCCGCCAGCTCCTTGCGGTAGCCGTAGGCGCCGCTGACGTTCCCGGGCACCAGGCCGACGTTGTTGGACACGTTGGCGGTGACGGCGGGGACGCCGAACGCCAGCAGGGTGGGGAACGTGATCAGCGATCCCGAGCCCACGATCGCGTTGATGCCGCCGGCCGCGATCCCGGCCCCGAAGACCGCCAGCGCCTCCCCGACCCCTACGCTCAGGGCTGCACCGCCCGGGCCGCCCAGCGCGCGTGCCGGTACTCGACCTGCAGCGGGACACCGAAGCACTTGGACAGGTTGCGCTCGGTGAACACCTCGGCCAGCGGCCCGGCCGCCAGCACCGACCCCCGGCGCAGCAGCATCGCGTGCGTGAAACCGTCCGGGACTTCCTCCAGGTGGTGGGTGACCAGCACCATGGTCGGGGCCTTGCTGTCCCGGGCCAGGGTCGACAGCCGCCGGACGAGGTCCTCGCGGCCGCCCAGGTCGAGCCCGGCGGCGGGCTCGTCGAGCAGCAGCAGCTCGGGGTCGGGCATCAGCGCCCGGGCGATCTGTACCCGCTTGCGCTCACCCTCGGACAGGGTCGCGAACCGGCGGCGGATCAGGTGCGCGCAGCCGAGCGCGTCCAGCAGCTCGACCGCCCGGGTCACGTCGGAGGACTCGTACTCCTCCTTCCAGCGCCCGAGGATCGCGTAGGAGGCGGTCAGCACCAGGTCGATGACCTTCTCGCCGGGCGGCACCTTCTCGGCCAGGGCGGCGCTGGCGATCCCGATCCGGGGCCGCAGGTCGAACACGTCGACCTCGCCCAGCCGCTCGCCCAGCACCTCGACCGTGCCCTCGGTCGGGAACAAGGTGGTCGCGGCCACCTGCAGCAGGGTGGTCTTGCCGGCCCCGTTGGGGCCGATGAGGATCCAGCGTTCGTTCTCGTGCGCGGTCCAGTCGATGTCGCGCAGCAGCATCGACGTCTCCCGCCGAACCCCGACACCGCGCAGCCGCAACACCTCGTCGGACATACAGTTCCTCCCTGGCGAGCAGCCACTACCCACACCGAACCTACGCTACGGGGCGGGAGCTGGGACCCCAGAACCCGGACCCGGATCAGTCCTGGCCAGCGTGACGTACGGCATAGAGCGCGGCCTGGGTCCGGTCCTGCACCCCAAGCTTGGCCAGCACGGCACTGACGTGCGTTTTCACCGTCTTCTCGGAGACGTGCAGGGTGCGGGCGATCTCCCGGTTGGACCGGCCGCGGGCCAGCTCGTCGAGCACCTCGCGCTCGCGCACGGTGAGGGCGCCGAGGCCGCCACGGGGCGGCCCGTCCGGGTGGCCGCCGGGGTGCCAGCCGCCGCCGGCCGGCCCGGCTCCGGGCACCAGCGTGCCGGCCGCGGCCGGGGCCAGCAGCAGGTTGCCGTCGTTGACGGCCCGGATGGCCCGGATCAGCGCGTCCGGGTCGACGTCCTTGTACAGGAAGCCGGCCGCCCCCGCCTGCACCGCCCGGCTGACCTGAGCCGGGTCGTTGGCGCTGGTCAGCACCAGCACCCGGCTGGCGACGGCGCGGGCCCGGAGCTCGGTCAGCACCCCCACCCCGTCCAGGCCGGGCAGCTTGAGGTCGAGCAGGATCACGTCGGGGGCGAGGGCGGCCGCCAGCGCCAGCGCCTCCTCGCCGTCGGCCGCCTCGCCCACCACCTCGATGCCGTCGTGCACCTCGAGCAGCACCCGCAGGCCCTGGCGGACGACCGGGTGGTCGTCCACGATCAGCACGGTCAGCTGGTCAGCCATGGGTGGCTCCGGCCGGCGCGGGGCTCGGGGCGGGGTGGCGGCGGAGCGGGATGGCGAGGCGGACGGTGGTGCCGTGCCCGGGTTTGGCCTGGATGGCCAGCGTGCCGCCGACCGCTTCGGCCCGGCCCCGCATCGAGGCGAAGCCGAGACCCTCGGGGGCGCCGGGCGCGAACCCGGCCCCGTCGTCGGCCACCGCGAGGGTGACCCGGCGCGGGCTGCGGGTCAGGGTGACCGTGATCCGCCCGGCCCCGGCGTGCCGGAGCGCGTTGTGCAGCGCCTCCTGGGCGACCCGGTAGAGGGCGGCCTCCTGCTGCTCGTCCAGCGGCGGCAGCTCGGCCGCGGCGAACCCGACCGCGACCCCGTGGGCCCGCCCGGCCAGCACCGCGTACCGGCGCAGCGACTCGGCGAGCCCGGCCTCGCCCAGCTCGGGCGGGGCCAGACCGTCGATGACCGCTCGCAGCTCGGCGTGGGCTTCGGCGCCGAGCTGGGCGACCGCTTCCATCTCGGCCGCGGCCCGGGCCGGATCCCGGCCGGCCAGCACCGCGGCCGCCCGGGCGCGGGCCCGCAGGCTGAACAGCTTCTGGGAGACCGCGTCGTGCAGGTCGCGGGCCAGCCGGGCGCGTTCGGTGAGGACCGACAGCTCGCGGCTGCGCTCGGACAGGCGGGCGTTGGTCAAGGCGATGGCCGCGTGGGCGGCGAACAAAGAGAGCAGTTCCTCGTCGCGGGCGGTGAACTGGCTCCCGCCGGCCGCGCCAGCCCCGGGCCCGCCGGACATCCCGGCCCCGCCAGCCCCCTCAGCCACACCGGTCACATCAGCCCCATCAGCCCCACCAGCCCCGTGCGTCACTTTGTTGGCGGCGAAGATGATGGCCAGCACCTGGCCGCCGTCGGTGACCGGGACGCCGAGGAAGCCGGACAGGTCCGGGTGGGCCGACGGCCAGCCGCCCTCGAACCGGGGGTCGGCCCGGATGTCGGCCAGCCGTTCGGGCCGGGCCTCGCGCAGCAGCACGCCGAGCATGCCGTGCTGGCGGGGCAGCGGCCCGATCGCCCGCCACTGCCGGTCGGAGATCCCGTCCACCACGAATTCGGCGAACGACCCGTGCGCGTCCGGCACCCCGAGGGCGGCGTAACGGGCCCCGACCAGCGACCGGGCCGAGCGGACGATGACCTGCAGCACGTCGCGGACCGACATCTGCCGGGTGACCGACAGCACCACCTGGCTGACCCGGTACAGCTCGTCGAGCCCGACGGACTCACCGGCCTCACCAGCCTCGCAGGCCTCATCGGCCCCACCGGCACCACCAGCCCCGCAGGCCTCTGGGGCACGGGGGGCGGGCGCCGGTTCTGCGGTCACGGCCCGACGTTACCCGCGGCCGCCCGGCCCGCGCATCAGCCAGCGGTCCTAGGACCATCGGCCCAGGACCAGCCGGTCGGCGGCCCGATGTGCACGGCCGCGGCGGTGCCTAGCGTCGAAGACATGAACACCACCGACTTGAGCACCCCACCCGGCCGCACCCGGACCGCGATCGTCACCGGCGCGTCCCGCGGGCTCGGCCGCGCCCTGGCGGCCGCGCTGGCCGGGGCCGGTTACGCCGTGGTGATCGACGCCCGCAACGCCACCGAGCTGGAGGCGGCCCGGGCCGCGCTGATGGCCGAACACCCGGACGCGACCGTGGCCGCGATACCGGGCGACGTCTGCGACCCGGCCCACCGGGCCGCCCTGGCCGCCGCCGCCACCCGCACCGGCGGGGCCGACCTGCTGGTCAACAACGCGGGCACGCTGGGCGCGAGCCCGCTGCCGGCCCTGGCCGACTATCCGCTGGACGAGCTCCGGGCCACGTTCGAGTCCAACGTGGTGGCGCCGGTCGCGCTGGTCCAGGCGCTGCTGCCGTCGCTGCGCGAGCGCGGCGGCGCCGTCTGCAACATCACCTCCGACGCCGCCACCGGCGCCTACGAGGGCTGGGGCGGTTACGGCGCCGCCAAGGCCGCCCTCGAGCAGGCCTCCAACGTGCTGGCGGCCGAGGAGACCACCGTCCGGGTCTGGTGGGTCGACCCCGGTGACCTGCGCACCCGGATGCACCAGGCGGCGTTCCCGGGCGAGGACATCTCCGACCGGCCGCTACCCGAGGAGGTCGTCCCCGGATTCCTGCGGCTCATCGGCGGGCGGCTGCCGAGCGGGCGCTACCGCGCCCCCGACCTGCGGCCCAGCCAGCCCTCCGCCACGCCCGCCAACGCATAGGAGGCGTCATGACGATCGACTTCACGCTGCCCGCCGAGCTCGAGGCCCACGACCCGCCGGAGGCCCGGGGCACCCCCCGGGACGGCGTCCGGATGCTGGTCAGCCGGGGCACCACCGGGCAGCTCAGCCACCACCGGTTCACCGACCTGCCGGAGCTGCTGCTGCCCGGCGACCTGGTCGTGGTCAACACCTCGGGCACCCTGCCGGCCGCCGTCCGCGCGGTCAGCACCGGCACCGGCGCGGTCCCGCTGACTGTGCACTTCTCCGGCCCGCGGCCGGACGGCGGCTGGCTGGTCGAGCTGCGCGCCCGCCGCGGGCCGGCCACCGTGCCCTACCCGGACGGGAACCCCGGCGACCGCGTCGAGCTGCCCGGCGGCGCCGTCCTGACTCTGAACGAACGGGTCACCGGCCGCCTCTGGCACACAAGGCTGGCGGCCGCCGTAGTCCCGTACCTACTGCGGCACGGCGTCCCCATCCGCTACTCCTACGTGCAGCAGGACTGGCCGCTGGCCGCCTACCAGACCGTGTTCGCGACCCGGCCGGGCAGCGCCGAGATGCCCAGCGCCAGCCGCCCGTTCACCCCCGAGGTGGTGACCCGGCTGGTGAGCCGCGGGGTCACGTTCGCCCCGCTGACCCTCGACACCGGGGTGTCGTCGCTGGAGGGCGACGAGGAGCCCTACCCGGAGCCGTTCGACGTCCCGCCCGCCACCGCCCGGCTGGTCAACCTGACCCGGCGGACCGGCGGCCGGGTCATCGCGGCCGGCACCACCGTGGTCCGGGCGCTGGAGACGGCCGCCCGGGCCGAACC
>JAFAYQ010000073.1 GCA_019240215.1 Actinomycetota bacterium | reverse complement strand
CGATGTCGTCGGCGATCTGTTCGGGCGTACCTACCACGATCCGGTGCCCGGCCCCGCCGCCGAGCCGCCGCAGCAGCTGGCGCAGGGTCGGTTTCTCGCGTTCGATGATGCCGATGACCTGCCGGTAGAACGTCTGCGAGCTGCCCGCGGTGTCCGGCTCGACCAGCCGTTCGGCCGGGATTGGCCGGTCCGGGTCGAGGTCGTCGACGGAGAAGCCGAGCTGGCTGGAGAGCCGGCGGCGGGCGTAGGGGTCGGGCAGGATGTCCGACAGCAGCTCGCGCCGGGCCCACGCCTCCCGCTCGGTGCTGCCGATCACAGTGGACAGGCCGGGCAGCACCACGATCTCTTCGGGGGCCCGCCCGAAGTCGGCCGCGCCGCCCCAAATCTCGGCCCGGAAGTCGCGGGCGCCCGCCAGCGTCTGGTCGGCCGAGAAGATCACCTCGCCGACCCGCGAGGCGAGCCGGCGGCCGTCGCTTGACCCGCCGGCCTGGACGATCACCGGCCGTCCCTGGGGTGACGGCGGCCCGCCGCGGGAGTCCCACTCGGCCTTCACCTGATTGACGAACTCGGCCGCCCGCCGGTAGCGGGACGCGTGCTCGGGTTCGGTGCTGCGCCCGAAGTTCTGCGCGGCCGCCGCCCCGGCCGTGGTCACCACGTTCCAGCCGGCCCGGCCGCCGCTGATCCGGTCCAGGTCGAGGACCCGGCGGGCCAGCTCCCGGGGGTCGTTGTAGCTGGACGACAGCGTCCCGATCAGGCCCACGTGCCCGGTCTGGGCGGCGATCGCGGCCAGCACCGTGGTCGGCTCCAGGTTGTTGCCGGGCCGGTAGGTGAGGTCGGGGGCCAGGACCGGTCCGTCGGCCAGGAAGACGGCGTCGAGCTTGGCCGCCTCGGCCCGGCGGGCGATCGACGTGTAGTGCTCGGCGGTGAAGCTGCCGACCGGGTCGGTGCCCGGGAACCGCCACGATCCGCCGAACACCCCGGCGTTGAGGATGTTGACGTTCAGGTGTAGCTGGCGTGCCATTGGCTGCCTCCCGAGGGGCCGGGGATCGCCCCGATCAGAGTGCGGGTGTAGGGATCGCGGGGGTCGGCGAAGATCCGGCTGACCGGCCCGTCCTCGACCACCTGGCCCCGGCGCATGACGCTGACGGTGTCGGCGATCAGCCGGACGACACCGAGGTCGTGCGAGATGAACAGGTAGGTGAGCCCGTGCCGGGCCTGCAGGTCGACCAGCAGCTGCAGCACCTGGCCTTGCACCGACACGTCGAGCGACGAGACCGGCTCGTCCAGCACCACCAGCTGGGGATTGAGGGCCAGCGCCCGGGCGATCGCCACCCGCTGGGCCTGCCCGCCGGACAGCTCGGCCGGGCGGCGGCTCAGGTAGCTATGGTCCAGCCGGACCGCGGTGACCAGCTCACGCACCCGCTGCCGCAGCCCGTCGCCGGACAGCACCTGGTGTACCTGGAGCGGCTCGGCCAGCAGCCGCCCGACGCTGAAGCTCGGGTCCAGCGAGGAGAACGGGTTCTGGTACACGAACTGGACCCGGCGCCGGAACTCGCGCCGGGCGGCGGCCGACAGCGATGTTGTATCGGCGCCTTCGAACCGGATCGTCCCGCTGTCGGGCGTCTGCAGGCCGACCGCCAGCCGCGCGATCGTGGTCTTGCCCGCGCCCGACTCGCCGACGATCGCGTGGGTGGTGCCGCGGGCCACCGCGAACGACGCCGACGCCACCGCCGCGAAATTGGCCGCGCCCCGGCCGTGACCGATCCGGTAGTGCTTGCTGACCTGGTCCACGACCAGAATGTCGGCCGCCTCCGGGTCCCTGGCCGCCCGAGCCTCGGCCGGCCCGGTCGGCCCGGTCGGCCCGGCGGGCTGCAGCCGGGCCGAGCGTACGGACGGGGCGGCCGCGATTAGCCGCCGGGTGTAGGGATGCTGTGGCGCGGGCGCCTCCTTCCCGACCAACAGCTCCTCCACGACCCGGCCCCGCTGCATCACCACCAGCCGGCTGGCCCGCTCGGTGGCGATGCCGAGGTCGTGGGTGACCAGCAGGACGCCCAGGTTGAAGCGCGCCCGCAGCTGGTCCAGGTGGTCGAGGATGGCCTTCTGGACGGTGACGTCGAGCGCGCTGGTCGGCTCGTCGGCGATGAGCAGGGCGGGGTCGCTGGCCAGGGCGATGGCGATCAGCGCGCGCTGCTTCATCCCGCCCGACAGCTCGTGCGGGTACTGGTCGTAGACCCGCTCGGCCTCGGTCAGGCCCGCGGTCACCAGCTTGCCCAGGGCCAGCTCGCGCACCTCGGGGGCCTTGAGCCGCCGGTCGTGCAGCAGGATCCCCTCGGCCACCTGACGGCCGATCTTCTTGACCGGGTTCAGCGAGGTGGCCGGGTCCTGGGGGACGTAGCCGACGAACGGGCCGCGGACCCTGGCCAGCTGCCGGTCCCGCCAGTGGGTGACGTCGGCCCCGCCGTAGGCGATCTGGCCGCTGACCACGGTCGCGTTGAACGGCAGGACGCCGAGCGCGGCCCGGACCACGGTGGTCTTGCCCGAGCCGGACTCACCGACCACGCCGACCAGCTCACCCGGGCGGACGGTGAGGCTGACCTCCTGGACGGCCGCGACCGGCTCGATCTCGTACCGGACCTGCAGCCCGCTGATCTGCAGCAGGGTCCCGTCCCGGCGGATGCCGCCCGGCAGCGCCGTCCGGGCGGTCGCGACGCTCATCGCCGCCGCCCGCGGCTGGCGGTGCTGATCCGGTTGCTGGCCAGCACCACGACCGCGATGACGGCCCCCGGGATGAGGGCCAGCCAGGGGTAAGTGTCGAGGAAGGCGCGGCCCTCGGAGACCGCCAGCCCCCACTCGGGCTGGGGCGGCGGCGCGCCGTAGCCGAGGAAGCCGAGCGTGGCCACCGCCAGCACCGCGGTGCCGAACTCGAGCGCGGCCAGCGACAGCACGGACCTGACCGAGTTGGGCAGCACGTGCAGGACCAGCACGCGGGGCCAGCGCGAACCCAGGCCCCGGGCTGCCTCCACGTACTCGCTCTGCACCACCTTGAGCACCTGCGACCGCATCACCCGGGCGAACGAGGCGATGGAGACGATGCCGACAGCCAGCGCGACGTTGAGCACCCCGTACCCGAGCGCCGCCACCACCGTCATGGCCAGCAGCAGGGTCGGCACCGAGAGCAGGACGTCGATGAAGCGCATCACGACCGCGTCGGTGGTGCCGTCGGCGTACCCGCTGAGCAGGCCGATCGTGCCCCCGGCGACGAAGCCGACCAGGACTGCGTACAAGGTCGCGGTCAGCGTGTTGCGGCTGCCGTAGACGACCCGGCTGAACATGTCCCGGCCGAGCTGGTCGGTGCCGAACAGGTGGTGCCAGCTCGGCGCCTCGAACGCCTGCTCGGGGTTGCCGACCAGCGGGTTGCTGTGGGTGAACAGCTGCGGGGCGACCGCCCAGGCGATCACCGTGAGCACGATCAGCCAGGCGATGACCAGGGTGGGGGAGCGGACGGCGGTCAGCGCCCGGCGCAGCGGGGATGCGACCGGTCGCGCCACCGCCACCTCGTCCGCGGCCTCGGGCGAGTCGATGGGTTCGGTGAGCGCGGTCACGACGTCACGATCCTTGCCTTCAGCCGTGGATCCAGCAGCGGGTAGATCAGGTCGACGGCCAGGTTGGCGACCGCGAAGACGGTGGCCGTCACCACCACGACCCCCTGGATGATGGGGATGTCCTTGGTCCCGACGGCGGTCTCGGTGAGCCGCCCGAGCCCCGCCCGGGAGTAGATCGTCTCCACGACGACCGCTCCCGCCAGCAGGTTCCCGAGGATGATGCCGGCGATCGTCAGCGCGGGCAGGCTCGCGTTGCGGAACACTTCCCGGACCAGCACCCACCGGCGGGTGCCGCCCTTGGCGATCGCGGTCACCACGTACGGCGAGTTGCGCTCGGTCAGGAAGCTGTCGGTGAGCAGCTGGGCGATCGGACCCGAGACCGGGATGGCCAGCGTGATCAACGGCAGCACGAGCGCGGCGGCGCCGGTGGTGCCCATCGGCGGGAACCAGCCCAGCCGGAACGCGAACACCTGGATGAGGATCAGCCCGATCAGGAACACCGGCACCGACACGGTCGCCGGCGGGAGGCTCTGCAGCAGGTTGGCCAGCCAGCGCTGGCGGGTGTAGGAGGCCGTGAACGCGATCGTGAACGCGATCAGCACCGCCAGCAGCAGCGCGCACAGGGCCAGCGCGATCGTGGGCCAGATGACGCTGCCGATCTCGGCCCAGACCGGCTGGCCGGACTGGACCGAGGCGCCCATGTCGCCGTGCAGGGCGGCCCACAGCCGGTCGAAGTACTGGACCACGGCCGGCTTGTTGAACCCGTAGTAGTCGGCGATCTTGGCCTTGACGGCCGGGGTGATGACCTGCTGCTCGTTCGGGTTGAACAGCAGGTCGACCGCGTTGACCGGCAGCAGGTAGAGCAGCACGAAGGACAGGGTGTAGGCGGCCCAGACCACGAACGCGGCCCGGGCCACCTTGCCCGCCAGGTAACGGAGCATCGGCCGGTCTACTTGCTGATGTAGGTGTTGTAGAACAAGTTGCGGGACTGGGCGTCGAAGACGATGCCGTGCACGTCCTTGTTGGCCGCGATGACCTGGGCGGGCTCGTACACCGGGACCACCAGCGCGTACTGGAAGATCAGGTCCTGGGCGGCCTTGGTGGCGGCGTTCCGCTGGGTCGGGTCCAGCGTGTTCTGGATCGCCTGGGTGGCGTTGATCAGCGCCTGGCGTTCGGGCGCGCCCGCCTCGACGTAGGAGCCGTTGCCGACCAGCGGCGAGTCGGACTGCCAGAGCACCGACGGGTCGTCCCGGCTGGTGTTGCCGGCCGTCCCGTTCCAGCTGGTCTGGGCCTTGGCCTGCTGCACCTCGAAGTCCGGGATCGGCAGCACGCTGAGCTGCACCGAGATGCCGATCTGCTTGAGCTGGGCCTGGATCAGCTCGTAGGCCGGTTCGTTGGCCACCAAGTTGTTGATGCCGAGGAACTTGACCACCAGCTGCTTGCCGTCCTTGACCCGGATCCCGTTCGGCCCGACCTTCCAGCCGTCGGCGTCGAGCAACTGCTTGGCCTGGGCCGGGTCGTACTTCAGGGCCGTGTTCGCGTAGTCCACGTAGCCGGGCACCTTGCTCGCGATCACCGACGTGGCGACCTTGTAGCTGTTGGTGAGGACGCCCTTGAGCAGCGCGTTACGGTCCCAGCCGATCTGGATCGCCTTGCGCACCGCGAGGTCGTTGGTCGGGAACAGGTCGGCGTTCAGGCTGAACGCGATGTTCTGACCGGCTACGGTCTGGGCCAGGATCTGGAACCCCTCGGCCTTGAGCGGCGCCTCGTCGGTCGGCTGCACGTCCAGGGTCGCGTCCAGCGCCCCCGACTCCAGCGAACCGGTCCGGACGGTCGCCTCCGGGATCGTCTCGATGTCGATCTCGTTGAGGTAGGCCGCACCGCCGTTGCCGGAGTGCTGCAGCGGCTGCGGGGCCCAGTCGTAGCCCTTGCGCCGGACCAGCACGACGTTCTGCTGGTACTTGAACGACTTGAGCACGAACGGACCGGTGCCGATGATGTTGGCCACGTTCTCGGCCCGCTGGGTCTTGCTCTTCGCCAGCGTCGAGGCCGCCACGAAGCCGGGGTCGTTGTCCCCGCTGAACGAGGTGAAGGTGAGGAAACCGGCGTTGGGCTGGGAGAAGTTCACCACCGCGGTGTACGGGTCGGGGGTGTCGGTGCTGACGTAGCCGGTCCAGTGGGTCGGGTCGGCCGGGATACCGAGGGCGGCGTCACCGCGGGCGTCCTGGTCGAAGTTGGCCTTGACCGAGGACGAGTTGAACGGGGTCCCGTTGCTGAAGGTGACCCCCTTGCGCAGGTGGAAGGTGAACTGCGTCAGCTTCGCGTTGTAGGACCACGAGGTGGCCAGCCACGGGTAGAGCTTCCCGGTCGTCGGATCCTGCCAGGTCAGCTTGTCGGTGATGTTGTCGGCGATGATCGACTCGGGGTAGGTCTCGGCCTCGTGCGGGTCCAGGTACTGGGGGGCGTCCAGCACCCCGAAGCGCAGCGTGCCGCCGGTGGCCGCGGTGCCCCCGGCCTCCGCCGCGGCGCTGGTGGCGGGGTTGTTGTTGCTGGTGCACGCGGCGAGCCCGGAAAAGACCAGCGGGGCTGCGCCGATAAGCGCGAACAACCTGGCTCTGTGCCGGAATTTAATATCCACGGGGGCTCCCTTATGTGACCGCAAATTTTTCTCAGAAAAAGGAGGATCCGCCGCTCGCCTTTCAACGCCTGCGGGCGGCGATCAGCCTATCGGTGAAGGCGCTCCGGTCGGGCGGAGGCATGCCGAAACCTCGTCGTAGTCGAGCATCTGAACAGGATTGAAGCTATTGCACACAAAGTCGATTGGTCAAGTAGGTATTAGCCATAAAGCACCATTAAGTTGGGCTACACAATTAACGTAGCCGGACTGCATTGATGCCTCTGCATACGCCGCGCAGGCTGGACGGCAGTTATGTGCATCGCCACTAATCGAGCCTTTAAGGAAAAATGTCAGCGATATCCGTTCAAGCAATACGTCAGGGGCGGGCGTGACCTCGACCACCGGCTTTCACCTCAACTTGTCCCTGCTGACCCCCGGCCACTTCCGCCAGGCCTGGCGGCTGCCGCACGTGGATCCGCTCGCCTACCTGGATGCCGGCTACTTCCGGCGGCTGGCTGCGATCGCCGAGCAGGCCAGCATCGACGCGGTCTTCCTGGGCGACGGGCCCGCGCTGGGCGCCGGCATCGAGCACGCGCCCGGCACCGGCCTGGACCCGCTCGTCCTGCTGGCGCACGTGTCCGGGTCGACCGAGAACCTCGGGTACGTCATCACCAGTTCCACCACCTACAACTCGCCCTACAACCTGGCCCGGCGGTTCAACGCCCTGGACCACGTGACCGGGGGCCGGGCCGCTGTCAACATCGTGACCACCGGTACGCCGGCCGCGGCCGCCAACTTCGGCCTGGCCGAGCATCCGGACCGGGAGACGCGCTACCGCCGGGCTCATGAGTTCCTGGCGGTGGTGACCCAGCTGTGGGACGCCTGGGCGCCGGACAGCCTGATCGGCGACAAGGCCAGCGGCCGCTACGCGGACCCGCGGCGGATCCGCACCATCGACCACCGCGGCGAGTTCTTCGCGGTGCGCGGCCCGCTGCCGGTTCCGGCCGGACCACAGGGCCGCCCGGTGCTGGTCCAGTCCGGAGGGTCAGAAGGCGGCCTGCGGCTGGCGGGCCGGTTCGCCGACGTCGTCTTCACCGTGGCCCAGACCCAGGCCAAGGCGATCGCCTTCCGCGACGACGTCCGGGCCCGGGCGGCCGCGGCCGGCCGTCACCCCGACGACGTGAAGATCTCGCTCGGCGTGGTCGTCCTGGTGGCCGCCACCGAGGCCGAAGCCCGTCGGCGTGAGCAGGCCCTGCACCAGACGCTGCCGCTGGAAGAACTGGCCGCGGGCGTCACCGCCGGACTCGGCCTCCCGGCCGGCCGGTTCGGCCTCGACGACGTCATCACGATCGGGGACCTGCCGGACGGGCCGGCCGCGGCGGGCTTCTCGGTCGGCTTCAGCGTCTCGACCCGCGCGCTGCTCGCCGAGCACCCCCGCACGCCCCGCGAGCTGGTCTACCGCTCGGCCGGCGGATCGGGCCACCGGCTGCTGGTCGGGTCCGCCCGCCAGGTCGCCGATGACCTCGAGGCCTGGTTCCGGGCCGGCACCGCGGACGGGTTCACCATCATGCCCGCCGACACCGCCGTCGATTTCGAGAACTTCGCCCGCCTGGTGGTCCCGCTGCTGCAGCAGCGCGGGCTGTTCCAGCGCACCTATACCGCCCCGACCCTGCGGGAACGATTCGGTCTGCCCTGGCCCCACCGGGGCCGGCTCCAGCCGGCATGACCACCTACCCGACCCACCCGGACCTGGACCCGGCCCGGCTGCGGAAGGCGTTCGGGGTCTTCCCGACCGGCGTGGTCGTGGTCGCGGCCCGGGTCGACGGCCGGCTCCTCGGCCTGACGGCCAGCTCGTTCACCTCGGTGTCGCTGGAGCCGCCGCTGGTGTCGTTCTCGGTCGCGAACACGTCGCGGACCTGGCCGGAGCTGCGGCGGGCGGCCCAGCTGGGCGTGACCGTGCTGGCCGAGCACCACGGCGCGGTCGCGCGGCAGCTGGCGGGCCCCGCCCACCTGCGATTCGACAACCTGCTGGTGGCCTCGAGCGAGGCCGGCGCGGTCACCCTGGCCGACGGGTTGGCCCGGTTCGACACCACCATCTACCGCGAGGTCGAGGCGGGCGACCACACCATCGTGCTGCTGCGGCTGCACGCCGTCGAGGACGCCGATCACACCCAGCCGCTGGTGTTCCACCGCAGCGGCTTCGGCCGGCTGCAGCGCGGCGAACTTACCAGATTATATCTATCGGATTAGTGGGAAATTGCTTACAATGGCATGTATGAGCGCTCTCGATCGTGTGGCGGCCCGCTGCCTCGATCTGACCCGGGCGTACAGCGGCCGCTGTTGTCGCTGACGTTCCTCCCGCCGGTAACAGCCCTCATGTGGAGAGACCTGCAATGCTTGACCTCCGCCGTCTGATGCTGCTGTGCGACCTGGCCGATCTGGGCACCGTGGGTGCGGTGGCCGAGCGCCGGAGCATCACCAGCTCGGCCGTTTCCCAGCAGCTCCGGGTCCTGGAGCAGGAGACCGGGGCGGTGCTGCTACGCCGCGACGGCCGCAAGCTGCGGCTGACCCAGAGCGGCGAGATCCTCGTCGAGCACGTGCGCCGCGTCATGGGCGCCGTCGACGAGGCGCTCAGCGCGGTGGCGGCGTCGCGCGGCACCGTGGATGGCCGCCTGACGATCGCCACCTTCGAGACGTCGATCCCGAGCCTGGCCGCGCCGCTGGTGCGGCGTATGAGCCGGGACGAGCCCCAGCTGCGGGTGCACGTGATCCAGGAGGACAGCGCCACCGCCCTGCGCTCCCTGCGGCGGGGGGAGATCGATCTGGCGCTGATCTTCCGGCTGTACTTCCTGGCCGACGAGACCGTGGGCGGGCTGATCAGTCAGCTGCTCTTTGACGACCCGCTCGTGCTGCTGGCGCCCGCCCACCTGCACCGGCGGATCGGCGAGCGGGGGCTGTCGGCCCTGGCCGACGAGCCGTGGATCACCGGTCCGCACGGGTCCAGCTGGGCCGCCGCCCTCGACCTGGCCAGTGAGGCGGCCGGCTTCGTGCCGAGGGTCACCCACCGGGTCCGTGGCGCACCCAACATGTGCCAGCTGGCGGCGGCCGAGGTGGCGGCGGCGATCGTCCCGCGCCTGTCGGTGCCGCCCGCCCTCGAAGAGCTGATGGTGGAGGGCCTCGACCTCGGTGGCCGCTCGGTGTGCGTCGTACACCGGGACGGCGCGCAGAACAACCCGGCCGTGGCGGCCGTGCTGCGGACGCTGCGGGCCATCGTCGCCGACCGCGACACCACGCTCACCGCCGGCCGACTGGCGGAGCGATCGAGGGCGGCTGGCTGAGCGGGATCAGCTCGTCCAGGTGGAACGTCACGTCCGCCAGCCGGACCGTCCAGGGCGAACGGACCAGCGCCGGTGACGCGGGCGCCGGGGCGCCGGCGTGCGCCCAGGTCACCCGGTCGCGGTGGGTGGGGATGGCGATCAGCGCGGCCGCCGCCGGCTCCCAGCCCACGATGGTGTCGTAGAGGCCGGGGAAGTCGTCGGTCACCAGCTCGGCCTCGGCCCGGCCCAGCGGGGCCCGGTGGGCGGGCGGCCGGTCATCCTGCCAGCGCCAGCGGGATACGGACGTGGCCCAGGTGAGCAGGGCGCCGCGCCGGACGTCGCCCAGCACGGCGTTGCGGGCCCGGCCGGCCGGCAAGCTGGCCAGCAGCCCGGTCAGCGCGGCGTGCCAGCCCAGCGAGTCCGCCAGGGCCGCATCGGTCTGGGCGAGCGCGGCCAGGCGATCGAATGGGCGGGTCTCGTCCGCCAGCAGCCGTCGGCTGCCGACGTAGTCCAGCGCCTCGCGCAGGGCGGTCAGGCGTCCGGCGTCCGGGCCGCCCGCGGTGCCGCCCACCGGCAGGGCCGGGGCGGCCAGGATCTCCCGCAGGGCTTCGGCCGTAGCGGCGTCGAGGCCGGGCTGTCCGGGTAGACCGGTGCTGGCGCTCACCGGCTGCTGCTCCGGTGCGGGTAGGCGCGCAGCGCCCGGGGCGGTAGGCCGAACGTCGCCCGGTGGGTGACGTCGAAGAAGGCGTTGATCCCGTTCCGTCGGCGGGTCCCGACCGCGCCGTGATAGCCGGTCCCGTCGGCGCCGTTCATGATCGCCCGGGTGTTGTTGAAGTCCCGCAGTTCGCGCTGCAGGGAGACGAAGTGGGTGCCGGGCTTGCCGTCGTCGACGGTGGCGAAGTCACGGCGGTTGATGATGGGCACGTTGTTCACCCGCGCCCGGGCGGCCGCCTGCGCGTGGCCGACGATGCCGTGCGCACGCACGGTCTGCTCGTAGCGCTGGTAGTCGCTGGGCGCGTCGTCGCCGAACGCCTCGGCCTGGCGGGCGGTGACGGTCGGCGCGTAGAGCAGGGCCGCCTGGGCGTCCCGGTCCTGCCCGTGCCAGCGCTCGACATCCAGCTCGATCCGGCTCACGTGGGCGGTGGTCCCGCCCGCCAGCGGGCCGCTGCCGATGGTGATCGAGGCCTCGGTCGCCTGGTTGCCCCGGTGGATCGAGTGGAATCCGAACAGCAGCGGTGAGGTGACCGGTATCCCGAGTTCCGGGAGAGCTTGCGCCGGCAGCCCGGCCCCGACGAAGCCGCGCCGCACCTCGCGCACCACCAGGTGCTCACGCTGGCTGGTCCCGGCCGTGCCGAACAGCGCGTCGTAAGTGCCGTCGAGCACGTCCTCGTGGTCACTGGCCAGGTGGAACAGCGCGTCCGGGCGGTCCAGCACCGGGTCCTCCCAGCGCGACATGCGGGCCGGCACGCTGATCAGGCCCCGATGGGCGGTGTGGCCGTCGAACCAGGCGTGCCCCCAGCCGACGGTGCTCAGCAGCCCGTCCGGGCCGTGCCGATGGCGCTGCTCGAGCCCGGCCAGGCCGTCTTCCAGCTGCCGGGCGGCATCCGCGCCGGGGCGGCCGACCACGTCGGCCAGGACCAGGATGTGGTGCCGGGGAGGCACCGGGCGGCCCAGCTCGTCGTGGCCGAACGTGGCCTCCCACTCGTGCTGCCCGGCCGGGCGGCCGGTCACGAAGAGACCACCGCCCGACCGGCCTCCAGGTCGGGCTCGATCGCGGCGAACTGAGCGGCCAGGTCGGTGTGCCCGGTCTCGGGGATGCTGAGGCTGAAGATGGCCGCGGTCCGGCCCGCCGACACCTCGGGGTGCTCGATCGCGGTGACCACCGCCGCCGCGACGCTTTCCGTGCTGACCAGGCCGTCGGCGTAGCGGTCGGGGCTGAGCCGGGTCTGGTAGGACGGGTCGTGAATGGTGGACAGCCAGGTCGGCCGCAGGATCGTCCACGGGTTCTGGCCGCCGCGCAGGTGCGCCTCCAGGGCGTGCAGGCTCCAGGTACTGGCCTTGGCGTTCCGGTGGCTGCGGCCGTGCCCGACCAGGAAATGGGAGACCAGCACCACGTGCACCCCGAGCCGGCTGGCCCGCAGGCCGTCCAGCAGCCGCTGGCCGATGATCCGGCCCGCCTCCTCGCCGTCGGCCGGCTGCTGCATGCCGCCCGGGCCGGCCGTGGTCGGCGCCAGGATGACGGCGTCCGCGCCCGCCAGCAGCGCCCGCCAGGCGTCGGTGCTGACCCCGCCGCCCGGCGGCCGGAGGTAGGAGTGGCCGCGCTGCCGGGCCAGGTCCTCGGTCGGCTGCCGTGCGTTCCAGATCCCGTTGACGTAGAGGTGATCGGTGCTGCCCGCGTCCGCGAAGACGGGGCTGAGTTCAACGATGCGGGCCATGCCCTCAGCATGGGAGCGGCCCGGGCGGCTGAACAACTCGGTCTGGCTACCGCCTTCGCGTAGCTCAGCTTGCCGGTCACCGACCGCCCTGACCACCGGTAAGCAGAGCTGTATAAATTCGGTAGGAATAAAAGGTTTTTCCGCTACGACGCGGGCTGCGACGCTGTCGTCATGCCTGCGGTGGGAGCACGATGAACCAGGAATTCCTGTGGTACATCCCGAACACGGTCGAGCCCGGCCACCGCGGTGACCCGACGGTCGAGGGCTGGGGGACCCTGGACTTCTCCACCGGCCAGGCGCAGCTGCTGGAACAGCACGGCTGGGGCGGAGCCCTGCTCGGCACCAGCTGGGGCCGGCCCGACACGTTCACGGTGGCGACCGCGCTCGCCGCCCGGACGACGACGTTCAAGCCGCTGATCGCGATCCGCCCCGGGTACTGGCAGCCGGCCCACTTCGCCAGCGCGGCCGCCACCCTCGACCAGCTCAGCGAGGGCCGGGTCCTGGTCAACATCGTCACCGGCACCGACAACCTGGCCGCCTACGGTGACGGCAACGACGACCCGGCCCGGCGCTACGACCGCACCAGGGAGTTCCTGCAGCTGATCCGCCGCCTGTGGACGGGAGAGAACGTCACCTTCTGCGGCGAGCACTTCCGGGTCGAGGCGTCCACCCTCGCACCGCGCCCCTACCAGGCGGCCGCGGGCCGCCACCCGACGCTCTACTTCGGGGGCGCGTCGGCGGCGGCCGAACGGGTGTCGGCCACCGACGCGGACGTCCAGCTGTTCTGGGGCGAGCCGCTGGACGGAGTGGCCGAGCGGATCGACCGGCTGAAGGCTCTCGGCGGTTCGCTGGGCCGGGAGCACGCCCCCCTCGAGTTCGGCCTCCGGATCACCACGGTGGTCCGCGACACCACCGAAGAGGCCTGGCAGGACGCCGAGGAGAAGGTGGCCAAGATGGCGGCCGAGGCCGGCGAGGCCCGCATGCACCACCAGGGCCGGACCCCGGTCGGCCAGCAGCGCCTGCTCGACCTGGCCGCCCGCGGTGAAGTACTCGACTCCTGCCTGTACACCACCCCCGGCAAGTACGGCGGTGGCGGCGCCGCGACAACCTGGCTGGTCGGCTCACCCACCGACGTCGCCGAAGCCCTGAAGAAGTACCAGGACCTGGGCGTCACCCACTTCGTTCTGTCCGACACCCCCTACCGCCGCGAACTCGCCCGCGTCGGTGACCAGCTCCTGCCTCTTCTCCGCCGCCAAGCCGCGTAAAGCCTGGGGAAATACCCCGGAAGACCGCATCACCAAGCTAAGACCTGCTTCGGTCTTCTGCCGATCATGTCAGGCAGCCCGGTCGAGGATGCGCTTGATCTTGCGGCGGTCGATGTCGAGTTCGCGGGCGATGGCGCGCTGGCTGAGGCCTGCCTGGTGGCGGGCGTGGACGGTCTGCTCCAGCGTTGGTGCAGCCGGGAGTTCTAGCGGTGCTTCGTGCGCCAGTGGCGGGACAGGCTGGTACGGAGGTCCACCTCCAGCTCCGTCCGCTCGTGCCCTTTGTCCGGTGCGGATCAGCATCATCAGCAGCTCGAACGAGCCGACCAGTGCCGGGGCGGGCCAGGCGCTGACCAGCGCCCCGACCGGCCCGTGCCCGATCCCGTGCGCCAGGTTGGCGCCAACGGTGGCGCAGATCCCGGCGCCCAGGCTCCAGGCCGCCAGCCGTGGTACCGGCTGGCCCCGCCGGCTGGCGTCCAGCACCACCATGGACGCGGCCCAGATCAGCCCGTCCACCGTGAACGGCACCAGCCGCGCCGTCAGACCAGACTCTCCGTGCGACCGCACTAGCTCATACGCATGCTGGTAGGAGATGATCGCGGCCACGAGGGCCACAGCCACCACGGCCAAGGCGGTGGTAATCCGGATGAGCCGGTCCATCACAGCCCTAGCTCCTGGCGCCAGCCGATGACAAACAGATCGTCGTTGCCGTAGCCCGCGGCGAGCCGTTCCGCGAGGACCATGGTGGTGATCGCCTGGTTTCGGGTGAATAGGCGGCTGGGGAGACCCGACACGACCCACGTGCCTTGGCCGTCAGCAGCTGCGTCCGGGCTGCAATGCGCGGTGGCGACCACCCGCCCGTTGTAATCCGCGGTCATAATTCGATCGTCAATTCGAGTCGTCACACCGAACCCTCACTTTCGAGAGTGAGGCCCGGAAAGCCAGTGACAAACCAAGTGACAACGCCCCCAGCCGGCACCAGACTGCGTCAGCACCAGCCAGACAGCACTATCGCTCTGAACTGCGCTAACGCGACCCAGCCCGACCTGATCAGACGTTTCGCGCGTCCATGGCATGGAAGAGGTCTGGGGTTCGAATCCCCATAGCTCCACTCACCCTCACCGGCCGGATCCCATCATGGGAACCGGCCATTTGTGATTTCGGTACGAGGGAGCGTGCGCCATGGGCCGCCGGAACGACTACTACGACGATCCCGCGGCGCCCGAGGCCAACAGCATGGTCCCCTCGGTCAACGTCGTCGTCGCCAACGCCGCGGGCGAGATCCTGCTGATCCGCCGCTCCGACAACGGCAACTGGGCCGTCCCCGGCGGCGCCATCGACCCGGGGGAGTCGATGACCCAGGCCGCTGTCCGTGAAACCAAAGAGGAAAGCGGCATCGACTGCCAGATCACCGGCCTGGTCGGCATCTACACCGACCCCGGCACATCATCGTGTACAACGGCGAGGCCCGCCAGGAGTTCTCCATCGTCTTGACCGCCCGCCCCACCGCCGGCACCCCTACCCCCAGCAGCGAGTCCACCGAGGTCCGCTGGGTCCATCCAGCCGAGGTGCCCAACCTCCCAATGGACCGGTCCATGCGCCTGCGCCTAGGTCACTACCTGGACCACCCCGGCAGCCCCGTCCTCATCTAGACCCGGCCCCTGACCTCCGGCGCCCCGGGTCCGCTACCAGACGATCTCCAGCCGCCGCGGCCCGCAGAACATTGGGCTCTGCACGTCCTCCCAACCTGCATCGGGCGCCAGCCGCAGGCTTGGGAGCCGGTTGAGCAGAGCGGTCAGCGTGGCGGTGATCTCCAGCCGCGCCAGCTCCGCGCCGAGGCACAGGTGGATGCCGTGCCCGAACGAGAGGTGACGGCGCGCGGTCGACCGGCGCATGTCGAAGTCGGCGGCGTCGGGGCCGAAGACCTCCTCGTCCAGGTTGGCCGACTCCAGCCCGACGATGACGCGGCTGCCCGGGTCCAGCTTCTGGCCGCCCAGCTCGGACGGGGCGGCCACGGTACGGAAGGCCCAGCGGATGGCCGAGCCGTACCGCAGTCCCTCCTCGCGGGTGTTCTCGAGCAAGGAGCGGTCGGCCAGCAGCGCCTCCCACCGGCTGCGGTCGGCCAACAGCTGGTAGACCGTCGACCCGATCGTGTAGGCGGTGCTTTCCAAGCCGGCCACGAACAGCTGCCAGGCGTGGAAGGCGACGTCCTGTTCCGGCAGCGGCTGCCCGCCGACGGTGCCGGTGGCCAGCCGAGTGATGAGGTCATCGGGCGGCTCGCTCGTCGCCCGGCGCCGCCGGGTCGCCTGGGTGAAGTAGTCCTCGACCTGACGCCACTCGGGGGTGCCAACGAAGCTGTCCGGCAGCCGTGAGCTGATCACCAGCGACAGCCGGGCCAGCTCGGCGGCATCCTCGGGCGGCACGCCGACCAGCCGGGCGATGACGGTGGCGGTCAGCGGTAGCGCCAGGTCGCCGACGATGTCGGCCGGGCCGCCGTCCGGCAGGCCGTCGATCAGGGCGTTGACCGCATCGGTGATCCACGGGGTCGCCTCGGTGATGGAGGCCCGGGCGAAGCCGGGCCGGAGCAGGTCGCGCAGAGCGGTGTGGGCGGGCGGGTCGCTCTGGGTGATCAGTGCGGGCGGGGCCGGGCCGTCTCCATCGGCCTCGAGCACGAAGTTGCCTTCGTTGCTGAGAGTGCTGTGGTTGAGGAGAGCCGTGCGGGCCAGGCCGTGGCGGGACACGTAGCCGAGCCCGGGGGCCACCTCGGAGACGGGACAGCCGCGGCGTCGCTGCCCGGCCAGGCTGGCCCGGATTGCCGCGATCTCGCCCACCGCCAGCGGGTTGAACGGTGCCTGGCTGCTGTCAGTCGCGGACGGGTCTGGGCTCATGGTGATCTCCTTGCTCGGGGCGAAGCTTGGCTGCGATGTCCTGGCGGAGGCGTTTCTTGTCGACCTTGCCGACCGACGTCTTGGGGAGTTCGGCGATCTGCTCGATGCGTTCCGGCCACTTGAACTTGGCCACGCCGAGCCGGGCCAGGTGCTGCTGAACCTCGCCCAGCGCAACGGTGCCTTCGGTCACCAGATAGGCGCAGGTGCGCTCGCCCAGGCGGGGGTCGGGCATCGCCACGACGGCCGCCGCCCGGACCAGGGGATGGCGCATCAGCAGGCCTTCCACCTCTTCGGCGCTGATCTTTTCGCCGCCCCGGTTGATCATGTCCTTGATCCGGCCCTCGACCGAGATGCAGCGCTCGGCGCCGAAGACCCGCACGCGCACCAGGTCGCCGGTTCGGTAGAACCCGTCAGTGGTGAAGGCGCTGCGGTTCTGCTCCGGTGCGTCGAAGTAGCCCCGGAGGGTGTAGGGCCCGCGGGTCGCCAGCTCACCGGTCTCCCCGTCCGGCAGCTGGTCTTCGGTGCCCGGCGCCAGGACGCGGAACTCGTCAAGCGGCGACATCGGCGTGCCCACCGTGGTCAGGCGGGCCGCGCGGTCTGAGTCCGGCTGGCTGACCGCGAAGAACCCTTCGCCCATGCCGAAGGTCTGGCCGGCCCAGACGCCGAGCTGCTCCAGCCGCTCGAACAGCGGGGGCGGGACCTTCGCGCCCGACAGCAGGGCCCGGCGCAAGGTGGCGGTCAGCGCGGGGAAGGCGGGGTTGCGGACGGCGTCGTAGTGGCCGTGCCCGAGCAGGATGTCGGTCACCCCCTCGGCCGCCAGCAGCGGCAGGGCCTGGCCGAGGTCGGGACCGGTGAGGATCATCGCCCCGCCGGCCGAATGCGGGGCGTGCATCCCGATGACCACGCCGGCGTTGTGGATGACCGGGATCAGATGGCCGTTCCGGGTCTCCTCGGTGAAGCCGGACACGGCGGCGAAAGCGCGGGCGTTGTACCAGTACTCGGCGTGCAGGCGTGGAATGATCTTGGGCACGCCGGTGGTGCCGCCGGAAAGCTGGAACACCGCCACGTCGTCGGCGTCGATACCGGCCTGAATGTTGTCCACGACCTTCCGTCCCTCGGCGGGATCGGACCGGTCGAGCAGGTCCTCGACGCGGATGCCGCCGTCGCGGCCGCCGTCCCGGTCGTCGGCGCCGGTGGTCAGGACGTGCCTTAGCGTGGGATGCCCTTGCTGCTGTTCCCGGGCGAAGGCCACGAGGTCGAATCGCCCGGCCCGGGTGTCGACGATGTGGGCCACCGCCTGGGTCCGGCGGCTGATCGCGCCGATCTCGTGCCCGCGATGGGCCGCCAGCGTGCAGACCGGAATCAGCCCCGCCTTGAGCAGCCCGTACCAGGTGACGACGGTGATGAGCCGGTTGGACAGCTGCAGGATGACCCGGTCACCGGGGGCCAGCCCGAGTTCGGTCAGCCCGGCGGCCAGGCGGTCAGCCTGCTCGTCCAGCTCCCGGTAGGTGAGGCGTCCTTCCGCGGTGACCAGGGCGAGGTGGCCGGGCACCCGGTCGGCCACCGTCCGGAATTCCCCGGCGATCGTCGCCGTCCCCCACAAGCCCGCGGCCCGGTAGCGGGCGACCGCTTCGGCGGGATAGCTCACCAGCCGCCCGGACCAGCCGGCCGGGCTCACGGCCGCATTCCTTCCCTGGTCCGCGGCCGGTGTTCGACCACGTCGATGCGCCGGGTGAGCAGGCCGGTCTCGATGGTTTCGCGGTCACCGGGGTCGCCGACATCGGCCGGCACGCAGACGGGCCGGTTCAGCTCGCCGCGCAGCCGGTCCGCGAGCATGACCCCCGGCAGCGACTCGGGGAAGCGCGGGTGGGCCGGGGGTTCCAGCCGCAGGATCGTCCCGGCCGGGAGCGTCTCGGTGCGCAACGCGGCGACCAGCTCGTCGGCCTCGGCGCCCTCAGGGTCGGTGTCCAGCAGCGGAATCGACCGGGACGCCAGCGTCACCGGGCCGGCCCGAAGTTCCTGGTCCGGACCTGCGGTCAGCACCCGGGACGGAAGGCTCAGTCCCGCCGACGCCAGCGGGGCGTCGATCGGGCTGTCGCCGGTCTGGCCGCTGGTGCCCCAGTAGTGGCGGGCCGCGCCGCGGACCAGGGCCGGGTCGTGGTCGGCCATCCGGCGGGCGCTGTAGCGGCCGGTCCGGGTCGTGTAGTGCAGCCCGAGCACGTCAAGGGGAAAGTCCAGCCGCCGGCGGAAGGTCTCCCACCAGCGCTGGCTGCCGAGCGCGGCCGCTTGCAGGCTCTCCACCTTGGGGCGCCGTAGTCGTTCGTATTCGGCAAAGGCCTGCACCGGCTCTTCGTACTCCAGCAGCGCGGCGGCCAGCGTCACCGCGTCTTCCATCGCCATCCGGGTCCCCGAGCCGATCGACGGGTGCGCGGTGTGCGCTGAATCCCCGAGCAGGACGATGTTGCCGGCGTGCCATACCTTGTTGGTCAGCACCGGGAACGCGGTCCAGCGGGAGTTGCTGGTGGCGATCTCGGCCCCGCCGAGCATGCCGGCGTACAGGTCCTCCAGATACCGCCGGCTGCGCTGATCCGACTCACCCGGCCGAAGGCCAGCCGACTCGCCGTCGAGGCCGGCCCGCCGCAGCGTGCCCGCGTCGGTCTCGAACATGAAGCCCGCCATCCCGCCGTTGTAGGGATAGCTGTGGGTGGTGAACGCGCCGTGCTCGCTCTCCTTGAACGCGAACACCGCGCCGCGCAGCGGCACCGGCGCGCCGCACCAGTAGAAGCGGGCGTGACCGGGTACCAGGCGCGGCTGGAACTCGCCAGCGAACTGGCCGCGCAGTGCGCTGTTGACACCGTCGGCCGCCACGATCAGGTCGGCGCCGGCCACGTCGTCGTGGCTGACCTGTGTCTCGAAACGCAGCGTGGCGCCCGCCTGCGAAGCCTGCCGCTGGAGAATGGCCAGCAGCGTGGTGCGGGCGATCGACAACGTGGACCAGTCGCCCCAGCCCCAGCTGACCTCGGCTCCGCGATTGACGATCCGCTGGGTTGACGGGTGGGAGTGCCCGGCGCTCAGCAGGGCGCGGTAGGTGGCGGCGTCGACCTGCTCCACCGGCGTCAGCGCCTGCGGGCCCAGCCCGATGCCGAAACCGTAGGTCGCGTCCGCTGGACTGCGCTCGAAGACGGTGATGTCCCAGCCGGGTGCGCCGAGGCCCAAGAGGCGGGCGAGGAACAGGCCGGCCGGCCCGCCCCCGACGATCGCCACTTTGCGTCGCTTGCGCTGCATCTGCACCGTCCCTTGGCCGCGGCGTCGCGGCCGCTGCGGCATCGAATTTCTGACAGGCAAGTAGATTAGACGACTACTAAGTCGTTAAGCAATGCATCCTTACGCGGCGAGGTGCCGCGGTGGTGGCATGCTGGAGCGGACATCTGAGCAGAGGGAGCGTGCCGTGACGGGTAGGACCTCGCGCCGGCAATTGGTCGAGAACGAGCTGCTGGACCGCGCGGCCGAGCTGTTCGCCGAGCGAGGTTTCGAGGGCACGACGCTGGCCGACATCGCGGCCGCGGTCGGCATCACCCGGCCGTCGCTGTACAACTACATCAACAGCAAGGACGAGCTGCTCGGCATGCTCGTGTCCGGGCTGACCGAAGCGGGCGTGTCCGATCTGGCCCACCTGCAGGCCCAGGACCTGCGCCCGTCCGAGCGCCTGTCCCGCGCGGTCCAGACCCTGACCCTGCGCATCTGCGCCCATCCGGCCCGGTTCCGGCTGCTCGACCGCAGCGAGTACATCCTGCCCGAGCCGCTGAAGCAGCGGCACCGGACGGCCAAGCGCGCCATCCTGACCTCGTTCATCGACATCATCACCCGCGGCGTGGAGGCGGGTGAGTTCTGGCCCGGCGACGAGCGCATGTCGGCGCTGTCCATCATCGGGTCGCTCAACTGGGTGGCCTGGTGGTTCCGGCCCGACACGCCGGGGGCCGACCCGGCCGCGGTCGCCGAGCAGTTCGCGCGGATGGCGCTGCGGTCGGTCGCTCGGTCGCAGCGGCCCGACCGGGCCACCACCTCCGCCGCCGCGCTGGCTGAGATCCGGGCCGACCTGGAGTTCCTGGAGCGGCGGATGGGCGCGGCCGATCTCCTCTGAGTCGCCTCTTTTGCCGCTCGGCGCTTGACAGGCCTGACCTGCCCTACGTAGTTTTCCGACTCATAAGTCGTTTAGTCGACGAAGGTGTCGGAGGCTCGATGTCGAAGGTCTTGTCGCTCGGCGAGATGGTGACGGCGGTTCCGCCCGGGGCGCTGGTGTCGTTCGGCGGCGGGGGAATGGCGCGCAAACCGATGGCCGCGGTGGCGGCCCTGGCCATGTCGCACACCCCGGTCCGCCTCTCGGTGTTCCTGGGCGGCCCGGACGTCGACCTGATGCTGGGGGCGGGCGAGGTGCAGAGCCTGGACTTCGCCTACGTCGGTTTCGACCTGCTCGGCCTGTCCCCGAACTTCCGCCGGGCCCGCGAATCCGGCGGGCTGCCGGTGGTCGAGTGGACCGAAGCGATGTACATCGCCGGCGTCGAGGCCGCCACCCATCACGTGCCGTTCATGCCCACCCGCAGCGGGCTCGGCGTCGATGTGCTGGAAGTCCCCGGTCACCCGTTCCGGCGGTTCCCCTGCCCGCTGACCGGCGAGACCCTGACCGCGGTGCCCGCGATCCGGCCGGACTTCCTGTTCATCCACGCCACCGAGGCTGACCGGGCGGGCAACGTGCGGATCACCGGCGACGGCTTCCTCGACCCCTACCTGGCCCGGGCGTCGGGCACGGTGTTCGTGACCGCCGACCGGCTCGTCGACCAGCTGCCGCCGGACCTGTCCGAACACGAGACGACGATCTCCCGGCTCTGGGTCACCGGCGTCGCCGAACTACCACGTGGGGCCGCCTTCACCGCGGTGTTCCCGCAGTGGCCGCTGGACTACGCCGCGGCCGGAGAGTACGCCGCTCACTGTGGTGACGCCGGCTGGCTGCGGGACTACGCCGCCGGCCTGGCGACGGCGGAGCCCGCCCGATGAGCGGCGCGGTCGGCACCGCCGGAGCGGCTGGCGCGGCCGGTGAGTTCACGGTCGAGGAGCAGGTGATCTCGGTCCTCGCCCAGATCTACCGCGGCCAGGTCATCGCGGTGGGGGCCACGGTGTGCGCGGACATCGCGACCCGGCTGGCCAAGGCGCTGTACGCGCCGGAGATCGTGCTCATGGCCGGCGGCAGCATGGCCGGCTACGACTGCGCCGCCACGCCGAAGGCGCTCAACGACGAGTGGGTGGCGTCGCCGAGTTCGGTCCGGGGTTCGGACTGGATCGAGACCTTTGACCTCATCTCGGCCGGGAAGTACGCCATCTGCATGGGCCCGGTCCAGGTCGACCGGACCGGGTCGTGCAACATTTCCGTGCTGGGGGACTGGCGGCGCCCGAAGGTCGCGCTGATCGGCGCCCGCGGCATCCCCGACGACATGGTCCGGCTCGAGGAGCTGACGTTCCACGTGCGCCGGCACACCCCCCGGGCTCTGGTCGAGAAGGTCGACTTCCGGTGCGGGCTGGGTTTCGGGCCGGAGCGGGACGAACTGGGGCTCACCCTCGGGCGGCCGGGCATGCTCGTCACCGACCTGGGCGTCTTCGACTTCGACGAGCACGGCGCCGGCCTGCGGGTGCGGTCCCTGCACGCGGGCGTCAGCTTCGAGCAGGTCCAGGCGGCGACCGGCTTCGAGCTGCTCGCCCCCAGCGGCAAGCTGCCGGTCACGCCGCCGCCGACCGAAGCCGAACTGGCCTGCATCCGGGACGAGATCGATCCCCTGGGCGTACGGCGGCTCGACGGCCCGGAGGCGGGCCCGGCGCTGCTGGCCGAGCTCGCCGAGCGCGAACGAGAACTGTTCGCCATCCCGGGAGCCCGCCGGTGAGCTGGAGTTTCGAGACCGACCCGGAGACCGAAGCCGACCTGGCCTGGATCCGGCAATTCATTGAGGGAAAGGCGATCCCGCTGGAGGCGCTGAACCTGCCGGTGGCGGAGTTCGACCGGGTGGCCGCGCCGCTCATCAAGGAGGTCAGGGCGCGTGGCTTGTGGGCCGCTCATCTGGGCCCCGAGCACGGCGGTAGCGGCCGCGGCCAGCTGCACCTGGCGCTGATGAACGAGATCGTGGGCCGCAGCCGGGTCGGGCCGCTGCTGTTCGGCACGGCTCCGCCGGATTCGGGCAACCTCGAACTGCTGGCCCTGCACGCGACCCCGGCCCAGCGCGAGCGCTACTTCCAGCCGTTGCTGGACGGCGCGGTGCGCTCGGCCGTGGCCATGACCGAGCCGGAGGCCGGCGCGGACCCGACCCTGCTCACCACCCGGCTGGACCGGTGCGATGGCGGCTGGGTCCTCAACGGGCACAAGTGGTTCGCCACCAACGCCTCGCTGGCCGACTTCATGCTGGTGATGGCGGTGTCGGATCCGGCCGCGGCCCCGCGCGACCGCGCCACCGTGGTGATCGTCGACCGCGACCAGCCCGGCGTCGACGTGCGGCGCGACATTCCGTCCATGGAGGATCCCGAGCCCCGGCCGGCCCAGATCGAGAACCACTGTGAGGTCGTCTTCACCAACGTCCGGCTGCCCGACGGCGCCGTGCTCGGCGAACCCGGCCGTGGTTTCGCGATGATGCAGGAGCGGCTCGGGCCCGCCCGGGTCCATCACTGCATGCGCTGGATCGGGCAGGCCCAGCGGGCGCTCGACATGCTCTGCGAACGCGCGACCTACCGGTATTCGCACGGCTCGACCCTGGCCGACAAGCAGACCGTCCAGAACTGGATCGCCGATTCGGCAGCCGAGATCGCCGCCGCGCGGCTGCTCACTTTGCAGGCCGCCTGGCGGATCGATCAGGCCGGCAGCCGCGGCGCCCGGGCCGAGATCGCCCTGATCAAGTTCTACGGCGCGACCGTCCTGCACGACGTGATCGACCGCGCGATCCAGGCCCACGGCTCGCTCGGCTACTCCAGCGACCTTCCGCTGGAGGCGATGTACCGGCGGGCCCGCGCGGCCCGGATCTACGACGGTCCGGACGAGGTCCACCGGCAGAGCGCGGCCCGGCTGATCCTGCGGGGTTACGCTCCGCCGCCCGGCGGCGTACCGACCGAGCACCTGCCCTCGCGCCGCCGGGCGGCCGAGAGCCTGTTCGCCGACTGGCTGGAAGGACGGACATGACCGCCCTAGTTCGCTACGAGATCGCCGCACCCGGCGTCGGCCTGATCACGCTGGCCCGCGCGGCCAAGCGCAACGCGCAGGACGTCGCCATGACCTACGAGCTCAACGCCGCCTTCGACCAGGCCGCCCAGGACGACGACGTGAAGGTCATCGTGCTGGCCGCCGACGGCCCCCACTTCTCCGCCGGCCACGACCTGCGCGACGTGGTCTGGCACGACGAGGTCGACGTGGTCGGGACCTGGGGCGGGTTCCGGGAGCCCGGCGCCGAAGGCTGGATCGCCCGCGAGGAAGAGATCTACCTGGAAATGTGCCGCCGCTGGCGGTCCATTCCCAAGCCGACGATCGCCGCGGTGCAGGGCCGGGCCATCGGCGGCGGGCTGATGCTGGCCTGGGTGTGCGACCTTATCATCGCCGCCGACGACGCTGTGTTCTGCGACCCGGTGGTGAACATGGGCATCTGCGGGGTCGAGTGGTTCGTCCACCCCTGGGAGCTCGGGCCCCGTAAGGCCAAGGAGCTCTTGTTCACCGCCGACTCCTGGACCGCCGAGGAAGCCCGGCAGTTCGGCATGGTCAACCACGTGGTCCCGCTGGCCGGGCTGCGGGACTTCACCATGGCCATGGCGCAGAAGATCGCGGCCAAGCCGATGATCGGCCTGCGGCTGACCAAGGAGGCCGTCAACCAGGCGGTCGACGCCCAGGGCCAGCCGACCGCGATCCGGGCCGCGTTCTCCCTGCACCAGCTGGCGCATGCCCACCAGCTCGAGCGCTACGGGATCTGCCTGGACCCCATCGGCATCCCGGAAAGCCTGCAAGCAACCTTCCCGCCGGCCGAACCGGATGACGAACTACGCCAGCAGCGACGCCGCGCGCGGGTCGCCCAGAGCCAGACCACCACGCCGCAACCGGCCAGAAAGGACCAGCCATGACCTACGTAATCGGCGTCGACGTCGGCGGAACCTTCACCGACGCCGTGGCGGCCGGGGACGACGGCACGATGTTGTCGGCCAAGATGCCGTCCACGCCACCGAACTACGCCGCTGGGGTGATCCAGGTACTGGAGGCGCTGGCCGGACGGGCCGGGCTGAGCCTGGCCGACCTGCTCGCCCAGGCCTCGCACATCTCGCACGGGACCACCTCGACCCTCAACGCGCTGGTGACTGGTGATGTGGGCAAGGTCGGCTGGCTCACCACGGTCGGTCACCGCGACTCCATCTACATCATGAACGTGGTCGGCCGCTACGCCGGGAACAGCCCCGAGCAGATCCAGGACATCCTCAAGACCCGCAAGCCCACGCCGCTGGTGCCCAAGAGCCGGGCCAAGGAGATCGTCGAACGCATCGACTACAAGGGGTCGGTCATCGTCCCCCTGGACGAGGACCAGGCCCGCGCCGCCATCGCCGAGCTACTGGCCGAGGACGTGGAGGCGATCGCGGTCTCGCTGCTGTGGTCCTTCCGCAACCCCGCTCACGAGGCGCGGCTGCGCGAGCTCATCCACGAGCAGGCCCCCGGCCTGTACGTCGCTCTGTCCAGCGAGCTGTCGCCGCGTATCCGCGAGTTTTCCCGCAACGCCACCACGATCATGAGCACCCAGGTCGGGCCCTCGCTCGGCCGGTACCTGGAGCCGCTCGACCAGCGGCTACGGCAGCACGGGCTCACCGGTGCCCTGCTGGTCATGCAGGGCACCGGCGGCACGGTGGCGGCCCGGGAAGCGCCGAAGACCGCGATCACCACGGTCGGCTCGGTCCTCACCGGCGGGGTCACCGGGGCCGCCCGGCTGGCCGAGCAGCTCGGCCACCGCAACGTGATCTGCACCGACGTCGGCGGCACAACCTTCCTGGTCGGCCTGATCGTCGACGGCGAGCCCGTCGAGGCCACCACCGCCGTGATCAACCAGCACGTGATCGACACCCCCATGCTGAAGGTCCAGGTCATCGGCAGCGGCGGTGGAGCCATCGCGCACCTGGACGCCGGTGGCAACCTGCATGTCGGCCCGCGCAGCGCGCAGGCCGTGCCCGGCCCGGCCTGTTACGACCAGGGCGGCACCGAGCCCACCGTCACCGACGCCGACCTCGTTCTCGGCATCATCAATCCGGACAATTTCCTCGGCGGCCAGAAAAAGCTGTCCGCCCAGCGGGCCCGCGACGCGATCGGTGCCCGCATAGCCAGGCCCCTCGGGCTCTCGGTCGAGGACGCGGCGGCCGCCATCTTCGCCGTGCAGAACGAGCAGACCGCCGACCTGGTCCGCAAGGTCGCGGTCGAGTCCGGGCAGGACCCGCGTGAGTTCGTCATGTACGCGTTCGGCGGCGCCGGTCCCATGCACTGCTTCGCCTACGGCGCCCAGCTCGGGGTCAAGGAGACGGTCGTGCCGCTGGGCCAGTCGGCGGCCGCGTTCTCCGCGTTCGGCCTGGCCGCCAGCAACATCACCGTGGTCAAGGAGATCTCCGACCCCGCCACCTTCCCGGTCGCCGCCGACCACGTCACCAAGACCTTCACCGAACTGGAAGCGGCCGCGCAGGCGGCGCTGGGCGCCCAGGGCGTGGCGGTCGAGCAAGTGATGCTGCGCCGGGAAGTGGACATCCGGTACTCGATGCAGCTGGCCGAGCTGCCGACGCCGGTTCCGGCCGGGCCGCTGACCGACGCCGACCTGCAAGGGGTGGTCGCCGAGTTCGAAAGCCGCTACGCCCGCACGTTCGGGGCCGGGACCGGCTTCGCCGACGCCGGCTTCCAGTTCATCACCTACCGCGTCCACGCCACCGGGGTCCTGCCGGTCAAGGTCACCACCCCCGCCGCCGAACCGGCCGCCGGGCGCGGAGTCGGGGACGCGGTCAGCGGCCGCCGCCCGGTGCTGCTCGACCCCCGCCGCGGGTTCGAGAAGACCACGATCTACGACTACGCCCGGCTCGCCCCCGGACACGTCATCATCGGGCCGGCCATCGTCGAGGTACCGACGACCACCGTCGCCGTGTCGGCCGCCGACACCGCCGAGATCGACGACTTCGGCAACCTCATCCTGCGCCGCAACCGTGAGGAGCAATCATGAGCTGGATCCCCGGGTCCGAGGTCTACGACAGCCGCCCGCTCGACCCCGAGACGCTGCGGGCGGCCGTGCCCGGCACCCTGCGGCTGCACACGGTCGGGCAGGCCGCCATCGACGATCTCGACCCGCTCACCTACGAAGTGGTCCGCCACCGGCTCTGGTCGATCACCGACGAGATGGGCGAGACGCTCAAGCGGATGTCGGGCTCGGTGGTCGTCACCGAGGCCAATGACTTCGACTTCGCCCTCTGCGACGAACTCGGGCAGGAGGTCCAGATCGGGCTGTACAACACGTTCCTGTCGGCGTCGCTGGACCTGGCCGTCTACTGGACGCTGCAGCACCGGGCCGACAACCCCGGTATCAGCGAGGGCGACATGTTCTTGTGCAACGACCCCTGGGTGGGTGGCGGGCTGCACCAGAACGATGCCACCGTCTTCGCGCCGATGTTCTTCGACGGGCAGCTGTTCGGCTGGACGTCGGCGGTGGCGCACGAACTCGACGTGGGCGGGGTCGCGCCCGGTTCGTGGACGCCCCGGGCTCAGGACGTGTTCTGGGAGTCACTGCCCACCCCGCCGATCAAGGTGGTGCGGGACGGGGTCCTCCAGCGCGACGTCGAGGACATGTGGACCCGGCGCTCGCGGATGCCGCGGCTCGTCGCCCTCGACCTGCGGGCCAAGGTCGGGGCCAACGTCACCGGCCAGACCCGGCTCCGCCGCCTGCTCGAGACCTACGGGCCGGACACGGTCAAGGCCGTGATGAAGCGGATGATGGACGACGCCGAGCAACGGCTCCGGGCCAAGCTGCGTGACCTGCCCGACGGGACCTGGCACGCCACCGGCTACCAGGAGCACTCGGGCATGGACGACCGCGGGGTCTACAAGATCGCGCTGGCCATGACCAAGACCGGGGACCGGCTGACGTTCGACTTCCGGGGCACGGCCGAGCAGACCGGCATGATCAACTGTCCCTACTCGGGGGTCCGGGCCGGGATCATGTCCTCGCTGCTGCCCGTGCTGGCCGGGGACATCCCCTGGGCGGCGGGCGGCCTGATGCGCTGCTTCGACATCGTCGTCGACGAAGGGTCGATGATAAATGCGTCCTTCCCGGCCGCGGTCGGCAAGGGCCCGGTCGGCCCCGCCTGGGCGGTCGGCAACCTGGTCAACGAGTGTCTCGCCAAGATGCTCGACTCCCGGCCGCAGTCCCGGGCCGCCGTCCAGTCGGTCTGCGGCGGCACCTTCGACATGGTCGCACTGGCTGGCATCGACCAGCGCCAGTACCCGTTCGTATCCCTGGTCATGGACACGATGGCGGGCGGCTACGGCGCCGGGGTGGACCGCGACGGGGTCGACACCGGCGGGATGTTCGTGATCCCGATGGGCCGGGCGCCGGACGCCGAGATGACCGAGTTCACCTCGCCGGTGCTGCTGCTGTGGCGGCGGGAGGAGATCGATTCCGGCGGCCCCGGTCAGCAGCGCGGCGGGGTCAGCGGGTCGGTGTGCCTGATTCCGCACGACACCCCGGTCCCGATGGGCGCGGTCTTCTCCGGTACCGGCAAGGCGGCCACCCAGAACGCCGGGCTGGCCGGTGGCTATCCCGGCAACACCCAGCTCGACCTGGTGATCCGGGGATCCGACGCCCGCGACCTGCTCGCCGCCGGCCAGGTGCCGCGCAACCTGGATGACATCCACGGGCAGCGCGACGTCATGGCGTCCGAGGTGGAGACCGGCATCGGCTTGCAGGATGCGGTGTTCGTGCACTGGCAGAGTGGCGGCGGCTACGGCGACCCGGTACGGCGCGACCCGGCCGAGGTGGCTCACGACGTCCGCGAGGCCAAGGTGTCGCCGCAGGCGGCGGCCAGCATCTACGGTGTTGTGCTCGACGGCGGCGGCGAGGTGGACGAAGCCGCTACCACTGGCCGGCGGGCCGATCTGCTGGCCCAGCGGCGGGCGGCGTCCGGGATCAGCCCCCGTGACGTACCCGGGTCCGTCGACGGTGGCGAGGCACTCGACGTGAACGTCGCGGTGAGCGCCGGCCAGGTACTGTGCCGGCACTGCGGGACCGGGCTGGGCCGGCTGGGGGAACCCTTCCTGGCCGAGCTGCCCCGGATCGAAGCCTCGCCGGGTACGGCCGGGCCGCATGTCTGGGCCGATCCCAGCACCTACGTCGACGTGCCGGTCGTCTTCCGCCAGGTCCTCTGCCCCGGATGCGCGACCGCCTTGCTCAGCCAGGTCGTGCCGTCCGATCACCCGCTGGTGGCCGACCACATCCAACCGTGACCGCACCGGACAACCAGCCTAGGAGCGCGGTTGACGGCTGGCTGGCCCGGCATGCCCCCGGGTACTCGCCTCCGTTCGGCTGGACTCTGGTTGGCGGCGGCCGGTCCAACCTCACCTATCTCCTGTGCGACGCGGCCGGGCGGACGCTGGTGCTCCGCCGGCCGCCCGCGTACATCGACGCGCCCGGCGCCCACGACGTCGCTCGCGAGTACCGGGTCCAGCGGGCGCTCCGGGACGGCTCAGCGATCAGCGTGCCCGACCCGATCGCGTTCTGCGCTGACCAGGAGATTCTCGGCGTGCCGTTCTACGTGATGCAGTACGTCGACGGCACCATCGTGCGCGGCCGGGCCGAGGCGGAGTCGCTGAACGAGGTGGCCCGGGCAGCGGCCTCGCGCGCGGTGGTCAGCCAGCTGGCTGAACTGCACCAGGTGCCCGCCGAGTCGGTGGGGCTGGCCGACTTCGGGCGGCCCGGCGGCTACCTCGCCCGCCAGCTGCGCCGCTGGTCGGCTCAGATTCGGGCCGATGGCCCGGCCGGGACCGCTCTGACCTGGGCGGCCGAGCTGCTGGCCCGGGACATGCCGCCGCAACGCTCGTCCGCCCTGCTGCACGGCGACTACCGGCTGGACAACCTGGTGCTGTCCGGTGACGGCCAGGTCCGGGCCGTGCTCGACTGGGAGCTGTCGACCCAGGGGGATCCGCTGACCGACCTCGGCTGGCTGCTGCTGTACTGGCGTCCCCCTCCCGAGCTGGCCGCGCTGCTGCCCGGCGGCAGCGAGCTGAGCGGCTTCCTCGACCGCGGCGAGTTGGCCCGGCGGTACGCGGCCGGCACCGGCGCCGACCTGTCGGATCTGCCGTATTACCTGGCCTTCGCCGCCTGGCGGCTGGCCATCATCACCCTCGGCGTCCAGGCCCGCTACCGGGCCGGGGCTGGCGCCGGTGAGCAGCTCGACGCTGACCAGCTGTCCGGGCAGGTCGAGGCGCTGGCCGCGGCTGCGCTGCAGAATCTGGGGGCGTCCGCGTGAACGATGCGCCGTTGCTGTTCCAGCCGCTCCGGCTCCGCGGGCTGACGATCAGGAACCGCGTGTGGCTGTCGCCGATGTGCCAGTACAGCGTGGACGCCCGGGATGGCATTCCGACCAGCTGGCATCTGGTCCACCTCGGCGCCCGCGCCGTCGGCGGGTTCGGGCTGGTGATGACCGAGGCGACCGCGGTCCAGGCCGAGGGCCGGATCAGCCCCGAGGACACCGGCATCTGGACCGGAGGCCAGGCCGCGGCCTGGGCCGGCATCGTCGACTTCGTGCACCAGCAGGGGGCCGCGGCCGGCCTCCAGCTGGCCCACGCGGGCCGGAAGGCCTCGACCTGGAAGCTGGCGCTCCGCCGGCCGGGCAGCGTGTCCGCCGCCGAGGGCGGATGGCCGACGCTGGCCCCGTCCGCCGTGGCCCTCGACGGGCTGGTCGCTCCCCACGAGATGACGAAAGCGCAGATCCGGGAGACGGTCATCGCTTTCGGCGCGGCCGCCGGGCGAGCCGACGAAGCCGGGTTCGACGTGGTCGAGCTGCACGCCGCCCACGGCTATCTCATTCACCAGTTTCTGTCGCCGCTGTCCAACCGCCGGGGCGACTCCTACGGCGGGTCGTTCGAGAATCGGACCCGGTTCCTGGCCGAGATCGTGGACAGCGTCCGGGCCAGCTGGCCGGCCGCCAAGCCGTTGTTCGTGCGGTTCTCGGCCAGCGAGTGGGTCGACGGCGGCTGGACCGTCGAAGACACGGCCACGCTGGCCGGGCAGCTTCGCCCGCGCGGTGTCGACCTCGTCGACGTCTCCTCCGGCGGGGTGGTGGCGCCCGTTGACCGCATCCCCGTTGGACCTGGCTACCAGGTCCCGTTCGCGCGGCAGATCCGGCTCGCATCCGGCCTGCCAACGGGCGCAGTGGGCTTGATCAGCGAGCCCGAGCAAGCCGAAGAGGTGCTGGCGGCCGGGTCGGCCGACGCGGTCCTGCTCGGCCGGGCCGGGCTCCGGGATCCGGCCTGGCCGCAACGAGCCGCCCACCAGCTCGGGCTGACCCGGGACGAGATTCCGTACCCTGTCCAGTATCTGCGCGGGGCGTGGCCCCGCCCTCGCGGAAAGGTCTGACTATGGAGACTCAGCCGCTCACCGGGCGGCGGGCGATCGTCACCGGCGCGGCCAGCGGCATCGGGGCCGCGGTCGCGCGGCGCCTGGCTGACCTCGGGGCCAAGATCGTGGTGGCCGACCGGGACGAGCAGCCCGCCCGGACGGTCGCCGACCAGGTCGGCGGTGAGGTGTGGGTGGTCGATCTGGCCGACACCGCCGCCCTGGCCGATCTCCGGCTCGAAGCCGACATCCTGGTCAACAACGCCGGGATCCAGCACGTGGCGCCGGTCGAGGAGTTCCCGCCCGAGCGGTTCGCGCTCATCCTGCGGCTGATGGTCGAGGCGCCGTTCCTGCTTACCCGGGCCGCCCTGCCGCACATGTACCGCCAAGGGTGGGGCCGGGTGGTCCACATCTCCAGCGCCCACGGGCTGCGGGCCAGCAAGTACAAGGCGGCCTACGTCACCGCCAAGCACGGCATCGAGGGCTTGTCCAAGGTCGTCGCGCTGGAGGGAGCCGACCACGGGGTGACGTCGAACTGCGTCAATCCCGGCTTCGTCCGCACCCCGCTGGTAGAGCGGCAGCTGGCCGATCAAGCGCGGGCGCATGGCCTGCCCGAGGACGAGGTACTGGAAAAAGTGATCCTCGAGGAGTCGGTCATCAAGCGGCTCCTCGAGCCCGCCGAAGTCGCCGGGGCCGTGGCGTACCTCTGCAGCGACGAAGCCAGCTTCGTGACCGGGACTAGCCTGGTCATCGACGGCGGCTGGACCGCCCACTGAATGTCTGCGCGTACCCGGCCTATTCCGGCTCGATTTCCCGGTCGGCCACGGGCTGAGCAGTTCGGCTTGGTCTGATGTCCTCGGGCGAACTGAACATCGCGTCGCGTTCGAGAGCCGCCCGGTAGGCATGTTCGACGACCCGCAGACGAGCGGCTATCCGGGTCTCGCGGTCAGCGATGGCATCACGGTTCTGCCGCCCATAAGACCCTTCCGGCAACGTCCGCCCACACCGCTCCACCTCGCGGACATGAGCTTCCCGTTCGCTGGCCTGCGCGGCGCGGTTTGCTACCGCGAAGCTCTGGGGAACACCTGCCTCCGCCCAGGCGGCTTCGGAGTGGGCGTGGCCTTGCCTGTTGCGGTTGTATAGGTCGATCAGCATGGCGTCGACTGGGTCGAACACGGCCAGGCGCCCACGTCAATTCTGGGCACGGTGACCGACCCGGCCACCGGCGCGGTAACCCTGTCCCGGCCACTGTGTGTGTATCCACTCGTCGCGCGCTACAACGGCCACGGCCCCACCAGCCAGGCGCAGAATTTCACCTGCGCCCGGCACTACTCTCGCCAGTGACATCCTCGGCGGAGGGCCGCTGAACCGGCCCTCCGCCGACCGGGAAGCCTTCAGCGGGCCCAGCCGCGGCTGGGTAGGGCTGCCCGGGTGCGGGGTCGAACGCCACCTAGCTGAGTCATGCTGCTTGGCCGAGAGTGCGCTTGACCTTGCGGCGGTCGATGGTGAGTTGGTGCTCTCTCAGCGCAAGAACCGGACCAGCAGCTGCGCCACGCACGCTGGCTTGGCGGTGCCCTCAATTTCGACGGTGACGTCGGCGGTGAGCTGCGCGCCGCCGGGGACCGGGTCGACGGCGGCCAGTGTGGCCGTGGCCCGCAGCTTGGACCCGGCGGGCACCGGGGCAGGGAAACGCACCTTGTTCAGGCCGTAGTTGACCTTGGTCGCCACGCTGCGGACTTCCAGAATCTCGGTCCACATCGGAATGAGCAGGGACAGGGTCAGGTAGCCGTGCGCGACCGTGGTGCCGAACGGGCCGTCCTTGGCCCGCTCGGGATCCGTATGGATCCACTGATGATCGCCGGTCGCTTCCGCGAAGGCGTCGATCCGCTGCTGGTCGATCTCCACCCAGGAGCTTGGCTCCAGCGGCTGCCCGATCAGCCCGGTGAGGCCGTCCAGGGTGTCAACGACGGTAGGCATGGGTGTCCTTTCCGAGGGCGGCCCGCAGGTCCTGCTTGCGGACCTTGCCGGTTGCGGTGGTAGGGAGCTGATCGACGAACCGAACGTACTTGGGGATCTTGAAGGGGGCGACCTCGGCCCGCAGCGTCTCCTGCAGCGCGGCCTCGGTCCAGTCGCGGGTTCCCGTTACGACTACAAAGGCCAGCCCGACCTCGCCCCAGCGCGGGTCGGGCAGCCCGATCACCGCGCAGTCCGCGATGCCGGGCAGAGCGTTGATCGCCGCCTCAACCTCGCCGGGGTAGATGTTCTCGCCGCCGGAGATGATGATGTCCTTGATCCGGTCCACCACATAGGCCCAGCCGTCATCGGCCATCCGCAGGACGTCACCGGAACGGAACCAGCCGCCGCGGAAGGCCAACGCGGTTTCGGCCGGGCGTTCCCAGTAGCCACGGGACACGTTGAGCCCCCGGACCAGCAGTTCCCCCTGGCGGTGTCCAGGTCCCGCTTCGCCCTCCGGGTCTTGTCCCGGCGCCGCCAGCTGGACGTCGGTGAAGAAGTGCGGGAAGCCGATGGAGACCGGCCGGGCGGCCGCACCCTCGGCCACCGCGAGATAGACGCCCGGCGAAGCCTCGGTCATACCGTAACCCTGCAGGATCGGGACGCTGCGGCTCTGCCAGGCCATGGCGACGCGTTCGGCGACCGTGGAACCGCCGTAGATCACGTAGCGCAGCGAGCTGAGATCGGCAGTGGCAAAGGCAGGATGGTCACACAGCATCTGCAGCATGGTCGGTACCGCCGAGAACGACGTGATCCGCTGCCCGGCGATGGTGGCCAGGATGGTGGCGGGGTCGAACTTGGTCGCGATGACCACGGTGCCGCCCTTGAACAGCGTGGGCAGGCTGACCTGGCCCAGGCCGGTCGCGTGGAACAGCGGGGCCATGCACAGTGCGGTGTCGGTGCCGAGCACGTCGGCGTGCGCGAGCTGGTTCATGGTGTTGAACGTCAGGTTGGCGTGGCTGAGCACGGCCCCCTTGGAAGCGCCCGTGGTGCCGCTGGTGTACAGGATGACCGCGTCGTCACCCAGGCCCACCTCAGCGGTCAGCGGCGGCAGTTGCTGGCCGGCTTCGATCAGGGTGGTGAGGCTGCCGGGCTGGTCACCGGCCACCGGCACCAGCGGTGGCTGGCTGAGCTGGGCGGCCACGTCGGCCTGCTCCGGGCCGTAGAACAGGACGGCCGGCCGGGCGTCGTCCAGCAGACGGCCGGCTTCATTCGGGGTCAGGCGGTTGTTCAGCGGGACGAAGATGGCGCCGAGCCGCCCGGCCGCGAAGAACACCTCGAATCCGGCGATGTCGTTGCGGCCGAGATAGCCGATCCGGTCGCCGCGCCCGATACCCCGGGCGGCCAGCGACCTGGCCAGCAGGTCCACCTCATCCGCGAGCCGCCGGTAGGTCAGCTCGCGCCCGTCCTGGCGCAGGGCGACCCGTTCCGGGCTGATCCGCGCCCGGCGGTGCGGCCAGCTGCCGACTCCGTAATCGGGCATCGGCCGCTCCCGGCCCGTCCAGGCCCGGCCCATGCAGGCCCAGCACGGTGGCCGCGTTGTCGCGCAGGATCAGCGGCCGGACGTCGGGCTTGATGTCCAGGGCGGCGAAGTCGGCCAGCCACCGGTCCGGGGTGAGGACCGGGTAGTCCGAGCCGAACAGCATTTTGTGTTTCAGCAGCCCGTTGGCGGCCCGGATCAGCTGGGGCGGGAAGTACTTGGGGGACCAGCCGGACAGGTCGATGTAGACGTTGGCCTTGTGGGTGGCGATGGAGATCGCCGCGTCCTGCCAGGGCACCGACGGGTGCGCGAGGACGATCGTCAGCGACGGATGGTCGGCCGCCACGTCGTCGATCAGCATCGGGTCGGAGTAGCGCAGCTTGATGCCCCGCCCGCCCGGCAGCCCGGCCCCGATACCGGTCTGCCCGGTGTGGAAGATGACCGGCAGGCCCAGTTCGGCCGCGGTCTCGTACAGCGGGTAGTGCGCGCGGTCATCGGGCGAGAACGCCTGCAGCGACGGATGCAGTTTGAGACCCTTCGCGCCAGCGGCGGCCAGGTCGCGCAGCCGGGCGACCGCGGACGGCCCGTCGTGCGGATCCACCGACGCGAACGGGACGAGCACGTCAGCGTGCGCGGCCGCCTGGGTCACGATGTCTTCGCTGGACAGCGCCGGATGACCGGTGGCGGTGTGGGCGTCGACCGTGAACACCACCGCGGCCAGCCGCCGCTCCCGGTAGTAGTCACTGATCTCATCCAGCGCCGGCGTCCGGTTGGTCCCGGCCTTGAAGTACCTGGCTGAGGCGTCCAGCAGCTGCTGGTCGAGCGCGAAGCGGCCGCGCCCGTCCGATTCGACGTGCACGTGCGTGTCGATGGCCTCGACCGCGCCGGGATCGATGCTCATCAGTACGGCTCCGGGAACTGCTGCCCGACCGCCTGCTGGTGGCCGGCGAACTGCCCGGGCCACGCCTGCGCGATCGCATCGCCGCTCCATCCGCCGTCGGCGAACGCCACCGCTGCCTCGGCCGGGTGGGACCACAAGGCCAGCCGGTCGCCCCCCAGCCCGATGGCCTGGCCGGTGATGCCGGCCGCCGCGGCCGAGGCCAGGAACACGATCAGGCCCGCGACGTCTTCCGGCGGCCCGAAGCTGAGCTCGCGCCGGGCGTACGGCGGCAGCGGATCACCCGCGCGCAGGGCGTCGACGTAGGGCTTGAGGAACGGCGCGGTCTCGGTCATGCCGGTCGCCGCCACCGGGATGACCGCGTTGACCGTGATCTGGGCGCGGGCCAGCTCCAGGGCCCAGGTGCGGACCATGCCGACGATGCCGGCCTTGGCCGCGGCGTAGTTGGTCTGGCCGAAGTTGCCGACCTGCCCGGTGGGCGAGCCGACGCAGATGATGCGGCCGCCCTCGCCCTGCTCCCGCATCCGGATGGCGGCGGCCCGGGCACAGGTGAACGTGCCGCGCAGGTGCACGCCGATGACCTCATCGAAATCGTCGTCGGTCATCTTCCACAGCACGGTATCCCGCAGGATCCCGGCGTTGGTGACCAGGATGTCCAGCCGGCCGAACTCGGCTACCGCCAGCTTGACCATGGCCTCGGCTGCCTCGGTGCCACCGACCGGCGCGACGTGCGCGACCGCGGCGCCGCCCGCCTGCGTGATCGACCGCGCCGCGGCCGCGGCCGCCGCCGCGTCCACGTCGTTGACGACCACGGCCGCCCCCGCCTGGGCGAGCGCGCGGGCGTAGGCGAGCCCGAGTCCGCGGCCGGCCCCGGTCACGATCGCTACCTTCCCGGCAAGTGCGGTCATGAAATTGGTTTCCTTACTCGTCGGCCAGGGATTCCTGGGTGATCAGCGAATCGGTGCCGTGCCCGCCGAGGGCGAGCAGGGCCAGCGCCGCCGCGGCGAGCGCGCAGATGCCCACCACGAGATAGCCGAGGGAGTAGGCGTTTCCCAGGGCGTGGAAGGCGACGTCCTTCAGCGGATTGAACGGTGCCGTCTTGCCGCTGGGCAACGTGATCGTGCCCGGGACCGCGTTGGCGCCGAGCGGCCCGGAGTTCACCGCACCGACCGCCGCCTCCAGGGCGGGTTTCTGCGCGGCCGGGGCGTGCGCGGGGGCGGCGTTGAACGCGGCCAGCGCCTTGCGCAGTGCGGGACTGGCCGCGATCTTGCTGTGGATCTGCGCGGCGGCCTGGCTCAGCGCGATCGCCCCCACGACCGCCGGGCCGAGGGTGAACCCGAAATCACGCAGCATGCTGGTCGAGCCGCTGGCCATCCCCTCCAGCCGGTTCGGCACGGTGTTGACCGCGACCGCGGTCAGGGCGGAGACGGCGAAGGCGAAACCGATGCCGATGAGCACGAGCGGCACGATGACCGGCGGAAGCGACAGGTCCGAGGCCGGGATACGGGACATCCACAGGTCGCCGGCGCCGATCAGCACGGCGCCGCCGCCGAGCGCCCACTTGGGGTTGTACCGCTCGAGCACCCGCGAGGTGACCGGCATCTGCACCAGCGCGATGCCATTGAGCAGTACGAACGCGATCGACGTCCGGAGCGGCGAGAATCCCTGGATCGATGACATCCGGATGCTGGTGGCGTAGGCCGTGCCGAGGAAGCTGAACATGGCCACCACCGTGACGACCGACGCGATGGCGAACGCCCGGTTGGTGAACAGGCTCATCCGCAGCAGCGGGGCGCGGGAGCGGTTCTCGGCCAGAATGAACAGGGTCAGGAAAACGGCAGCCACCACGAACCCGCCGATGACCTGGCCGCTGCCCCACCCGCTGGTCGGCCCCTGAATCACCGCGAACAGCAGCGCGAACAGCGCCACCGCGATCGTGACCTGGCCGGCCCAGTCCAGTGACCGGCCTGCCGGGGCTGCGGAATTCCGGGCCAGCACCACCGACACCGCCGCGCTGATCAGCGCGAGGATCAGCACGGCCACGAAGCCCCAGCGCCAGCTGGCGTTGGCGTCGCTGCCCCACTTGATCTTGGTGACCAGGCCGCCCAGCACCGGCGAGACGAACCCGCCGGCCGACAGGGCGGCGGCCCAGATCGAGATCGACCGCGCTCGGTGCCCGGCCGTGTGGGTGCCCGCCGCGACCATGGCCAGCGAGGTGGGGAAGATGGCGGCCGCACCGATCCCGGCGATGATCTGGCCGATCCACAGCACCAGCACCCGGGTGCCGGTGGACGCCGACGCACCCGGGGTGAGCACCGCGACCAGCTCGCCGACGGCCAGCAGCAGCGCCCCGCCGACCAGCAGGCGCTTGCGGCCGAACAGGTCACCGATCGCGCCGAAGCTGAGCTCCAGCAGAGTCACCGGCACCAGGAACGCGTCGGAGATCCAGGTCAGCTGCGAGGAACTGGTGCCCAGATCCTGCTGAAACAGGCCGTTGAGCACGGCGGGGATCGCCAGCGCCACCTGCGCCAGGCAAACGGCCAGCGCCGCGGCGATCAAGGTGCCGCGGGTCAGTTCGGAAACAGTGCCGTGCTCGCGCACATCACCTATGCGGGGGTTGAGCGAAGTCATCGGTGACCTCCCCTGTCAGCGGGGCCGCCGGAGTCCGGCCTGACGTGAAGAGTGCCACATCGGAAACCCGATGTACAGGTTTCCTGATCATTTTATAATCGACAGAAAATCTGATTAATTGAGGGGCTGGCCGGGTCAGCGGGGCGGATGCTGGGCCAGGTTGGCCCGGCAAACCTCCAGGCTGTGCTGCAGCTCGGATACCTGCTCATTGGTGAGCCCGGCCAGCATCTGTCGTTCCAGAGCGGCCACTTTGCCACGGTAACGGCGCAGCAGTGCCCGGCCGTCTGCGGTCAGCGCCAGCACCAGCCGGCGGCGGTCGGCCGCGTCACGATGGCGCTCGATCAGGCCGCGTTCCTCCAGCGCGGTGACCATGTCGGCCATGGACTGGGTGGTCACGAACGAGTTGCGCGCCAGTTGCGCGGACGACATGTCCGGATGGCGCTCCAGCACGGTCAGTGCGGTGTATTGCAGAGCCGTCATGCCGATGGGCCGGAACAGCTCATCCAGGCGTGCGCGGGAGGCCAGCTCGACCTGCTTCATGACGTACATCAGCGTCGGCTCGGCTGCCGAACGCGGGCCACCCTTGGGTGCGGACACCTTTCGCGGCGCGGTTCCCCGGGGCGCCTTTCGAGCCGCGGTGGCGCCGTCGGCGTACTGCTCGGCGGAGCTGGTCACGCACTCATCTCCCCAGTTTGTCGGCTGCCGTGGCCATCACTGCCAGCCAGTCTGCCAGCCGGTCGGCCGTGTTGGCGCCACCGCTCCAACAGCACAGGAAACCTGTTAAACAGGAAACTTGTACAGTTGTGGATTCTTGTGGCATTGTCATCCTCGGTCGGCTAACGCCCTAGCTCGCCCGCGTCCCAGTGGTTCTCACAGAAGAGGTCCCGGATGTTCAGACGGCACCTGTATCGCGCTTTCACCGCGGCCGCTGCGGTCGTCTGCGCCCTGGCGACCGGTATGTCAGCGGCCCGGGGGGCGGTGACGGCCACTGCCGGGCACTACGTCGGCTCGCTCACCGACGGTGCCAGCTGGGTCGCCGACCTCCCGGCGTCCTGGAACGGCACGGTCATCCTGTACAGCCACGGGTTCGGCCCGCTGACCGCGGCCGACGCGCCCGATGCGGCCACTCAGGCCGTCCTGCTGCACCTGGGGTACGCGCTGGTCGGATCCTCGTACTCCGGTTCCTCCTGGTGGGCGCTCAGCTCGGCGGTCGGTGACCAGTTCGCCTCGCTCGCGGCCGTCGAGCGCATCACCGGGCACCCGCGCCGGGTCATCGCCTGGGGCACCTCGATGGGTGGCCTGGTCAGCGCGCTGGAAACCCAGGACGGGCGCGGCCGCATCGACGGCACCCTGACTACCTGCGGGCTGGTCGCCGGCGCATTGAGCCTGAACAATTACCAGCTGGACGGCGAGTACGCGCTCAACGAGTTGCTCGATCCCAGCCAGCAGATCCAGCTGGTGCGGTACGCGTCGGCCGGCCAGGCCAGTGCGGCCGCGGCCGCGCTGGCCGCGATCGTCAGCAAGGCCCAGGCGACCGCGCCGGGCCGGGCCCGGATCGCGCTGGGCGCCGCCCTGCTCAACGAGCCGGTCTGGTACAGCGGAGCCACCGCGCCGGCCCCCACCGACTACGCGGCCCAGGAACAGCAGCAGGCCGACGAGATCAGCCAGTACCTGCTGCCGTTCATCATGTCCGCCCGCTACCAGATCGAGCTCGCCGCCGATGGCAACAGCTCCTTCACCAAGGGTGTCAACTACGGCGGCATCCTCAGCCGGAGCAGCTTCCGGCCGGAGGTCGAGGCCCTGTACCGGGCCGCCGGGCTCAGCCTGCCCGCGGACCTGGCCACGCTGACCCGCCACGCCGACATCACCGCTGATCCGCAGGCGGTCGCCGCCCTGGCCCGGACCTCGATGGTCACCGGCCGGCTGGCCGTGCCCGAACTCGACATTCACACCATCTATGACCAGCTTGTCCCGGTCGAGCAGGAGAACTGGTACCGCCAGCGCGTCACCCGGGCCGGGTCGGCGCCGGACCTCAGGCAGGCGTATGTGGACGCGACCGGGCACTGCAACTTCCAGCCCGCCGGGTACATCGCCGCGCTGAACGCGCTGGAGCACCGGCTGAACACCAGCCGCTGGGGCGACGCCACCCAGCCTGACGCCTTGAACGCCGCCGCGGCCGGGACCGGCCTGGGTGCGTTCGACCCCTACGTCCGGTTCACGCCGCCCTCGCTCGTCAACGCCCGCGCCTGACGCCGCCGAGCCGGCCGCCACGATCAGGGCGGCCGGCTCGGCGCAGGGCCCGGTGGGCGGCCATCCGGACCGGTTCGTTGGCCAGGCCGTAGCCCCTGTAGCCGCCGATGCGCTGAGAGATCTCGAAGAACACCCGGCCGCTGATGACCGGGGTGAACAGCTGCACGTAGCGGCCGTGGGCGTCCTCGTCGTACAGGCCGCCGATCCGGCGCAGCCGGGTCAGCAACGCCGGGTCCAGCGCCAGCCGGGCGTCCAGGTCGTCGTAGTAGTTGGCCGGGATCGGCAGCAGCGGAGCGCCGGCGGCGGTCAGCGCGGCCGCCGTCGCCTCGATGTCACCGGTCGCCAGCGTGATGTGCTGCGGGTGCGTGACCCCGGGCGCCCACTCGCCGCGGCGCAGCAGCGGCACGCTGAGCGCGAGCCGGACCCGGCCGCCCGGGTCGTGCACGGCCAGCGTGCGGACCAGCCCGTACGGGGCGGCGTACTCGGCCGCCTCGTCGTCCCGCAGCCCGAGGATCGACCGGTAGAACAGCCCGGCCTCGTCGAACCGGTCGTACGGCTGGGCCAGCGACAGATGGTCGATGCCGGTGATCCCGGCCGGATGACCGGACCGGTCGCCGGTGGCCAGGAAGTCACCCAGCCACCCGTAGGGGCCATCCGGCTCGCTGCGGCCGAAGAAGATCTGGGTGCCGTCCGGCGCGGCGACCGCGGTCAGGTCGGCCTCGGCCGCCGCCCGGGTGCGGGGGAGTGGCCGGGCCAGCAGCTGGGCGGCCCGCTCGGCCGACCGGGCCGGCTGCTCGCTGTCGAGGGCGAACGCGCTGATGGCGGCCGACCCTTCGGCCGGGGCGGACCGGTCGACGCTGGAGTTGAGCAGGATGCGGGCACCCCCTTGCTCCCACAATTGCACCGGCTTGGACCGGTGCTGGCCCACGTGTGAAAACCCGAGCAGGCCGAGCCAGCGCTGCAGTTCCGGGCCGGACTCGGCGTCGACGGTCAGCTCGGCGAACGCGATGCCATCGAGGACCGGGGCCGGGACCAGTGGGCCGGGCTGGCCCGCCGCCGGCCGTACCGCATCGTCCAGCGCGATCAGCGACCGCATCGCGTCGACCGCGGTCCGGTGCGGGTCGGCCTGCCGGAACACGTCGTTGAACACTTCCAGCGACAGCGGCCCGGCGTAACCGGTCGTGTCCACCGCCCGGGTGAAGCCGGCCAGGTCGAAACCGCCTTGCAGCGGGAACAGCCGGTGATGGCGGCTCCACTGGAGCACGTCCATGTCCAGCCGGGGCGCGTCGGCCAGCTGCAGGAAGAAGATTTTGTCGCCCGGCAGCGACCTGATGCCGGCGTAGTCGCTGGTGCGGGACAGCACGTGGAAGCTGTCCAGGCACAGACCAAGGGCTGGGTGCCCGGCCCGCTGCACCAGTCCCCACGAGTGTTCCCAGGTGGAGACCTGACGGCCCCACGCCAGGGCCTCGTAGGCCAGCCGCAGTCCCCGGTCGGCGGCCAGCCCGGCCAGTACGTGCAGCTGCCCGGCGGCCAGATCGTCGTCGCCGATCGTGTCGGGTGCGACCGACGAGCAGACCAGCACGGTGGGTGCCCCCAGCTCGGCGGCCAGGTCGAGCTTGGCCCGCATCCGCCGCAGTACGGACTTGAACCGTTCCGGCGGCGCGCCCTCGGCGTCCCGGAACGGCTGGTACAGCTCGATGCGCAGGCCGAGGTCGGCCGCCCGGGCACGGATCTCCGCGACCCGGCTGGCGCTCGCGATCAGGTCGTTTTCGAAGATTTCGACCCCATCGAATCCAGCCCGGGCGGCCGCTTCCAGACGGTCGTCGAGTGTGCCGGACAAGCAGACGGTGGCGATCGAGTACGCGCGCGCTGATTTCGCGCGGGGCGCTTCAGCCGGCTCGCCGGGCATCGGCGGCCTCCTCGCTGGTCAGCTGGGCAAAGTGGGTGAACATCCGCCGGGTGCTGGGCGCGACGCCGGTGAACAGCCGGAACGCGTCGGCCGCCTGGAACACGGCCATGGCGCCGCCGTCCAGCGTCCGGCACCCGGCCCGGTGGGCGGCCACCAGCAGCTCGGTCTGCAGCGGCCGGTACACCACGTCCGCCACCCACAGGTCCGGGACCAGGGCCCTGGCCGGGACCGCGTTGCCGGGGTGACCGGCCATCCCGGTCGGGGTGGCGTGCACCAGCCCGTCCGCCCGGGCCAGCACCGACGACAGGGCTTCGATACCGGCCGCCGCCAACCGGGCCGGCCCCAGCTCGGGGGTCAGCGCGTCCGCCAGCCCGTCCGCCCGGGCCTGGTCGGTGTCGATGACGATGACATGGTCCGCCCCCAGACGGCCGAGGGCATAGCAGACTGCCGATCCCGCTCCGCCCGCGCCCAGCACCACCACCTGGCCGAGCGGGGCACCAGGCAGCCCGTGCCGGAGGGCCCGGGCAAAACCTGACCAGTCGGTGTTGTGGCCGATAGCCCGGGCGCCGTCGAACACCACCGTGTTGGTCGCGCCGAGCACTGCCACCTCGGGTGACAGCTCATCCAGGGCTCCCAGCGCGGCCTGCTTGCACGGATGGGTGATGTTCAGTCCGTCGAATCCCAGCTGCCGGGCGGCGCGGATCAGGTCTGGCGCTTGCTCCACGCCCACCCCCAGCTCTCCGACGTCGATGAGCCGGTACTCGTACCGCAGCCCCAGGGCGGCGGCCTCGTGCTCGTGCAGCGCCGGTGACAGCGATGCCCCGATCCCTGCCCCGACCAGCCCTGTCAGATATGTACTAACCATTACGTTCAATACTAGGAGCGGTAGGCCACGCGGACAAGCCGGCCGCAGGTGGTCTCCGCGGCCACGCGGGTCGCCTGACGTCAGTTCCCCGGCGGTCTCGTTACTGTTGCTGTACGGCAGGGCGTCTGCCTGCTGGCCTGCGCATGAGGGAGCACAGATGGCGACCGACTCGGCGATGCCGCGCGGCGACCGGATCCGTGACGCCGACCGGACCCGGGCCGAGCTGCTGGAGGTGGCCACCCGGGTGTTCGCCGACCAGGGCTACGCCGGGGCCCGGGTGGACGACATCGCCGCGAAGACGTCGACCACCAAGCGGATGATCTATTACTACTTCGGCGGCAAGGAAGGCCTGTACGTCGCGGTGATGGAGCGGGCCTACTCCCGCATCCGCGCCCTGGAGCAGGAGGTCGACGTCGAGCACCTCGAGCCGGCGGTCGCCATCCGGCGGCTGGCCGAGCTGACGTTCGACCACCACGAGGCCCACCAGGACTTCGTCCGCCTGGTGAGCATCGAGAACATCCACCACGCCGAGCACCTGCGCCGGTTGCCGACCCTGCCCGGCCTGGCCGCCCCGGCCCTTGACGTGCTGACCCGCATCCTGGAGCGCGGTCGCCAGGCCGGAGTGTTCCGCGACGACCTGGACGCCCTCGACGTCCACATGATCATCAGCTCGTTCTGCATCTTCCGCGAGGCGAACCGCTACACGTTCGAGGCGATCTTCGGCCGCGACCTGCTGGCCCCCGGCCGCCGCGACCACCTCCGCCGCCTGATCGGCGACCTGGTCGTCGACCACCTCACCGCCCGCTCGTCCGCAGTCCCCTGAGCCGGCGATCCGGCCCGCTCACCCTCAGCCGTCCGCGCCCCGCGGGGTCGCGGCCCTACCTTGACAGCACCGGCCCGCCGACGCACCCTTAACGTACTCACTATTTAGTACATTAGGAAATCCAGGCTGGCCTCGCCGAGGAGGACGCATGCCGGACGCAGTACCTAATCCATCGCCCGCCCCAGCCGGTAAGCCCTGGGCCGCCGCCCGGGCCGCCTGGATCGGCAGCGCTCTGGAGTACTACGACTTTTTCATCTACGGAACGGCCGCCGCACTGGTCTTCGGCAAGGTGTTCTTCCCAGCCAGCGACTCCGCCGCCGGCACCCTGGCCTCGCTGGCCACGTTCGGCGTCGGTTACGCCGCCCGCCCGATCGGGGCCATCGGCCTCGGCCACCTCGGCGACCGGCACGGGCGCCGCAAGGTTCTGCTGACCACGGTCATCGCCATGGGCACCGCCACCTTCCTGGTCGGCTGCCTACCGTCGTACGCCACCATCGGGGTGGCCGCGCCGGTGCTGCTGGTCACCTTGCGACTGCTGCAGGGCTTCTTCGCCGGAGGCGAGCAGGCCGGAGCCAACTCGCTGACGCTGGAGCACGCCCCCGAGCGACGGCGAGCGTTCTACACCAGCTTCACCCTGGGCGGGACTCAGGGCGGTCAGGCCATCGCCACCGCGCTGTTCATCCCCATCGCCGCCCTGCCCGACCACTCGTTGCTGACCTGGGGCTGGCGGATCGCATTCTGGGCCAGCGCGCTGGTCACCGTGGTCGCGGTGTTCATCCGCCGGACGCTGGATGAGACCCCCGTGTTCCGCCGCGAGGTCGCTCAGGACGAAGTGGTGCGGCTGCCGATCAGCGAGCTGCTCCGGTCACACTGGCCACAGGTGCTCCGGGTCGCACTGGCCGCGGTCATCGCCACCCCGAGCACGATCTTCACGGTCTGGGCGCTGTCCTACGCGGTTAACACCGTCGGGCTGAAGAAGACGCCGATCCTGTGGGTCGGGGTGCTGGCCAACCTGGTCGCCCTGGGCGCGATCCCGCTGTGGGCGCGGCTGTCCGACCGGATCGGCCGCAAGCCGGTGTTCATCGGTGGCGCGGCGGGCTCGGGCGCCATGACGTTCGCGTTCCTGTACGCGGTGCGCAGCGGCAGCTACGCGCTGATCTTCGTCACCGGCATCGTCATGTTCGGGCTGGTCTACACGGCCACCAGCGCGGTCTGGCCCGCCACCTACGGTGAGATGTTCCCGGCCTCGGTAAGGCTGAGCGGTACCGCCCTCGGCACCCAGCTGGGCTTCGCGTTCGCGGGCTTCGTCCCCACCATCATCGGCGCCTGGGCCGGCAGCGGCCTGGATGCCTGGGTCGGCGCTGGACTCATCACCGCCGGACTGTGCCTGGTCAGCATCATCGCGATTGCCATCGGCCGGGAGACCTACCTGGTCCCCACGGCCCAACTCGGCCGCCCCGTCCCTCGCACGGACCGCAGCCTGATCAAGGCGACCCACGCCACCGGCAACTGAACCGTTCACCCGGCGCACACGGCTCCGGAGCCGTGTGCGCCGGTAAGTCAGGTCCGCTTCTTATAGCCCGCGGATCGTGTCAGGCCGCTCGGTCGAGCATGCGCGTGGCTTTGACGAACAGCGGCGGTCCAGGCTGGTATCCCGGCTTGGGATTCGGCCTCACCCATTTGTGTGCCACGCCCGGTGCGGATCAGCATCATCAGCGGTTCGAACGAGCCGACCAGCGTAGGAGCTGTCGAACGGTTCGTGGACCCACTTGACCTGCGTGGCTTTGAAGCCGAGCTGGGTCGCGACCGCGTAGGCGACGGCGCTTTCGTAACCCTGGCCGTTGCTCGGCTGGTTGTTTACGAAGCACGGCGGGTAAGCCGGCTGGTCGGGCCGGCCAAGCCGGCGCCCACGGCCACCACCGCAATCGCGGCCGCCACGGTCGTCCGTATCACGCTGCCCCCCGAGCCTATTGTCGACCGTTTTGGCCGGCTTTCGGGGCATCATACTCTGCGGCCGGCGTCTGTAGCGGGAAGTGGCAGGCGGCCTGGTGCCCGGGGCCGAACGGGCGGAGCGGCGGTTCCTCGGCCGCGCAGATGTCCTGGGCTCGCGGGCAGCGGGTCCGGAACCGGCAGCCCGACGGCGGGAGGATCGGGCTGGGCAGCTCGCCGGTGACCACCGGGCCGGACTTGGCCCGTTCGGTGGCCGGGTCGGGCACCGGGATAGCGGCGATCAGCCCGGCCGTGTAGGGGTGGGCGGTCCGGGCGTAGATATCGTCCCGGGAGCCGAGTTCGACCAGCTTGCCCAGGTACATCACCCCGATCCGGTCGGCCAGGTAGCGGATCACGGTCAGGTCGTGGGAGATCACCACGTAGGTGAGGCCGTGGCTGGCCTGCAGCCGTTTCATCAGGTTCAGGACCTGCGCCCGGATCGACACGTCGAGCGCGCTGACCGGCTCGTCGGCCACGATCAGCCGCGGGTTGAGAGCCAGCGCCCGGGCCAGCCCGATCCGCTGGCGCTGGCCACCGGAGAATTCGTGCGGGTACCGCTCGACCGCGCTGCCCGGCAGGCCGACCTCGCCGAGCAGTTCGAGGACCCGGCGGCGGCGGTCCGCCCGATCACCGGCGTGCTGGACGGCCAGCGGCTCGGCCAGGATCGAGCCGACTCGCATCCGCGGGTCCAGCGAGGCCAGCGGATCCTGGAACACCAGCTGCAGGTCGCGGCGCTGGTGGCGGAGCGCCTCGCCCCGCAGCGTGGCCAGGTCCAGTCCGGCCAGGCGGACGCTGCCCGCGTCGGGTCGCTCCAGCGCCACGATCATCTTGCCGACCGTGGTCTTGCCGCAGCCGGACTCACCGACCAGCCCGAACGTCGAGCCGGCGGGCACCGAGAACGACACCCCGGAGGTGGCGTGGACCGCCGCCACCTGGCGCCGCAGCACCGCGCCCGACGTGACCGGGTACTCCTTGACCAGGTTCCGCAGCTCCAGGAGCGGCTCCGCCGTACTGGCCGCAAGGTGCTCCGGCTCATTTTCATCATGAATAAAGGGTGGCCGATCCGCGGGCGGTCCCGTCGCCGCGGGGCCGACGGTGGCCGGTGCCTGTGGAAGTGGCCCGTCAACCGGGTGCCAGCAGGCGAACCGGTGCTCCTCCCCGGCTCCCGGCCGCCCGCTCAGCGGCGGTTCCTCGGCCCGGCACTGGTCAGTCGCGTACCGGCAGCGGGCCGCGAACCGGCAGCCGGACGGCGGATCGGCCAGGTCCGGGGGCAGGCCGCCAATGGCCGCCAGCGGCTGGCCCGGGTCCTGGCTGAGCCGCGGGATCGAGGCCAGCAGCGCCTGGCTGTACGGGTGCCGCATCCGTGCGAACAGCGAGCCGGTCCCGGCGCTCTCCACGATCCGGCCGGCGTACATGACGCTGACCCGGTCGGCGTGCCCAGCGATGACCCCCAGGTCGTGCGTGATCAGCAGCATCGCCATGCCCAGCCGTTCCTTCAGGCCGGCCAGCAGGTCCAGGATCTGGGCCTGGATGGTGACGTCGAGGGCGGTGGTCGGCTCGTCGGCGATGAGCAGCTTCGGCTCGCAGGCCAGCGCCATCGCGATCATCGCGCGCTGGCGCAGCCCGCCCGACAGCTGGTGCGGGTAGTTGCCGGCGATCTCGCGCGGGTGGGGCATGCCGACCAGGCCCAGCGCCTCCAGCGCCCGCTCCCGGGCCGCCGCCTTCGAGGCCCCGCGGTGCTGCCGGACCGGTTCGGCGACCTGGTAGCCGATCGTCTTGGTCGGGTCCAGGGAGGTCAGCGGATCCTGGAACACCATCGCCAGCTCGTTGCCGCGCAGGTCGCGCAGCTGACCGGGCCGCAGCTGGGTCAGGTCGCGGCCGCCGAACGTGACCGAACCGCCGGTGACCGCCCCGCCGGGCGGCAGCAGCCCCATCACCGCCAGCGCGGTCATCGACTTGCCGCTCCCGGACTCGCCGACCAGGCCGAGCGTCTCACCGGCCGCGACGTGCAGGTCGACGTTCCCGGCGGCGTGCACCTCGGCGGCCGGCACCTTGATCGTCACCGACAGATTCCGTACATCCAGCACCGGTTCCACCGTGCTTCTCTATCACTTTCCCTATGTTCTTGACCAGAAAGGTCGATTACTGAAAGATGGCCCAACGATAAGCGTCGTCAGGCGGGGGGATGCCAACGAAAGGGCACACATGGGCAAGTCTCGCCGGGTAGCCGCGCTGATCGCGCTGGCGCTCGCACTGGCGGTTGCGGCCTGCAGCTCGGGTCATGGATCAGGTGGTTCGGCGACCGGGCAGCCCACTCGCGGCGGCACCGTCACCGTCGCCTGGAACGACGCCCAGCCCAACTTCATCTTCCCGTTCCCGCCGGCCACCAACACCGACGGCTACAACGCCAACCTCTCCGAATACCTGTGGCCCGACCTGAGTTACGACGGCGAAGGCAGCCAGTCGGCCGTGGACCCGGCCAAGTCGCTGTACAGCTCACTGAGCTACAGCAACGGCAACAAGACGGTCACCATGACCCTCAAGGACTGGAAGTGGTCGGACGGCCAGCCCATCACCAGCCGCGACTTCATCTTCACCTACAACCTGCTCAAGGCGAACTACCAGAACTGGATCAACTACATCCCCGGCACGTTCCCGACCGACGTCAGCTCGGTCAGCGTCACCAACCAGCACACCGCGGTGATCAACCTGACCGCGCCGACCAGCCCGGCCTTCTTCGCCGACGACGTGCTCAACAACGTCCCGCTGATCCCGCAGCACGCCTGGGACAGGGAGTCGGCCGCGGGCGCGGTCGGCAACTACGACCAGACGGCGTCCGGCGCCAAGGCGGTCTACGCCTTCCTGCAGAAGCAGGGCAGCCAGATCAGCAGCTTCACCACCAACCCGCTGTGGAAGGTGGTCGACGGGCCGTGGACCCTGTCCACGTTCAACAGCGACGGCTCGCTCTACGGTTACGTGCCCAACCAGCACTACTCCGGCCCGGACAAGCCGCGCCTGGCCAAGCTGCTGAACCAGTCGTTCACCACCTCCACCGCCCTGATCGACGCGCTCCGCTCCGGTAGCTCGGTCCAGGTCGCCTCGCTGCCGCTGGACGACGTCAACCAGCTCGGGGAGCTGAAGTCGGCTGGGTACTCGAACGCGACCCGGGCCATCCCCGGGGTGGCCGGGCTGGAGCCGAACTTCTACAACGCGCAGGTCGGCCCGCTGCTCCAGCAGCTCTACCTCCGCCAGGCGATGGAGGAGCTGATCAACCGCCCGCAGATCGTCAGCAAGGTCTACAACGGCTACGCCGACCCCGGCAACGGGCCGGTGTCGGTCAAGGCCTACCCGACCTGGGCATCCCCGCTGGAAAAAGCCGGCGGTCCCTACCCGTACAAGCCGGCCGCCGCCGTCGCCCTGCTCAAGGCGCACGGCTGGAACGTGGTGCCGAACGGGGTCTCCACCTGCGTCAAGCCCGGCTCCGGAGCGGCGGATTGCGGGGCCGGCGTCAAGGCCGGCCAGAAGCTGGAGTTCCAGGTGATCTACGGCTCCGGGACCGACACCACCGACGAGGAGAACGCGGCCGTCCAGTCCTCGGAACGGCAGGCCGGGATCAAGCTCGACCTCAAGGCCGAGCCGTTCAACACGATCGTCGGGACGGTGGGGGAGTGCACCGCCAAGAGCCACACCCAGAACTGCGGCTGGCAGATCGTCGAGTTCGGTTACGACGAGTTCCTGCTCTACCCGTCCGACAACGGTGTGTTCGCCACCGGCGGGCCGGAGAACCTGGGCGGGTACTCCGACCCCAGGACCGACAGCCTGATCACCGCCACCCTGCAGAGCTCCAGCACCTCGACGTTCTTCCAGTACGAGGACTACGTGGCCCAGCAGCTGCCGTTCCTGTGGCTGCCGCTGCGCGAAGGCCTGCAGATCTACAAGAGCAACCTGGCCGGGGTGGCCCCGCTGAACCCGTTCTCCGGCGGGGAGAATTTCTCGGACTGGTATTACACCAAGTGACGGGGTATCTGCTCCGGCGGGTGGGTCAGGCCGTGGTGGTCGTGATCGGCCTCATGGCGCTGACCTTCCTGCTGATCCACCTGGAACCGGGCAGCGTGGCCCGGTCGGTGCTGGGCCTGAAGGCGACCGCCGACCGGATCGCGATCTTCAACGCCACCTATGGGCTCAACCAGCCGCTGTACAAGCAGTTCTGGGCCTACGTGGACCAGGTGGCGCACGGGAACCTGGGGGTCTCGTACTACCTGCAGCAGCCGGTGTCGTCGCTGTTCGCCCAGCGGCTGCCGCGGGACCTGCTGCTGCTCGGCAGCTCGACCGTGCTCGCCCTGCTGATCTCGCTGCCGATGGGCATGTACCAGGCGGTCAAGCGGGGCGGGTTCGCCGACATCACCCTCAGCACGGTGTCGTTCACGCTGTACTGCATGCCCGCGTTCTGGCTGGCGGTCATGCTGGTGGCGGTGTTCGCGGTCGAGACGCACGTGTTCCTGCCCGAGGCGCCGGCCGGCAGCTCGATCGGATCGGCCCTGGCCCAGCCGCGGGCCCTGGTCCTGCCGGTGCTGACCTTGACCTTGATCCAGGTGGCGGGGTTCAGCCGCTACATGCGCGCCTCGGCCATCGACACCCTGGCCCAGGAGTTCCTGCGGGTGGTCCGGGCCAAGGGCCTGCCCGAGCGGCTGGTGCTGTCCCGGCACGTGCTGCGCAACTCGCTGCTGCCGGTCGTCACCGTGGTCGGATTGTCGCTGCCCGGGCTGGTGACCGGGGCGATCGTGGTCGAGGAGGTCTTCAACTACCAAGGGATGGGCCTGCTGTTCTACGACGCCGCCACCCATCACGACTTCCCCACCCTGCTCGGGTCCACGCTTATCGTCGGCGTGGCCACCGTGGTCGGCAACCTGCTGGCCGACATCGCCTACGGGATCCTCGACCCCCGGGTGCGCTATGCCGGCCGTTGAGCTCGGGCCGGGCGCGCCCGGCCCCCCGGCCGGTCGCCCGGACGCGGATCGGCCCGGGCCGCGCTGGACCGGGCGGCTGGCCTTCGCCGCCTTCACCCGCAGCTGGCAGGCTCAGGCCGGCCTGGCGGTGGTGGTCATCCTGGTGCTGTTCTGCTTCCTGAGCCCGCTGTTCTACCGGACCAACCAGGTCACCGTCCAGCTGAACCTGAAGGACCTGCCCCCGGGCGGGAGCCACCCGCTCGGCACCGACGACACCGGCTACGACGTGCTCGGCCGCCTGATGGTGGCCGGCCAGTCCTCGCTGGAGCTCGGGTTCGCGGTCGCCATCGCCACCACCGTTTTCGGCACCGCCTACGGCGCCATCGCCGGGATCGCGGGCGGGATCGTGGACGCGGTCATGATGCGGATCGTCGACACCCTGCTGGCCATCCCCTGGCTGGTGCTGCTGCTGATCCTGGTCAACTACCTGACCCCGAACCTGTGGACGATCATCCTGCTGCTGTCGATCCTGTCCTGGCTGGGCGTCGCCCGGCTGGTCCGCGGCGAGGTGATCTCGCTGCGGACCCGGGACTTCGTGCTGGCCGCCAGGACCATGGGCAGCACGTCAGCCCGGATCGTGTTCCGGCACCTGATCCCCAACGCGCTGGGCGTGATCGTGGTCAGCGCCACCTTCAGCATCGCCGACGCGATCCTGGCCCTGTCCACCCTGAGCTTCCTCGGGCTCGGCCTGCCGCCCCCGCACGCCGACTGGGGCACGATGCTCACCAACGGCCTGAACGACCTGTTCAACGGCTACTGGTGGCTGGTCTACCCGCCGGCCGTGATCCTCATCGTCACGATCATCGCGTTCAGCCTCATCGGCGACGCGCTGCGCGACTCACTCGACGTCCGCCTGCGCCGGCACTGACCGGCCCGCAAGCCCCATCGCGGCCTGCTATGGACGAAAGCGCAGCCAATTGCTACCTTTCCGGTAGACAAAATAGGCAATTCGGCCTGCCCTTAACTTCTGCCCGCATCTCGCACTGATCCTGGGGAGCATCCATGCCGCTGAATATCTCCAGTCCTCCGAAGGCGGGCAGACGCGCGGTCGTCACCACCGTCGCCGTGGCTTTCGCACTGGTGCTGGCGGCCTGCTCCTCCTCCGGCAGCAAGACCCCCAGCTCGGGGTCCTCCTCCGCGGCGGCCGCGGGCGGCGTCTACAACCTTGGGCTCAACACCCCGACCGGCAGCATCGACCCGCTGACGACCGCCGACTTCAACGCGATGTACGTGGTCGGTCTGGCTTCCGCCAACCTGATCATCGAAAGCCCGTCCGGCAAGCTCGAGCCGCAGTTGGCCAGCTCCTGGACGCAGGCGGCCGACAAGCTGTCGTGGACGATCGACCTGCAGCCGAACGCCAAGTTCAGCAACGGCAAGCCGGTGACCGCGTCCGACGTCATCTACACGTTCAACCAGATCCTCGGGGCCAGCAGCCAGTCGCCGGCCAAGAGCAGCTTCACGGGCATCGTCAAGTCGGTCGCGGCCGGTTCGGACGGCAAATCGGTGGTGTTCACCCTGGACACCCCCTACTCCGACTTCCCGTACCTGCTGACCGGGGCCAACACCTGGATCCTGCCGTCCGGCACCAAGGACACGAACTGGATCAGCGACCCGGTCGGGGCGGGCCAGTTCATCCTGGAGAAGTACACCCCCGGGCAGGGCGTCACCTACAAGAAGAACCCGTACTACTGGGACGCCAGCGCGGTGAAGGTGTCCGGCGTCAGCGCCAAGTTCTTCAACGACGACCAGTCCGAGCTGCTGGCGTTCCAGAGTGGCCAGATCGACCAGATCACCTCCGATCCGAGCATCAAGGCCGCCCTCGGCACTTCCTACCGCCAGCAGCGGGCCGGGTACGTGAAGTTCGACGGGCTCGTGTTCAACGTGACCAAGGCCCCGTTCAACAACGTCAAGGTCCGCCAGGCGGTCGCCTGGGCGCTGAACCGCCCGGCCATCGCGCAGACCGTCTACAGCGGCAACGCGACCGTCGGCAACGACGTCCCCACCTTCCCCGACTACGCCGTGCAGCCCCAGGGCCTGACCGCCCGCAGCGCGAACACGGCCAAGGTCAAGCAGCTGCTCGGCAACCAGGTGATCAGCTTCACCATCACCAGCTACCAGGGCACCCAGGGCGAGCAGACCTACGCTCAGCTGATCCAGCAGCAGCTCGACGCGACCGGCAGCTTCAAGGTCAAGCTGAACCTGCTGACCGAGGCGGCCTACTACGCGACCACCTCCAGCACCCCGTGGCTGAACGCGCCGGTGACGATCACCGACTGGGCCAACCGGCTGCCGACCCAGCTGTACTCGCTGCTGTACGCGCCCGGCGCCACCTGGAACGCCTCGCACTACGACAACAGCCAGCTCGACAAGCTGAACAAGCAGTACGAGGCGACCACCGACCAGGCCGAACGCCAGACCCTGGCCAACCAGATCGCCCAGATCCAGTGGACCGACGTGCCGGTCATCGTGGCCGCGTTCGAGCAGTCCGACGTCTACCTGGGCCAGGCGGTGCACGGCAGCTTCCCCAACGGCCAGCAGTTCAACGGCGGCTTCGACTTCCGCGGCATCACCGTCAGCCACTGACGATGAGCGTGCTCTCCGACCAGGCGGCGGCGCTGGCGCCCGGCCGCCGCCCGGGTTTGTGGTCCGGGCGCCGCAGCCGGGTGCTGACCCTGCTCGGCCGGCGGCTGATCCAGATCCCGGTCGTGCTGTTCGTGGTCTCCATCCTCACGTTCTGGCTGATCGAGCTGGTGCCCGGCGACCCCGGCCGTAACGCGCTCGGCCAGTACGCGACCCCGGCCCAGGTCCGCGCCTGGGACGTCAGCAACGGGCTGACCGGCCCGATCACTGGGCGCTACCTGCACTGGCTGAGCGACTTCGTGTCCGGCAACTGGGGGACCAGCTTCGTCTACCAGGTGCCGTCGCGGCCGCTGGTCTTCGGTCACCTGGTCAACACCCTGTTCCTCGGGCTCTTCGCGTTCGTGCTGCTGGTGCCGCTGGCGCTGGTGCTCGGCTCGATCCAGGCCTACCGCGAGGGCGGCCGCACCGACCGGGGCATCACGATCGCGCTGATGTCGCTGTCGTCGGTGCCCGAGTTCGTCATCGGCGTGCTGCTGCTCGTGGTGTTCGCGGTCGGCCTGAACCTGGTCCCGGTCGAGTCGGGCGCGTTCGCGACCGGTGACTTCGCGCAGCGTCTGCAGGTGACGACGCTGCCGGCGGTGACGCTGGCCGTCGCCTACCTGGCCGTGCTGGCCCGGATGGTCCGGACCGGGACGGCCGGCGCGCTCACCGCCCAGTTCCACCGGACCGCGGTGCTCAAGGGCCTGCGGCCCGCGCAGATCGTGCGCCGCCACGTGGCCCGCAACGCCCTCATCCCCACTCTTCAGCTGGTGGGGATCTACCTGGGCACGCTGCTGGGCGGCAGCGCGGTGGTGGAAACCTTGTTCAACTACCCGGGGCTGGGGGCGCTGCTGGTGGTCGCGGCCGAGCGCAAGGATCCGGTGCTGCTGACCGACGGCGTGATGATCACCGGGGTCATCGCGCTGCTGGCGCTGCTGCTGACCGACATCGGCCTGATCCTGATGGACCCGCGGATCCGCTTCGAGGCCGGGGAGAGCTGATGGCCGTCGCGATCACCACCGCCGCCAGCGCCGAGGCCCGGGCCCGGCCGGGCCGGCGCAGGCTGCGGGCGCTGCTGCGGCGGCCGACGTTCGTGGTCAGCGCGCTGATCGTGCTCTGGTGGGTGGGGGCGGCCGCCACCTGGCGGCTGTTCGGGCTGAACCCGTACGTCAACACCGGCCACATCAACCTGGCCCCGGGCTGGCACCAGCTGCTCGGCACCGACAGCCTCGGCCGCAGCGTGTTCGCCCGCACCCTGGCCGGGGCCGACACCGCCCTGCTGGTCGGTGCGTTCGGCTGCCTGCTGGCCACCGTCCTCGGCAGCGCGCTTGGTGTCATCGCCGGCTACTTCCGGGGCTGGGTCGACACCGCGTTCATGCGGCTGTTCGACGTGCTGGTGGTGCTGCCCCCGCTGATCTTCCTGATCGTCGTGGTCGAGGCGTTCGGCGCCAGCGTGCCTGCGCTCATCGTGATCATCGGGGTGGTGTTCGCCCCCGGCATCGCCCGCATCATCCGCGCCGCGGTGCTGGCCGAGATGGGCAAGAAGTACGTGACCACGGCCAAGGTCCAGGGCGAGTCGGCGGCCCGGATCATGGCCCGCGAGCTGGTGCCCAACGTGCTGCCGACCATCGTCATCCAGGCCACCCTGAGCCTGGCGGCCGCGATCTTGATGACCGCCACGTTGTCGTTCCTGGGCCTGGGGGCGCAGCCGCCGTCGCCGGACTGGGGCCTGGTCATCAACGAAAACCGGGTCTACCTGGAGAGCGCCTGGTGGTCGGTGGTGTTCCCGGCAGTGGCGGTCGGCTCGCTGGTGGTCGCCACCCAGCTGGTGGCCGACAACCTCAAGGAGGTCTGGTCGTGACCGACGCGCCCGCCGTGCAGGTACGGGGCCTGGTGGTCAGCTACCGGGGCCGCTCGGGCCCGGTCACCGCCGTCCGCGACCTTGATCTCACGATCGCCCCCGGGGAGTCCTACGGGCTGGTCGGCGAGTCCGGTTCCGGCAAGAGCACGGCCGCGATGACGCTGACCCGCTACCTGCCGCCCGGGACCGGTGTCACCGCGGCCGAGCTGTCGGTGGCCGGGACCGGCGTGCTGGCGCTGGACACCCCAGCCTTGCGCCGCTTCCGGGCCGGAGCACTGTCGGTCGTCTATCAGGAGCCGGGGCTGGCGCTGGATCCGACCATGACCGTCGGCCGCCAGATCGAGGAGGTGTACCGGCTGCACGGCGCCGGCCGGGCGCAGGCCCGCGCGCGGACCCGGGCCGCGATCGAACGGGTCCGGTTGTCGCCGGCCGGCCAGATCGCCAAGCGTTACCCGCACGAGCTGTCGGGCGGCCAGCAGCAGCGCATCGTCATCGCGATGGCGCTGGCCAGCGAGCCGCGGCTGCTGATCCTGGACGAGCCGACGACCGGGCTCGACAGCCGGGTGGAGACCGAGATCATGGCGCTGATCGACGGCCTGCGGGCCGAGCTCGGCTTCGCCAGCATCCTCATCAGCCACAACCTGCCGCTCATCGCCGCCCACTGCCAGCGCATCGGCGTGCTCGAGGGCGGGGTGCTGGTCGAGGAAGGAGCCGCCGCCGACGTGCTGCTGGCGCCCCGGCACCCCTACACCCGGTCGCTGATCGCGGCGCTGCCCGACATCAACGCGGTCCGCCCGCCCCGGCCCGCCGCCGACACCGCCCAGGGCCCGCTGGTCACGGTCGAGCACCTGACCAAGCGCTTCCAGCAAAAAGCGGCCCTGTCCGACGTTTCGTTCACGATCGGCCGGGCCGAGGCGCTGGGCCTGGTCGGCGAGTCCGGCAGCGGCAAGACCACCCTGGGGCTCAGCCTGGCCGGCCTGACCAGCTACGACGGCACCATCACGTTCCACACCGAGGACCGCCGCCGGGGCCGGAGGACGCTGCCCCGGGTCCAGGTCGTGTTCCAGAACGCCGACTCCTCGCTGAACCCTCGCCGCTCCGTCCGGCAGGTGCTGGCCCGGTCGATCGAGCTGCTCGGCGGTGACCAGACGGTGGAGGAACTGGCCAACCGCACCGGGGTCGGCCCCGACCTGCTGGCCAAGCTGCCGCACGAGCTGTCCGGCGGGCAGAAGCAGCGGGTGGCCATCGCCCGCGCCTTCGCCGGCCCGGTGCCGCTGGTCATCTGCGACGAACCGACCTCGGCGCTGGACGTCTCCAGCCAGGCCCGGCTGCTCGACCTGCTGGCCGAGCTGCAGGACCGGACCGGAGTGTCCTACCTGTTCATCTCCCACGACCTGGCCGTCGTCCGCCAGGTCTCCGACCGCATCGGCGTGCTCTACGACGGTGAGCTGGTCGAGCTCAAGGCGGCCGAGGAGATCTTCCGGCACCCCGAGCACCCGTACACCCGGTCGCTGGTGGATTCGGCGCTCGCGCTGCGCCAGGCCCAGGCGCCGTCCCCGGCCCCGGCCCCGGCCCCCGACTTCGGAGGTGTCGCCCGTGCCGATTGAGCTGCGCGCCTGGCTCAACCCGCAGTCGTACAGCAACAGCTACTCGACGGCCGGCCTCGCCCGCGAAGCGGCCTACTTCACCCCGGTGCCGGAGCCGGTCACCGCCGATCCTGGCTATATCAGCGCCGAGGCGCGCGAGTACGAGGCGGCCGGCTACGACTCCGCCATCTGGCCGCAGAGCGCGACCTGGCCGGACGTCACCGTCACCGCCACCTGGGCGCTGGCCCGGACCGAGCGGCTGCGGGTGGTGCTGGCCCACCGGCCCGGCACCCAGGCGCCGACCGCCGCCGCCCGCGCGCTGGCCACCCTGGACCGGGTCTCGGCGGGCCGGACCGGGCTCCACCTGATCCTCGGCAGCGGCGCCGACCTGCCCCGGGACGGGGACCACGCCGACCGGGACGCCCGCTACCGGCGGGCGGCCGAGTACCTGGAGATCTTCACCGGCGTCCTCGGCCGTGACCAGCCGTTCGACTTCGACGGCGAGTTCTACCGGGTCCGCGGCGCGTATTCCGGCGTCAAACCGGTCCAGACGCCGCGCCCGCCGATCTCGCTGCCGGCCGAATCGGACGACGGGATCGCGCTGGCGGCCCGGTACGCGGACGTGCTGGCGTTCCACGGCACCGCGCGAGCGGCGGCGGCCGCCAAGATCGCCACCGCCCGCGCGCTCGCGGGCGAGCGTGACCTTCGGTTCTGGATCAACCTGAACATGGTCGCGGGGGAGACCGACGAGGCCGCCCGGCAGCACGTCCGCGAGCTGGAGCAGGCCATCCGCACGCTGCAGGAGTTCCGGTCCGGCGGTCAGGTCAAGGTCCGCTCGATCCGCGAGGACCGGTTCGCCGACCTCGACTCCGGCGCCGGGCCGTGGCAGGACGAGGCCCTCTACCTCGGCCTGACCGCGCTCTCACGGGCCACCCCGGCCCTGGTCGGGTCGCCGTCCACGATCGCCGACGCCGTCCTCGCCTACCACGACCTCGGGATCGGCGTGGTCAGCCTGGGCAGCCACGTCACCAGCGCCGCCGCCGCCGAGCTGCGCCGCGAGACGCTGCGGCTGATCCGGCAGGCGGTCACCGTCCGCGACGCCGCCCCGAAGCGGGCCGCCTGATGGGCGAGGACCGCACGGTGGCCGACGGGGATCGCCGGCTGGCCCACTTCACCGCGTTCCTGTCCGGCGTCGGGTATCACGAGTCCGCCTGGCGGCTGGCCGACCCGGCCGACCTGGCCGACCCGGCCCGGTTCGGAGTGCTGGAGCGGTCGGTCCAGGCGGCCGAGCGCGGCCTGCTCGACGCCGTGTTCTTCGCCGATTCACCGGGCCTGGCCAGCTTCCGGGCCCGCTACTTCCCGCAGGTCGGCTTCGACCCGCTGGAGATCATCGCCGCGCTGTCCCGTTCCACCAGCCGGATCGGGCTGATCGCCACCGCCTCCACCACCTACAGCGCCCCGTATGAGCTGGCCCGCCGGTTCTCGACCATCGACCACCTGTCCGGCGGCCGAGCCGGCTGGAACATCGTCACCACCCGGTACGCCGGCGCGGCCGGCAACTTCGGGCTGACCGCCCACCCCGCCCACGAGGACCGGTATGCCCGGGCCGAGGAGTTCGTCGACGTGGTCACCCGGCTGTGGGACAGCTGGGACGCCGGCGCGGTCGTGGCCGATCAGGCCAGCGGCGTCTGGGCCGACGTCGGGCGGATCCGGCCGGTCAACTTCCACGGCCGGTTCTTCGACGTCAGCGGCGCGCTGACGCTGCCCCGGTCACCGCAGGGACGGCCCGCGTTCGCGCAGGCCGGGTCGTCCGGTCCCGGCGTCGAGCTGGCCGGGAAGACCGCCGACCTGGTGTTCACCGCCCAGCCGACGGTGGCGGCCGGCCGGACGTTCCGGGACACGGTCCGCGCTGCCGCCCGCCGCCACGGCCGCGACCCCGGCGACGTGCTGGTGCTGCCGGGCGTGGCCTTCGTCCTCGGCAGCACCGAGGCCGAGGCCCGGGACCGGCGGCAGGCACTGGAAGACCGGGTCGACCCCGAGTTCCGCTGGCGCAACCTGGCCCACAACGCCGGGCTCGACCCGGCCCTGATCGATCCCGACCACCCGCTCAGCGAAGCGGCCGTCGCGGCCGCCAGCCGCACCAGCCGCACCGATGACCTGGTGCGGCGGACCAAGGAGACCGGCCGGACGTTCCGCCAGCTGGCGGCCGAGCTCACCGGCCTGCCCGGCGGGCTCGAATTCACCGGTACTCCCGAGCAGTTCGCCGATCTGATCGAGGAGTGGCTGACGGCCGGGGCCAGCGACGGCTTCACCCTGCAGCCGACCGTGCTGCCCGGCGCCATCGAGCTGTTCACCGACCACGTGGTGCCGATCCTGTAGCGCCGCGGCCTGCACCGGACCGAGTACACCGCGACCACCCTGCGCGGCCACCTGGAGGAACAGTGACCGGACGGCTGCGGATCGGCATCCACTCCGACCTGCGTGAGCACGGGCCGCAGGCCGACATCTACCGGGAAATGCTCGGCCATTTCGCCCGGGCCGAAAAGCTCGGCTTCGACAGCGCCTGGGTGCGCTCGTACCATTTCCGCCGGGCCAGCCAGACCCAGGGTTTCAGCTTCCCGGGCGGGCTGCCGTCGCCGTTCACGTTCCTGGGCGCGGTGGCCGCGCGGACGTCGCGGATCCGGCTCGGCACCGGGGTGGTGCCGTTGCCGCTGGAGAACGTGGTCCGCGTCGCGGAGGACGCCGCCGTGCTCAACGCGATCAGCGGCGACCGCCTGGAACTGGGGGTCTCCAACGGCGGCCAGCCCCCGATCGCGGCCGCCCTGGGCGTGGACCTCGGCCCCAACCGGGACGCCAAGAAGGCCGCCTACCTGCACACCCTGGGCACGCTGACGGCGGTGCTCGACGGCGAGCCGGTCAACGGTACCGACCAGGAACTGAACCCGCCCGCACCCGGGCTGTCCGGCCGGATCTGGGAGTCGGCCCTGACCGAGCAGACCGGCCACGACTCGGCCGCCCGCGGCCACGGGGTGCTGATCGGCTCCACCCAGACCGTGCCCGCCGAGGTCACCGCGGCCGCCTATCACGCCAGCCTGCCCGCCGGGCAGCCGCCACGAGTCGGCCTGGTGGTGAACATCCACCCGGCCCGCGACCGCCGCACCGCCCTGGCCGAGCTGGCCGACGACATCGTGACCGTCTACGCCTGGGGCAAAGACTGGCTACCGGCGGCCGGAACCCTGGAGGAGAAGGCCGCCGCGATCAACGTGCACTACGGCACGCCCGCCCAGATCGCGGCCTCGATCGCCGCGTTCCCGGCCTTCCCGCTGGTCACCGAGCTGCAGTTCGCGGTGGCGTACGGCAGCCGGAGCCGGGCCCAGCGCCGGGACGCGGTCGAGACGATCGCCGAAGAGATCGCGCCCCGGCTCGGCTGGGCGCCCGCTGAGACGCCCAGCCGAGCCGAGGCCAGCTGATCCGGGCCGTTAGCGCCCGGCGGAGTTGTCGGCCAGGTCGGCGACGTAGGTCGTGCCCTCGCGCCAGGCGCTGACCTGGTCCGGGCGGCCGAACACCTTGAGGTAGTTCTCCACCCGGTCTTTGACGCTGTCCCAGATGGAGACCGGCTCGTAGTCGCTCTCCTCACCGGGCTCGACGAACGGCGGCAGCGGCTCGACCACCGTGTCCAGGGCCGGGTAGACGAACGTGGCCACCGACCGCCGGGTCACCGTGCCGCCCGCCACCACCCGGTGCCGGGCCGGCCGCAACCGCCCGTTCGTCCAGTTGGTGAGCAGGCTGCCGGAGAACACCGGCAAGGCGCCGGGGACGATCGGCACCGGCTGCCAGTCCCCGTCCGGCAACTGGATCTGGAGGCCTTCGTAGTCGCCGGTCTGGCCGAGGATCGTGACGGCCGAGCCGTCGGCGTGCTCCAGCAGCAGCAGTTTGTCCTCGTCGCTGGCCCCGTCATCGCCAGCCCCGCCCTCGCTGGCACTGCCGTCGTAGGTCCAGGTCGGGTAGTCGTTGACGGTGAACGTCACGTACGGCAGCGACCCCAGGCCGAACGTGTCCTCCGGCTGCCCCTGGACCCGCGCGTACAGGCCGAGCACCCGCCCGGCCAGGGCGGTGGTCGCGTTGATGTAGTCGTAGGTCACGTCCCGCAGCCGCGGGTCGTCGGCCGGCCAGACGTTGTCGTGGTCGTACAGGCCCAGGTACTCCTCGGGCAGGCCGGCCGCCCGGGCGGCGGCGGCGTTGTCGAACTGCCCCACGTTGAACCGTTCCAGCTCCAGCCGCCCGAAATCGTCTGGCCACTGCCGCCAGCCCCGGTACGGGTGACCGGTGGGGCTGGCCAGCTCCGCCTTCTGCGGCCGGGGCAGCCCGAGCAGCCGGGCGATCCGCTGGTTGAACTCGTCGATCAGGGGCTGCGGCACGCCGTGGTTGACCACCTGGATGATGCCGACGTCCTCGGTGGCGTTCCGGATCGTGTCCAGCAGCGCGGGCGGGGCGGTGGGGGAGGTGGCGGCCTCGAGGTCGATGACCGGGATTGGGTACGTCATGGCGGGTTTCTCCTCACGACCAGTTGGTGACGGGCCGCTTCTGCGGGATCCCGTCCACCGTGATGTCGGCTTTTTCGTTGAAGAAGGCCAGCAGGTTCTCGATCTTCGGCGCCTCCGGGATCGGCGCCGGGTAGCCCCACACCAGGTCCTGGTGCAGTTCGCCGTCGGCCCGGACCGACCAGTACACGGCCTCGCCCTTGTACGGGCACCGGGTCCTGGTCGCGCTGGGCTCCAGCAGGCTGAGGTTCACGTCGAGCTTGGGCACGTAGTAGCGGACCGGCAGGCTGGTCTCGAACAGCAGCCGCGGCCGCCGGGTGTCGGCCACCAGCACGCCGCCTACCCGCACCTCCACGTGCCGCGAGGAGTTGAGCACGTCCACCCGGTGGTAGGGGTCGCGCGGGTGCTTGAACACCTCGTCGTCCTCCTCGTACCAGGCGTCGGCCTGGTTCCAGTAGAAGGCGACGTAGCCGGCCAGCTCGGCCACCGAGCCGATCGGCTCCCGGTAAGCCCACACGGCGTTGTCGGCCTGCCGGCCGCCCGCGGCGATCGAGTAGTAGGAGGCGTCGCCCTTGTAGGGGCAGTGGGTGGTGTGGCTGGTCGACTCCAGCAGGTCGAACCGGACGTCCTCGCGCGGGAAGTAGTACACCGGCAGGTGCCCGGTCTCGAACAGGTAGATGGTCCGGCTGCTGTCGGCGATCGGCTCACCGCCGAAGAACACCCGGACCCGCCGCTGGTTCGGCTCGATCCGGATCCGGCTGGTGGCCTCGGTTCCGGGCGCGGGTGCGGTCTGGGTCATGGCTGCCCTCCGTCGGTTTCGGTCCCGGCCCTGACCGGGAGCAGGTGGTCCAGGACCGCGGCCAGGGCGGCGGGCTGGGTGGCGGCGATGTCCCGGCCAGCGCCCGCGATCGTGGCCACGCTGACCTTCGGGGCGCGCTGGCGCAGCCGTTGCCGCTCGGCCGACGTCAGCGGGCCGGCCGGATCACTGACGATCAGCGTGACCGGGATAGGCAGCTGGGCCAGCTGGTCGTAGCCCGCTTCCAGGCCGCCCGCCGGGGCGACGTCCGGATCAGCGTCCGGGGCCGGCTGGTTGCCCGGATGGTGCCGCCATCCCCACGTTCCGTCCGGCTGCTGGTCCAGCTCGTACAAGATCTCCCGGCGCAACGCGGCCCGGCCGTGCTCGGGGTACCGGGCCGCCAGCGCCGCGAACGCCTCCTCGCGGCTGGCGAACCGTTCGGGGCCGCGCCCCGGCCGGGTCCGCGCCGCAGTGGCGCCCGGGAAGACGTTGACCAGCGCGATCGCTGGTACGCGGCGCGGCTGTTTGCGCTGCGCGGCCAGCGCGGTCAGGCCGCCGAGACCGCTGCCCACCACCAGCTGAGCCTTGGGCGCGAACGACCCGATCGCCTCGGCCGCCGCGGCCGCCAGCTTGGCGGGCTGGTAGCGGCCATCGCGCCGCCAGTCCGACCGCCCGTGGCCGGGCAGGTCGATGGCGACGGCCGGGCGGCCCAGTACCAGCGCCACCGCGTCCCAGGCCCGCCCGCTCTCCGCGCTGTCGTGCAGGAACACCACCTCGGGTGGTCCCGCCCCCCAGATGACCCCGCTGACGTGCCCGCCAGTCGGCACGTTGACCCAGCCGCGACGGACCCGCGGCCGGGCACCCGGCACCCCCGCCTCGGCCGCGGTCTCGCCGAGCAGGGAGAACTCGTCGGCCAGGTCCGTGAAACTCTGCGACGACGTGACCATCAGCCGGCGATGACCTTGCGGTAGGCGCGCGGCCCGTCGTAGTCGTTGACCGCGTAGTGCCAGGTGGCCAGGTTGTCCCAGAGCACGAAGTCCCCGGGCCGCCAGCCGTAGTTGATCGTGTAGTCGGGGGAGGAGGCGTGAGCCAGCAGGAACGGCAGCAGCGCCTGGCTCTCGGCTGGCTCGAGCCCGGTCAGCCGGAGCGCGGAGTGGCTGAGGAACAGGCCCTTGCGGCCGGTGACGCGGTGCGCCCGCACTACCGGATGCTCGATCGTGGCGGCCAGCGGCTCTTTGTCACCGCCGCCGTAGTTGACCGCGTTACCGTCGTAGACCGCGCTCACGTTCTCCAGCAGGTCCTGGACGGGGGCGGACAGGTCGTCGTAGGCGGCCTGCAGGTCGGCCCACAGCGTGTGCCCGCCGACCTCGGGCACCACCTGGTAGGTGAGCGATTCGATGCCGAACGGGGGAGTGCGCCACAGCCCGCCGACGTGCCAGTGGGCCGCCAGCCCGGACTTCTCCAGCTCGTAGACGTAGACCAGCGGGTTGTCGGGATGCCGGTGCACCGCGGTCGGGTGGTCGAACGGTTCCTCGAAGATCCGCACCGCCTCGACCTGCTGATCCGGGGTCAGCTGCTGGCCGCGGAAGACCAGCACCTTGTGATCGACGAACGCCTGCCGCAACGCATTGGCGGTCGCCTCGTCGACCGGCCGGGTGAGGTCCACGCCGCTGATCTCGGCCCCGAGCCCGGGGCTGGCCTGCTGAACCTGGAAGGGGACGACGGTAGTCACGAATACACCCTTCTGCCAAAAGACTACTTTCCCTATCTAAAATATGGGAATTAGTGGGTGGTGACAACGTCTGGAAGCCGGCTAATTGCCTGCGGGCCGCCAGCCTTCCGCCCGGGGCCCCGGCCCTCGCCCCGCCCTCGGCCGGCATCGTCCGTCAGGATCGGGCCGGGCCCGGTGGGGTACGGTCTAGGGTGCGTGGCCGGGTGGCGTCCCCCGCGGAAGCAGGAGCAGACGGTGGAGTGCAGTCGTGGCAGCAGCGGAACCTGACCGGCGGATGGCGGCCGCCGATCCGTCGTCGCCGCCCGCCCGGCCCGCTCGCTTCGACTCGACCGACCTGCAGTACGCGCGGTTGCGCAAGGACATCCTCAACGGGGCGTTCGCGCCCGGGACGATCCTGCTGGAGACGGCGCTGAGCGCGAAGTACGGGGTGTCGCGGACGCCGGTCCGGGAGGCGCTCGGGCGGCTGGCCCAGGACGGGCTGATCGAGCGGTCGACCCGTGGCTTCCGGATCCGGCAGCGCAACCCGGAAGAGATCCTCGAGATCTACGAGGCCCGGATCGCGCTGGAGGGCCGTAGCGCCGAACTGGCCGCCCGCAACCGCACCGACATCGATCTGGCGCGGATGGCCTACGTGCTGGACGAACGGCGGGCCGAGGCCGATCCGGCCCAGTTCGGGCCGCTCAACAACAAATGGCACGACGCATTGCGGCTGTCCGCCCACAACGCCACCATCAGCGACCTGCTGGCCCGCCTGGACTCGCTGCTGCTGCTGCTCCGGCCGCGCACGTTCACCCCCCAGCCGGACGACCGGTCAGCCGAGGAGCACGCCGTCATCCTGGCCGCCATCGCCGCCGGCGACCAGGCCGCGGCCGGGGCGGCCATGGCCGACCACCTGTGCCGCATGCGCGACTGGCGGATCCAGTCGCTGATCAAGGACGGCATGTAGCCAGCCGTCCAGGGCCGGCCAGCTGACCCCGGCGGGCCCCCACCTCCCAGCCGGCCCGGGGCGGCTCACCGGGTCGATGGCACCATCTTCCGGCCCGGGCCACCCGCCGGCGCCGGCTCGCCATCCCGCAGCGACCCGCTCATCGGCATTGGCCGACCTACCCGGCAGCGGCCAGCCATCCCGAAAGGTTCGCGCGCGTCGACCCGTCCGCAGCGGCTCGCCCGCCCACGACGGCCACCCCACAACGGCGCTGACCTCGTGCTCCAACAATCGGGCTAGCCCAATTCTTGACTACTCCGATAGGATTAGTCCAGTATCATGTGCATACGCGTGCGGACACTGATGTTCGTTATGTATACACGTAGGCATTGACCTGCAGACCTCGTGACTGTCCGCTCTGCTTCCCGCGGGTAAACGACCGGGAGAACGACACCTGATGCAGCTAACGACCACACCAGACCGCCCATCGTCCCGGCGCCCCGGGCGACGGCACCCGCTGCGCTACGCGGCCGGCGCCGTGAGCCTCGCCCTGGTCACCGGTGCGGTCGCCGCCTGCAGTTCGGGGGCGAAGGCCACCGGCGGCGCCGAGACCTCCGCCACCACCACCGTCCAGCTCGCGCTGTCCGGCCCGGCCACCGCCACCGGCGGCCCGTTCGAGATCGCCGAGCACGAGGGCTTCTTCAAAAAGCAGGGCCTGAACATCAACGTGACCGCCCTGAACGGCGGGCCGCCCATCGTCGAAGCCGAGATCGCGGGCAAGATCGACATCGGCGAGTACGCTCCGTCGACCTCGGTCGAGACCTACAGCACCTCCCACAAGCTGGTCGCCGTCGCCACCGAGGCCACCCGGTCGATCACCTACGCGGTGGTGTCGAAGAAGTGGCTGGCCAGCAAGGGGCTCACCCCGGCCCAGTTCCAGGCCCTCCCGCTCAAGCAGCGGATCGCCAAGCTCAAGGGCACCTCGTGGGGCACCCACGCGGCCGGCGGGTTGCAGGACCACTACACCGAGATCCTCGCCACTTACGGCGGCCTCGACCCCAAGTCCGGCCTCAACAAGGTGAACCTGGGCAACAACACCGCCGACCAGGCCTCGTTCGAGGGCGGCGCCGTCAGCGCCTACTGGCCGACCGCCTACCAGGACCAGCAGGAGCTGGCCAAAGGCCTGGGCGTGAACGTGTTCGACCCCACCGACGCCGCGGTCGCCTCCGCCCTCAGCCCGATCGAGCTGGGCACCGGCGGGACCGGCTGGATCCTCAGCCAGAAGTGGGGCCAGGCCAACAAGGCCACGGTGAGCAAGTTCCTCAAGGCCGAGCTCGAAGGCGCCCAGTGGATCAAGAACCACACGGTGGCCCAGGAAGCCCAGGTCGTCGGCCAGCACTTCCCGTCCGTGCCCGCCTCGGCCGTGCTCGCCAACGTCAAGGCGACCAACCAGACTGTCGACTACTCGCTGGTCATGCCGGCCGCCGCCATCACCGCCAACCTGCAGCTGGCCAAGGCCAGCGGTGAGATCCCGGCCAGCGCCAACGTGCCCGACACCGATGTGTTCGACCCGTCCTATCTGAACTCGCTGGGATCGGGTCAGTGACAGCTGTCCAGGTCGAGCCCACCACCCCGCCGGCCGGGAGGACACCCGGCCGGCGGCTGGCGGCCGGCCGCCGCAAGCTGACGATGCCCGCCCTGCACGTGCTGTTCGTCGCCGCGATCCTGGGCGTCTGGCAGTACGCGTCCGGCCGCTGGATCGACCCGCTGCTGGTGGCCAGCCCGTCCACGATCGCGGTCCGGCTGTACCAGTGGCTCGGCAACGGCACGCTGTGGCAGAACCTCCGGCCGACCTTGATCGCGCTCCTGGCCGGCTTCGTCATCGGCGTCATCGTGGCGCTGGCCGCGGCCGTGCTGTTCGTGGAGGTCGCGCCGCTCGGCCGGTTCTTCGAGACCTACATCCTGGCCCTCGGCGCGGTGCCGTTCGTGGCCCTGGCCCCGCTGCTGATCATCTGGTTCGGCCTCGGGCTGGAACCGAAGATCGTGGTCGCCGCGCTCACCACGTTCTGCTCGTTCTTCGCCAACGCCTTCACCGGGCTCCGCGAGACCAGCCCCGACTTGCTCGAGCTGGGGCGCATCCTGCACGCGTCGCGGCGGCAGCGGCTGACCAAGATCCAGTTCTGGGACGCGATGCCGTACCTGATCTCAGGGGTCAAGCAGTCGCTGCCCCGGGCCGTGTTCGCGGTCATCGTGATCGAATTCCTGGCCTCCAACAAGGGCCTGGGCTACCTGATCACCAGCTCCGGCAACAACCTCGACATGCCCGGCCTGTTCGGGGCGGTGCTGGTGCTGGTCATCGTGACCCAGGGGTTGCTGTTCCTGGTCCGGCTGGCCGAGCAGCGGCTGCTGGTCTGGCAGCCGCGGGAGCGGCGATGAGCACCCGCCCGGCCACCGCATCCGCCAGCACCCCGGACCCGGCCGCCGCCCGCCCCGGACCGGCCGCCCAGCCGCACGGCGCGATCGTCGCCACCGGTATCGAGCACACCTACAGCTTGGCTGGCACCTCGGCTGGCCAGCCGGTCGTCGCGCTGGCCCGGACCGACCTGGTGGTCCAGCCCGGCGAGTTCGTCAGCCTGGTCGGGCCGAGCGGCAGCGGCAAGACCACCCTGCTCAACATCCTGGCCGGGCTGCTCACCCCCACCCGCGGGCAGGTCACGATCACCGGCGCGAACCCGGCCGGCGCCGGGGTACCGGTGGTCGGCTACATGACCCAGCACGACACCCTGCTGCCGTGGCGGACCGCGCTCAGGAACGTCGCGTTCCCGCTCGAACTGGCACGGACACCGAAGCAGGAACGGCTCACCCGGGCAGCCGGCCTGCTCGACCGGGTCGGGCTGGCCGGCTTCGCCGGCCACTACCCGCATCAGCTGTCCGGCGGCATGCGGCAGCGGGTCAGCCTGGCCCGGGCGCTGATCTACGGGCCGCCGGTGCTGCTGCTGGACGAGCCGTTCGGGGCGCTCGACGGCACCACCCGGCTGGCCCTGCACCAGGTGCTGGCCGGGGTGTGCAACGACCTGGGCACGACCGTGCTGCTGGTCACCCACGACCTGGCCGAGGCGGTGTCGCTGTCGGACCGGGTCCTGGCGCTGGCGCCCCGGCCGGGCCGGGTGGTCCGCGAGTTCACGATCCCGCGCCGGGCCGGGCCGCACGAGGTGCGCGACATCTACTCCGAGCCCGAACTGATCGCGCTGCACAACGAACTGCGCGAGGTTTAGCCGCTGCCCCGCCGGGCGGCCCGACCCAAAAGGACTTTTCACATGGCAGCAGAACGCCGTCAGGTCAAGCTCGGCTTCTCGATCTGGGCGTCCGGCCAGCACCCGGCCGGGTGGCGGCTGCCGGAGGCGAGCGCCCACGGGACGTTCGACCCCGGGTTCATGCGCGACACCGCCCGTGCCGCCGAGCGCGGCAAGCTCGACTTCTATTTCGTCGGCGACCGGGTCGTCGGGCTGCCGTCCTCCCAGTACGAGGCGCCGAACGAGGTGCTGCGGCCGGAGGCGCTGACGCTGGCCGCGTTCATCGCCGCCGCCACCACCCACATCGGCATCGTGACCACGGTCAACACCACCTACTCGGACCCCTACACGGTGGCCCGGGCCATCGCCGAACTGGACCACCTCAGCCGCGGCCGGATGGCCTGGAACATCGTCACCGGCAAGAATGAAGAGGCGGCGGGCAACTATGGCCGCCAAACGCACTGGGACTCCGAACGCCGCTACTCCTGGGTGAGTGAGTTCATCGAGGTCGTCCGGGGGTTGTGGGACACCTGGGAGGACGGCGCGCTGGTCGCGGTCAAGGGCACCGGCCAGTTCGTCGACGAGACCAAGGTGCACCGGCTGAACTACCGGGGCCAGCATTTTTCCGTCAACGGCCCGATCAACATCGCCCGGCCGCCGCAGGGGCACGTGCCGATGCTGCACGCCGGGTCGTCGGTCGAGTCCCATGAATTCGGCGCCCAGTACGCCGACATCCGGTTCATCCTGCTGCAGGACTTCGAGGCGGCCCAGGCCTACTACCGCGACACCAAGGCGATGCTCGCCACCTACGGCCGCGACGAGGACCAGCCGCTGGTCGCGGGCCTGCCGGTGTTCGTGGCGGGCACCGCCCGGGAGGCGCATGCCAAGTTCCGACAGGTCCAGAACCTGACCGTAGGCCGGCCCGATCTGGGCAGGCTGAGCGCTGCGCTCGGGGTGGACCTGACCAGCTACCCGGCCGATCTTCCCCTCGATCAGATTCCGGAACTCAAAGGCCTGACCGGACGGCCCGCGCTGATCGTCGACCGGGCCCGGCACGCCCTCGACGACGACGCCCCGCCACTGGCGGAGCTGGCCTTGTACGTGCGGCGCACCGGCGGCAACGAGGTCGCGGTGGGCGACGGGCCGCAGGTCGCCGACTTCATCGAGCGGCACTTCGAGGCGCGCACCACCGACGGGTTCATCCTGTTCCCGCCCTACCTGCCGGGCCCGCTGGACGCGTTCGTGGACCTCGTGGTCCCCGAGCTGCAGCGCCGCGGGTTGTTCCGCACCGAGTACCCGGACCACCCGACGTTCCGTGAGTTCTTCGGCCTGGCCAAGCCGGCCAACCAGTTCACCGCGGGCATGCTGCCAGCCGCCGCCCACCCGGACGCCGACCTGGCCAACGGGACGGCTGGGGCCGGTGACCAGGCCGCGACGGCGCAAGCGGCCGGGTGAAGGAATGACCACTTCGTCGCGCGCCGAGCACTTCATCACCGCCGCCGAGCTGGCCACCCTGCTGGCCGGGCCCCGGCCGCCGGTGGTGCTGGACGTACGCAACCAGAACGGGGTCCCCGACGGCCGGCCCGAGTACCAGGCCGGGCACATCCCCGGCGCGGTCTACGTCGACCTGCCCACCGAGCTGCAGGGGAAGCCGGAAGGCTTCAGCGGGGCCCGCCCGCTGCCGCCGATCGGCCTGCTCCAGGATCGGGCCCGGGCCTGGGGCATCAGTGCTGGCGACCCGGTGGTGGTATACGACAACGTGTCCGGGACCAAGGCCGGACGGGCCTGGTTCGTGCTGCGCTGGGCCGGTTTGCGCAGCGTCCGCCTGCTCGACGGCGGCTACCAGGCCTGGCTCCGCGGCGGCCACCCGGTCAGCACGGCCGAGCCCACCCCGGTCCCGGGCGACGTGGCGCTCAGCCCCGGCCACCTGCCCGTGCTGGACGCCGACCAGGCCGCCGCCTGGGCCGCCCGCGGCGAGCTGTACGACGCCCGCGGGCTGGGGGCGTTCGCCGACGGGCACATCCCGGGCGCCCAGGCCGCGCCGACGACCGGGAACCTGGACCCGGACGGCCTCCTCCAGGACGAGCAGTCGCTGCGCGAGCGGTTCGCCGCCCTCGGCATCGAGGGCACCCGGCTGACCGGGGTCTACTGCGGCGGGGGAGTGGCCGGCGCTCACGAACTGGCCGTGCTGGCCAGCCTCGGCCTGCCCGCTGCCTTGTTCGTGGGCTCGTTCTCGGCCTGGAGCTCCGATCCCGGCCGCGAGATCGAAATTGGGGACGGGGCGACCCGGTGAGCATCGGGTTTCGCAGCGCCGGCCGCTCCGGACTGGTCGTCTCCGAGCTGGGCCTGGGCACGGCCGCCTTCGGTCACCGGAACCGGATCCCGAGCGGCCAGCGTGGCGTGGACGCGATCGTGGGCACGGCCCTCGACCACGGCGTCACCCTGTTCGACACCGCGGAATCCTACGGTGATGAACCCGGCGTCAGCGAGTCCATGCTCGGCCTGGCCCTGACCGGCCACCGGGACGACGTGATCATCTCCACCAAGTTCAGCCGCCGCCACGGGGCACCCGGACCACCGGACTGGGGCGCCCACGGCTCCCGCCGCCACGTCCGGCTGGCGGTCGAAGGCTCACTCCGGCGCCTCCGCACCGACTGGATCGACCTCTACCAGCTGCACCAGCCCGACCCCCTCACCCCGATCGAGGAGACCCTGGAGGTCCTCGACGAACTGGTGCGGGAAGGAAAGGTCCGCTACACCGGCAGCTCGAACTTCGCTGGCTGGCAGATCGCCGACGCTGAGCACACCGCCCGCGCGCACGGGTATCAGCGGTTCGCCGCCACCACCAACGAGTACAGCCTGCTCTGGCGGAAAGCGGAGGAGGAGCTGATACCCGCGGTGACGGCCTTCGGCATAGGTTTCCTGGCCTATTTCCCGCTCCAGAATGGCCTTTTGACCGGCAAGTACACGCGCGACGAGTCGCCCGCCGAGGGCAAGGTGACCCGGTTCAAGCCCCACCTGCTCGCCCGGGCGCCCTGGGCGGCCCTGGACCGGTTGCGGGAGTTCGCGGCCAAGCGCGACCTGAGCCTGGTCCAAGTCGCCTACGGATGGCTGCTGGCCCAGCCCGGCGTGACCACCCTGGTCACCGGCGCGACCAGCCCGGCCCAGGTCACCGCCAACGCCGCCGTCACCGGCTGGCGCCCCACCGCGGCCGAGGACGCCGAGCTCCGCGCCCTGTTCGCCGGCGACCTGAGCGGCGCCCCCGGCGTCTCGGTCTCGTCCGGTCAGCCCTTAATGCGGACGTCGTCGTAGCCGGGCACCCGGGTCAGCGAGCCCACGTCGACCGGTCGGCCGCAGTCCGTGGCCAGCCCGGCGTCGTCTGGGACAGCGACGCGGCAGTTGGCCTCAATCACCTGCTGACTGTGCTAAGCCGCTTGGTCGAGCACGCGCTTGACTTTGCGGCGGTCGATGTTGAATTCACGAGCGATGGCGCGCTGGCTACGGCCCGCCTCATGGCGAGCGCGGATGGTCTGCTCCAGCGTTGGTGCAGCTGGGAGCTCTAGTGGTGCTTCGTGCGCCAGTGGCGGTTCAGCCTGGTGCCGAGCTTCGCAACCTGCCTCCGCAGCATCAGTAGCTCGAATGAGCCGACCAGTGCCAGTGCGGGCCAGGCGCTGACCAGCGCGCCGACCGGCCCCTGCCCCACCCCGTGCGCCCAGGTTGGCGCCGACGGTGGCGCAGGCGCCCAGGCTCCAGGCCGCCAGCCGTGGTACCGGCTGGCCCCGGCGGCTGGCGTCCAGCACCACCATGAATGCCGCCCAGATCAATCCGTCCACGGTGAACGGGACCAGCCGCGCCGTCAGACCGGACTCCCCGGGCGAGCACACCAGCTCGTACGCGTGCTGGTAGGAGATGACCGCGGCGACGAGAGCCACCGCCATCACCGCGATCGCGGTGGTGATCCGGATGAGCCGATCGGTCACCGCGCCAGTTCCTCGCGCCACCCAGTGACGAACGGATCATCGTCGCCGAATCCGGCGGCGAGCCGCTCCGCGAGGAGCATGGCCGTGATCGCCTGGTTCCGGGTGAACACCCGCCCAGGCCATCCAGAGACAGTCCACACCCCGCACCCGTCATCGACCACGTCGGGGCGATGCCCGACCCCCTCGGACGGAACCTGCGTCCATGGCAGGAAGAGGTCTGGGGTTCGAATCACCATAGCTTCACAGTTCAGAGCATTATTTCGAACGTCCCTCTCAAGATCCAGAGATTAAAATCCAAGATCAAGAGACGTCGCGATCAAGCGACTGCGCGGCCGGACGTAGCCAGCCAGAATTGCCATTCTGACCTGCGAATGTGCGCTTCCCGGGGGCCAGCGCAGGGTCAAGGGACTGTTCAAGCGGGCTGGGCGTGCTGCTGGATGATGTCCTCGGCCAGGCGGTACTGATCCGGCGATTGCCCGGACAGTGGTCGGTCACCACTGAGCTGAATATCGACGTCACCCGGCCCGTACCGGCCGACGGGCAACTGGTAGCCGTGACCGCCTCGCCCGTACTCATCGACGACGCGGGTGGCCTGGCCCGGGCCGAGGTTCGCGACGTCACCGGCCGCTGCCTGGCCGTCGCCACCACGTGGGCCCGTTTCACCCCGGGCGTTCCGGCCGAGGTCGTCGATCCGCCGGAGCTGGCTGACGTGATCGAGCGCGGCCGCTGCCTGGCCGACCTGCTTCAGGTGCACCTGGGTGATGCTGGCGGTCTGCGGCTGCCTCCCCGCGCCGATCTCGGCAATCCGCAGGGTGTGACCCACGGTGGGGTGCTGCTGACCCTGGCCGTCATGTCGGCCGAGCAGATCTTCCTTGGCCGGGGGCTGGACGTCGCATCCGTCCGGGTAACTTATCTGCGGCCGGCCACGGGGGAGTTGAGCTTCGAGCCAGAGGTCGTCCACCAGGGGCGATCGCTCGGCGTCGCGCGAGTGGACGTGAGGAACGCGGCCGGTGCCCTGTGCACCACCGCGACCGTCACTCTGCGCTCGCCGGTCGGCGCGGTGGCCAGACCAGCCCAAGGCTGAGAGGGAGCAAGCCATGGAACTTAAGGTCACTCGCTGCGAGGTCCGCGACGACGGAGTGGCGACGGTCTGGCTCGACCGGCCCGGCCGCGGCAACTCCTGGACCAACCGCATGAACACCGAGTACCGCTACCTGATGGCCAAGCTCGACGCCGACCCGGCGGTCCGGGCGGTGGTGGTGACCGGGTCCGGCCGGCAGTTCTGTGTGGGCGCCGACGCCAAGGCGCTCGGGTTCTACACCGAGACCGACCAGGAGTACCTGTCCACGGTCAACCTGGCCGAGAACGCCAGGCCCGGGCACGGGATCCGCCCCGAGTTCGACCACGACATGGTCTGGCACTGGGGCCTGCGGGTCCCGGTGATCGCTGCCATCAACGGGGCCTGCGCGGGTATCGCCGTAGCGATCGCCGGCTTCTGCGACCTGCGCTACGCGGCCGCCGGCGCCAAGTTCACCACCTCGACACCCCGGCTCGGCCTCCCGGCCGAGTACGGCCTGGCCTGGCTGCTGCCCCGCATGGTCGGCATCACCCACGCCGCCGACATCCTGTTCACCGGCCGGGTGCTGCTGGCCGAAGAGATGAAGGAGATCGGTTACCTCAACGACGTCGTCCCCGCCGGCCAGGTACTTGACCGCGCCTACGAGGTCGCCGCCTACCTGGCTCACGACGTCTCACCCGCGTCGGCCACCGTCGCCAAGCGCCAGCTCTACGCCGAACTCCTCCGCCACGACGTCGGCGCCGCCGTCGATTCCTCCAAGGAACTCATCGGCGAGTACATGCAGCGCCCCGACTTCAGCGAAGGTGTCCGGGCCATGGCCGAGCGCCGCCCACCCCGCTTCGCGCCGCCCAGCCCGGAAGACCTGCCCGCCGCACCCTCGACTGGTCCGTCACGCGACTGAAGCCGTCGGTGCCTGCTGGACGCATCGTGCGGCTTGGCCGAGGATGCGCTTGACCTTGCGGGGTCCACGTCGGGGAGGCCAGGGCCGGCCACCAGCCCAGTCCTGGTCAATCCCGCCGTCACGGTTGGCCGGCGGGAGCGCGGAACTCCCCGGGTTCACATCCACAGCAGGGCCACTTCGTTACTGAACACGTAGGACCCATCGGGGCGCCGGCATGACGCCAGGTACTCGCCCAGGATCGGTGCGGCCTCCATCTCCTCGATGCTCACGGTGTCGTCGAAGGCGCAGCGCTGGAGGAAACCCTCGGCGGCGTCCCGGTCGCTGGTTCCCGTCTCATAGCTGATCACCTGTTCACGGACGTTCATGCCTGCGGTGCGCAAGGAAGCCGCCACCTGCTCGGCCGTGGTGTAGGGAGTCGCGTCCCGGACCCCGGCCCGATAGGCGTCGTAGAACGCCAGGTAGTGCGAGCGGGCCGTCGCTTGCGCGACGAACCCCAGACCTCCTGGGGCCAGGGCCAGCGCGAAACGCGCCATGGCGGCGTCAAGTTCGGCGGGTGGGAGGGCGTAGAGGGCATGGGTCGCCCAGACGACGTCATAGGGGCCGCAGGAGCTGGGAAGTTCCTGCAAGGGCATCACCAGGTCGTTGCGGGCCATGAACGGAGGTGCGAGGGCGGCGCGAGCCGTGGCTATGGAGAAGGCTGACGGGTCCAGCAGGTCGTAGGCGACGCCAGGAAGCGATGCGGCCGCGGTGTACTTCACCAGGGCCGTCGGGAACTTGCCGCTGCCGCAGGCGACATCGAGGAGCGACCATCCCGGGTGGGCGCGTTCACCGAGCAGCGCCGCCCAGTCAGCCGCGAGCGCGAGCTGGCGGTAGTCCTCCGTGGCGAGCGCGTAGAACTTCTCCATCTCGGGAAGGCCCCACTCGCTCCAGTGTTCGAGGCTGCGCTGCGCCGTATCGCCTGAATCCAAGGTGCTCCCTCGAGAGGATGGCCGTTCGGCCAGCAGAACTTGCTCAGACCAGTCAATAGTTATTCAGGCCTTGACCGCTGTTTAACGCCCGTTCTCGTGGGCCAGCCGTATCATTTCCGCGGCCCGTTCGGCGATGGCGTAGACCGTGGCGTTGGTGTTGGCGGAGACGATGGATGGCATGACGGACGCGTCGGCGACCCGGAGCCCGCTGACGCCGTGTACCCGCAGTTCGGGGTCGACCACTGCCAGGTCGTCGGTCCCGATCCGGCAGGTGCCCACTGGGTGATTGCAGGAGAGGACCGCCGCGGTGGCGTAGGTGCGCAGTGCCGCGTCGTCTCTGGTGTCGGGGCTGGGTGCGATTTCCTGCGCGAGCCAGGGTTTCAGGGCTCTGGTCCGCGGGATGTCCCGGGCTATTTTCAGGCCCCTGACGGTAGCGTCGAGGTCGCGGGAGTCGGTCAGGTAGCGCGGGGCTACCACGGGGGCCGCGTCGGGGCTGGCGCTGGCCAGCCGGACCGTTCCCCGGCTGAACGGTTGCATCAGCGCGACCAGGACCACGAGGACCGCCTGCGGCCCGCCATCGCCGGGCGAGGGCACCGGAAAGTTGGTGAACGCGATCTGCAGGTCGGGGTAGCCCACATCCGGATCGTTGGGCAGCAGGCCCAGCACCTCAGCGCGGTTGAACCTTCCTGCCATCAGCGGCTGGCCGGGGGCGTAGACCAGGCTCACGCCGGGGTGATCCTGCAGGTCTTCACCGACACCGGGCAGGTTTACGACCGCCTGGATGCCGTGCGGGCGGAGCGCGGCGGCCGGGCCGATCCCCGAGCGCTGCAGCAGCTGAGGCGAGCCGATGGCGCCCGCGGCGAGCACCACTTCTCCCGTGCACCCGGCCCGGACTAGTTCGCCGCCCACGCTGTACTCGACGCTATCGCAGCGATCCCGGTGCACCAGGACACGGTGGACGAGCGCCCCGGTCACGACACGGAGGTTGCCGCGGCGCGCCGCCGGTGTCAGGTACGCATCGACGGCGCTCTGGCGGCGGCCCGCGACGATGTTCAGGTCCGGTGGGCCGAAGCCCTCTTCCAGCCCGCCGCTGATGTCGCCCGCCCGGCGGTGCCCCGCTTCCTCGGCCCCTTCGAGGCAAGCCTCAAACACCAGGCTCAGTGGGTTCGCCGGGGCAACGGTCAGCGGTCCGGAAGTTCCGCGGACCGCGGGGTCACGGCCCGGGGCGGTCTCGGTGCGCATGAAGTACGGCAGCAGGTCAGCGAAGCCCCATCCCGTGGCGCCCGATTCAGGCCAACGGTCGTAACTGGACCGGTGGCCGCGCACGAAGATCATGGTGTTGATCGCCGACGAGCCGCCCAGCACCCGGCCGCGTCGGATCGGATCGGTGGAACTCGTGACCGGCTGGCCCGGCGGCACCCCGCCGGTGATGGCCGGGGATGCCCACAAAGACATCCACGCCTGCGGATCGGCCGCGTCCGCGGGGGCGCGGCCGCTCCTTCTTCCAGCAAGAGCACCGACGCCCGGGGGTCCTCGGACAGACGGGCGGCCAGTACGCACCCGGCCGTCCCGCCGCCTACGACCACGAAATCGAACTTGTCCACCTCGGGTTCCTCCCTCGTGAAACGTGCACGGGCGGACTCGTCGTCGAGCGCGGAGCGCTGCCCGACGGGCGGCACCGCATGTCCTCATGCCGGTCCTCAGTCGGGGTCGAGCGTGGCGGCCCAGTCAGTTAGCGTGCTCGCGTAAGTGTCGGGGGCGTACTCGTGCATCGCGTGCGGCATCTGCGGGAACGAGCGGTATGTGAACGGCTGCCCGGCCGCGGTGACCAGTTCTCCGGCCCGTCGCACCTGCTGATCGGAAATCGCGCCGGTAAGCGTGCCCGTGCTTTCGTCGATCTGGCGGAAGTGGTGGGTGAACAGCACCGGGACCCTGACGTGGGCGACCATGTTTTCGTGGTCACACGAGGCAGTCGCAGAACCGGACACGAAAGCCCTGCCCCACTCCGGGTCGTACTCCCTGAGGTTCTGCGGCGGTCGCTGTGGCGGATTCACGCTGGCCGGGCTGAAGCCAGCGAAAGCCTTGACGATCGGCGCGGGTACCTCGACCGGGAAAGCCTTCTGCATGCCGGTGAAGTCGCCGATCGACCATTGGTCGCCGAGCCACTTGTTCCGGAGGGCGAACACCGGGCCGATGCCCTGGTGGATTGAGTGACCACAGCTCGGGTTCGTCTCCGAGGAGAAGATGGGCGTGTCCTCCCACAGGGATGCGCGGATCTGCCCGGGCTTGGCAAAGGCCGACAGCCAGGCCGCGACCGTCCCGCCGGAGGAGTGGCCGCTGATGATCGCGGGGCGCTGGACGACAAGGTCGATGAACCGGACAAGATCGTTTCCGAAGTTGTCCAGGGTGTAGCGCCCAGGGGTCCAGGTGGAGCGGCCCTGCCCCCGCAGATCAACGGCGAATACCTGGAAGTGCCCGGCCAGAAGGGGCATGGCCTGCTCATAGGACCACCAGGAGCTGCTCTGGCCGGGAATGAGCACCAGCGCAGGCCGCTTCGGGTCGCCGGCCGTGGCGAAGTTCATGCGGACCTCGCCGAGATCGGCCGTGTCCTCGTCGAAGGCGTGCTGGACGAACACGTCAGCGCGGTCCGCTGCCTCGAGGTATTTCATATACGCTCCTTTGCCGCCCGTGGGTCTGTGGGCCCCGGCGATCACGGCTGCCAAGGCCGGCGACGGGTGAAAGTTATCCGGCGGCCATGGTCTCGATGGCCGCCATGGTCTCCAGGGAGAGCACGCGCGCGTTCTCCATCGCCGCGACCACCCAGCGGTCGTCCCGCCACACCATGACGTAGAGCTGCATGGAAAAGCGGGTCGCGGGTGCCTCCTTCTCGCCCGGCATGAGCAGGCCGACGCGATGGTGGACCACGCCGACGCCCGGGCTGACGATCTTGGCGAACGGTACCTCGCCTCGCACCAGCCGGGAACCTTTCAGCACCGTGCTGAACATCGCCTCCTGGGCCGCGATCATCTCCGCGCGGCTCCGGAAGACGGTTCCCTCGACTTCCGCTGACACCGCGTCATCGGCGAAGTCGGCGAAGAATCCTGCGGCGTCCCCGCAATTCCACGCCTCGATCATCCGGGCCGGAACGGCCTTCATCGCCTCGACTGACTGCTCCATGATCACCTTCTACGGTTGACGTGCCACCATCCGGGCCGGGCCGCGCTCCTCACTGGTGCACGCCCAATCTCGCCCTCGGCAGGGTGAACGGTCTTCGCCTCCATGGTGTGATCGCACCCTCACCGGGCTCAGCCGGCCACCGCGCTTCGGCTCACAAAGTTCGGGCGGTGACCGATCACCCTGTTGGGCGTGACGCTCGCCGTAAGCCGGAACGAAACGTGAAGGAGCGCTGACATGACCACGACTCTGGTCACCGGGGCGAACAAGGGACTCGGCTACGAGACCGCCCGCCGCCTGATCGGACGAGGCCACACGGTCTACCTTGGGGCCCGCGACAGCGAGCGGGGCAAGGCGGCCGCGGCCGGGCTCGGCGGCCGGTTCGTCCAGATCGACGTCACCGGCGACGCGTCCGTGCAGACCGCGCTGGACCTGATCGAGCAGGACGAGGGCCACCTCGACGTCCTCGTCAACAACGCCGGCATCTGGGACGGCCGCATCGGTACCGACGGGCTCACCGGCGCGACGGCGCTCAGGGAGTTCGACACCAACGTCATCGGCGTGATCCGTGTGACCCAGGCCGCGCTGCCACTGCTGCGCAAATCGGAGAACCCGGTGGTGGTGAACATCTCCAGCGCCCTCGGCTCCTTCTACGCGACCACCAGCCCCGAGCGCCACGAGTCGCAGGCCCCCGCGATGATCACCTACTCGGCGTCCAAGGCGGCCGTCTCGATGCTCACCGTCCAGTACGCCAAGGCCCTCCCGGACGTCAAGGTCAACGCGGTCGAGCCCGGCTTCACCGCCACCGACCTCACCGGCGCCCACGGATTCAGCGGCCAGCCGATCGCGGACGCAGTCGAGGTCATCGTGCGCATGGCGACCATCGGCCAGGACGGCCCCACCGGCACCTTCCAGGAAAACACGGGCGAACTGCCCTGGTGAACCGGTGCTCCTCGAAACGGGCAGCGTTTCCCCCGGTCATTGGTGAAGTGCGCTGATAGCGGTTTTGGTGGCGTCGGCGATCAGGGCGTCCTCGGACGGCGCGTTGGCCGAGCCGCGATGGGACAAGACGGCGATGACGAACGGGGCGCCGCTGGGCGGCCAGGCGACCGCGATGTCGTTACGGGTGCCCCAGTCGCCGTTGCCGGTCTTGTCGGCCACCTTCCATCCGGCGGGTACGCCGGCCCGGATGTAGCGGCCGCCGGTCGTGTTGCCCAGGAGCCAGTTCGTCAGCAGCTGGCGCCGGCTTACGGTCAGCGCGTTCCCGAGGAGGAACTGGCGCAGATCGGTGCCGAGGGCGCGCGGGGTGCTGGTGTCGCGGATGTCCCCGGGAGTCGCGTCGTTGAGCGTCGGCTCAGTGCGGTCCACGTCGGTGGTGGTGTCGTGCAGGCCGCGGAGCGCTGTCTGCACCTGCTGCGGGCCGCCCAGCTGGTCCAGCATCAGGTTGGCGGCCGTGTTGTCGCTGTACTGCAGGGCGGCGGCCATGATGTCCCGCAGCCTCATCCCCGTGCCGGTGTGCCGCGAGGTGATCGGCGAGTAGTCCACCAGGTCGGTGGCGGTGTAGTGCACGTCCTGGTCGAGTTGCGCGCCGGTGTCCCGCCGGAGCAGGAGGCCGGCGGACAGTGCTTTGGCGGTGGAGCAGAAGGCGAACCGTTCGTCGGCCCGGTAGGCCACGGCCCGGCCCGTTCCGGTGTCCAGCACGTAGACGCCCAGCCGGGCGGAGAACCGGCGCTCGAGTTGCGCCAGGGCCTGTGCCGTGCGGGCCTGCGCTGCGGCGGCCGGGGCCGGGGCCGAGGCGGTGGGAGAAGCGGTGCGGGCCGGTGCCCCACTGGATCCGGAGCAGGCGCTCAGCAGCGCTGGCAGCAGCAGGAACGGTGCCGCGCGGAGGATGGCCCGAGACGGAGAAAATGACATGGCCGCCAGCGTGCCGCCCGCCGGTGATGCAGTCAAAGACACAAATGAAGATTTCCATGCTGTTCTGGCATATCAGAACTGGCGGGGCTCAGCTGGCCCGGAGCTGGTCGTGCAGGGCCCGTGCGACCCGGGCCATGACGGCTTCGGCAGCCGGCTGGACAGCGGCCGGGACCCGTGACTCGGTCAGGGCGGTGACCGCGTAGGCGGTGCCGTCGTCGTGTTCGACCACGCCGGCCTCGTGCCGCAGGTTCAGCAGGGAGCCGGTCTTGGAAGACCATTTCGAGGCGTCGGAGGCGAAGTCGGGAGCGAGCCGGTTCCTGATCAGGTTCTCGCTCAGCAGGGACCGGGCTGGGTCGGCGACGCTGGCCGGCAGCCGGCCGGGCACCCACAACGCCTGCAGCAGGTCGGTGAAGGCACGGGCTGAACCACTGTTCGCGTGGCTCACGTCGAGCTGAGGCACCGGGTGACCCCCGCCCGTCGTTCGCGCCCCGATGGCCAGGGAGTGGGCGAGGTGCACATCGCGCGGATCGAACTGCCGGGCCGGCGTGCTGGTGAGTTCCCTCATGCGATGGCGGACGGTGATGCCGGCGATACCCGCCGCCCGCAGGATGCGGTCGACATCGGCCGGTGGTACCAGGCCGAACAGTGCGTCGGCGGCACTGTTGTCGCTGACCGCGATGCTCAGGTAGAGCAGGTCGTCGACGGCGATCCGCGCGGGGTGGCGGAACCGGCTCAGCCCTGTCGTCCCGGGCGCGGTGAGCTGCCCGGGCTTGACCTCGATCATCGTGGCCCCGTCGAGCCGCCCGTCGGCGATCAAGGTGAGCACCGCGATGGCCAGCGGCAGCTTGACCAGTGATGCGATCGGGAACCCGGCGTCCGGGTCGATGCCGATCTCCTCGCCGGTCGACAGGTCCCGCACCAGGAACGACCCGTGCAGGCCGGCGTCGTCGAGGACGTCCCGGAGCTCGTGCAGGAGCCGCCCGGTGCTCACGCGAGCTCCGCTGCGCCGGTCGGTGTCCCCACGGCCTGGGCAACCTGCGGCCCGAAACTGCCCCGTACCCGGTCAGCGTCCTCGCTGGCCAGAGCCGAGACCCGATAACCCCGGGCCACGGGCACTGCCGCCAGGGGACGCCAGCGCAGCCCCAGGTCGGCGGCCTGCGCCGCGGAGCACAGCAGGAAATTCCCGGCCCGGATCGCCTGCGAGGCCGCGGCGACCAGCGAGCTGGCCACGATGATCTGGGCGGGGAGCAGCGCGGCGCGGTGGCCGGCCTGCTGCAGCGGGTCCCGGATGTGCGGCACGTCGTCCTCCGGCTGGATCACGATTCGCCTCAGGAAACGCTGTTCGCGGGCGGGCCGCAAAGATCCCAGGTGCAGTGGCCCCGCGCCGCCGTTCGCCCGGCCCGCCACGCCGAGCGGGACGGCCCAGTCGGCACCGTCGGCCGGGACCGCCAGGAGAGCGGCCTGCACCTGGCCGGACCGTGCCATCTCGGCGCGCTCGCCCGGGTCGGCGACCTGCACGTCGAGGACACTGCCGTCATCGCGGAAGGCCGCGTCGAGCATGGCCAGCTGCCGGACGGAGCAGGTGGCGGGCACGGCGAGCGTGAACGGCCGCAGCTTGGCCTGTTCGGCGTGGTACTCCATCGCCTCGGCCAGCTGCACGAGCCGTTTCGCGGGAGGCAGCATGTCCCGGCCGAACGGGGTGAGCGCGGCCCGCCGCGCCGATCGGTCGAACAAGCGGGTGCCGAAGTGCTCCTCCAGCGCGGCAATGCGGCGGCTCGCCACCGACTGCGGCACGCGGGCGGCGGCGGCGCCGAGGGTGAAGCTGCCTCGCTCGCCCACGTGGATGAAGACGCGGCACGCCGCCACCAGGTCCATGACCGCCAATGCTATGCCTGAAGAGCATGGAAACCGTGATCTGGTTCTGAAAGGGGATGAACAATCGCCCGGCCTGGGCGACGCTCGATCACCCGGCCGGGCGTGACACTACGGTCGAGGAGGGCGGCCGCCGGTGGCCGCCACGAAGGGGACACAGATGGCCAGTGAACGTCACGTGCTGCGCGTGCCCGACGCTGACGTGGAGCAGCTGCGATCGAGGCTGCGCGGCGTGCGCTGGCCGATGCCGTGGCCGTGGCATGATGCGGGCGCCAGCTGGGAGGCCGGGGCCGACGAAGGTGAACTACGCAGGCTTGTCCAGTATTGGGCCGGCGGATATGACTGGCGAGCCTGGGAGACCAGGATCAATGCGCTGCCGGGTCATATCGCCGACCTGGGCGGGAGCGACGTTTTCTACCTGAAATTTGAAGCGGAGCGGCCGGGGGCGCTGCCGATCGTGCTGATCCACGGCTGGCCCAGCTCGTTCCTGGAGCTGACCGGGCTGGCCCGCCGTCTGGCGGCACCCTCCCGGTACGGCGGCGACGCCGATGACGCATGCACCGTGATCGTCCCGGCGCTGCCCGGCTTCCCGCTGTCCCCGCAGCGGCCGGAGCTGCCGCCCGCCGTGCCCACCCACGAGCTGTGGCACCGGCTCATGCACGATGAGCTGGGCTTTTCCCGCTACGGCGCGCACGGCGGTGACCTGGGGGCAGGCGTCACCTCACGACTCGCGCAGGCGCATCCCGAGGCGGTGGCCGGTATCCACCTGCTGGCCGTCGCCGACCCGCCCGGCTACGACCCGGCCACGGTCACGCCCGAGGAGCAGCGATATCTGGACGAGGTGTCGGCCTGGTTCGCGGACGCCGGCGGCTACGAGCACGAGCAGATGACCCGTCCGCGGACCCTGGCCTACGGCCTGTCCGACTCCCCGGCCGGGCTGCTGGCCTGGCTGGTGGAGAAGTACCGGGAGTGGAGCGACTGCGGCGGTGACCTGTCCCGGCGGTTCAGCGACGACTTCGTCCTGACCCAAGCCTCGCTGTACTGGTTCTCCAACGCCATCTCGGCCTCGTTCCGCCCGTACTGGGAGTACGCGCAGGCCATGACGCCGCGGGTGAAGAACGTGGTGGTGCCGACCGCGGTCGCGGTCTTTCCCAAGGATCTCAGCCATCCGCCGCGCAGTTGGGCCGAGCGCACCCACCGGGTCACCCGGTACACCGTCATGCCGCGCGGCGGCCACTTCGCCGCGCACGAGGAACCAGCCCTGCTCGCCGATGACCTCACCGAGTTCTTCCGCCCGTTGCGGTCCGCAGGTAGCCGATGACGGCCTCGGCGACGGCGGCGGGCTGTTCGGGGAACAGCGCGTGGCTGGCGTCTTCGACGACGGTTGACGTGACGCGGGATCCGAGTTCGGATCGGAGCAGTCCCCACTGGTCCTTCGGGTGGAACGGGTCGCACTCGGCGGTGATCTCGTAGATCGGCACGGTGCCCGCGGTCCAGTACCGGCTCAGCGGGCTCGCGGCGTTCCCGTCGGCGCCTCCGGCCGTGCTTCCGGAGGCGGCCGCCGCCTCGCGCTGCATCCGCAGCGTCTCGGGGTACCAGCCGGTGAGCCAGGCCGACGGGTCGTGGCCGGGGGCGAAGAACGCCTGCCTCAAGACCGCGAGCCGTTCGTCCTCCGGCACGGTGAGATCGGCGGCGCGGAACGGGGCGGAGTTGATCTCGGGCGGGATGTTCTTGCCCGAGGCGGCGGCCAGGATGAGCACGGAGATGGCACCTGGGTGATCGGCGGCCAGGGCGCGGCCGACGAAGTTGCCGAATGCGTGCCCGAGTACGACAGCTGGCTCCGTCCCGAGCTTGCCGATCACGCCGGCGATGTCGCCGGCCAGATCCCCGAGCGTGACACCGGTCATCGGCCCGGTGGACCGGGCGATGCCGCGCGGCTGGGGCCGCAGCACCCGATAGCCCGCCGCGGTCACGGCGGCGGTGAACGGGTCGAAGTCGTCACCGCCGTCGCGGCCGTAGGACGGCAGGATGACGAGGTCGGGGTGGCCGTCGTCCCCGTCGACCCAGGTCTCGATCGATGCCGGGCCGACCGCGACGATCTCGCTGCGCCGCCTCATGCCTCGCCCGTAGCCGAGGTCGGCTGCGTCTGGGCGACCGGTGGCCGCAGCTCGGCCCGCAGGAGCGCGGCCGGGCGGACGATGCCGCCGGGCGGGGCGGTGGTGCCGCCGTCGGTGGTGACGTACATGACCTGGCCGTGGTGACCGGGCAGGCGCCCCCAGGCCGCGCTGGACGGGCCGGCCAGCACCGGATCGAACGGGTCACCGGCCAGGTGCCGGACCTCGCTGCCGTGGCGGGGGATCAGCGGGACCCGGTCCAGGGTGTTGGCGCGGTGGCGGGTGACGTAGGCGGCTCCGGCGTCCTCGTCCAGGCAGAAGTCGTCAGCGTTGTCGATCGCGGCGACGAACTCGGCACCGCCGGCCGCCTCCAGCGTGCGCGGGTCGACCGGGACCCGCATGAAAACCTGCTGCGCGGTCGAGGTGTAGTACAAGAATCCGGTCTTCGCGCCGTAGCGGACACCGTTGACGCCCGGCTGCGGCGGCGGCGCCACCCCGCTGCCGGGGTCGTCGGCCATGGTGTCATGGGCCAGCCAGACGCGGGCGGTGGCGTGGTGACCGCCGTCGGCCAGGTCGGCCCGCCAGATCAGCCCGGCGAAGCAGTCGGCGATGGCCAGCACCCCCGGGCCGAGCAGGCAGGCGCCGTTGAGGCCGCGGACCCGCTCATCGAAGGTGAAGATGATCTCCGGCGTGATCGGGTCGCCGGGTACCCACCCGGTCAGGTCGACCCGGGCCAGGTGCGACTCATGGGTGGTGTAGGCATCGGACAGGCAGACGATGAACACGTCCGGGGTGGCCTCGGCGATGCCCGTGATGAGATGGTCGAAGGTGTGCAGCAGGATTGGGCTGACCTCGGCGTGCGGCTCCGGACCGGGCACCCACCACAGTTCCTTTTGCAGCACCGCGGTGATCAGCACCGAGCCGTCGGCGCGGACCGCCAAGTTCTCGAGGAAATATTTTTCCGGGAAAAAGGCGACCGCGGTCAGGGTCACGGCCGGAATCGGGGGCATCGCCATCGTGGTTTCCCCTTTCTTACTGGTCCAGGCCGGTGGCGTTGGACGGTACGTCGTAGGCCATCAGCGTCAGTGACACGGTGGTGAACCAGCCCATCAGCGCGGTCACGTCGACGATTCCGGCGTCGCCGATCAGGTCCTGGGCGCGGCGGAACAGGCCCACCGGCACCACCCGCGCCCCGGCCAGTGCCGATGAGAGTTCGTACACCACCTGCTGGCGCGGGTCGTCGAACGAGGTGGGCAGGCCGGCGATCAGGTTCGCGACCTTCTCCGCGTCGAGGTGACCCTGCTCGATACCGATCTTCTCGTGCTCGTAGTTCCCGTAAGCCGCGCCCCAGTGACCGTTGATGACGTTGGTGACGATCTCGATCTCGGCCTTGGTCAGCGACGAATCCGTCTGGAAATAGGCACCGGTCGGCACGATCGTGCGGGACAGCTTCGGGTTGGCCAGCCAGATCTTGTGCGGCCCCGGCACCAGCCCGCGCAGCTTCACCGTGTAGTCGTAGGCCTGCTTCATCTCTTCGGGCATCTCGCCGGCCGGTGTCTCGACGAAACGCCCGAACGTCCCGAAATCCGGGTTGCCGGGCATCATTTTCCCCTTGTCGCGTGTCTGCGCCGCCCCGGATGGACTGCGCTCCAGGCCGAGCCTGCCCCGTGGCAGGGTGACTGGTCACTCGCACCGTCAAGGCGATTTACCGGCCGCATCGGCCAGCCCGGCCCGAATTCGTCCTCGCCGCCCGGCTGATCACCCCAACCGTGTGATTGCCTCCTCATCCTGACGGCCGGCAGCGTGAGTCCGAGCAACACACGGAAGGCGGATACGACGTCATCGTGTGCGGCGCGGGTTCGGCCGGATCGACGGCCGCGGGACTGCTCGCGGCCGACGAGGAACTGCGGGTGCTGCTGCTGGAGGCGGGCCCGGATGACGCCGACGGCCGGGTATCCGACCCTGACCGGTGGCCGGAGAACCTCGGCAGCGAACGCGACTGGGCCTACGTCACCGCGCCCGGCGCCCAGATCGACCACCGCCGCCTGCTCTATTCGATGGGCAAGGGGCTCGGTGGCGGCTCGAGCATCAACGTCGGAGTCTGGTCGCGCGGTCATCGCCGCGACTGGGACGACTACGCCGCCAGCACGGGCGACCCGCGGTGGGACTACCGCTCGGCGCTGGCCGCCTACCGCGCACTGGAAACGTGGAGCGGCAAGCCCGACCCCGCCCGGCGGGGTACGGCAGGCCCGATGCAGGTCCAGCCGGCGCAGCCGCTGCATCCGTTCTTCTCGGCGATGCTCGCGGGAGCCGAGGCGGCCGGGCTCAACCGGTACGACAGCCCGAACGGGGAGCTGGCCGAGCAAGGCAGCGGCTGCGCCGTCCGGGACGAGATCGTCACTGGCGGTATGCGGTGTTCGCCCTACCGCGCGCTGGTCGCCCCCGGCGCCGCCAGCGCAACCTGACCGTGCTCACCCAGACCCTGGTCACCCGGGTCATGTTCGAGCGCGACCGTGCGGCCGGCGTCGAGGCAGTCTCGGGGGACCGCACTGTCCGTTTCCGGGCCGCGCGCGAGGTCGTGCTCAGCCTCGGGGCGGTCCAGACTCCGAAGATCTTGATGCAGTCGGGCATCGGCCCCGCCCGGCACCTGGAATCGTCCGGCATCGGCGTCCGGGCGGACCTGCCCGGTGTGGGCGCCAACCTGGACGATCACCTGCTGGTCGGCTGCGTGTGGCAGGCTGGCGCCCAGCAGCTGCCGCCGCCACCGCGTGCGCAGGCCGTGTGTTTCTGGGGGACCGACGGCCGCCCCGCGTCGCCGAAGTTCATCATGTACTCCGCCGCCAGCGCCTTCATGAGCCCCGAGGCGGAGGCTCGGTACGGCCAGCCCGAGCCCGCCTTCACCTTTCTGCTCGGTATGCGCTTGCGGTCGCGGGGATCGGTGCGGCTGGCCGGCGCCGACCCGGCCAGCGCTCCGGTGATCGAGACTGGCTACTTCGACGAGCCCGCGGACCTCCGGGACGCCGTCGAGGCCTACCGGTTCGCCGCGTCGATCGCCGGCGCGGAGGCGATGCGCCCCTACCGGGGTTCCCGCGCGGTCCCGGGAACATGTCCGACGCCGAGGTCGCCGCCTACATCCGGGCGGCGGCTTCCACCTTCTGACATCAGTGCGGGACCGCCCGGATGGGCACCGACGATGACGCTGTCGTCGATTCTGAGCTGCGCGTCAGGGGGCTGGAGAGCCTTCGCGTCGCCGACGCGTCAGTACTGCCCCGGGTGACGTCGGGGAACACCATGGCGCCCTGCGTGGTCGTCGGGCACCGGGCGGCGAGTCTCATCCAGAGCACGTTCAACCGCGCTGTCTGACCGGAGGAACGAGGCATGCCGATCACCGGTACGCAGGCCGCCGCGGTCAACACCGTGAAGAACCGCCCGGCGAGCCAGCCGGTCGGCGTCAGCGTGGCCCACCTGGACGTGATCGCCCCGTACCTGAACCGCGCCGACGGTGTGCTGCCGATGGCCCGCTGGCTCTGCGAGTCCGAACTGGTCAGCCTGCTGGTCCCGGTCCGGCCGGGCCGCCCGGCTGGCGCCCGCGACCTGGCCGGAGCTGGCGCGTTGGGGTCAGGGGCGGAGGGTGCGCAGGCCGGTGCGGATTTCGCGGATGAGGGTGCCGGGTTGTTCGAGGGCGGCGAAGTGGCCGCCGTGGGGGGCTTCGGTGTAGTGGATGAGGTGGGGGTAGGTGTCGTTGATCCAGCTGCGGGGCAGGCGGGGGATGTCTTGGGGGAAGACGGTGACTGCGACCGGGAGGGTGAGTTGGGGGCCGGCGAAGGTGGTGGTTTTGTTTTCCCAGTAGATGCGGGCGGCTGAGGCGGCGCTGTTGGTGAACCAGTACAGGGAGATCGCGTCGAGCATGTCGTCGACGGCCAGGGCGTCTTCGGCCAGGCCGTGGTTGTCGGTCTTGGACTGGAACTTGTCGTAGATC
>JAFAYQ010000079.1 GCA_019240215.1 Actinomycetota bacterium | reverse complement strand
AGAAGTACCTGAACTTCCACTACAGCGTCTCGCTCGACCTGTTCGGGGGCGAGACTTCCACTAACGTGGCGAACTATTACACCGCAGGGCTGAAGGGCCGCTGGATGGAGGAACGGCGCAAGGACGACCACCGGCTGACCGACGACGCGATCATGGTCGACTCGCTGGAGGACGGCCAGATCGGGCAGACTGAGGTGTCCGCGCTGACCGGGCTCAACACCGACCTGCGGCGCGAGTACATCGACGACTGCCAGGGCGGGGTCAAGCGCTGGAACAAGATCCTGGCCGAAGCGGGCCTGCCGCAGCGGCTCAAGCTCCCGCACGTGGCGTTCAACCGCAAGGTCGGCGCGTTCGCCGCCATCGAGGCCAGCCCCGACGGCGAGCTGCTGCCGGCCGATGAGTGGGAACGGCGCAGCGCGCAGTGGCTGCCCACCGACGTCGACAAGACCCACGTCCGCTCGCTGATGCAGCCGGTGCACGAGCGCGGCAAGATCGCGGCCTGGATCGCCCCGCCCCGCAACGGCATCAACGGCAAACCGTTCGACTACGACTACGTCCATCTCGCCTAGGCGGCCACGGTGCAGCTTTTCAACGCTTGTGAGTACCTGCTCGACCGGCGGCTGGCGGCCGGGGACGCGCCGCGGATCGCGCTGACCGGCGGGGGCGGGGACCTCAGCTACGCGGGGCTGCACGACCAGGTGTGCCGGACCGCGGCCGGGCTGCGCACCCTCGGCCTGCAGCCCGAGCAGCGGGTGCTGATGCTGATGGCCGACTCGCCCCAGTTCGTGGTGGTCTACCTGGCCGCCATGCGGATCGGCGCGATCCCGGTGCCGGTGTCGACCATGCTGCACGCCGACGGGGTGGCCGAGCTGCTGCGCGACTCGCGGGCCCGCTTCCTGGCCGTCACCCACGAGTTCGGCCCGGTCGCCATCGGGGCGGCGGCCGCCGCCCCCGAGCTGACCGCGATCCTGGCCGACGTCGCCCTGGCCAGTGAAGGGCAGCACAGTGCGCCGGTGCCGGTGCACCGGCTCGGCGAGCTGGCCTCGGGGGCGGCCGACGAGACCGTCTACCCGACCGGGCCCGACTCGCCCGCGTTCTGGCTCTACACCTCGGGCACGACCGGCACCGCCAAGGCGGCCATGCACCGGCAGGCCGCGATCGAGGCGGTGTGCGAGACCTACGGACACCAGGTCCTCGGCATCCAGCCCGCGGACCGGTGCCTGTCGGCCGCCAAGGCGTTCTTCGCCTACGGCCTCGGCAACTCGGTGCTGTTCCCGCTGTCGGCCGGGGCCACCGCGGTGCTGGAGCCGAGCCCGTCGCGGCCCGACGTGATCGCCGACGCGGCCGCCAAGTACGGGGCCACCCTGTTCTTCGCGGGCCCGACGTTCTTCGCCAACATGCTGCGGGCCGGCCTGCCGGAGGGCGCGCTGGCCGGGGTCCGGCTGGCCGCCTCGGCCGGCGAGGCGCTCCCGGCCGCGCTCTACCAGCGCTGGACCACGCACTTCGGGGTGGACATCCTCGACGGCATCGGCATGACCGAGATGCTGCACATCTTCCTGTCCAACCGGCCCGGCCAGGTCAAGGCGGGCACCACCGGGGTCGCGGTGCCCGGTTACGACCTGAAGCTGCTGGACGAGAACGGCCAGGAGGTGCCGCCCGGCACCCCCGGCACCCTGTTCGTCCGCGGCGCGTCGGCCGCCACCGGCTACTGGTCCCGCTACGACACCTCCCGTCAGGTGTTCCAGGGTGAGTGGCTGCGCACCGGCGACACCTACGTGCAGGACAGCGACGGCTACTACGCCTGCCTGGGCCGCACCGGCGACATGCTCAAGGCGTCCGGCATCTGGGTCAGCCCGTCCGAGGTCGAGGGCCGGCTGCTGGCCCACGACGCGGTCGCCCAGGCGGTGGTGGTGGCCGCCCCCGACACCAACGGGCTGGAGAAGCCGGTCGCCTACGTGGTGCTGAGCAATGGTCAGTCGGCGACCGAGGACGAGCTGATCGAGTTCTGCCGCCAGGGGCTGCCGTCGTTCAAGCGCCCCCGCAAGGTGGTGTTCGTGCCCGGCTACCCGACCACCGCGACCGGCAAGGTCCGCCGGGTCGAGCTGCGCCGGATGGCCACCACCGTGCTGGTGCCGAGCACCGGGCCGTCCGAACCCGTGCAACAGTGACCCGACCACCTTGACACTGACCCGGGAGACGTGATGGGCCTGCACTGGACCAGGGAAGACACGCCCCGCTGGGACGCCGGCAAGCAGCGGATGTTCGGCCCGGCCGAGCTGGCGGCGGTCGGCTTCACCGAGCCCGCCCCCGGCGAGCCGCTGGCCAACGAGTGGTGGCACGTCAGTGCGGACGACGGCACCGTGACCGGCTACGGCTGGCTCGACAGCGAGTGGGGCGACGCCGAGATCACGTTCCTGGTCGACCCGGCCCGCCGGGGAGCGGGCATCGGCGCGTTCATCGTCAACCAGCTGGAGGCCGAGGCGGCCGCCCGCGGGATCAACTACATCTACAACGTGGTGCCCGCCACCCACCCGGACCCGGACTGGATGACCGGCTGGCTGCTGGCCCACGGCTTCGACCGCGGCCACGGCGACCTGCGCCGCCGGGTCGGGCACATCAGCCCGGCCTGACTGGCGCCGACGGCGACGGCGACGGCGTTAGCCGGTCCGGCCTGCGGGTATCGCCCCGGGGTGAGTCAGCCGCAGCGCGCCCCCGCCCTCGCGGTCAGCGCGCTGTGCCTGGTCCAGTTCGTCGACGTGCTCGGGGTGACGGTGGTCGTCACCGCGCTGCCCGCGATGCTGGCCAGCCTGCACACCTCGCCGGCGAACAGCACGCTGGTCGCCACCGGCTACTCGATGTTCTTCGGCGGCCTGCTGATGCTGGGGGCCCGGCTCGGCGACCGGTTCGGTCACCGCCGCACGATCCTGGCCGGCCTGGCCGTGCTGGCGGTCGGCGGCCTGCTCGCCGCCACCGCGTCGTCGGTGGTCATGCTGGCGGCCGGCCGGTGCCTGCAGGGGGCCGCGGCGGCCGCCTCGGTGCCGTCGGCGCTGCGGCTGCTGACCACCGTGACCGCCGAGGGACCGCCGCGGCGGCGGGCCATCGCGGCCTGGAGCGCGGCGGGCGCGGCCGCCGGCGCCAGCGGCTTCGTGGTCGGCGGCGTCGTCACCGACCTGGCCAGCTGGCGGTTCGTGTTCTGGGCCTACCTGCCGCTGGCCGCCATCCTGGCCGCCGCCATCGCCTGGTCGGTCCCCGCCGACGCGGCCGGCCGGTCGGCGTCGTCGCTCAGCCTGGCCGGCTCGGCGCTGTTCACCGCGGCGGTGATGGCCTTCGTGGTCGGCTCCACGCTGGTCACCGAGCCGGGCCACCGGACGCTGGGCGGCCTCCTGCTCGGCGCCTGCCTGGTGCTGATCGCGGCGTTCGTGGCTGCCGACCGCCGGGCGGCCGCGCCGCTGCTGCCGGCCCCGCTGATCGGCGGGCGCCACCTCCGCCAGGGGGCGGTAGTCTCGTTCCTCAACACCGCCACCACCAGCTCGGTGATCACCCTGGTCACCTTGTACCTGCAGGACACGCTGCACCGGACACCGCTGGCGGCGGCGGCCACCCTGCTGCCGCTCAGCCTGCTGGTCATCGTCGGCTCGGCCGCGTCGGTCCGGGTGCAGCGGCGGCTGTCCCGGCCGCGGGTGATGGCGGCCGGGCTGCTGGCGGTCGCGGTCGCCGACGCCGCCCTCATCCCCGCCGCCCGGTCCGGGTGGGCGGTGCCGGTCTGCGCCGCGGTCGCCGGGCTGGGCATCGGGCTGTCGTCGGTCGCCGCCACCGACCTGGGGACCGACGTCGCCGAGCGCTGGCGCGGCGGCGCCTCCGGCATCGTCAACACCGCCGCGCAGCTCGGCAGCGCGGTCGGGATCACGGTGCTGCTGCTGGTCGCGTCGTTCTCCAGCGGCCTGCCCGCCCCCGGGCGCCCGCCGCCCGGGCTGGCCTGGGGGGTCGGGGCGGCGGTGGCGGCGGCCGGGGCGCTGTGGTTCGCGGTCCGCCGGACCCGCCCGGCCGGAGCCGCTACGACACCGCCGCCCCGGTCGCGAGCGGGAGCAGACGGCTCAGCTTCAGCTCGGTGTCCGGGTCAGCCGGGGTGTAGCCGACCGCCAGCAGCCCGTCCTCGCGGGGCTCGGCCCACAGGTGGAAGCGGATCAGGCTGAGCTCGCCGACCTCGGGGTGGCGGAAGTGCTTGGGCAGGTTGCCGTACACGCCGACCTCATGCTGCTGCCACAGCCGGTCGAACAGCGGCGAGGCCGCCCGCAGCTGGTCCAGCAGCCGCTGCCAGTCCGGGTCGCTGACGTGCCGGGCCATCGTCGTGCGGAACATGCTGACCAGCCGGGGCGCGTGCTCCTCCCACTCCCGCCACTGCCGGGGCCGGTCCGGGTCGGTGAAGTACAGCATCAGCGCGTTGCGCCCGGACGGCGGCAGCTTGCCGATGCCGAGCAGCCCGTCGAACGCCCGATTGAACGCGAGCACGTCCCAGCGCGCGTTCTGGACCGCGGCCGGGAACGGGTCGAGCTGACGGAGCAGCCCGGGCAGGAACGGGGGGATGTCCCGGTCCGGCCCGCCGCCCGGCCCGGCCGGTGGCGGCTGGGCCACCTCGGCCAGCGTGAACAGGTAGGCCCGCTCGTTGGGGTCGAGCAGCAGCGCGTCGGCGATGGCCTGCAGCACCTGGGCCGACGCGCGCACCGGCCGCCCCTGCTCGAGCCAGGTGTACCAGGTCACCCCGACCGCGGCCAGCTCGGCGACCTCCTCACGCCGCAGGCCGGGCGTCCGCCGCCGGTCGGTGGCCTGGATACCGACGGCATCCGGGCTGATCCGTTCCCGGCGACTGCGCAGGAAGGCAGCGAACTCCCGCCGCCGGGCCTGCTCACTGCGACCCGCGGTGACGCCCCCGGCGCCCGCGGATACCGGCATCGGCATCGATTCCCCGTGTCCTTTCTCCGTACTGGAGACGTGTCCCGGTCCGGGACGTGGCCCGCCGGGCAGCGCCCCCGCTGCCCGCCGCTCCCTAGCCAGCCGATCGCACCCCCGCGCCCGGCTCCGGGTCAGCCGCCCCGCCCCCCGGCGTTACGGCTGCTCCCAAAAGTCAAGATAGGCAAGTCCAGCACCTTTGGAATTGATTCTCAGTAAATGGCTGATTTCCTGACACCTGCGCCGGGTCATGAGCGGTATAAACAGGCAGGTCAGTAAAGGGCCGCCACCATCCGGCGACATCGGTCACGTTCTGTTACTGCAATGCTTTGCGGATACCGTCGACAACGCGACCGGATACTCCGGGCGGGGCGCCGGCGGGCGCGACTCCGCCCGCGGCCGGAACGGTGCCAATACCGCCGCCTTTTAAATACTGTGAATAGCAAGCCGGGTGATTCAGCGAGCATTCTGTATTTGCCGATTGGCTGATTGTGTTCGTCGGCTAAGCCGCGCTTACGTCGGCCCGGCCCGGCCGGATTGTTCTTATCCTGGTAGTGAAGGCACCCGGCACATCGCGGCCGGCCCCGGTATCGTGTTCGGGTCGGATCACCCTGAGCAGGGGCATCCGGGGGCGGCGGAGGCGGGGTCCGCCGCCCCCGGATTTTCACAACATTGATTATCCGGCTTCCGGCGAATAACGAAACATTTTCGGGACAACAGAATTGACTGAATGCACCGTGCTATCAGTTCCTCAGGGGGAAAAGAGAGCGCGCCATGCAGCAGACCGGTGAGCTCACCGTGCTCGACCGCGCATTCGTGCAGGATCCCTGGTCCGTTTACCGGCGGCTGCGCGCCGCCGCCCCGGTGCAACGGACGGTGATGACCGGCGGTGAGCCGGTCTGGCTGGTCACCGGCCACCAGGAGGCCCGGGCGCTGCTGGCCGATCCGCGGCTGAGCACCGACTACTTCGGGGTCCGGGCGCTGCTGCCCGGGCCGGCCGGCCCGTACGAGTCGCCGCTGTCGGCGCACATGCTCAACACCGATCCGCCCGGCCACACCCGGCTGCGGGCGCTGGTGGACCGCGCGTTCACCGGGCGGACGGTGGCGCGGCTGCGGCCGCGGATCGAGCAGATCGCCGCCGACCTGCTGGACCGGCTGCCGCCGGACGGGCCGGCCGACCTGATCGAGGACTACGCGGTACCGCTGCCGGTCACCGTGATCTGCGAGCTGCTGGGGGTCCCGGCCGCCGACCGCAACGACTTCCGCCGCTGGTCCAAGGCCATCGTCTCGTCGGTGCCGCCGGACGTGGCCCGGGAGTCCGCGCGCAGCGTCTCGGCCTACCTGACCGCGCTGATCGACGCCAAACGGGTCTCGCCGGCCGGCGACCTGCTGTCGGATCTGGTCCACCAGAGCGGACCGGAGGGGGCTCTGTGGCCCGACGAACTTGTCCGGATGGCGTTCCTGCTGCTGGTGGCGGGGCTGGAGAAGATGGTCAGCCTGATCGGAAACGGGGTGCTGGCGCTGCTGCAGCACCCGGCCGAGCTGACCCGGCTGCAGACGAGCCCGGCCCTGCTGCCCGCCGCGATCGAGGAGTTCCTGCGCTATCAGGGGTCCATCCACATCGCCACCGTGCGGTTCACCACCGAACCGGTGGCGGCCGGCGGAGTAATCATCCCGGCCGACGAGCTGGTGCTGATCTCGCTGCTGGCCGCCAACCGGGACCGGGACCGCTACACCGACCCGGACGTGCTCGACCTCAGCCGGCCGCCCGGCGCCCACCTGGCCTTCGGGCACGGCCCCCACTACTGCGTGGGCGCCCCGCTCGCCCGGCTGCAGGGCCAGATCGCCATCGGCGAGCTGATCAGCCGGTTCCCGCGGCTGGCGCTGGCCGGCGAGCCGGGCGACCTGCACTGGCGGGGCAGCCTGCTGGTCCGCAGCCTGTCGGCGCTGCCGGTCACACTCGGCTGAAGCGGACCGTGAACGTGCTGCCGCGGCCCGGCTGACTGGCCACGAGCAGCTCGCCGCCCATCGCCTCGACCAGGCCCCGGGCCAGCGGCAGGCCCAGCCCGGCACCCTGCTCGCGGCCGTCCTCGGCCCCGAGCCGGTCGAACGGCACGAACAGCCGGGACAGCCGGTCGGCGGGAATGCCGGGCCCGGTGTCGGTGACGTCGATGGTGACCCAGCGCCCGGCCGCGGCCGGGCCGGCCTCGACCAGGCCGCCCCGGCGGTTGTAGCGGATGGCGTTGGTGACCAGGTTGATCAGCACCTGGCGGAGCCGCCGCTCGTCGGCCCGGACCGTCAGCGCGGCCGGCCCGGGGGCCGGGGGCCGGAGGCGGAGGGCGACCCCGCGCTCGGCCGCCAGCGGGCTGAGCAGCTCGAGCACGTCGGCGATGACGGGGGCCACGTCGACCTGGGTGACCTGCAGCGGCAGCGCGCCCGCCTCGATCTTGGCCACGTCGAGCACGTCGTCGACCAGCGCGGCGATGTGGGTGGTGGCGTCCTGGATGTGGCCGAGCGCGGCCGCCCGGCGCTCCTCGCTCAGCGGCAGCGTGCCCAGCAGCTCGGTGAACCCGGCGATGGCCTGCAGCGGGGTGCGGAGCTCGTGGCTGAGCGCGGTGACGAAGGCCGACTTGGCCTGGCTGGCCGATTCGGCCGCGCCCCGGGCCACCTCGGCCTCCCGGCGGGCGCCGAACAGCCGCTCGTGGTCGATGGCGACCGAGGCCAGGTGGCTGAATCGCTGGACCAGTTGCCGCTCACGGGGGCCGGGCTGGTGGGCGTGATCGTGGTAGACCGCGAACGTGCCCATGCAGCCGGTCCGGCCGCGGATGGGGCTCGACCAGCAGGACCGCAGGCCGTACGGCATCGCCATGCCCCGGTACCGTTCCCAGCGCGGGTCGTCGGCGATGTCCTCGGCGATGACCGGGGTGCCGAGGTAGGCGGCGGTGCCGCACGAGCCGGCGTCGGGCCCGATGCTCATGCCGTCGATGGCGCGCGAGTAGTCGATCGGCAGCGTCGGCGCCGCCCCGTGCCGCAGCGTCGCGGTCTCCGCGTCCAGCAGCAGGATCGAGCACCGGGCTCCGTCCATCAGCTCCTCGAGCGCGATGACCACGCTGGTCAGCACCTCGGTGAGCGGGGCCCCGGAGGCGAGCAGCTCCAGCACCGCGGTCTGCTTGTGCAGCAGCCCGAGGCTGTCGCCGTGGCTCAGGTCGCTGACGGCGGCGGCCGGGTCGGCGGTCACCTCAGGCGTCCATCCGGTAGCCGACCCCGCGCACCGTGTGCAGCCAGCGGGGCTGGGCCGGGTCGTCCTCGAGCTTGGCCCGCAGCCGGTGGACGTGCTCGGTCACGGTCGCCTCGCTCTGCCAGTCGGCCTCGCTGTCCCACACCGAGCGCAGCAGCTGGGCCCGGGTGAACACCTGGCGCGGATGCCGGGCCAGGAACGCCAGCAGGTCGTACTCGCGGGCGGTGAGGTCGACCGGCCGGTCGCGGACGAACACCTCGCGGGCCGCTTCGTCGATCCGCAGGCCGTCGCCGGCGGCCGGCCCCGGCCCGCCCGGCCCGCCCGGAGCGGCCGGCGGCGCCGCCCGGCGCAGCACCGACCGCACCCGGGCGGCCAGCTCGCCGGGGGAGAACGGCTTGACCAGGTAGTCGTCGGCCCCGAAGTCGAGCCCGACGATCCGGTCGGTCTCGCCGCTGCGGCCGGACAAGATGATCACCGGCAGCGGCGCGATCCCGGCCGGCTCGTCCTGGCGGCGGACCTGCCGGAGCACGTCCAGGCCGCCCACCCCGGGCAGCGACAGGTCGAGGATCACCAGGTCGGGGCGGTCCCGGCCGATGCGGTCGAGGGCGTCGGCCCCGTCGGCCGTGCACCGCACCGAGTAGCCCTCGGCCTCCAGCTGCCAGGACAGCAGCGTGCGGATCCGGTCGTCGTCGTCAACGACGAGGATCTGCCGCGGCGTGCTGCCGGTCATGATGCGGTGACCCCCACGGGTTTGGCGTCGGTGCCACGTTCCCGCTGATCGTCTCTCGCCGGGCCTGCCAGCGGCAATAGCTCAGCGTTGATGGCGCGTTGATTATCCGTTGCGGCTTATGATGAGCCGCGCAACGCTGACAAATTGGACGGGCCTGGCTGGGACCGGCCCCGATGGGATGGGCACTGACGTGGCCGGGATCGTCGGCTTGGGCGGTGGCCGCGGTCCGGCCCGGCTGTGGCCGGTGCTGGCCCGGGCGGCCGGCCCGGGCAGCCTCACGGTGGTGGCCGGCACCGCCGGTGACCTGCGCCTGCACGGCCTGCGGATCTGCCCGGACCTCGACACCACGCTGTACGCGTTGTCCGGCCGCCTCGACCGTGGGCGCGGCTGGGGGGTCCGGGACGAGTCGTTCCGGGCGATGACGGCGCTGGGCGAGCTCGGCGGCGAGGCCTGGTTCCGCCTCGGCGACCTCGACCTGGCCACCCACCTGTACCGGACCGGCCTGCTGACCGGCGGCTCGACGCTGACCGAGGCGACCGCCCGGCTGGCCACCGCGCTCGGCGTCCGGGTGCGGGTGCTGCCGATGAGCGACCAGGACGTCACCACCCGGATCACCACCACCGACGGCCGGCTCCTCACCTACCAGGAGTACCTGGTCCGCGAGCAGGCCGCCCCCGGCGTCCGCGGCGTCCGCTTCGCCGGCATCGGCACCGCCGCTCCCGCCGCCGGCGTGCTGGCCGCCATCGATTCGGCCGACCTGATCGTGCTCGGTCCGGCCGACCCGGTGGCCGGGATGCTGCCGATCCTCGGCCTGCCCGGGGTGACCCAGGCCCTCGAACAGCGCCGGGACCGGGTGGTGGCGGTCTCGCCGGTGGTGGCCGCGGCGCCGGGGGGTGACGAGGCTGAGCGGCGCCGGGGGGAGGCCCGGGCCGCGCTGCTGGCGGCGATCAACCTGCCCGACTCGGCCTCGGGGGTGGCGCGGCTGTACCGGGACATCTGCGGGCGACTCATCTATGACCGGGCCGACCGGGGCGAAGGGGCTCGCATCGAGGCTCAGGGGCCGCGGGCGGTGGCGGCTGACCTGGGGCTGGAGCGGGGAGCGAGTCCGGACTCGCTGCTGGCGGCGCTGCTCGGGGGCCCGGTCATCCGGTCCTGACCGGTGAGTTGACCGGACCGGGACTTTTGCATCCGGCGTGGGTTCTTCGGGCGCCCCCGTAGCCTGCTGTCGCCATACGCGTCCTGCCAGTCGCTTCTGGCGCGCGGTCGTTTGTCTGCAATGTGACATTGAGGACCTAAGAGTGTCGGCAATGTAACATTGAGGACAAACGAGCCGGGGCCGTCTGGCGGCAGTACTACAGCCTGTTCAACCAGTACGAGCGGGTCAACCCGTGATCCAGCGCAAGGCGCTGCGCGGCCGTGGCCGGAGATTCCCTGGTTCTTCACCGCACTGGCCGCCTCGGTGGCCACCGGGTGGTCCGGCGGCATTCCGTCGCTCCGGCTTAGCGCGACCCGGCCTGACGCCGCTCGCCCACCGGGACCGGCGGCTGGTCCGGCCGGGCCGGCGGCCGGGCGGTTTGCGGGCTCCGGCCCCCGGCCATGGTGGCGGCCGCGTCGGCGTCGCGGATGGTGACGGCGACGGTGACCGCGAGCAGGGCGGCGGCCGCGGCCGCGAAGAAGGCGTCGTGGTAGGCGGCCAGGTTGACGGTCACGTGGCCGCCGGACCGGCCGGTGGGGCCTCTGGTGGGGCTCACGGCCGCGAGCACGGTGGAGAGCAGGGCCACGCCGACCGCCCCGCCCAGCTGCTTGCCGGCGTTGAAGATCGATGACGCCCGGCCGGTCTGCGCCTTGGTGATCGTCGCCATCGAGAACGCCTGGGCCGGGATGAACACGCACGCGATCCCCAGCCCGAGGCCGAACATGACCAGCCGCACCAGCCACAGGCTGGTGGCCGGGGTGACCAGGGCCATCAGCACCAGCGTGGCCGCCACCGCCAGCAGGCCGGCGGTGACGATGCGGCGCGGGCCGAACCGCCGGTACAGCACCCGGGTCACCAGCTGCCCGCCCGCCATCGTCCCGAGCGCGGCCGGGAACGTGGTCAGCCCGGCCTGAACGGCGGACAGGCCCAGCGCGTCCTGGAAGAACAGCGCGGCCAGGAACAGCGCGCCCAGGTAGGCCACCGACCCCAGTCCGTACAGGCTGGTCGCCGCCCGGAACAGGTGGTTGCCGAACAGGCGCAGGTCCACCAGCGGGCGGGCGATGCGCAGCTCGATCACGACCAGCGCGGTCAGCAGGGCAACACCCACCACGATGGCGGACAGCACCGGGGCGCTGGCCCAGCCCAGGACCGGGCCCTCGGAGATGCCGTACATGGTGGCGCCCAGGCCCAGCCCGGACAGCGCCAGGCCACCCACGTCCAGGCGGCCGGGGTGCTCGGGCCGGTGCTCGGCCAGCATGACCGCGCCGAACACGAGCATCGCGGCGCCGATCGGCACGTTGACGAAGAACACCAGCCGCCACGACAGGTAGCTGGTGAACAGGCCGCCGAGCACCGGCCCGAGGGCGGGTGCGAGCGCGGTGAAGATGGCCAGGATGCTCGAGATCCGCACCCGCTCGGCGGGCGGGTAGACGCGGAACAGCATGGCCAGCCCGACCGGGGTCATGACCGCGCCGCCCACGCCCTGCAGGACCCGGAAGGCGACCAGCTCATTCAGCCCGGTGGACAGCCCGCACAGGGCCGAGGCGATCGTGAACAGGCCGATGGCGCCGAGCAGGGCCCGGCGCCCGCCGATCCGGTCACCCAGCCAGCCGGAGGCCGGGATGAACACGGTCAGGCTGACCAGGTAGGCGATCGACACCAGGCCGACGCTGCCCGGTCTGGCGTGGAAGTCCCGGCCCAGGGTGGGCAGCGCCACGTTGACGATCGTGGTGTCGAGGATCGCCATGAACATGGCGGCCACGTACACCACGGCGACGGCCAGCTTCTGGTTCCGGTCAGCGCTCACCACCCAAACGTAGACACTATCGATGACAGTGTCAATCTTTTATAGAGTCAATGAACGACATGCTCTATGATGGTGGGCATGTTCTCCTCGTCGGGTGAGTCCGTGGCGGTCATCGACGGCCAGGCCGAAGACGCGGCGGCCGAGGTGTGGCGGCGCATCCGCTCGATCAGCCACGACCCCCAGGCCATGGCCGTGTGCCACCAGATCACCCAGGAGACCGGGCTGGCGCTCGCCCCGCAGCGGGCCCTGCTGGTGCTGCCGCTGGACGAGGCGATCTCCATGCGCCAGCTGGCCCGCCGCCTGGGCTGCGACAACTCCTACGTGACGCCCTTGGTGGACACGCTCGAGGGCCGGGGCCTGGCCGTCCGGCGGCCCCATCCGAGCGACCGGCGGGTCAAGGTCATCGAGCTCACCGAGCCGGGCCGGGCGCTGGCCGAGCGCGTGCAGCTGGCCGACAGCACCCCGCCGGACACGTTCGGCCAGCTGACCGAGGCCGAGCTCGGCACCCTCCGGGATCTGCTCCGGAAGCTCGACCCGGTCTAGCTGCCCCGGTAGGTCGAGTAGGCGAACGGGCTCAGGGTGAGCGGGACGTGATAGTGCCCGCCGCCGTTGGCGACTTCGAAGGTCACCATGACCTCTGGATAAAAGGTCTTACGGCCGTCGCGCGCAAAGTAGTCCCCGGTCCCGAACCAGATCCGGTACACCCCGGGGGCCAGGTCGTCCGGGCCCAGCTCGCCGATCCGGCCGTCGGCGTTGGTGGCCCCGGAGGCGATCACCGCACCGTCGGCTGATTCCAGCCGTACCGCCACCCCGGCCGCGGGCGCACCCAGGGCCGTGTCCAGCACGTGCGTCGTCACCGTACTCATGATCGGGTCCCCTCGATCAGCTTAGTCAGCCGCAGGTCGTTGATCTTGATCAGCTCGGCCCGCACCGCCTGGCGCTCGGTCTCCGGGTCGTGGCCCAGCCGCCCGCGCAGGATCGCCAGCAGCTCCGGAGCGCTGCGGCCGGCGGCGCAGACCAGGTAGATGTGCCCGAACCGCGCCTCGTAAGCCTGGTTACCGGCCGCCAGCTCGGCCCGCACGGAATCGTCCGCCCCCGCCACCCCGGACTGCTCGGACCGGGAGAAGGAACTGTGCCCGGCCGCCGGCGCCTGCCCGATCCGCGGGTGGCCGGCCAGCGCCTCGCTCACGTCGGCGTCGGTCAGCGCGCCGGCCGCCGCCGCCAGCAGGGCGGGCCGCGACGGGTACGGCCGGCCGTCCGCCACCTGGGCGGCCCAGCGGTTCGCCCGGCAGCACGCGAGCAGGGCGTCCCGCGCCTGCGCGGCGGGCAGCCGGTTGAAGGCGTCCAGCCCGATGCCTGCTTGCGTCTGGCCGGCCGCGGATCTGCCTGCGGTGTTCACCGAATGCCTCCCGCTACCCCTTGACCCTTTCGAATGATGAATCTAACTTATCTGTAATCCGGAAACCAAATTTCGTAATGTGGAAGTGAAGCGATGTCGCTGACCAGTACCACCGAAGCCCCGCCCCCGGGCGCCCCGGACCAGCGGTCCGTCCATCCCGTGGACGAGGTGCTGCCGGCCCACCGGCTGTTCATCCTCGGGCTGCAGCACCTTTTCATCATGTACGCGGGCGCGGTGGCGGTGCCGCTGATCGTCGGCGGGACGCTCAAGCTCCCCACCTCCACCATCGGTCTGCTGGTCAACGCCGACCTGCTGGTGTCCGGGGTCGCCACCCTGATCCAGAGCGTCGGGATCGGCAAGATCCTCGGGGTCCGGCTGCCGGTGGTCGCGGGCGCCACGTTCACCGTGCTCAGCCCGATGATCATCATCGCCCAGCAGTACGGGCTGGCCGCGGTGTACGGGGCGCTGCTCTGCGCGGGCGTGTTCGGCCTGCTCATCGCCAAGCCGTTCTCGATGCTGGTGCGCTTCTTCCCGCCGCTGGTGGCGGGCACCGTCATCTGCGTCATCGGGCTGTCGCTGATCGGCGCCGACGTCAGCCTGATCGCGGGCGACGACCCTACCTCGAAGACGTTCGGGCAGATCTCCCACATCGCCCTGGCCGGCCTGGTGATGCTGATCATCGTGGTCATCACCCGGGTGTTCCGGGGGTTCGTCAGCCAGATCGCGGTGCTGCTGTCGATCGTGATCGGCACGCTGGTCGCCTGGCCCATGCACCTGCTGAACTTCGCCAGCGTGAGCGGGTCGAAGTGGGTCGGCTTCAGCGGCGTGTTCCGGTTCGGTCACCCCAAGTTCGAGGCGGCCGCGATCATCTCGATGTGCATCGTCATGCTGGTCACCTACACCGAGTCGACCGCCGACATGCTGGCCGTGGCGGAGATGGTGGACAAGAAGCTGACCCCGGCCGACCTGGCCCGCGGGCTGGCCACCGACGGGCTGTCGGCCGTGCTGGCCGGGTTCTTCAACTCGTTCCCGGACACCGCCTTCGCCGAGAACGTCGGGCTGGTCGGGCTGACCCGGGTGCGCAGCCGCTGGGTGGTGGCCACCTGCGGCGCGCTGCTGGTCCTGCTGGGCATCCTGCCCAAGATCGGCCAGGTGGTGGCCAACGTGCCCGGCCCGGTGATCGGCGGCGCCGCCACCGTGATGTTCGCGATGGTGACCGCGGTCGGCATCCAGACCCTGCACAAGACGTCGTTCGACGGCAACCACAACCTGCTGATCGTCGCGGTGGCATTCTCGGCCGGCCTGATCCCGGCCGTCCAGCCGTCCTTCTACGAACACTTCCCGACCGACTTCCAGGTCATCTTCGGGTCCAGCATCACCTCGACGGTGATCGTGGTGTTCACCCTCAACCTGGTGTTCAACCACTGGACCCGTTCGCCCAAGGGGGAGAGCGCGGTCAGCCTGGCCGTCCGTGAGGGCGGGGTCGCCCTCGACGTCCCGGAGGGTGGCGTGCCCGACGACCCGACCACCGTCGGGCCCGTGGCACCGGAGCGCCAAGAGCGTTAGCGGCGTACGAGGGCGCGGTTCAGGCCACGCCCTCGCTCCGATGCCGTCCCGTCTAGGGCTACGGCTGTGGCGGGGAAGGCCCCGCGAAGGAGCGGACCCAAACCGATATCCATCCAGCAACGTCATGGATCCTCTAAGCTCGACCGCACGGGGGTGTTCCGTTTACCGGATTGGTTAATATAGTTCAAGGGGGCACATTCCGTTGGAGGTGCACTTGGAGGACGGTCGCCTCGGCCAGACGTTCGAGAGTGACAGGGTGATGCAGAAGAGATTCGGGGCAGAGCGAGCTAAGAAGCTGAAGATTCGAATTGCGGCCTTGCGCGCGGCAGAAACCCTGGAGGACCTGCGCCATGCACCTGGACGCTGCCACGAGCTGACCGGCAACCTGGCTGGCTTGCTCACTCTCGATCTCGATGGCCCGAACCGACTGTGCTTTCGCCCGCTCGAGGAGGTCGACCCGGGGCCGGGAGGCGGTCTCGATTGGACGAAGGTCACCGCCGTCGTTGTGACCGGCGTCATCGATCCTCATTAGCTACCAGGGACAGGAGGGCAGTGATGGTGACCAAGAACGACGACCTGTACAGGCTGGGCGATGCAGACTATGCGACTTCGCCTGGCGAGACCCTGCAGGATCTTATGGATGAACAGGGCCTGACGCAGCGTGATCTTGCTCGTCGTGCCGATCTGAGCCCAAAGCACGTCAACCAACTGCTCCATGGTCTTGTGCCATTGAGTCCTGCGGTAGCCCAGAGGCTGGAACTTGTCACTGGTATGCCTGCCCGCATGTGGAATCAGCTGGAAGCTCTTTATCAGTCCGATCTCCAGCGAATACAAGCTAAACGCGATCTCGAAGAGTATTCGGGCTGGCTGGATTCTTTGCCGGTCAAGGCTCTTCTCAAAAGAGGAGTGGTGCCAGAAGTTCCTGGCGATCAAGCTTCTCGTGTGCAGCAGATGCTGAGCTTTTTTGGAGTGGCCAACGTTTCGGCTTGGGACAGCGTCTACTCAAGCCTTGAGTGCTCCTTTCGGCAATCCGTGGCTCATGAGATAAAGCCTGGTTCTGTAGCGGCGTGGCTGCGTCTTGGCGAGATCGCGGCTCGTGAAATAAAATGCGCGCCCTTCGATCAAAAGGGCTTGCGGTCTGCCTTGCCTGAGTTGCGATCGTTGACCATTGAACCGCCAGAGGTTTTCGTGCCCAGGCTCCAAGCCATTTGTGCTGGCAACGGTGTAGCGGTCGTCTTCGTAGCGGAGATAGAGGGTGCGCGGGCTAGTGGGGTCATGCGCTGGCTCACTCCGGAGAAAGCCCTCGTGCAGCTTAGTTGTCGCTACAAGAGTGATGACCATCTATGGTTTACTCTCTTCCACGAGCTTGGGCATGTATTGCTTCATGGCAAGACAGATCTATGGATTGAGGATGGTCATCACCCTGATCGTAATCCTAAGGAAGCCGAAGCCGACCGCTTCTCAGGCAATATTCTGATTCCACCTGCTGATGCCTCGGCGCTCGTTACTCTGAAGTCCAAGTCCGCGGTCGTCGACTTCGCGCGCCGAATCGGAATAGCGCCGGGAGTGGTAGTTGGCAGGCTTCAGCATGATTGCCTTTGGTCACCCAGAGATGGGAACGGTCTTAAGCAAAAGATAGATCTAGCGCAAATTGGGCACGTCTCAGCCTAGAGCACTCGGTTGCTGCTCAGTTGTTCTCAGGCTGCGCCCTCGGCCGCGATCGTCTTCGAGATCTCGGCCGCGATCCCGGTCAGGGCGGGCACGATGCGGGCGGCCGCGTCGTCGGTCATCCGCCCGGCCGGCCCGGACGACGACACCGCCAGGGCGGCAGGCGCGTCCGGGACCGCGACCGCGAAGCAGCGGACGCCGATCTCCTGCTCACCCTCGTCGACCGCGTAGCCCTGCTGGCGGATCACCTCCAGGTGCGCCATCAGCAGCTCCGGGTCGGTGATCGTGGTCGGGGTGAACGCGGGCATCTCGCCCGTCCCCAGCAGGGCCCGGGCCTCGGCCGGCGGCAGCTGGGCGAGCAGCGCCTTGCCGACCGCGGTGGCGTGGGTGCGGACCCGGCGGCCGGGCTCGGTGAACATCCGCATCTGGTGCGGGCTCGGCACCTGGGCCAGGTAGACGACCTCGTCGCCGTCGAGCAGGGCCAGGTTGGCGGTCTCGCCGGTGGCCCGGACCAGCTGGGCCAGGAACGGCCGCAGCGAGGTGCCGAGCATCCGGCTGGAGATCTCGCCCAGCCGGATCAGCCGCGAGCCCAGCGTGTACCGGCGGGACGCCTCCTGGCGGACGTACCCCCGGTTGACCAGGGTGCGCATCAGCCGGTGCACAGTAGGAAGCGGGAGGCTGGAGGCGGTGGCCAGCTCGGACAGGCCCATGGCGCCGCCCGCGTCGGCCAGCATCTCCAGCAGGTCAAAGGCGCGCTCGATCGACTGCACACCGCCGGCCGGGCGGGATTCCTGCCCCAAGTCGCTCACGTTTTCCATCATACAAAATCCCAAATTCGCAATTCAGAATTTTCGGGCCCGCTCCCGCCTCAACGGTTGACTGCCCGCGACACCAAGCCTAGTGTCCTCCATGTAACGGAAAACTACTTCCACGATACGGAAAAGTCCATGACTTCTCAGGCCGGTCACACGCTGCCCTACCTGGCCAACTGCTCACTGCTGTTCACCGAGGAGCCGCTGCTGCAGCGGCCCGCCGCGGCCGCCGCGGCCGGGTTCACCGCCATCGAGTTCTGGTGGCCGTGGCCGGACCAGCCGGTGCCCGCCGACCGCGACGTGGACCAGTTCGTGGCCGCCGTCGAGGACGCCGGGGTGTCCCTGATCGGGCTGAACCTCTTCGCCGGGGACCTGGCCGGCCCGGACTGCGGGGTCGCCTCGATCCCGGCCCGCAGCGGGCAGTTCCGCGACAACATCGACGTCGCCACCGGGATCGGCGAGCGGCTGGGCGTGCGCGGGTTCAACACGCTGTACGGCAACCGGGTGGACGGGGTCACGGCCGCCGCCCAGGACGAGCTGGCCACCGAGAACATCGTGCTGGCGGCCAAGGCGGCGGCCGGCCTCGGCGCCCAGATCTTCATCGAGCCGGTCAGCGGGCCCAAGCCCTACCCGCTGCGGACCGCGGCCGACGCGGTGGCGGTGGTGGACCGGGCCGGGGCGGCCGGTGCCGCCAACGTGACGTTCCTGTGCGACCTGTACCACCTGGCCGCCAACGGTGACGACCTCGACGCCGCGATCGCCGCCCACACCGGCGTCACCGGCCACGTGCAGATCGCCGACAGTCCCGGCCGCGGCGAGCCCGGCAGCGGCCAGCTCGACCTCGACCGCTACCTGCGGGCGCTGCAGGACCGCGGCTACCAGGGCTGGGTCAGCCTCGAGTACAAGCCCACCACCAGCACCGAGGCCAGCCTGGCGTGGCTGCCCGGCGACCGCCGCGCCGCTGCCCCCCAGGAGGACCACTCGTGAGCACCAAGATCGCCTTCATCGGACTGGGCATCATGGGCGGCCCGATGGCCGCCAACCTGGTCAAGGCCGGGTTCGAGGTCACCGGCTACAACCGCACGCCCGCCAAGGCCGAACAGCTGGCCGATGCGGGTGGCCGGGCCGCCAAGAGCATCGCCGACGCGGTGCGTGACGCCGACGTGGTCGCCACCATGGTCCCGGACTCGCCCGACGTCCGGGCGGTGCTGACCGGCGAGGACGGCGTGTTCGCGCACGCCCCCCAGGGCGCGCTGATCATCGACTTCTCCACCATCCGGCCCGACGTCGCCGCCGACCTGGCCGCGGCCGGCCACGAAAAGGGCTTCCGGGTGCTCGACGCCCCGGTCTCCGGCGGCGAGGCGGGCGCCATCGAGGGCGCCCTGTCGATCATGGTGGGCGGCGCGGCCGACGACTTCGCCGCCGCCCAGCCGGTGTTCGACGCCGTCGGCAAGACGATCGTGCACGTCGGCCCGGCCGGCTCGGGGCAGACGGTCAAGGCCGCCAACCAGCTGATGGTGGCCGGCCACCTGGCCCTGCTGGCCGAGGCGGTCACGTTCCTGGAGGCCTACGGGGTCGACACCGAGGCGGCCCTGCGGGTGCTGGGCGGCGGCCTGGCCGGCAGCACCGTGCTGCAGCGCAAGGGCCCGGCCATGCTGGCCCGCGACTTCACCCCCGGCTTCCGTATCGCCCTGCACGACAAGGACATGGGCATCGTCACCGCCGCCGCCCGCGAAGCGGGGGTGGTGATCCCCCTCGGGGCGGTCGCCGCCCAGCTCGTCGCCTCGCTCAAGGCCCAGGGGGACGGCGGCCTCGACCACTCGGCCCTGCTCAAGCTGATCCAGCAGCTGTCCGGCCGCGACCAAGAACAGGAGAACCAGAAATGACCCGCATGACAGCCGCGGACGCGGCGGTGGCCATCCTGCGCCGCGAAGGCATCACCAACGTGTTCGGCCTGCCCGGGGCGGCCATCAACCCGTTCTACGCGGCCATGCGCCGGGACGGCGGGATCCACCACACGCTGGCCCGCCACGTCGAGGGCGCCTCGCACATGGCCGAGGGCTACACCCGGGCCCAGGCCGGCAACATCGGCGTCTGCGTGGGCACCTCCGGCCCGGCCGGGACCGACATGATCACCGGCCTGTACTCGGCCTCGGCCGACTCGATCCCGATCCTGGCCATCACCGGCCAGGCCCCGGTGGCCAAGCTGCACAAGGAAGACTTCCAGGCGGTCGACATCGCCGCCATCGCCGCCCCGGTGACCAAGCTGGCCATGACCGTACTGGAGCCCGCCCAGGTGCCGGGCGCGTTCGCCCAGGCGTTCCACCTGATGCGCTCGGGCCGGCCCGGGCCGGTGCTGCTCGACCTGCCGTTCGACGTGCAGCTGGCCGAGATCGACTTCGACATCGACACCTACCAGCCGCTGCCGGTCTACCAGCCGGCCGCGACCCGGGCCCAGGTCGGCAAGGCCCTCGACATGCTGGCGGCGGCCGCGCACCCGCTGATCGTGGCGGGCGGCGGCGTGATCAACGCCGACGCGGCCGATCTGCTGGTCGAGCTGGCCGAGCTGACCGGCGTCCCGGTGGTGCCGACGCTGATGGGCTGGGGCGTGATCCCCGACGACCACCCGCTGATGGCGGGGATGGTCGGCCTGCAGACCGCCCACCGCTACGGCAACGCCACCATGCTGGCGGCCGACTTCGTGCTCGGCATCGGCAACCGGTGGGCCAACCGGCACACCGGCGGCCTCGACACCTACACCAAGGGCCGCACGTTCGTGCACGTCGACATCGAGCCGACCCAGATCGGCCGGGTGTTCGCGCCCGACTACAGCATCGTCTCCGACGCCGGGGCGGCGCTGCGGCTCTTCGTCGAGGCCGCCCGCGAGCGTCAGGCCGCGGGCCGGCTGCCGGACCGGGCCGCCTGGGCGGCCGAGTGCCGCAAGCGCCGGGCCACCATGCAGCGGCGCACCCACTTCGACGAGGTGCCGGTCAAGCCCCAGCGGGTGTACGAGGAGATGAACCGGGTGTTCGGGCCGGAGACCCGGTACGTCACCACGATCGGGCTGTCGCAGATCGCGGCCGCCCAGTTCTTGCACGTCTACCGGCCGCGGCACTGGATCAACGCGGGCCAGGCGGGCCCGCTGGGCTGGACCGTGCCCGCCGCCCTCGGCGTGGCCGTGGCCGACCCGGACGCCACCGTGGTCGCGCTCTCGGGCGACTACGACTTCCAGTTCATGATGGAGGAGCTGGCCGTCGGCGCCCAGTTCAACGTGCCGTACCTGCACGTACTGGTCAACAACGCCTACCTGGGCCTGATCCGGCAGTCGCAGCGGGCGTTCGAGATGGACTACTGCGTCCAGCTGTCGTTCGACAACATCAACAGCCCGGAGACGGCCGGCTACGGGGTCGACCACGTGAAGGTGGCCGAGGGCCTCGGCTGCAAGGCCCTGCGGGTCACCACGCCCGACGAGATCGCCCCGGCGCTGGAGAAGGCCAGGAAGCTGATGGCCGAGTACCGGGTGCCGGTGGTGGTCGAGATCGTGCTCGAGCGGGTCACCAACGTCTCGATGGGCACCGAGCTCGACAACGTGACCGAGTTCGAAGAGCTAGCACTGTCGAGTGCCGACGCTCCCACCGCGACCGTGGCCATGTTGGACTAGTAGTCATGCGGATCGTGATCGCCCCGGACAAGTTCAAAGGGTCGCTGCCCGCCACCGAGGTGGCGGCCGCGATCGCCGCCGGGCTCGGTGGGACCGGGGCCGAGCTGGTCACGATCCCGGTGGCCGACGGCGGCGACGGGACCGTCGACGCGGCGGTGGCGGCCGGTTACCAGCGGGTGCCGGTCACCGCGGCCGGCCCGACCGGCCAGCCGGTCGCCACCAGCTACGCCCGCCGGGGCGACCTGGCCCTGGTCGAGCTGGCCACCGTGTGCGGCCTGGAACGGCTGCCGGGCGGTACCCGGGCGCCGATGGACGCCTCCAGCTACGGCGTCGGCGAGGTGCTGGCGGCGGCGCTGGCGGCCGGCGCCCGGGAACTGGTGCTGGCGGTCGGCGGCAGCGCCAGCACCGACGGCGGGGCCGGCCTGCTGCAGGGCCTCGGCGCCCGGGTGCTCGACGGTGACGGGCGGCCGCTCGGCCGCGGCGGGGCGGCCCTGGCCGACGTGGCCGGGCTCGACCTGACCGGCCTGCCCGCGAGCCTGCAGCAGGCCCAGGTCACGCTCGCGGCCGACGTCGACAACCCGCTGACCGGCCCGGACGGCGCGGCCGGGATCTTCGGCCCGCAGAAGGGCGCCACCCCCGGCCAGATCGCCGAGCTGGACACCAGCCTGCGGCGCTGGGCCAAGGTGGTGGCGGAAACGACCGGCACCGACTGCGCCACCGCTCCCGGGGCGGGCGCGGCCGGCGGGGTCGGCTTCGCCGCGCTGGCGGTGCTGGGCGCCCAGCGGCGGCCCGGCATCGAGATGATCCTGGAGCTGGTCGGCTTCGACACCGCCCTCGACGGCGCCGACCTGGTCGTCACCGGCGAGGGTTCGCTCGACCTCCAGAGCCTGGCGGGCAAGGCCCCGGTCGGGGTGGCCCGGGCGGCCGCCCGGCGCGGCGTCCCGGTGGTGGCGGTGGCCGGCCGCAGTGAGCTGACCCCGGTCCAGGCCGCGGCGGCCGGGATCACCGCGATCCACGCCCTCAGTGACCTGGAACCCGATCCGGCCCGCAGCATCGCCGGGGCCGCCGACCTGCTGGAGCGGATGGCCCGCGAGCAGCTGACCGAGTGGAGCCCACGATGAGTTTCGATCTTCTGATCAAAGCGTCCCGCGCGGTGGTGGGCGGCGAGCTCCGGCCGGCGCTGGTGGCGGTCCGGGACGGCCGCATCGCCGCCGTCGAGGACCTCGACGCACCGGGGCTGGCTCGCGAAGGCGCGGCCGAGGTGATCGAGCTGGCGGCCGACGAGGTGCTGCTGCCCGGCCTGGTCGACACCCACGTGCACGTGAACGAGCCGGGCCGGACCGAGTGGGAGGGCTTCGCCACCGCCACCCGGGCGGCCGCGGCCGGCGGCGTCACCACGATCATCGACATGCCGCTGAACAGCATCCCGCCCACCTGCGACGTTCCCGCCCTGGAGATCAAGCGCAAGACCGCCGCCGCCCAGGTCCACGTGGACACCGGGTTCTGGGGTGGCGCCATCCCCGGCAACGTGCCCGACCTGCGCCCGCTGCACGAGGCGGGGGTGTTCGGCTTCAAGTGCTTCCTGCTGCCGAGCGGGGTGGACGAGTTCCCGCCGCTGGATGAGTCCGGGCTGGAGCTGGCCATGCGCGAGATCGCCTCGTTCGGCGGCCTGCTGATCGTGCACGCCGAGGACGGTCACGAGGTCACCGACGCGCCGCCCGGGCGCGCCTACCAGGGCTTCCTGGCCTCGCGGCCGCCCGCCGCCGAGCAGCGGGCCATCGCCACCCTGCTGGCCGTGGCCGAGCGGACCGGCGCCCGGGTGCACGTGCTGCACCTGTCGAGCGCGGCCGCGCTCCCCGCGCTCAATGCCGCCCGCGAGCGCGGGGTCAAGGTCACCGCCGAGACCTGCCCGCACTACCTGACCCTGGACGCGGCCGAGGTCCCGGACGGGGCCACCCAGTTCAAGTGCTGCCCGCCGATCCGCGACGCCGCCAACCGCGACGCCCTGTGGGAAGGCCTGCGGAGCGGGCAGATCGACTGCGTGGTCTCCGACCACTCACCCTGTACGGCCGACCTCAAGCACCTGGACACCGGCGACTTCGCCACCGCCTGGGGCGGCATCGCCGGGCTGCAGCTCGGGCTGCCGGCCGTGTGGACCGCCGCCCGCGCCCGCGGGGTCCCGCTGACCGACGTCGTCACCTGGATGGCCACCCGGACGGCGGCGCTGGCCGGCCTCGACCGCAAGGGGGCGCTGGCGGCCGGCCGGGACGCGGACTTCTGCGTGTTCGCGCCGGACGAGACCTTCGTGGTCGACGCCGCCACCCTGGCCCACCGCAACCCGGTGTCCGCCTACGACGGGCAGCGGCTGACCGGCGTCGTCCGCCGCACCTGGCTGCGCGGCGCCAGCGTAATCCCATTGGCCACCGGCGGCCCGCGCGGCCGCCTGCTCAGCAGGACGGACTCATGACCAGCGAACTCAAGCAGCAGTGGCCCGACCTGGCCGGCCGGGACCTGGGCGGCAGCGTGGTCTACGCCAACGACGAGCTGTTCGCCGTCCGCGAGAACCTGATCAAGCCGGGCGACCCGGTGTTCCAGCCGCACACGTTCGGCCCCAAGGGCCAGATCATGGACGGCTGGGAGACCCGGCGGCGGCGCGAGCCCGGCCACGACCACGCGATCGTCCGGCTCGGCGTGGGCGGCGTGATCCGCCGGGTGGTCGTCGACACCTCCTACTTCACCGACAACTACCCGCCCGAGGTGTCGGTCGAGGGCTGCGGGGCCGAGGGCTACCCGGGCCCGGCCGAACTGGCCGCGGCGCAGTGGGTCACGCTGGTTCCGCGCAGTCCGGTCGAGGGCGACCGCCGCAACGAGTTCACCGTCACCGTTGAGCAGCGCTGCACCCACATCCGGCTGAGCATCTACCCGGACGGCGGGGTGGCCCGGCTGCGGGTGCTGGGCGAGCCGGTGCCCGACCCGCGGCTGCTGCCCGGGGTCATCGACCTGGCCGCGCTGGAGAACGGGGCGCTGGTCACCGACTCCAGCAACAGCTTCTACAACTCGGCCGGGCAGCTGATCATGCCGGGCCTGGCCCGGGTCATGGGCGACGGCTGGGAGACCTCCCGGCGCCGCGACGAGGGCAACGACTGGGTGACCGTCCGGCTGGCGTGCGCCGGCTCGGTCGAGGTCGTCGAGCTGGACACCTCGCATTTCGTCGGCAACGCCCCGGGCTGGGCTTCGCTCGGTTACGACGGCGGTGCCCTGATCGCGCGCACCGCTCTGCAGCCCGACACCCGGCACCGGTTCGCCGTCCCCGGCGGCCCGGTGGCCGAGCAGGTGCGCCTCGACGTCTACCCGGACGGGGGGATGGCGCGGCTGCGCGTCTTCGGGATGCCGACACCCGCGGCGCGCGCGGCGCTGACCGACCGATTCCTCCGCCTGCTGCCTGAATCGCAGCTCGCGGGCCTGCTGCGGGCGGCCGGCCTGCCGCCGGACGAGGCGGCCAGGCGCGCGGCGGGCCGAGCCGGGCTGGCTGACCTGCCGCCGGCCGGATATGAGCAGTTCCGGCTCGGTCAGGGAAATTCTTAAGGAGTCATCATGGCAATCACCTTCGGCGACAACCAGTACGGCAAGGCGGAAGTCCGCCTGGTCCACGTCACCCGCAACGGCGACCGGCACCAGATCAAGGACCTGAACGTGTCGAGCGCGCTGCGCGGCGACTTCGCCGACGCTCACCTGCTCGGCGACAACGCCAAGGTCGTCGCCACCGACACCCAGAAAAACACCGTCTACGCCTTCGCCCAGCAGTACGGGGTCGGCGAGATCGAGGCGTTCGCGCTGCGCCTTGGCCGACATTTCGTGGATAGCTTCGAGTGGGTGACCGGCGCGAAGATCAGCGTCCAGGAGTACGGCTGGGACCGGATCGTGACGGACGGCACCGAGCACGGGCACGCGTTCACGC
>JAFAYQ010000017.1 GCA_019240215.1 Actinomycetota bacterium | reverse complement strand
GTGGAGCTGCTGGCTCCCGTCGACGGCCGCACCGAGGTGTGGGCGGCCGGCGTCACCTACGAGCGGTCCCGGGACGCCCGCGTCGACGAGAGTGAAGAGTCGGCTGACGTCTACGACCGCGTCTACACCGCCGAGCGCCCCGAGCTGTTCTTCAAGTCGGTGTCGTGGCGGGTCCGCGGCCCGGGCCGGGCGGTGTCGGTCCGGTCCGACTCCCGGGTCGACGTGCCCGAACCCGAGCTGGCCGCGGTGCTCAACTACGCCGGCGAGGTGGCCGGCTACACGATCTGCAACGACATGAGCTCGCGCACCATCGAGGGCCAGAACCCGCTCTACCTGCCGCAGGCCAAGATCTACCTGGGCGCCTGCGCGGCCGGCCCCTGGATCCGGCCCGCCTGGGAGATCGCCGACCCCTACGACCTGACGATCGAGCTCACCATCACCCGGGCCGGCGCGGTCGCCTGGCAGGGCAAATCGAGCACCTCCGGCCTCCGCCGCCGCATCCCCGAGCTGGCCAGCTACCTGTTCCGCGAGGACGACTTCCCGGCCGGCGCGCTGCTGTCCACCGGCACCAGCCTGGTCCCCGACCTCCCGTTCACCCTCGAGCCGGCCGACGAGGTCACCATCGCTATCAGCAGTATCGGCGAGCTCACCAACCCCGTCGTCCGCGGCAAATCCGCCCTCACCCAGTAACCCCGCCGTTCACCAGACAGCCGCTTATTTACCGTGACCGGCCAGCGCCTCGCCGTACTCCGGTCCCCGCTCCGGTACCGCCCCGCTCACCCCGCACCGCATCATCGGCCGCGGGGGAGCGGTGTGGCGCGGCGCATGGTCACCTCGGGCCGCGCGCCACACCCCGCGGGCCCCGGCCGCCGCGCCACACCGCCGTCTCAGACACTGAGGAAATCGATCAGCGTGCGGTTGAGCTCCTCGGCGTGGCTCACGTTGACGCCGTGCGGGCCGCCCAGGATGAGGTGCAGCTGCGAGTGCGGAATGGCCTCGTGGGTGCGCTTGCCCGAGCCTTCGAACGCGACCGTCTCGTCGCCGTCGCCGTGCACCACCAGGGCCGGCACGGTCACGTTGGGCAGGTCCGCGCGGAAGTCGGTCGTACCCCACGACGCCATCGTGGCCAGCGCCGCCTTCTTGTCGGCCTGCTCGGCCAGCTCGATCGCCTGCCGCCGTTCTTCCTCACTCACCTGCAGCTTCCCGTCGACCGAGAAGAACTGGGTGGTGAACTGGTCATAGAACCCGCCGGCGTCCTTGGTCAGCTGCGCGGTCAGCTGAGCCGCCAGCTGCTTGGTCAGCGGGCCGTCCGGGTTGTCGCTACCCTGCAGCAGGTACGGCGTCACCGAGGACGCGAACACCACGCTGTGCAGCCGCTCCTGGCCGTGGCGGCTGATGTAACGGGCCACCTCACCGCCGCCCATCGAGAACCCGACCAGGGTGACGTCGCGCAGGTCCAGCTCGGTCAGCACGCCGTCGAGGTCGTCGGCCAGCGTGTCGTAGCCGTACCCGGTCAGCGGCTTGTCGCTACGGCCGAACCCACGCCGGTCGTAGCGCACGACCCGGTAGCCGGCCGCCGCCAGCGCGCCCACCTGCGGCTCCCACGCCTCGCTGGACAGCGGCCAGCCGTGCAGCAGCACCACCGGCCGACCAGGCCCGCCGGTGTCATCCACATACACCTTGACGTTCTTGAGCAGGCCCGAGTGAGCAGTAACTTCTGCCATGGTTTCCCCTCCTGATCGAATCGGTTACGGGTGCAGTACCTACGGGTGCTACCTACGGGTGCAGCAGGACCTTGGTCCAGCCGTCCTCGCGGTCGTCGAACCGCTGGTAGCCCTCGGCCGCCTGGTCCAGGTTGAGCTCGTGCGAGACGATCAGGCTGGGCCGCAGTTTGCCCCGGTGGATCAGGTTGCGCAGGCCGCGGTTGTACTGCTTGACGTTGGCCTGGCCGGTCCCCATGGCCTGGCCCTTGAAGAAGAACGTGCCGAAGTCGAACGCGAACTGCCCCTGCTGGGCCAGCTCGTCCTTGGCCGACGGGTCCTCGGGCACGAACACCCCGACCACGCCGATCCGGCCGGTCGGCCGCACCGCCGCGACCAGGCTGTTGATGGTCAGGCCGGGCCGTTCCTGGCCCTGGTGGTCGTGGGCCTGGTAGCCGACCGCCTCCACGCCCTTGTCGGCGCCCTCGCCCCGGGTCGCGTCCAGTACCTGCTGGACCGCGTCGCCGGCCGAGTCGTCGATCGGGGTGGCGCCCAGCTTCTCCGCCAGCCGCAGCCGGTCCGGCTGGCGGTCGACGACCATGACCTGGTCAGCCCCGCGCAGCTGGGCCGACAGCGCCGCCATCAGCCCGACCGGGCCGGCCCCCCAGATGACGACTGAGTCGCCGGTGCCGACCTGGGCCAGCTCGGTGCCGTGGTAGCCGGTCGGCAGGATGTCCGACAGCATCACGTAGTCGTTTTCCTTCTCGCGCGCGTCGTCCGGCAGCACCAGCGCGTTCCAGTCGGCCCACGGTACCCGCAGCAGCTCGGCCTGGCCGCCGTTGTAGGGGCCCATGTCGGCGTAGCCGTAGGCCGCCCCCGCGTTGCCCGGGTTGGCGGTCAGGCAGAAGCCGGTCAGCCCGGCCTCGCAGTTCTTGCAGAACCCGCAGCCGATGTTGAACGGCAGGCACACCATGTCGCCGACCTTGACCCGGTCGACGCCGCTGCCGACCTCGATCACCTCGCCCATGTTCTCGTGCCCGAGAACCTTGCCCTCTTCGACGTCGGTGCGGCCCTCGTACATGTGCAGGTCACTGCCGCAGATGTTGGTCGTGGTGATGCGGATCAGCGCGTCGGTCGGCCGCTCGATGGTGGCGTCCGGGACCTCGTCCACGGAGACCTTCTTGGGGCCGTGGTAAACCAGCGCTCGCATACGGTTCCTTCCGGTTGTTTGTCCTCGTCCACTCCCCGGGCACCCCGGCAATCTGCTGGCGGATCCGACACGTTTGGTACCGTTTCCGACATGCGGGTGGCGGTGCTGGCGGTGGACGGCATGTTCGACTCCGGGCTGACCGCGGTCCTCGACGTCCTCGCCACCGCCAACGCGCTGAGCGGCCAGGCGGGCCTGCCCGCCGCCCCGTTCGAGGTCACCACCGTCGGCGCCGGGACCAGCGTCCGCACCGGGCACGGGCTGCAGCTGGCCACCACCGCGTGGCCGGAGCTGGACGACGACCCGGCCCGGCGGCCCGAGCTGGCGGTGATGCCCGCCGTCGGCCTGCGTCCGCCCGCCGAGATCGTCGACGTCGTGCGCGGCCACCGCTTTCTGACCGCGATCACCGAGCTGGCCGCGGCCGGGGCCGGCCTGGCGGGCGCCTGCAGCGGCACGTTCTTCCTGGCCGAGGCGGGCGTGCTGGACGAGCGGACCGCGACCACCAGCTGGTGGCTGAGCCCGGCCTTCCGCGCCCGCTACCCGCGGGTGGACCTGGACGATTCCCGCACCCTGGCCATTGCGGGCAACGTCACCACCGCCGGGGCCGCGTTCGCCCACATCGACCTGGCCCTGTCGCTGGTGCACCGCAGCAGCCCCGCCCTGTCCGAGCTGGTGTCCCGCTACCTGGTCATCGGCGACCGGCCGTCCCAGGCGGTGGCGGCCGCCCCGTCCCTGCTGGCCACCGGCGATCCCACCGTGGCCGCGTTCGAGCGCTACATCCGCGCGCACCTGGCCGAGGCGATCGGCATCGACACCGCCGCCCGGGCCCTCGGGGTCAGCGAGCGCACCCTGCAGCGGGTCACCCGGGCCACCCTCGGCATGTCCCCGATCCGGTTCGTGCAGGAGGTCCGGCTGGAACAGGCCACCGTCCTGCTCCGCACCAGTACCCAGACCCCGGCCGCGATCGCCCTGGCGGTCGGCTACCAGGACGTCAGCACCCTGCGCACGCTGATCCGGCGCCGCCGCCACACCACCCTGGCCGCGCTCCGCCGCCGGTAAGGGGGGGCCGCCGGTGAGGGGGGCCGCCGGCAAGGGCGGCCACTAGTTGTGCAGCAGGCCCGCGATCTGGCACTGGCGGCGGGACAGCACCGCCAGCTTGCTGCCGCCCTGGACCGAGGACGACCGGCAGAACTGGGTGGCCTGGTCCCCGCAGTAGTGCATGATGTTGCCGCCGGTCGACCCGGCCGCCGACACGTTGACGCAGCCGTGGCCGGACTGGCTGTAGGAGTCGGGCGCGAACGCGCCCCACACGCCCAGCCCGATGAGCACGAGCAGCACGGTGCTGCCCGCGATCGCCATCACGAGCTTCTGGCGGCGGGTCAGCCGCCGCTCCAGCGGGTTGGTCCGGCCGAACATGGTCGCCCCAGGCTACGGCAGGCCGGTCAGCGGTCCTGGTCGGTCGGGCGGACCAGCACCTCGTTGAGCGCGGTCCGGCGCGGCCGGGTCACGATGAAGCTGATGATCTCGGCGATGTCGCTGGCCTGCATGCGCTCCTGCTCGTCGAACCGGGCCTCGAGCCCGGAGCGGATCTCCGGCCGGTTGTGGCTGACCAGCTCGGTCTCCACCGCCCCCGGCTCGACCACCGAAACCCGCAGGTAGCGGCGGGTGACCTCCTGCCGCAGGGCCTCGGTGAACGCGCCCACGCCGTGCTTGGTCGCGTTGTAGACGGCGCTGCCGCTGCGCATGGTCCGGCCCGCCACCGAGCTGACGTTGACGATGTCGGCCACCCGCCGGGGGCTGGTCCCGACCGCGTCCAGCAGCAGCGGCAGCGCCGCGTGGGTGCAGTACATGAGCCCCAGCAGGTTGATGTTGATCATGCGCTGCCACTCGCTCATCGGCGCTTCCTCGACCGGGCCCAGCAGCATCACCCCGGCGTTGTTGACCAGCGTGTCCAGCCGTCCCAGCTCGGCCGCGGTCCGCTCCACCACCTCGCGGGCCTGCGGCTCGTCGGTGATGTCGGCCTTCAGCACCAGCGCCTTCCCGCCCTGGCCGCGGATGGTGGTGGCCAGGTCCTCGAGCCGGTCCGAGCGCCGGGCGACCAGCGCCACCGAGGCGCCCAGCCCGGCCAGGTCCAGGGCGGTGGCCGCGCCGATGCCGCTGGATGCCCCGGTGATCAGGGCCACCGTGCCGTCGAGCCGTTCCGCCATCTGCTGCCTCCGCCAGGGTGACCGGCCCCCAACCGGGCGTGGGACCATACTGATCATGACTGTACTGCCGCTGAGTCCCGACGAACTGCTGACCACCACCCGGTCCGTCCGCAAGCGCCTCGACCTGGACCGCCCGGTCCCGCTGGAACTGGTCCGCGAGTGCCTCGACCTCGCGCTGCAGGCGCCCAGCGGCAGCAACTCCCAGGGCTGGCACTGGCTGGTCATCACCGACCCCGACACCAAGGCCGCGATCGGCGACCTGTACCGCCGGTCGACCGAGAAGTACCTGGAGATCCGGAGCCAGCAGATGGCGGCGCCCGGCGCCCCGGCCGCCGACTCGCCCGAAGGCCAGGCCATCCGCCGCATCCGCGACAGCTCGGCCTACCTGGGCCAGCACATGGGCGACGTCCCGGTCCAGGTCATCGCCTGCATCGAGGTACCGGGGGAGTGGAAGGCGGGCGCCAGCCAGACCGGGCTGTGGGGCTCGCTGCTGCCGGCCGCCTGGAGCTACATGCTGGCCGCCCGCTCCCGTGAGCTCGGCACCGCCTGGACCACCCTGCACCTGGCCTACGAGAAGGAAGCGGCCGCGATCCTCGGCCTACCGGACCACGTGCGCCAGGGCGTGCTGATCCCGACCGCCTACTACACCGGCGAGACGTTCCGCCCGGCCCCGCGCCGGCCGCTGGACGAGGTCATGCACCTGAACCACTGGTGACCGGGGGCTGCGGGCGGGTGGCCCGGGCCTGCAGCCGCATCGCCCGCAGCACCATCTCCATCGCGAACCGGGCATCGGGGTCGCCGAACTCGTCGCCCAGCGTGCGTTCCAGCTGCCGGATGCGGTAGCGGACGGTCTGCGGGTGCACCTGCAGCCGTTCGGCGATCTCGGCCGCGGTGCCCCGGGTCTCCAGCCAGGCCCCGAACGTCTCGGTCAGCCGTTGCCGCTGGCGCGGGGTCAGCCCCTCCAGCGCCCCGAGCTGGCGGCGGCTGACCTGCTCGGCCAGCGCGCCGTCGGACATCAGCCAGAGCGTCAGCAGGTGGTCCTCACAGTGCACGATCTGGCCGGCCTCGATCACCCCGGCCTCAGCCAGCGCCAGCGCCTGCCGGGCCCAGCGCAGCGAGTCGGTCGCGTCGGTCAGCGGCACCGCCAGCCCGATCGCGGCCCGCCGGATCCCCAGCCGGGCGGCCAGCGCGGCTTCGCGGGCGGCGTCGCTCGGGCCCGGGATCAGTAGGTGCGGCTGTCCGTCGTCGAGGCTGGCCAGCACGTCGCTGTCGGCCGCCAGTGGCCCCGGATCGGCCCGCTCGGCGTTCCTCCGGGGCTGGACCGCGACGGCGGTGACCTGGTCCGGTAGCGGCCAGCCGGCGTCGGTGGCGATGTCGGCCAGCGCCCGCAACGGGATCGGCTGGTCGCGGTTGAGGATGAGCTGGAGCAGCCGCCGCCGGACCGCCTGCTGCTCCTCGGCGGTGACCGCGCGCGCCTCCCGGTAACCCTGGAACGACAGCTCGGCCAGCTCTTCCATGTACTCGAAGACCGCGTCGGCCAGCATCGACATGACGTCCGAGGTCAGCTCGGGATTGCGGTGGCCGATGTCCATGACCCGCTGCCAGGCGACCCGCGAGCCGACCCGGTAGGCGGTCTGCAGCGAGTCCAGGCTGCGGCCCTCGTCGGCCTCGTGCTGCCCGAGTCCCCGGGCCATCTCGTCGCGCTGCTTGAGCGAGGTCGTGGGGTCGGCCACCCGGTCCACGAACGAGGCCAGCGCCTGCTCCACGCACTCGCGCATGAGCTGCCCGTAGGGGCCGTCCATCGGCCGGGCGTACTCGGGGATCTTCACCCGGATGGCCTCGATGATGTCGTTGGCCAGGCTCGGCAGCTCCGGCCGGAGAACCTTTTCGGCCAGCTCCGGCCGAATCTCCGCGGGCCGGTTGCCGTCCCGGCCGGGCTCGGTGGTGCGCGTCATCGTTGAGGCTCCGTCCCCGCCAGCGTGCCGCCGTCCGACTGCCTGCACATGTCTGACGTTAGACCCGGCAGACGGGTTCCGGAGCGCTGACAGCGGACTTTCCAGTGACAGAAAGGACATAAGCCCGTTACATGCTGTAAGAGATAGCCTGCCCCGATGTGGTGGATCCGCCCGCCAGCGACGACTCACTCGATGACAAAAACTCCCGGACCACTACGCCACCCGTGCTAAGAAAATCAGCCAGAAAAAGTCGCTTCGTTAATTCCCTGAGATGCGGTTGCAGCGGGAGTTACGCTGCAGTAGCGTACTGAGTCATCGCGGGAATGTGGTTTAATTAATACGGCGCGTGCAAAGCATTGCAGCCCAGAGCGGGGCTTCAAGAAGGGCGCGTGTCAAACCGGTTTACCGGCGTTAGCTGGTCACTCATCCAGGTGACCACAAGGCGCCTGCTCGCATCGTAGCTAGGTCACGCCTGGCTGCGGACCGTCTGGCTTCCCCCCCCAGCCGGACGGTCCGCAGCCCGTCGTGCCCGACCAGGCCCACGGTGCCGTGCAGGCGCCTTTTTGCTGCCCAGCGCCCCCTCGGCCCCGCCCGCAGCAGCTGAGATAAATAAATACCCGAGTATAAATTGCTCTAATTAAAGGCTGTTCAGTAAATCCAGGTGAGACTCCGCACCGGGCGGCCCGGCCGCGCGTCGCCCGGCCCCACCTCGCATCCGGCCCCACCTCGCGTCGGCCCCCCGCCCCGCTCGGGCCCCCGCCCCGCTCGCCCCCGCCCCGCTCGCCCCCGCCACGCTCGGGCCCCGCCACGCTCGGGCCCCGCCACGCTCGGGCCCCTACCTCGCGTCGGCCCTACCTCGCGTCGGCCCCCACTCCGCTCGGGCCCCCCCGCACCGGCCCCGGCCTCGAACCCGGCCGCCGCCCCCCCCGCTGAACCCGTGGCCCACCCGCCCCGAAGCCCGCTCGGCCCTCCCGCCACCGGGTGACTCGCGCCCAGCTCACCGCACCAGACCCGGCCCCGAGTCCAGCAAAGCCCCACCTCAGCGACCCTTCGCCAGGTCCGGGGCGCTACGCCTCCATCCTGAGCCACGACGCCGAGGCCATCTCGTCAGGCCGGCACGCCGGCCGCCCCGCTCACCCCGGCCAGGCCGCCCCACTGGCCCCCCACCTGCTCGGCGGCCCCGTATCCCGCCACGGCGTCCCGGGCCACCGTCCCCAGCCCGCCACGCCCGGCCCGGCGCGAGGTCGCAAGTCCCGGGCCTCTCGCTGCCCGTAGTCTCCGACGCCGCACGCTCCGGCCTCGCGGGCCCCGAGCCGGCCCCCCGTGAAACCCGGCTCTCCGACGCTCAGCAATACGCAACGTTGCGTCTGGCGAGAAACGCAATCCACACCAGCCCGCGCCCAGGGCCGCGCGATCGGCACCGGCGCGTCTCCCGCGCCCCGCAATACGCAACGGTCCGTCTCCAGAGCTTGCCGGGACCTCGTTTACCCCTGGCTCCGTCCTGCGCGCATCCGTAGCCCGCTCGGATCCGCCCCGCTCCCGAACTCCAATCCCCTGCACCTGCCGGCCCCGGACTCCCACAGTGCACCGCGGCCCCGGCCGCCCCAAGCTCCCGCCTAGCCTCAGCCCTCGAGAAACTCCGGTCCCATCAGAGCTTTTCGCCCCAGAAGAAGTCCTTGACCGCCAGAACTCGGCGCCCTTCTTTACCTCTTTGCCCACTCGGTGTGATCGCCGCTTAGCCGTGAGCATTGATTGAAGCGACAACTCCCCTGCAATCCCATAAAGCCGCCGATCAGGGAGGGCGATTTATGTGAATCGCGAAAGCTGAATGTTAATCGCCGTGTTAATCGTTATTACGAGTGGTGTGTACGGGACGGAAAACGGGAACGCCGAGTGCGGCACGCAGCCATTTCAGCCTGGAAAAATACGTCTGCCGCCGATAGTGCACCATGGCCTTCCCCCGGCCGCGCGCGCCCGGCCCTGACGGGGCGTCTGCCGGCCAGGGCGTGGTGTGATGGAGCTGAGCGCCGGAGGAGAGTGCCATGACCGAAAAGGGGATTGCGCAGCGTCCGCAGGCGGCCGCTGCGGCTGACGCGTTCGGGGTCGACCTGTACCGGCAGCTGGCCGCGGCCGGCCAGGACCTGGTGTTCTCGCCGTCCAGCGTCGCCGCCGCCCTCGAGCTGGCGCTGCTCGGGGCCCGTGGGAGCACCGCCGACCAGCTGGTGGCCGCCCTTCACCTCGATGGCGGGGGCGACCCGGCGACGGCCGCCGAGGACGGCCTGCGGCTGCTGTCCGGCGTGGTCCAGTCGGCCGGGGGCGCCGCTCCGGCCGACGGGGGCGCCGGCGATCCGGCCAGCCGGCCCGGCCGCCCCACTCCGGCCGACAGCGGCACCCCGGCCACCTTCCGCGCCCCCAACAGCCTCTGGCTGCAGGCCGGGCTGCCCCTCGAGGCCGCCTACCGCGACCAGGTGCGGGATGCGGGGGCGGCCATCGTGCGCGAGACCGACTTCCGCGGCGCCCCCCAGCAGGCCCGGGCCGAGATCAACGACCTGATCGCCGACCAGACGGCGGGCAAGATCACCAACCTGCTGGGGGCCGACGCGGTCACCGCCGACACCCGGCTGGTGCTCGCCAACGCGGTCTACCTCAAGGCCCGGTGGGCGTTCCCGTTCGCCGCCAGCGACACCCGCGACGCCCCGTTCCATCCAGCCGACGGCGACCCGATCCGGGTCCCGACCATGCACCGCACCGCCAGCCTGCCCTACCTGCGCGGGGACGGCTACCAGGCGGTGCTGCTGCCGTACAAGGATCAGCCGGGCAGCACCGCGCTGGCGATGGCGATCGTGCTCCCCGACGGGCCGCTCACCGAGCTGGCCCCGCCCGGGCTGGACCCGCTGCTGGCCGCCGAGCGGCAGAGCGTGGCGCTGGCGCTGCCCAAGTTCCGCCAGCGGACCCGGGCCCCGCTGATCCCGGTGCTGCGCCAGCTCGGTGTGCGCGACGCCTTCACCGACGCCGCCGACTTCACCGGCATCACCCGCGCCGAACGGCTGCTGATCAACGAGGTCGTTCACCAGGCCTACATCGACGTCGACGAGCAGGGCACCGAAGCGGCCGCCGCGACCGCGATCGGGATGCGGGCGATGGCGATCCGCCGCGGCCCCGACCCGATCCCGTTCACCGTCGACCGGCCGTTCCTGTTCGCGATCACCGACACCAGCACCGGCCTGCCGCTGTTCCTCGGCCAGGTCGCCCGGCCCAGTACCGGCTGATGAGCTGGCGCACCACCACCGACGCGGCCGAGTTCGTGGCCGCGGCGGGCGATTACCTGACGGCCGACCCGGTCGAGAACACCGTGCTGCTGTCGATCGCCGACAGTGTGAGCAGGGCCGCGCCCCCGCCGGAGAAGACCCCGCTGTTCGGCTGGCTGCCCGCCGCCGGCCCGCCCACCGCCGCCGCCGGCCCGCCCTCCGCCGCCGCCGACTCGGCCACCCGCACGGCCGGCTCGGCCAGCCCGGTCGCCGCCTTCGTGCACAGCCCCGGCTGGCCGGTCGTGCTCAGCCCGATGAGCGAGGCCACCGCCGTCGGCCTGGCCGTCCACCTGCTGAGTCAGGACCGCCCGCTGACCGGCGTCAACGGCGCCCCGGAAGCCGCCCAGACGTTCGCCGCCCAGTGGCGCCCGGCCGCCACCGCCCAGGTGTACCAGCGCCAGCGCCTGTTCCGGCTGGCCGAACTGACCCCGCCCGCCGCGCCGCCGGGCCGGGCCCGGGTGGCCGCCGCCGCCGACCGCGACCAGCTGATCGACTGGTACGAAGCCTTCGAGCGCGAAGCGGACACGGCCGCCCGCGGGTCGGGCGGCCCGGCCGTCGACGCCCGCCTGGCTTACGGCGGTCAGCTGGTCTGGGAGATCGGCGGCGAGCTGGTCGCCACCGCCGCCCGCACCCGGGTGCTCGGCGCGATGGCCCGCGTCGCCCCGGTCTACACTCCGCTAGGCCAGCGCGGTAAGGGCTACGGGGGCGCGGTCACGGTCGCGGTCAGCCAGGCGGCCCGGGTGGCCGGCGCCCGTGAGGTGGTGCTGTTCACCGACCTCGCCAACCCCACCAGCAACGCCCTCTACCAGCGCCTCGGCTACCGCCCGGTCTCCGACCGCCTGGTGCTGTCGTTCACCGCCGCCTGAGCCCGCCAGCCCAGACTCCCTGGCCTCCCGCCACCCCTGTGACCGCTGCGACCTGCGGGGGAAGTGGTGCTCACTGTCATGTTCATAGCGCTTCTGGGCGGGAAGGAGGGGTTAGCCGCCGTGACTGACAGCAAGGGAGCTTTTGGTATGGCACAACCTGCCCCAGGTGCCGGTAGAGGCACCGGGAACAGCGTGCTCAGCGCGCTGGACGGTCAGAAATCCACCGCCTTCCTGTTCCGGCTGACACTGCTGGCCACGCTGGGCGGGTTCCTGTTCGGCTATGACACCTCCAACATCGGGTCGGCCCTGAACTTCGTGCCCTACAACCTCAAGGGGCTGGCCGAGGGCTACCTGGTGTCCGGCGCCTCGCTGGGCGCGGCGGCCGGCGCGATCGCGGCCGGGCCCATCGCCGACCGGTTCGGCCGCAAGGGCCTGCTGATCGCCGACGCTGGCATCTACGCCCTGGGCTCGATCCTGTCCGCGATCACCCCGGACGCCGCCGTCCTGCTGGCCGCGCGCACGCTGATCGGCCTGGCCATCGGGGCCGACTCGGCCATCGCCACCGCCTACATCGCCGAGTACGCCCCCAAGGACAAGCGCGGCTCGCTGTCGCTGCTGCAGCAGTGGATGATCACGGTCGGCATCCTGGTCGCCTACCTCATCGCCATCCTCATCTTCGGGGTCTGGCCCAACTCGGCCGCCTCGGTCGGCTGGCGGCTGATCCTCGGCCTCGGCGCTGTCCCCGCTCTGCTCGGCCTGGCCCTGCGCACCTCGATGCCGGAGTCGCCGCGCTGGCTGCTGCGGCACGGTAAGTACGACAAGGCCCGTGACGCCCTGGGCATCCTCGGGGTGCACGACGTCAGCGACGAGGACATCCGGTCCGCGGCCCAGACCATCGAGAGCATCGAGGGCGGCCAGAGCCGGGAGCAGCGCCGCAAGAACTGGACCCCGGGCGTCCGCCGGGCCCTGATCGTGGTCTGCGTTTTCTTCATCTTCCAGCAGATCACCGGCATCAACGTGCCGCTCTACTACGGGCCCCACCTGCTCGGGCCGATCTTCTCCGGCGCCCACGCCACCCTGGTCAAGACGACCGTGGCCGGCGTGGAAGTGACCGCGATCATGACCGCGGTGAACGTCGCCTCCACCTATCTCGGGTTCCGCTGGATCGACAAGTTCGGCCGGCGCAAGCTCTCCATGGGCGGCTACGCCGGCATGATCGCGTTTGCCCTGGTCGCCGCCGCGGGCCTGGTCATCGTCCCGGCCGGCAACTGGCGGCTGGCGGTCATCATGATCGGCCTGGACGGCTTCATCGCCTCGTTCGCCATCGGCGTCGGCGGCACCGGCTGGACCCTGCAGGGCGAGGTGTTCCCGACCGCGGTCCGCGGTCAGGCCGCGGCCATCGCGGCCATGTTCGACTGGCTGGCCAACTTCCTCCTGATCGAGATCTTCCCGGTGTCCCAGAACGCCATCAGCCTGGCCGGAGTCCTGGTCGTGTTCGCCGGGTTGTGCGCGCTGGCCATCGTGTTCATCTGGAAGTTCCTGCCCGAGACCAAGGGGCTGCCGGTCGAAGACGTCATCGGGCTCTTCGACAAGGCCGCCAAGCAGGGCCCGCTGGGCGGCGCCGGCGCCGCTCCCACCCCGGTCACCACCTAGACCGCGCCCAACCAGGAGCCCGGCCCCCGTTCACCAGGGGCCGGGCTCCGGCGTGGTCAGCCGCCGACGGTCACGCTCACCCCGGCCTCGCGGGTGTCGGACCCGCCCAGGTCGGCGGTGGCGTGCACCACCTGGCTGCTGTTGGGCGCGTAGGACGGCGGCGTCACCGTGAACGTCGCCACCGGCGCCTGCCCGGGCCGCACCACCCCGAGCCTGGCTTCGGCCGGACGCGCGGTCCAGCCTTGCGGCAGCTGCAGCGTGATCCGCGGCCCGTACAGGGTCTGGTCCCCGGCCGCGGTCAGCGTCACCTTGACCGTGAACGGCTGGCCGGCCGTCACCGTGCTGGGCGCGCTGACCGTCACCTGGCGGGCGCCCGGGGTCGAGGTGACCGCGAACCCGCCGCGCAGCGGCAGCCCGGCCAGCGCCGAGGAGTCGCCCACGTACACCTGGTAGGCGCCCGCCGACTGGCTCCAGCCGCCGCCGGTGGCGCTCGCCCCCGGGGCCGAGGTGTCGAACCACTGCAGGTCGGACGGGGTCAGCGTGAACCGAACGCGCTCGGACCGCCCAGGGGCCAGATCGACCCGCTGGAAGCCCTTGAGCTGCCGGGGCGGCTCACCGGCCGACGCCGGGAACGTCACGTACAGCTGGGCCACGTCCGCCCCGGCCCGGCTCCCGGTGTTGGTCACGGTCGCGCTGACCCGCACGTCCTGGGTGCCCTGGACCGCCCCGGTGACCCGCAGGCCGCTGTACCGGAACGAGGTGTAGGACAGCCCGTACCCGAACGGGAACAACGGCGCCAGGTCCTGGGCGTTGTACCACCGGTACCCGACGTCCAGGCCCTCGGAGTACTGCACGGTGGTGCCGTTGCCGGGGAACTGGGCCGTGGTCGAGGCCGGCACCTGGGCCAGGCTCTGCGGGAACGTGACCGGCAGGTGCCCGCTCGGGTTGGTCCGGCCGAACAGCACGCTGGCCAGCGCGGTGCCGCTGGACTGGCCCGGGTACCAGGCGTCGACCACGCCGGCCACCTGGCTGAGCCACGGCATGGTCACCGGCGCGCCCGCGTCGATCACCACCACCGTGTGCGGGTTGGCCGCCGCCACCGCCTCGATCAGCTCGTCCTGCGCCGACGGCAGGGCCAGGCTGAGCCGGTCGGTGGCCTCGGACTCGGTGTCGTCGGAGACCACCACCACGGCCGTCTTCGCCGCCTTGGCCGCGGCCGCCGCCTGGGCCAGGCCCGGGGCCAGCGCCGACGGGGTGGCCCAGGTCAGCGCGTCCGAGTCACCGGAGATGGCCAGGGTGTAGGTCTGGCCCGCGGTCAGGCTGACCGCCACCGAGTACGTGTGCACCGGCGGCGTGCTCGGGTCGTCCAGCAACTGCTTGCCGTTCAGGCTCAGGTAGGTGGGCGTGTAACAGCCGCAGTCGTTGGTGATGGCCAGCACGTAGGTGCCGGTTTCCGGCGCGGTCAGCGTCCCGGAGTAGCTGCCGCCGAACGGCGTCGGCGCGTAGGCCGGGGACAGGTCGGCCGCGGGGATGGCCGGCAGCGAGGTGTCGGTGGGCAGGCCCTGGGTGTAGCTCACCGAGGTGCCGGCCCCGGCCGCGGCCTGCAGGCCCTGCAGCGGGCTGACCGTGGCCGACGGCAGCACCGCGGCGCTGCCGCCCCCGCCGTAGGTCACCTGGGCCGACGCGGCCGGCCCGATCACCGCCACGCCTCCGCCGCCGGTGGCCGAAAGGGGCAGCACCGAGCCGGCGTTCTTGAGCAGGGTGGTGCTGGTCTCGGCCACGTCGGTGCCGACCGCCTGGTGGGCGGGGGTGGTCACGGTGGCCGACGTCGATCCGGTCAGCGGCTTGGAGATCAGATTAAAACGGAACATCTCCGTGAGGATCCGCTGCACCATCGTGTTCAGCGTGGAGCGGGGGATCGTGCCGTTCTCCACGGCGGTCTCCAGCGGAGTGCCGTAGTAGGTGTTTTCCGGCTGCTCCTGGTCGGTGCCGTCGGTCGCCCCGTCCAGGCCGTGCAGCGCCCCGTAGTCCGAGGTGACGAAGCCGGGGAAGCCCCACTGCTGCCGGAGCACGTTGGTCTCGGTGTAGGCGTTGTTGCAGGCGGCGTTGCCGTTGATGTAGGAGTACGAGCACATCACCGAGGCGGCGCCGGCGTCCTGCACCGCGGCCTGGAAGGCCGGCATGTAGATCTCCTGCAGCACGCGGTCGCTGACGATGACGTCGTCGGCGGGCGTGTTGCGGTAGGTCTCCTGGTTGTAGGCGTCGAAGTGCTTGACCTGGTCCATCTCGCCGGTGCTCTGCAGGGCGCCGATCTCGCTGACGGCCAGCGACTGGTTCAGGTACGGGTCCTCGGTGTAGGTCTCGAACGACCGGCCCCAGCGCGGGTCCCGGTCGATGTTGACGGTCGGGCCGAGGTTGACCGCGGCCCCCTTGCCGATCTCCTCGGTCCCCACGACCTTGCCGTACTGGCTGGCCAGGGCCGGGTCGAAGGTCGCCGCCAGCGCCACTCCGGCGGGCAGCTCGGTGACCCCGGTCAGGCCGTCGGCCACGCCGTTCGGGCCGTCCTCCTCACCCAGTTGGGGGATGCACAAGGATGCGATGCCCGGCATGTAGAACACGTAGGGATTGCTGGTGCCGTGCCCCTCGACCAGGATGATCTCGTCTGCCACGCTCATCTGGCCCATGAGCTGCGCCACCCGCTGGGCGACGGGCGCGTGTGAGCTGACCCACGGGCAGCTGGCCGCGGCGGCCGTGGGCTTACTGACTCGGGCGGGACTGGTGGTGGCCGCTCCGGCCGGTATCGCCAGCAGTGCGGCCCCGGCCGCGGCCGCTACCACCGCGACCACCCGGATGGGACGATGAGTTAAGAACCCCGACATAACGCCACCTCCAAATAGCCGCAAAGTAACACTCAAGCAATCAGAAAAGAAGACGCGGGCCAGTGCGACCGCGTCGCGGGCGCCGAGCAATTAGGCTCTCGATCCGCGCCCGGCGCTGCTGGCCCCGCTCTGCTGGCCCCGCTCGAGCGGCCCTGTCCCGTCCATCCGCGAGAAAGCGAAACCACGTGACCTCACCCACCGCCGCCCCCTCCCAGCCCGCCCCGGTCAGCGAGCGCATCGCCGGTGAGCTCGGCGTCCGGGTGAACCAGGTGAGTGCGGCGGTCGACCTGCTCGACGGCGGGGCCACGGTCCCGTTCGTGGCCCGCTACCGCAAGGAGGCGACCGGCGGGCTCGACGACGCCCAGCTCCGTACGCTCGAGGAACGCCTCCGCTACCTGCGCGAACTGGACGAACGGCGGGCCGCGATCCTGGAGTCGATCGGCGCCCAGGGCAAGCTCGACGCCGACCTGACCGAGCGGATCATGGCAGCCGACTCCAAGGCCCGGCTGGAGGACATCTACCTGCCCTACAAGCCCAAGCGGCGCACCAAGGCGCAGATCGCCCGCGAAGCGGGGCTGGAGCCGCTGGCCACCCTGCTGCTGGCCGAGCCCGGCCACGACCCCCAGCAGGCCGCCGCCGGCTACGTGGACGCCGAGCGCGGGGTGGCCGACCCGGCCGCCGCCCTCGAGGGGGCCCGCGCGATCCTGGTCGAGCAGTTCGCCGAGGACGCCGACCTGATCGGTGAGCTGCGGGAGCGGATGTGGTCCGCGGGCCGGCTGGTGGCCCGGGTGCGGGAGGGCCAGGAAGAGGCCGGGGCCAAGTTCAGCGACTACTTCGACTTCGCCGAGGCCTTCACCCGGCTGCCCTCGCACCGCATCCTGGCCGTGTTCCGCGGCGAAAAAGAAGAGATCCTCGACCTCACCATGGACTCCGGGGCCGACGACGACCCCGGGGCCGGGCCGAGCCTTTACGAGGAGGCCATCGCCCGCCGGTTCGGCGTCGAGGACCGGGGCCGCCCGGCCGACCGCTGGCTGGCCGAGGCCGTCCGCTGGGCCTGGCGCACCCGGATCCTGGTCCACCTCGGCGTCGACCTGCGGATGCGGCTGTGGCAGCACGCCGAGGACGAGGCGGTCCGGGTGTTCGCCGCCAACCTGCGCGACCTGCTGCTAGCCGCCCCGGCCGGCGCCCGCCCGACCATGGGCCTGGATCCCGGTTTTCGCACCGGGGTCAAGGTGGCGGTGGTCGACGGCACCGGCAAGTCGGTCGCGACCGAGACCATCTACCCGCACGAACCGCGCCGCCGCTGGGACGAGTCGATCGCGGTCCTGGCCCGGCTGGCCGCCGCCCACGGCGTCGAGCTGATCGCGATCGGCAACGGCACCGCCTCCCGGGAGACCGACCGGCTGGCGGCCGACCTGATCAAGACTCACCCCGAGCTGCCCCTGACCAAGGTGGTGGTGTCCGAGGCGGGCGCGTCGGTCTACTCGGCCTCCGCCTACGCCTCCCGCGAGCTGCCCGGCATGGACGTGTCGCTGCGGGGCGCGGTGTCGATCGCCCGGCGGCTCCAGGACCCGCTGGCCGAGCTGGTCAAGATCGACCCCAAGTCGATCGGGGTCGGCCAGTACCAGCACGACATCGCCGAGGGCAAGCTCTCCCGGTCGCTGGACGCGGTCGTCGAGGACTGCGTGAACGCGGTCGGGGTGGACGTCAACACCGCCTCGGCCCCGCTGCTGGCCCGGGTGTCGGGGATCAGCGCCGGGCTGGCCGACGGGATCGTGGCCCACCGGGACAGCACCGGGCCGTTCCGCAGCCGCCAGCAGCTGACCACCGTGCCCCGGCTCGGGCCCAAGGCGTTCGAGCAGTCGGCCGGCTTCCTGCGCATCACCGGCGGCGACGACCCGCTCGACGCCTCCAGCGTGCATCCCGAGGCCTACCCGGTGGTGCGCCGCATCCTGACCGCGGCCGCCACCCCGCTGCCCGGCCTGATCGGCAACACCGCGCTGCTGCACACGCTCAAGCCGGCCAGCTTCGCCGACGACCGGTTCGGCGTCCCGACCGTCACCGACATCCTGCGCGAGCTGGAAAAGCCCGGCCGTGACCCGCGGCCGGCGTTCAAGACCGCCACCTTCGCCGACGGGGTCGAGACGCTCGAAGACCTGACCCCCGGCCTGGTCCTGGAGGGCACGGTCACCAACGTGGCCGCGTTCGGGGCGTTCGTCGACATCGGCGTCCACCAGGACGGGCTGGTGCACGTGTCGGCGATGTCGGCGAACTTCGTGTCCGACCCGCGCGAGGTGGTCAAGCCGGGTGACGTGGTCCGGGTCAAGGTGCTCGGCGTGGACATCGCCCGCAAGCGGATCTCGCTCACGCTCCGGCTCGACGACGACAACGAGGCCCCGGCCAAGCGCCCCGGCGGCCAGGCGCGGCCGGACCAGCCGCGCCGCGATCAGGGCCGCCGCGATCAGCCACGCCGGGACCAGTCCCGCGGCGGCCAGTCCCGGGGCGGCCAGCCGCGCACCAGCCAGCCGCGCACCAGCCAGCCGGCCAGCGGCGCGATGGCCGACGCGCTGCGCCGGGCCGGCCTGACCGGCGACGACACGAACCGGGACCGTAACCAGCGCCGCCGCCCGAAATAACCGGCGGTTCGTATTCAATTACCGATCGCTATACACCCTGGCCGACCCGGGCGGCTAGGGTGTCTCGAATGAGCGATGTGGGGCCCGGCAAGACGATCGGGGTTTTCCTGCTGGACGACCACGAGATCGTCCGGCTCGGCGTACGGGAGCTGCTGGAATCGCAGCCCGACATCCGGGTGATCGGGGAGGCCGGCACCGCGGCGTCGGCGCTGGCCCGGATCCCGGCCCTGCGGCCCGACGTGGCCATCCTCGACGTGCGGCTGCCGGACGGCGACGGCGTCACCGTCTGCCGGGAGATCCGGTCCCGGTTGCCGCAGGTCGCGTGCCTGATGCTGACCTCCTTCGGGGACGACGAGGCGCTGTTCAACGCGGTCATGGCCGGTGCGTCGGGTTACGTGCTCAAGCAGATCCGCGGCACCGACCTGGTCGGCGCGGTGCGGACGGTGGCCTCCGGCCAGTCGATGCTCGACGCCGGCGCCGCCAGCCAGCTGATGGCCCGGCTGCGGGACAGCTCCCGCAAGCAGGACCCGCTCGAGGGCCTGACCGGGCAGGAGCGCCGCATCCTCGAGCTGATCGGCAACGGCCTGACCAACCGGCAGATCGGCGAGCAGCTGTTCCTGGCCGAAAAGACCGTCAAGAACTACGTGTCGGCCCTGTTCGCCAAGCTCGGTATGGAGCGCCGCACCCAGGCCGCCGCCTACGCCGCCCGCGTCTTCGGCGACCGCGACCGCCCCCGCGAGTAGCGGCGGCGCCCGCTCGTGACCCGGTTCCTCTACCTGGTCCGGCACGGCGACGCGGCCCCTCACGACGGGCCGCTCAGCGCCGTCGGCCGCGAGCAGGCCGAGCTGGTGGCGCGGCGGCTGCGGCCGGTGCCGCTGACCGCCATCAGCCACGGCCCGCTGCCCCGGGCCGCGCAGACCGCCGCGATCATCGCCGCGCAGTTCCCGGCCGTCCCGGTGTCGGTCTCGGAACTGGCCGGCGACTACGTTCCCCCGGTCGGCGAGGCCGAGCTGCCCGCCCCCTACGCGAGCTTCCTGGCCCGCTTCACCGCCGCCGAGCGGGCCCGGGGGAGTGAGCTGGCGGCGGCCGCCCTCGACCGGTTCGCCCGCCCCGGCCCGGCCGACGACGACCAGCACGAGCTCCTGGTCACCCACAACTTCCTGATCGGCTGGCTGGTCGGCCAGGCGATGGCGGGACCGCCCTGGCGCTGGCTGGGCGTGAACCAGATGAACGCCGCGCTCAGCGTGATCGCCTACTCCGCCACCCTGCCGCCCCGGCTGCTCAGCTTCAACGACGCCGCCCACCTGCCGCCCCGGCTGCGCTGGACCGGCTTCCCGCCGGCGGCCACGCCCCCCTCCGGCTGAGCGCCCCCGTCAGGCTGACGCGAGCACCCGCCACACCAGCGCGGTGCCGTGGCCGCCGGGACCGCCGGCCGGCCCCAGCTCCAGCACCCCGCCCAGGCTGCCCGCCCGCTGGGCCAGGTTGCGCAGCCCGCTGCGGTGTACCCCGGCCGGGATCCCGGTCCCGTCGTCGGTGACCCGCAGGGTGAGCAGGCCGGCCGTGTCCACCTCGATGCTGACCTCGACCGCGGTCGCCTGGGCGTGGCGGGCGGCGTTCGACAGCGCCTCCCGCAGCGCGGTCAGCAGGTACTCGGCCGCCTCCGGGCTGACCCGGCCGTCCAGCCCCTGCCCGAGCCGCAGGGCCGGGGCGAACCCCAGCATCACCGCCATCTCGTCCACGATGTCGACGATCTCGCTCCGCAGCCGGGCGGCCGGGTCCTCGGCCCGCGCCTGCAGCGCGAAGATCGTCGCCCGGATGTCCTTGATCGTCTCGTCCATCGCGTCGACCGCGTTGCGGACCCGGCTGGCCACCTCGGGCACCACGATCATCGAGACCGTGCCCTCCAGCGCCATCCCGGTCGCGTACAGCCGCTGGATGACCAGGTCGTGCAAGTCACGGGCGATCCGGTCGCGGTCCTCATACAGCGACAGCCGCTCGGCGTCCGACCGGCGCGCGGCCAGCTCCAGCGCCACCCCCGCCTGGGCCGCGAACGAGGCGATGACGTCGGCGGCGGCCGCCGCGAAGGGCGGGCCGCCCCGGCGGCGGCCGACGCTCAGCACCCCGAGCACGTTGCCGGGCACGCCGAGCGGGAAGATCATTTTCGGCCCGATGTGACCCATCAGGTCCCGGGCCGCCTCGGCCGACCGCGGGTCGGCCGAGTAGTCCGTGATCGTCACCGGCTGGCCGGTGGCCAGCACCTGGCCGGGCAGCGACCGATCGGCCGGCAGCACCAGCCCGACCACGCCGTCGGCGCCGTCGCCGACGGCCGAGGTGATCGTGATCCGGCGGCCGCCCTTTTCGGGCAGCGCCACCACCACCAGGTCGGCGCCGGACAGCTCGTGTACCTGGGCCGTCACCGCCGCCAGCACCTGGCGCGGGTCGGTGCCCGACAGCAGGCTGGTGGTGACCTCGCCGCTGGCTTGCAGCCACCGGTGCTGGCGCTGAGCCTCCTCGTACAGCCGCGCATTCTCATCCGCCAGCGAACCGGCGATGACCTGCGGTCCCCTGTCCACTGGGCCACGTTAACGCCGTCCGTACGGGTTCGGCCAGTTATCTTCCGCAACTGTGGGTAAGGAGAAGGCGAAAGATATCGACGGCAAAGGCTGGCCAGCGATGCGCAGGTGGCGAAGGACGACAGCGCCGGGGGGCCGACGGATGCCGCGCGTGCGCGGCTGGACCCGGCTGTTCAACGGGCTGCGGCCCGACCATAATCCGCTCCGCCGCTCGGTTGACCGGCTCGAGTCGCTGGCCGTGCTGGCCATGGTGGCGGTGTTCCTGATCGCCACCCCGCTGATCGCGTTCGGGGTCGGCCGCTGGGCCTGGGACGGCGGGGCCGCCACCGCCCAAGCCGAACGGGCGGCCTGGCACCAGGTCAGCGCCGTGGTCCTGGAGGGCGCGGCGCGGCCCCAGAACGACCCCTACGGCGCGGTCTACCTGACCACGGTCCCGGTCCGCTGGATCACGGCCGGGACCGCGCACACCGGCCGGGTCACGACCGCGGCCGGCGTCAAGACCGGGGCGAAGGTCAGCATCTGGACCAAGGCGTCGGGTGAGCTCACCAACGCCCCGCTCGGCCGGTCCCAGATCGCGCATCAGGCCTTCTTCGCCGGCCTGCTGGCGGTGCTCGGCTTCTCGTTGTTGCTCGGCGTTACGTCGTTGGCCATCCGGCGGATACTGCAGCGGCGGAGGATGGCCGCCTGGGACGCCGAATGGCGTGCCACCGGCCCGCTCTGGAGCAACTACCGGTAATAGGCTCGCCGGGACGGCCGGGACCCCGAGGAGACGCCGTGACCGTGACCGAGCAGAGCCCGCTGACTGATTCTGAGCTGAAGCACCTGGACGCCTACTGGCGTGCCGCCAATTACCTTTCGGTGGGACAGATCTACCTGCTGGGGGACAACCCGCTGCTGCGCGAGCCGCTCCAGGCCGGGCAGATCAAGCCCCGGCTGCTGGGCCACTGGGGCACCACCCCCGGCCTGAACCTGATCTACGCGCACGTCAACCGGCTGATCAAGGCGCGCGACCTGAACATGATCTACGTGACCGGCCCCGGTCACGGCGGTCCCGGCATCGTGGCCAACACCTACCTCGAGGGCACCTACAGCGAGCTGTACCCGAACATCGCCCGGGACGAGACCGGGATGGGCCGGCTGTTCCGCCAGTTCTCCTTCCCCGGCGGCATCCCGTCCCACGCCGCCCCCGAGACTCCCGGCTCCATCCACGAGGGCGGTGAGCTGGGTTACTCGCTGGCCCACGCCTACGGGGCGGTGTTCGACAACCCGGACCTGACCGCGGTCTGCGTGATCGGTGACGGCGAGGCCGAGACCGGGCCGCTGGCCACCGGGTGGCACTCCAACAAGTTCCTCAACGCCGCCCAGGACGGCGCGGTGCTGCCGATCCTGCACCTGAACGGCTACAAGATCGCCAACCCGACCGTGCTCGCCCGCATCCCCGACGCCGAGCTCGACGCACTGCTGGCGGGGTACGGCTACCAGGTCTTCCGGGTGACCGGTGACCAGCCCGATCTGGTGCACCAGCAGCTGGCGGCCACCCTGGACGCGGTCGCCGACGAGATCGCGGCGATCCAGCGCCGGGCCCGCGAGGACGGTGACGAGACCCGGCCGCGGTGGCCGATGATCATTTTGAAAACGCCGAAGGGGTGGACGGGCCCCAAGGTCGTGGACGGCGAGCCGGTCGAGGGCACCTGGCGCGCCCACCAGGTGCCGCTGCCCAACGTGCGGACCAACCCCGAGCACCTGCGCCAGCTCGAGGAGTGGATGCGCAGCTACCGGCCGGAGGAGCTGTTCGGGCCGGACGGCACGCTGATCCCCGAACTGGCCGCGCTCGCGCCGGCCGGCAACCGCCGGATGGGGGCCAACCCGCACACCAACGGCGGCCTGCTCCGCCGCGACCTCGACCTGCCCGACTTCCGCGACTACGCGGTCGCGGTCGCCCGCGACACCAATGGGGCCGAGGGGACCCGGGTGCTGGGCGACTGGCTGCGCGACGTGATCCGCCGTAACGGGTCCACGTTCCGGCTGTTCGGCCCGGACGAGACCGAATCCAACCGGCTGACCGACGTCTATCAGGCCACCAGCAAGGTGTTCGAAGGCGTGATCGTGCCCGGTGACAACCACCTGGCGCCGACCGGCCGGGTGATGGAGGTGCTGTCCGAGCACCAGTGCGAGGGCTGGCTCGAGGGTTACCTGCTGACCGGGCGGCACGGCCTTTTCAACTGCTACGAAGCCTTCATCCACATCATCGACTCGATGTTCAACCAGCACGCCAAGTGGCTGGAGGCCTGCAACCGGATCGAGTGGCGGCGGCCGCTGGCGTCGCTGAACTACCTGCTGTCCTCGCTGGTGTGGCGGCAGGACCACAACGGGTTCTCCCACCAGGACCCCGGCTTCCTGGACGTGGTACTGAACAAGCGGCCGGAGATCGTGCGGGTGTACCTGCCGCCCGACACCAACACGCTGCTGTCCACCGCCGACCATTGCCTGCGGTCGCAGAACTACGTGAACGTGATCGTGGCCGGCAAGCAGCCGCAGCCCGCCTGGCTGTCGATGGACGACGCGATCATCCACTGCACCCGGGGCGTCGGGATCTGGGACTTCGCGTCCAACGACGACACCGGCGAGCCGGACGTGGTGATGGCCTGCTGCGGCGACATCCCCACCCTGGAGACGCTGGCCGCCGTCGACCTGATCCGCCAGCACCTGCCGGAGCTCAGGGTCCGGGTGGTCAACGTGGTCGACCTGATGCGGCTGCTGCCGGAGACCGAGCACCCGCACGGCATGCCCGACGCCGAGTACGACGCCCTGTTCACGGTGGACAAGCCGGTGATCTTCGCGTTCCACGGCTACCCGTGGCTGATCCACCGGCTGGCCTACCGGCGGCACGGCCACGACAACCTGCACGTGCGCGGGTACAAGGAGCGGGGGACGACCACGACGCCCTTCGACATGGTCCGGCTGAATGACCTTGACCGGTTCCACCTGGTCATCGACGTCATCGACCGGGTCCCGGGGCTGGCCACCCGGGCCGGGCACGTCCGTCAGCAGATGACCGACCAGCGGCTCAACGCGGTCGCCTACACCCGGCAGTACGGCGAGGACACCCCGGAGATCCGCAACTGGGCCTGGCCGTACTGATGCGCATCCTGGTCGTCAACGCCGGGTCCAGCTCGCTCAAGCTCAGCCTGCTGGCTGACGGTGACCAGCTGCTGGCCTCCAGCGAGCTGACCGCCCACGGTGGTGAGTTCGACGCGCAGGAAGTGGAGCGGGAGTTCGCCCGCTGGGACGCGGGCCGGCCGGAGGCGGTCGGCCACCGGGTCGTGCACGGGGGCAGCGAGTTCACCGGGCCGGTGCGGCTGGACCCGGCCGTCCGGGCCAAGCTCGACGCGCTGACCGACCTGGCCCCGCTGCACCAGCCCAAGTCGCTGGCGGGCATCGACGCGGTCAGCAAGGTGCTGCCGGACGTGCCCGCGGTGGCCTGCTTCGACACCGCGTTCCACGCGAGGATGCCCGCGGCCGCCTCGACCTACGCGCTGCCGCTGGAGTGGCGGCAGCGCTGGGACGTCCGCCGCTACGGCTTCCACGGCCTCTCGCACGCCTACGCCACACGCCGGGTCGGCCAGCTGCTCGGCCGCACCCCGGCCCGGCTGGTGGTCTGCCACCTGGGCTCCGGCGCCTCGCTGGCGGCGGTCCGCGACGGCCGCTCGGTCGACACCACGATGGGCTTCACCCCGCTCGAGGGCCTGGTCATGGGCACCCGGTCCGGCACCGTGGACCCGGGGCTGGTGCTGTGGCTGACCGAGCACGCGCGGATCGCGCCGTCCGAGCTGAGCGCCCGGCTGGAGCATGATTCCGGCCTTAAAGGGCTGGCCGGGACCAGCGACATGCGGCAGGTGCTGAGCGGCGCCGATGCGGGCCAGGAACGCGCCCGGCTGGCGCTGGACGTCTACCTGCACCGATTGGGCGGCCTGGCCGGCTCGATGGCGGCCGCCCTCGGCGGGCTCGACACGCTGGTGTTCACCGGCGGGGTGGGGGAGAACGCGCCCGCCATCCGCGGTTCGGCCGCGGCCGGGCTCGGTTTCCTCGGCGTCCGGGTCGACCCGGCCCGCAACGCCGAGGCCGACGGCGACACCGACATCACCGATCCGGGCGCCGCCGTCCGCACGTTCGTCATCGCCGCCCGGGAGGACCTTGAGATCGCCCGGCAGGTCCGGGAGATACTGGGCCGGTGACCGACCTCTCCCACTTCCGCCGTCTGGTCCCGCCCGAGCACGGGCTGGTGTCGGTGTCGCTGCTGCGGCCGGACCAGACCGTCCAGTCCACCGTGGTCAACGCGGGCGTGCTCGACCACCCGCTGACCGGCGCGCCGGTCGTCGGCTTCGTGATCCGCGGCGGCACCCGCAAGCTGGACTACCTGCGGGCCCGGCCGCGGGCGACGGTGACGATCCGGGCCGGCTGGGACTGGGCCACCGCCGAGGGGCCGGCCGAGCTGGCCGGGCCCGACGACGCCTTGCCCGGGATCGACGCCGACCGGCTGCGGCGGCTGCTGCGCGAGATCTTCACCGCGGCCGGCGGCACCCACGACGACTGGGACGCATACGACCAGGTGATGGCGGCCGAACGGCGGGCCGCCGTCCTCGTCAGCCCCGATCGGGTTTACTCCAACCCGGTCCGGTAGGAGGATCGACAGCATGCAGACCGAGCGCCTGACGATCGCGCTGACCGACGGCCGCACCGTCGAAGTCCTGGCTCTCGGTCCCCCCGGCGGCCTGCCGCTGGTGGTGCACCACGGCACGCCCGGCGGCGGCCTGGTGCCGTACGAGCCCAAGGTCGAGGACGCGATCCGCCGCGGCCTGCGGGTGATCCACTTCGCCCGCCCCGGCTACAGCCGGTCCAGCCCCCGGCCCGGCCGCCGGGTGGCCAACGTGGCCGGCGACGTGGCCGAGATCCTCGACGCGCTGGGCGCGGAAACGTTCCTCACCCACGGCACCTCGGGGGGCGGCCCGCACGCGCTGGCCTGCGCCTACCTGCTGCCCGGGCGCTGCCTGGCGGCCACCTCGATCTCCGGGGTGGCACCGCGCAACGCCGACGGCCTGGACTGGCCGGCCGGGATGGGGGAGGAGAACCTCGAGGAGTTCGGGGCGGCCGAGAGCAGCCCGGCCGACCTCACCGCGTTCCTGGACAAGACCGCCGGGGCGCTGGGCGCGGTCACCGGCGGCGACATCATCGCCGGGCTCGGCGATCTCATCGACGACGCCGACAAGGCCGTCCTGACCGGCGAGTACGCCGACTACCAGGCGGCCGCGCTGCGGGCCGCGGTGGCCCGCGGCATCGCCGGCTGGTACGAGGATGACATGGCGTTCGTCAGCGACTGGGGCTTCGAGCTGGGCCCGGACCACGCGAGGGTCACCGGCGTGCCCGGCCTCGGGGCCCCGCCCGCCCCGATCGCCGTCTGGCAGGGCGACCAGGACCGGATGGTGCCGTTCAGCCACGGGCAGTGGCTGGCCCGGCACCTGCCCGGCGCCCGGGTCCACCTGCTGCCGGGCGAAGGCCACATCAGCCTCGAACTCAACCACTACGACGCGATCCTCGGCGACCTGCTGGACATGGCCGGCCTCGAGAGCTGACCCAGGCGTGGCGCGGCACCGATAGCATCGAGGCGGGGGTAGCCCCCACCCATCCGTTTCGTGCCAAGGAGTACCGCCGTGTCGACCCAGCAGCCTCGTATCACTCTCGCCGGACGCGAGCTTGTGGTTGAGGCGGGCACGACCGCCGGCGCCGCCCTGGCCGAGGCCGGGCTCGGTGAGCAGCAGCCCGGCGAGCACGCGGTCATCGCCGCCCGGGTCAACGGCCAGCTGCGCGACCTGGCCTGCCCGGTCGAGGCGGGCGACGTGGTCGAGCCGGTCGAGATCGGCTCGGCCGACGGCCGCGCGATCCTGCGCCACTCCACCGCCCACGTGCTGGCCCAGGCCGTGCAGGACATCAACCCGCAGGCCAAGCTGGGCATCGGCCCGCCCGTCGAGGCGGGCTTCTACTACGACTTCGACGTCGACCAGCCGTTCGAGCCGGACGCCCTCAAGGCCATCGAGGCGCGGATGCGGCAGATCGTCAAGCAGGGCCAGCGGTTCTCCCGCCGCGTGGTCAGCGAGGGCGAGGCCCGGTCCGAGCTGGCCGGCGAGCCCTACAAGCTGGAGCTGATCGGTCTCAAGGGCGGTACCGTGTCGGCCGACGACGACGAGTCGGTCGAGGTCGGCGGGTCCGAGCTGACCATCTACGACAACCTCAACCCGGGCACCGGCGAGGTCATCTGGAAGGACCTGTGCCGCGGCCCGCACCTGCCCACCACCCGCTTCATCCCCGCGTTCAAGCTGATGCGCAGCGGCGGCGCCTACTGGCGCGGCAGCGAGAAGAACCCGCAGCTGCAGCGGATCTACGGCACCGCCTGGGAGTCCCGCTCGCTGCAGGACGAGTATCTGGCCATGCTGGCCGAGGCCGAGCGCCGCGACCACCGCAAGCTCGGGGCCGAGCTCGACCTGTTCTCGTTCCCGACCGAGATCGGCAGCGGGCTGCCGGTGTTCCACCCCAAGGGCGGCATCATCCGCCGGGTGATGGAGGACTACTCGCGCCGCCGCCACGAGGAGGCCGGGTACCAGTTCGTCAACACCCCGCACATCACCAAGGGCGAGCTGTTCGAGCGCTCCGGGCACCTGGGCTTTTACAAGGAGAGCATGTTCTCTCCGATGGACATCGACGGCGTCGACTACTACGCCAAGCCGATGAACTGCCCGATGCACGTGCTGATCTACTCCTCCCGGGGGCGTTCCTACCGGGAGCTGCCGCTGCGGTTGTTCGAGTTCGGCACCGTCTACCGGTACGAGAAGTCCGGCGTGGTGCACGGCCTGACCCGGGCCCGCGGCTTCACCCAGGACGACTCGCACATCTTCTGCAGCCCCGAGCAGCTGGCCCCCGAGCTGGCCTCGCTGCTCGACTTCGTGGTCGGGCTGCTGCGTGACTTCGGGCTGACCGACTTCGAGGCCGAGCTGTCCACCCGGCCGGAGAAGTACGTCGGGACCCCCGAGGAGTGGGCCGAGGCCGAGGCCGCGCTCAAGTCCGCGCTGGACAAGTCCGGTCTGCCGTACACCGTGGCCGAGGGCGAGGGCGCGTTCTACGCCCCCAAGATCGACGTGCACGTCAAGGACGCGATCGGCCGCCGCTGGCAGCTGTCCACCCTGCAGGTCGACTTCCAGGAGCCGGGCCGGTTCGGCATCGAGTACCAGGCCGCCGACGGCACCCGGCAGCGCCCGTACATGATCCACCGGGCCCTGTTCGGGTCGATCGAGCGGTTCTTCGGCATCCTCCTGGAGCACTACGCGGGCGCGTTCCCGCCCTGGCTGGCCCCGGTCCAGGTGGTCGGCATCCCGATCGCCGACGCCCACGTGCCCTACCTGGACAAGGTGGCTTCGCTGCTGCGCGAGCGGGGCATCCGGGTCGAGGTCGACGCCAGCGACGACCGGATGCAGAAGAAGATCCGCTCGGCCCAGCGCCAGAAGGTCCCGTACATGCTGATCGCGGGCGACGAGGACATCGCGGCCGACGCGGTCTCGTTCCGCTACCGGGACGGCACCCAGAAGAACGGCGTCTCCATCGAGCAGGCCATCGACGAGATCGTCACCGCCGTCCGGGAGCGCGTGCAGGTATGACCACCCCCACCGGTCCGCAGGACGGGGTGGGCATCCCCGACTCGTTCGCCCGGCTGTGGATGCCGCACCGGATGGCCTACATCAAGGGCGAGAACAAGCCGGTCGGCACCGAGGCCGAGGGCTGCCCGTTCGACCGGATCCCGACCCTGAGCGACGAGGACGGCCTGATCGTCGCCCGCGGCACCCTGGTCTACACGGTGCTCAACCTGTACCCCTACAACGGCGGCCACGTCATGGTGGTCCCGTACCGTCACGTGGCCGACTACACCGAACTCACCCTGGACGAGACGGCCGAGCTGGCCGACCACACCAAGCGCGCGATCCGCGCCCTGCGCACCGCCTCCAACGCCCAGGGCTTCAACGTCGGCATGAACCTCGGCCAGGTGGCCGGCGCGGGCATCGCGGCCCACCTGCACCAGCATGTCGTCCCCCGCTGGGGCGGCGACACCAACTTCATGCCGGTCGTCGGCCAGACCCGGGTCCTGCCCGAACTCCTGCGCGACACCCGCAAGCTCCTCGCCGAAGCCTGGCCCCTCGACTAACCGCGTCCCGGCCCGCCCCCCGGCGTCTCCCGCGCCCCGGCGCCTCTGCCTGCCCCGGCGCCCTCACGCGCCCGGCGCCGCCCGGTGACCCGCCCCGCTTGTTGACAATTCCTATCGAATTAGTAGATTTGCGGAGGTGAGGGCCGTCGCGCCTGCAAGCGGGGGCCGAGGTGACAGGGAGGGGCCGCGAGATGGCGACGTTGAAGACTTCGGTGGTTCCGTTCGTGGTCAGTGCGACCGGGACCGGTACCGCGCAGCACCTGACCACGGCCGGCGGCAACGCGCACCGGTTCAGCACCGACGCTTACCCGGCGTTCGGCGGCAAGGACGAGGCGCCCAGCCCGCTGTTCTACGCGCTCGGCTCGCTGACCTCCTGCAACCAGGTCACCGCGACCCTGGTGGCCAAGGACCTCGGCATCCGGCTGGGGGAGTGGACGTTCGAGGTTCAGGGCGACCTGGACACCAGCGTCCTGGTCGGCGGGGCCGACGGCAACGCCAACTTCGACCGGGTGACGGTCCGGGCCACGGTCGAGACCGACGCCACCGAGGAGCAGTTCGCCCGGCTGGTCTCGGAGACCGAGCGCCGGTGCCCCGTCACCCAGCTGTTCCGGCGCAGCGGCCTCGACTACGAGAACACCTGGCAGGCCCGCCCGCTACCCGCCAGCTAGTCCCGCTCTCCGTCGCGCCAGCTCATCAGGTCGCCGGGCTGGCAGTCGAGGGCCTCGCACAGCGCGGTCAGCGTGCTGAACCGGATCGCCTTGGCCCGGCCGTTCTTCAGGATCGACAGGTTGACGATGGTGACCCCGACCTCCTCCGACAGCTGGGTCAACGTCATGCCCCGGTCGGCCAGCAGCTTGTCCAGATGGACCTCGATCTGGTGCTCGGCGCCGTTCTCCAACGTCAGACCGTCCCGGCCAGGTCGTCGCGCATCTGGGTACCGCGGCGGACGACGCGGGCCAGCGTGAGCAGGCCACACACCACCAGCAGCAGCGGGAACAGGTTGGCCAGCACGCCGTTGAACGCGTTGCTCAGCACGGTGTTGGCCGAGTCGGTGAAGGAGGCACCGAAGCCGGCGACCTCGGTGCCGGCGAACGCGGCCCGGGCGGCCGACTCGCCGCCCGAGACCGCCAGCGTGCCGCCCAGGATGAACCAGGCCAGGAAGCGCAGCCGCCGGCTCACGCTCATCGTGAACGGCCCGTGCCGCCGCACCGTCAGCACCAGCAGCCACAGCAGCACCAGCACAGCCAGGTAGAGGATCAGCGTCGGGAGCTGGGTCAGCGTGACCAGGAACCGCTGCCCCAGCGTCGGGTGGTTCGCGCACAGCTGCAGGCTGTCGGCGAACGAACTAGCGCCGGCGCGGACGTTTGCCACCGTGCTGCCGCTGGACCTGATGTCCAGGCCGTTCTGGGCCACATCGGCGCAGACGCCGCGGTGGCCGAAGCCGTAGATGGTGAACTGCCGGTCAGTCAGCGCGATGATCGGCGCCGCGACCAGCCCGGCCACCACGAAGCAGAGGAACGCCCAGACCACGTTCCCGAGCGGTTCGGTGAGCCCGCGCTCCGGCGGGTCGTCGCCGGCGGGCAGCCACCGGGCGGCCTCCTGCTCGTCGCTCATCAGACCGTCCCTACCAGGTCGTCGTGCAGCTGGCCGCCGACGCGGACGATGCGAGCCAGCGACAGCAGCCCGCACACCACCAGCAGCAGCGGTGTCCAGCTGGTGCCGAGGACCCCGTTGATCGTGTCCTGCCCGATCGGCACCGGTATCTGGTCCAGTCCCACCAGCCCCGGGAGCGGCCGCGGGTAGCCGGTGGCGGTGAAGGCGGCCGCCGCGTAGCTCTGGAGGGCGTTCGCCGCCAGCGTGGCGGCCAGCACGAACCAGGCCAGGAACCGCAACCGCCGGGTCACGGTGGCGTCGAACGGGCCGGTCCGGCGGACCTGGCTGACCAGCCGCCACAGCAGGATCAGGACGGTCAGCCACAGCAGCGCCATCGGCAGCTGGGTGAGCGTGACCAGGAACCGCTGCGCCAGCGTCGGGTGGTTGGCGCACAGCCAGACGTTGCCGGGTGCGGAGGACATGCCCGAGCGCAGCTGAGCCACCGGCTGGCTGCCGCTCTCGGCCAGCCCGTTGATGGTGACGGTGGCGCAGACGTTGCCGGAGCCGAAGCCGTACAGGTCGGGGCGGCCGCCGTTCAGCAGCCCCAGCAGCGGCGGGAGCACCAGGCCGAGCAGGGTGAGCCGCAGGAACAGCCAGACGGTGCCGCCCAGCGGCTGAGTGATCGTGCGCCGCGTCCCCGGCAGTTCGATGGCACCGAGCTGAAGCCCCATGGCCGGCCTCGCTTCACTTATCGTTTTTCGATATTAATGAAAAACGATAACACGGCCGGAGCGCACCGGCCAGATGCGGCGGGGAGAGACGCCGGCGCCCGGCGGGCCGGTGGGCCCCGGCTCGCCGGTAACAGCGCTGGGCCGCGCCCCCATCGGGAACGCGGCCCAGCAACGACCTACCTGGCCCTAACCTTCCTTGGCCTCCTCCGCCACCTTGGCCGCCAGGTGCGCGGGCAGCGGCTCGTGGCGGAGATACGACCGGGTGAACGACCCGGTCCCGTGCGACACCGACCGCAGGTCGATCGTGTAGCGGGTGATCTCCAGCTCCGGGACCTCGGCCTTGACCAGCGTGCGGCCGACCGGAACGGGCTCGGTGCCGAGCACCCGCCCGCGCCGGCCGGACAGGTCGGACATGACCGCGCCGACGTAGTCGTCGGGGATCAGGATCGCGACCTCGTCGACCGGCTCCAGCAGCATCGACTGGGCCTTCTCGACCGCGTCGCGCAGCGCCGCCCGGCCCGCCTTCTGGAACGCCATGTCGGAGGAGTCGACCGAGTGGGCCTTGCCGTCGTACAAGGTGACCCGGACGCCGACCATCGGGTAGCCGGCCGTCACGCCCTGCTCCATCTGGGACCGGACACCCTTCTCGACCGACGGGATGAACTGGCGCGGCACCACGCCGCCGACCACCTTGTCGACGAACTCGAAGCTGCCGTCGGCCAGCGGCTCGACCTCGATGTGGCAGATGGCGTACTCGCCGTGGCCGCCGCTCTGCTTGACGTTGCGGCCGAGGCCGTTGGCCTTGCCGCCGATCGTTTCGCGCAGCGGGACCCGCAGCTCGGCCGTTTCCACCGCCACCCCGTAACGGCTGGAGAGCCGGTCCAGCAGCACGTCGGCGTGGGCCTCGCCCATGCACCACAGCACCTGCTGGTGGGTCTCGGCGTTGTTCTCCCGCCGCAGGGTCGGGTCCTCGGCCACCAGCCGGGCCATGGCCTGGGCCATCTTGTCCTCGTCGGCCTTGGACTTGGCGTTGACGGCGACCGGCAGCAGCGGCTCCGGCATCGTCCACGGCTCCATCAGCAGCGGCTGGTCCTTGCTCGACAGGGTGTCGCCGGTCTCGGCGGTGCCGAGCTTGGCCACCGCGCAGATGTCGCCCGCCACCGCCTCGCTCACCGTCCGCTGCTGCTTGCCGAGCGGGCAGGTCAGTGCCCCGACCCGCTCGTCGGTGTCGTGGTCGGCGTGACCCTGCTCGACCCGGCCGTGGCCGGACACGTGCACGGCCGCGTCCACGGTCAGGGTGCCGGAGAACACCCGCACCAGGCTGACCCGGCCGACGTAGGGGTCGGAGGTCGTCTTCACCACCTCGGCCAGCAGCGGGCCGCCCGGGTCGCAGGTCAGCCCCTCGACCGGAGTGCCCTCGAGGGTGGTGACGGCGGGCATCGGGTGCTCTTCGGGCGACGGGAACGCCTGGGTCATCACCTCGAGCAGCTCGGCCATGCCGATCCCGCGGGGCGCCGAGGTGGCCAGCACCGGGTAGAAGCTGCCGCGCGCGACCGCCTTTTCCAGGTCCTCGATCAGCACCTTGGGGTCGATCTCCTCGCCCGACAGGTACCGGTCCATCAGCGACTCGTCTTCGCTCTCCTGGATGATCCCCTCGATCAGCTCACCCCGGAGCGTCTCCAGCTGGTCCGCGTACTCGGCGGGCACTGCGGCCTCGGCCCGGGCGGAACCGGAGTAGTCGAAAAGCTTCTGCGACAGCAGCCCGATCAGGCCGCGCGCCCCGCTGCCCTCACCGTCGGAGACCGGCAGGTAGAGCGGGGCCACCGACTCGCCGAAGGCCTCGCGGCAGGCGGCCAGGGCGGCTTCGAAGTCGGCCCGCTGGTGGTCGATCTTGGTGATCACGACGGCCCGCGGCATCCCGACCAGGGCGCACTCTTCCCACAGCATCCGGGTGAGGCCGTCCACCCCGTCGGTGGCGGACACCGCGAACAGGGCCGAGTCGGCCGCGCGCAGTCCCGCGCGCAGGTCGCCGGTGAAATCGGCGTAACCCGGGGTGTCGAGCAGGTTGACCTTGATGTCCGCGTGGACGATGGGGGCGAGGGTGAGGTTCACCGAGCGGCCCTGGCGGACCTCGATCTCGTCGAAGTCGCAGACGGTGGAGCCTTCCTCCACCCGGCCCGGGCGCTGGATGGTGCCGGTCGCGGCCAGCAGGGCTTCTACGAGAGTCGTCTTCCCGGACCCGGAGTGACCGATCAGCGCGACGTTTCGTATCCGGCCCGGCTGGCCTGCTAGTACGCCTCCGGCGGCCCCTGATGTGCTCGTTGTCTCGGCCATTCCGTCGCCTCCTGACGTCGGTGGGCGCTGCGCTGCTGCCCGTAGAGTCAGACTGAACCCGCGGGCTGCGTTACCACAAGACCCACACAGTGAATCGGCAGGGTTACCAAAAAGAGGCGTAAAGGCATACCGGACGGCCGGATGCGTATCCGGGCGCACGAAGCCGGCCCGGGCCTGCGCCGGCCTGCCCCGAGCGACAGTAGGATCTAACGGCCATGCTGAACGGTGCCCGCCCCTTCTTCACCCGCCTGCTGACCCCGGTCGGTGAAGCGCTCGCGCGTACCCCGATCACGCCGAACATGGTGACGGTGACCGGCACGGTCGGCCTGTCGGCCAGCGTGCTGTGGGGTTACCCGACCGGGCACCTGTTCTGGGGCACCCTGATCGCCACGTTCTTCGTGTTCACCGACATGCTGGACGGGGTGCTGGCCCGGATCAAGGGCACCAGCGGCAAGTTCGGGGCGTTCCTGGACTCGACCATGGACCGGGTCGCCGACGCCTCGGTGTTCAGCGGCCTGGCCATCTGGTTCGTGCTCGGCGGGCACAGCCGGCTGATGGCCGCGGTGTCGCTGTTCTGCCTGGTGGCGGGCGCGCTGGTGTCCTACGTCAAGGCCCGCGCCGAGGGCCTGGGCACCACCGCCAACGTGGGCATCGCGGAACGGCCGGAACGGATGGTGCTCACGTTCGTGGTCACCGGCCTGTGGGGCCTCGGGGTGCCCTACATCCTGCCTGCCGGCCTGTGGGTGCTGGCGGTGGCCAGCGTGATCACCCTGGGGCAGCGGATCCACGCGGTGCACAAGGGCCTGGCGGTCAAGCCCGCGGCCGAGCCGCCCGCCGAGCAGACCGAGCCGCCCGCCGAGCAGACCGAGCCGGGGAGCGCCGCCGCGGCGCACACGATCGAGTAGGGATAACCGTTGGCACCAGTAAAGGACGTGCTCATCAGCACGGGGTACCGGCTGGGTTGGAAGCTGATCAACCGGGTGCCGGAGTCCTGGGCGCGCTGGGGTTTCGACACCGCCACCAACATCGCCTGGCGCCGTCAGGGGCACGGGGTCCAGATGCTCGAGAACAACCTGTCGCGGGTGCTCGGCCCGGAGACGACCGGCAAGGAGCTGCGCAAGGTCTCCAAGGCGGGGATGCGCTCCTACGGCCGCTACTGGATGGAAGTGTTCCGGCTGCCCTCGATCAGCGCCGAGCAGATCCAGCGCGACATGGTCGTCAACGCCGACGCCGACCAGGCCCTGGCCGACGCCGCGGCCGGTAAGGGCGTGATCTTCGCGCTGCCGCACATGGGCAACTGGGAGGTGGCCGGCGCCTACGTGGTCGGGCGGGGGATCAAGTTCACCACCGTGGCCGAGCGGCTCAAGCCCGAGTCGGTGTTCGACATGTTCGTCGCGTTCCGCGAGGGGCTCGGCATGGAGGTGCTGCCGCTGACCGGCGGGCCGAACATCTTCGGGGTGCTCGCCCAGCGGCTGCGGGCCGGGCACATGGTCTGCCTGCTGTGCGACCGCGACCTGACCGAGTCCGGGGTCGAGGTCGAGTTCTTCGGCGAGAAGGCGCGGATGGCGGCCGGCCCGGCCGCGCTCGCCATCCAGACCGGCGCGGCCCTGTACGGGGTCACGCTCTGGTTCACCGAGGATGGCTGGGTGGCCCACTGCGACCCGGTCCCGGTGCCGGCCGAGGGCACCCGCAAGGAGAAGGCGGCGGCGATGACCCAGCAGCTGGCGTCGGTGTTCGAGCAGGGCATCGCCGCCCACCCGCAGGACTGGCACATGCTGCAGCGGGTGTTCATCAGCGACCTCGACCCGGCCCGGCTGCCGGCCGCGCCCCCGGCCCGGGCGCAGGCGGGGTTATGCGCGTCGGCATCGTCTGCCCGTACACCTGGGACGTCCCCGGTGGGGTGCAGTCGCACATCCGGGACCTGACCGAGGCCCTGATCGAGCTGGGCCATTCGGTCTCGGTGATCTCGCCGGCCGACGACGACGCGCCGCTGCCGGACTACCTGGTGTCGGCCGGCCGCCCGGTGCCGGTGCCCTACAACGGCTCGGTGGCCCGGCTGTCGTTTGGCCCACTGTCGGCCAGCCGGGTGCGCCGCTGGGTCAAGGAGGGCAACTTCGACGTGCTGCACGTGCACGAGCCGACCGCGCCGAGCCTGTCCATGCTGGCCTGCTGGATCGCGTCCGGGCCGATCGTAGCCACCGTGCACACGGCCATGCCCCGGTCACGGGTGCTGCAGGCGTCGATCCCGATCCTCCGGTCCGCGCTGGAGAAGATCAACGGCCGGATCGCGGTGTCCGAGGCGGCCCGCACCATGCTGGTCGAGCACCTGGGCGGCGACGCGGTGGTGATCCCCAACGGGGTCGCCACCCGCCGCTACGCGGCCCCGGCCGACCCGCTGCCGGGCTGGCCCGGTGAGGGCGGCGCGATCGGGTTCCTGGGCCGGATGGATGAGCCCCGCAAGGGCCTGCCGATCCTGCTGCAGGCGTTCGCGGCGCTCGGCCCGCAGCGGCCCGGCCTGCGGCTGCTGATCGCCGGTCCCGGTGACCAGCAGGAGGTGCTGGATCGCGTCCCCGCCGCCCTGCACGACCGGGTGGTCATGCTCGGCCAGGTCAGCGAGGACGACAAGGTGCGGATGCTGCACTCGGTCGACGTGTTCTGCGCGCCCAACACCGGCGGCGAGAGCTTCGGCATCGTGCTGGCCGAGGCGATGGCGGCCGGCGCCCCCATCGTGGCCAGCGACCTGGACGCGTTCCGGCGGGTACTGCGCAACGGCCGGGCCGGCGAGCTGTTCGCCAACGGCGACCCGGCCGACCTGGCCCGCGCGGCCGCGCTCCTGCTCGACGACCCCGGCCGCCGCCAGCTGCTGTCGGCGGCGGCCGCCGCCGCGGTGAGCAGCTACGACTGGAGCGTGGTGGCCAAGGACGTGGTGAACGTCTACGAGACGGTCGTGCTCGGCGCCAACGCGGTAGCGGTCGCCACCTGACGAGGCCACCGGGCCGGTGCCGCTCAGCCCGCCGCGCCGGGGCTGCTGGGCACGGCCGGGTTGGCCGAGGTGCCGCTGTCCGGCCGGCTGGGGACGGCCGGGTTGGCCGACGGGGCCGACGGGTGGCTGGGCGTGGTCGACGAGGTGGACGTGCCGGCGGGAGCGCCCGGGGTGCTGGCGCCGTGGTTCGACGAGGTGCCCAGCAGCCCGACGACCACGGCCGCCCCGGCCACCGCGACCGCGCCGGTGCCGATCGCCCAGCGGTGCAGCTTCTTGGCCCGGGCCTGCCGCTCGTGCCGGTAGATGATCTCGTCGGGGGTGAAGTCGTCACGGTCCAGGGTGGGGGACGTGGTGTTCATGATGGGATCTCCTTTGCCTTTTTGCTCTCGTTGCTTACAAATTCAGTGTCGGCCAGTTCCCGGCTCCGCACCCTGGGGAATCTCCCTAGTCCACGCTTCCTGGGGAAGTTAGGCTCAGCCCAGGGCGGGAGCGAGGTGGCCGGGTGCGGGATCTGTTCGTGGGCCGGACGGCCGAGCTTGATCGCATCGCCGCGACCCTCCGGCTGGTGGCCACCGGGGAGCCCTGGCTGATCGCGATCGAGGGTGACCCGGGGATGGGCAAGAGCGCGCTGGCCCGGCAGGCCCTGGCCGATGAGGCGCCAGCCGGTGTCCGGGTGCTGTCGGCCCGGGCCGACCCGGGCGAGACCGACCTGGACTTCGGCCTGGCCGACCAGCTGTTCCGCAGCGCCGGGGGTGAGGTGCCGGACATCCTGCCCGGCGCCGGCCCGCCCGCATCCCCGTTCGCGGTCGGCGCCCAGCTGCTGCGGGCGGTCAGCGAGCTGCGGTCGGCCGGGCCGACGGTCATCGTGGTCGACGACCTGCAGTGGGCCGACCGCCCCTCGGTCGACGCGCTGACGTTCACGCTGCGGCGGCTGTCGGTCGACCCGGTCGCCGCCCTGCTCACCTTCCGCGGGCCCGGGAGCCAGCTCGACCCGGCCAGCCAGCGGCTGCTGACCAGCATGGAACGCCAGGTCCAGCTCACGCTGGGCGGGCTCAGCCGCGACGAGGTGGCCGAGCTGGTGGCCGGGCTGCCCGAGACCGGGCCCGGCCCCGGCCTCGATGACCAGGCGGTGGAACGGCTGTACGAGGGCACCGGCGGCCACCCGCTCTACCTGCGCACCCTGCTGGCCGACGGCGGCCGCCGGGCCGGCGCGGCTGGCCCGGGACTAGCTGAAGCGATCGGCAGCCAGCTGCGTACCTTGCCCCCAGACACCCAGCGCATCCTGGAGATGCTGGCGGTGCTGAACCTGCGGGTCCCGATCGCCCAGCTCGGCCAGGCCGCCCAGATCGGGTCACCGACCGTCGCCATCGAGCCGGCCGTGCACGCGGCCCTGGTCGACTGGTGGCCGGACGAGCCGAGCGGGCCGGTGCAGCTCCGGCACCTGCTGGTCCGGGACGCGATCTACGCCCGGATCACCCCGACCCGGCGCCGGGAGCTGCACGGCCGGGCCGCCGCCGTGGTCGGCGAGCAGGCGGCCTGGGAGCACCGGGTGGCCGCCCTCGACCGGCCCGACGAGGCGCTGGCGGCCGAGCTCGAACGGCTGGCCGCCGGTGAGGCCAGCCGCGGCCGCCTGTTCCTGGCCGCCACCCACCTGCAGTGGGCCTCCGACGTGTCCCCGGCCCAGGCCGACCGCGAGCGGCGGCTGCTGACCGCCGCCCTGCACCTGACCCTGGCCGACGAGACCCGCGGGGTGGCGCTGCGCCCGGCCGTGCTGGCGGCCTCTCCGTCGGCGCTCCGCAGCTGCGTGCTGGGCACCATGGCGTTCACGTCCGGCCAGTTCAGCGAGGCACAGTCGCACTTCACGGAGACCCTCGAGCGGGCTGGCGACGACCGGCCCGATCGCCCGGTGGCCGCGATGGCCGCCAACCGGCTGGCCGCGATCGCGATCCTCAAGGGGGACGGGGAGCGGGGCATCGCCCTCGGCCGCCAGGCACTGGCCTCCGGGGTGCTCGACCAGTCGGCCGCCGCCCGGGCCCGGACGATGGTGGCGGCGGCCGCCGCCCAGTTCGTCAGCCCCCGGGCCGGTCTGGCCGAGCTGGCCTACCTGGACGCCGACCCTGCCCTGGTCGCGCCGGCCGACGTCGACGCGCTGTCCTACCGCGGCGTGCTGCGGCTGCTGTCGGCCGACCTGAGCCCGGCCCTGGGCGACCTGTCGGTCAGCGTGGCGATGATCAACCGGGGGGTGCCGCCCAGCCTCGGCCTGCGCGCCTACTTCTACCTGGCGATGGCCCAGTACCTGGCCGGCCACTGGGACGACGTGCTGCTCACGGCCGAGCAGAGCCTGTCGGCCGCCTCGATCGAGCAGCGCCGGTTCGAGCTGCCGCTGCTGCACCTGGCGGCCGCCTGCGTCCCGGCCGGCCGGGGCCTGGCCGCCGAGGCCGAACGGCAGGCGCGGCTGGCTACCGCCGCCGCCACCAGCGTGGACTACGGGCAGGAGCGGATCTACGCGGCCATGGCCCACGCCCTGGTCAGCCAGGGCCGCGGCGACTACCTGGGCATGGCCGACGCGCTCGGCCCCTGGCAGCCGGAATCGGCGGTCGACGAGCGCAGCCGGATCCACGGGGTGCTGTGGCAGCCGCTGCTGGCCGAAGGCCTGATCGGCTCCGGCCAGACCGGCCCGGCCGCGGCCGTCCTCGACCAGCTCGAGCTGTCCGCCCAGGTCGCCGGGGCCGCCGGTCCCGAGGGCCCGGACACCTTCCTGCGCCCCGCGCTGACCTGGCTGCGGGGCTGGCTGGCCGAACAGCAGAACCGCCCCGAGCAGGCCCTCGAGGTCTACGCCAGCACCGCCAATCACACTGGCACCACGGGCCCCGCCAGCGACGTAAGCCCCGTCTACACCGCTCGCCTGCTGCTGGCCCACGGCCGGCTGCTGCGCCGCACCAGCCACCGGGCCGACGCCGCCGAGCTGCTGGGCCGGGCCCGGACGCTGTTCGCGGCCCTGCGGGCGACCCCGTTCACGCAGCAGGCCGACGAGGAGCTGGCCGCCTGTAACCTGCCCCGCAGCCGGGCGGCCGAGAAGAAGTCGTACCTGGAGCTGACCAGCCGCGAGACCGAGGTGGCGCACCTGGTCGGCAAGGGCCTGTCCAACCCGGAGATCGCGGCCGAGTTGTTCATCAGCCGCAAGGCGGTGGAGTATCACCTGGGCAACATCTACGCCAAATATGGGATCCACAGCCGCCAGGCGCTGCGCCGCCTGGTAGGCCAGTGGCGTGCGGCTGCCGTCAGCTGAAGCGGAGACCGAGCCAGAGCCATGACCATCACCGACATCGTCATCATCGTCGCGATCGTCCTGTTCCTCGGCGTCTACGTGTCCTGGCGGGCCGGGCGCCTGGACCGGATGCACACCCGGCTGGAGGCGGCCCGCGCCGCCCTCGACGTCACCCTGGTCCGGCGCAGCTCGGTCGCCCTCGAGCTGGCCTCCTCGGGCTTCCTCGACCCGGCCACCAGCCTGCTGGTGGCCGGGGCCGCGCACGAGGCCCGCGGCAGCGGCGACAGCGAGCCCGCGCAGATGGAGCTGGCCCAAAGCAACCTGACCCGGGTCCTGCGGGCCGCGTTCGCGCAGCCGGGCGTGCGCGACGCGCTGGCCGGCCAGGACGGCGCCGCCGATCTGCTGGCCGAGCTCGAGGCGGCCGCCCACCAGGTCCTGGTGGCCCGCAAGTTCTACAACACGGCGGTCGCGGTCACCCGCGAGGCCCGGCGAAAGCCGCTGGTCCGGGCGCTGCGGCTGGCCGGCAACGCCGGGCTGCCGGAGTTCTTCGAGATGGACGACTCGCTCGCGGTCGAGGACGACGACGGCGCCGGGGCCGACATGCAACGTCTGGCCGGATGACACCTACCATGGGCGTATACCGCTAACTGATCCCTGAGCCAGCAAGTGAGGTAAGAGTGTCCACCGTCGACTCCGCAGGCAGCTCCAGCCCCGACCCGACCGCCGCCACCGGCACCGCGCGGGTCAAGCGGGGCATGGCCGAGATGCTCAAGGGCGGTGTGATCATGGACGTGGTCACCCCCGAGCAGGCCAAGATCGCCGAGGACGCGGGTGCGGTCGCGGTGATGGCGCTCGAGCGGGTGCCGGCCGACATCCGCGCCCAGGGCGGCGTGGCCCGGATGAGCGACCCCGACATGATCGACGGCATCATCGAGGCGGTCTCGATCCCGGTCATGGCCAAGGCCCGGATCGGCCACTTCGCCGAGGCCCAGGTACTGCAGGCCATCGGCGTCGACTACATCGACGAGTCCGAGGTCCTCACCCCGGCCGACGAGGCCCACCACATCGACAAGTGGAAGTTCACCGTCCCCTTCGTGTGCGGCGCGACCAACCTCGGCGAGGCGCTGCGGCGGCTGGGCGAGGGCGCGGCCATGATCCGCTCCAAGGGCGAGGCCGGCACCGGCAACGTGGTCGAGGCCACCCGGCACATGCGCCAGATCCGCGGCGAGATCGCCCGGCTGGCCACGCTGCCCGCCGACGAGCTGTTCGCGGCGGCCAAGGATCTGCGGGCCCCCTACGAGATCGTGGCCGAGGTGGCCGCGGCCGGGCGGCTGCCGGTGGTGCTGTTCACCGCGGGCGGGATCGCCACCCCGGCCGACGCGGCGATGATGATGCAGCTCGGCGCGGACGGCGTGTTCGTCGGCTCCGGCATCTTCAAGTCCGGCGACCCGGCCAAGCGGGCGGCCGCCATCGTCAAGGCCACCACCTTCCACGACGACCCGGAGATGGTGGCCAAGGTCTCCCGCGGCCTGGGCGAGCCGATGGTCGGCATCAACCTGGACGACCTGCCCGACGGGCAGCACTACGCCAGCCGCGGCTGGTAGACCCGGGCGTACGGCTGGCGCCGCGCCCCCGGGCCCCTTTTCCATGGATTAAAGGGCCCCACCGCGAGCGTTGTCTCCAGTGGATCCCCAGTTCGCCCGTGTTCTGTCATGCCCAAAGGACTCCCGCCGTGCCCTACTCGCAAGCTCCGCTGATCGGCGTTCTCGCCCTCCAGGGCGACGTGCGCGAGCACGTCCGCGCCCTGGACGAGGCCGGCGCGCGGGCCACCCTGGTGCGGCGGCCGGACGAGCTGGAGTCGGTGGACGGGCTGGTCATCCCGGGTGGCGAGTCGACCACGCTGTGGCGGCTGGCGACGGCCTTCGACATGATGGAGCCGTTGCGTAAGATGCTGTCCACCGGCCTGCCGGCATTCGGCTCCTGCGCGGGCATGATCATGCTGGCCGACCGCCTGGTCGACGGCGTTCCCGGGCAGCAGACGTTCGGCGGCATCGACATGACCGTCCGGCGCAACGCGTTCGGCCGGCAGGTTGATTCGTTCGAGTCCGACATCTCGCTCACGTCGATGGCGGGCCCACCGCTGCGCGCGGTGTTCATCCGCGCGCCATGGGTCGAGCAGGCGGGCGACGAGGTCGAGATCCTCGGTGCCGACGAGCGCGCCGGTAGGATCGTCGCGGTCCGGCAGGGTCCCCTGCTGGCCACGTCGTTCCATCCGGAGCTGACCTCGGACCCGCGGATCCATGAGCTTTTTGTTGACATTGTGAAGGGAAGTACATGAGCGGCCACTCCAAGTGGGCGACCACTAAGCACAAGAAGGCAGTGGTCGACGCCAAGCGCGGCAAGCTGTTCGCCAAGCTGATCAAGAACGTCGAGGTGGCGGCCCGGACCGGTGGCGGTGACCCGGCCGGCAACCCGACCCTGTACGACGCGATCCAGAAGGCCAAGAAGAGCTCGGTCCCCAACGACAACATCGACCGGGCCGTCCGCCGCGGCTCCGGCCAGGAAGCCGGCGGCGCCACCTACGAGAACATCACCTACGAGGGTTACGCCCCCGGCGGGGTGGCGGTCCTGGTGGAGTGCCTGACCGACAACCGCAACCGGGCCGCCTCCGACGTCCGGGTGGCGTTCACCCGCAACGGCGGCGCGCTGGCCGACCCCGGCTCGGTGTCGTACCTGTTCAACCGCAAGGGCGTCGTGATCGTGCCCAAGACCGCCAGCGTCGGCGAGGACGACGTGCTCGGCGCGGTCCTCGAGGCCGGGGCCGAGGAGGTCAACGACCTCGGTGACTCGTTCGAGGTGACCAGCGAGGCGACCGACGTGGTCGCGGTCCGCAGCGCCCTGCAGGACGCCGGCATCGACTACGACTCGGCCGACATCGCGTTCGTGCCGACGATGGAGATCCCGGTCGACGAGGAGGCGGCCCGCCGGGTGTTCCGGGTCATCGACGCGCTCGAGGACTCCGACGACGTGCAGGACGTCTACGCCAACTACTCGGTGCCCGACGAGATCATGGAGAAGCTGGGCTGACGCCCGCCCCGCGACTCGCGCCCGGCCACGCTACGACTCGCCCGCCCGGGATGAACTCCGGGCGGCGCTGGTCGTAGCGTTGCTGTTTGTGGCTACCCATCTGACTTCGCTCTCGAGCGCGGACGTCCGCGAACTGACCACCGGCGACGACCTCGACCCCCTGATCGACCTGGCCCGGCGCGCGTTCGGGCCGGGGGCGGTGGCCGAGGGACCCGCGGCCGAGGACCGCCGCCGCGACACGATCGGCGCCGCCGTCGCTGACCAGCGCGTGTACGGCGCGTTCGCCGACGGCCAGATGGTGGCCTCGGCCTCCTGGCACGACATGCGCCAGTGGTGGCACGGCCGGTCGATCGCGATGGCCGGGGTGGCCGCGGTCATGGTCGCCCCCGAGTTCCGCGGCCGCGGCGTCGGCCGCACGCTGATGACCGAGGTGCTGGCGGCCATCGCCCGCCGCGGCTACCCGCTGTCGGTCCTCTATCCGGCCACCACCCCGATCTACCGGTCGCTGGGCTGGGAGATGGCGGGCGGCTTCAGCGTGGTCTCGCTGCCCGCCCGGTCGCTGCGCAGCCTGCTGACCCCCGACATCAGCCGCAACACCCAGGGCACATTGGCCGACGAGCAGGCCGGCGGCCTGCACGCCGCCCCGTTCGCGCGGGCCACCCCGGACGACGCGGCCGCCGTCATCGAGGTGATCGGCCGCGCCCACGAACTGGCCCGCCAGCACGGGCCCGCCACCCGCGACGTGGCTTCGACCGCCGCCTGGCTGGCCGACCCGTCGCTGTACGCCTACCTGGCCCCGGACGGGTTCCTGGCCTACCGCTGGGGCCAGAGCCACGACATCCGGGTCGAGCGGATCGTGGCCGCCAGCGAGCGGACCCTGCGCGAGCTGTGGTCGATCGTGGCCTCGCACTCCTCGACCGCCGACACCGTGGCCGCCCGGGTCGGCCCGGCCGACCCGGTGTTCTGGCTGACCCGCGAGCCGGACCCGCACATCTCCTTCCAGGAGATGTGGATGCTGCGCCTGGTCGACGTCCCGGCCGCCGTCGAGTCCCGCGGCTTCCCGATGTCCGCCCAGGTCAGCCTGCCGCTGTTCATCCAGGACGACGCCCGCGAAACCAACTCGGGCCTGTGGGAGCTGGCCATCACCGGCGGCCGCGGCACCCTGGTCCCGCACCCGGAGGCGACCCGGCCGCTGACCATCGGCGCGCGCGGGCTGGCCGCCCTGTACGGCGGCACCCCGATGGCGTCCCTGCGCCAGGCCGGGCTGGCGACCGGGGGTGACCCGGTGGCCGACAGCGAACTGGACGGGGCCTTCGGCGGCGCGTCTTACCTGCTCGACAACTTCTGATCCGGTAAGTTCGATCCCGAACAGATGTTCGGCGGACGATGGAGGCCTGATGGCGGCGCGGTTTTCCCAGCGCCCGCTGCGGGTGTTCGGCATCGACCCCGGCCTGACCCGTTGCGGCCTGGGCGTGGTCGACGGCACCCCGGGCCGGGCGCTCACCCTGGTCGACGTGGGGGTGGCCCGGACTCCGGCCGACGACGACATCAGCCAGCGGCTGCTCGCCCTGGAGGAGCAGTTCGAGGCCTGGATGACCACCCACCAGCCGGACGCGGTGGCCGTGGAACGGGTGTTCAGCCAGCACAACGTGCGGACGGTGATGGGCACCGCCCAGGCCGGCGCGGTCGCCATCGTGTGCGCGGCCCGGCGCGGTCTGCCGGTCGCCCTGCACACCCCCAGCGAGGTCAAGGCCGCGGTGACCGGTAACGGCCGCGCGGACAAGGAACAGGTGACGACGATGGTGACGAGGCTGCTGCGGCTGGCCGACCCACCCCGCCCGGCCGACGCCGCCGACGCGCTGGCGCTGGCCATCTGCCACCTGTGGCGCGGTGGCCAGCAGTCCCGTCTCACCGCGGCCGCGGCGGCGGCCGGCGCGGCCCGGGGTCCGGGCGGCTGGGCCGCTCCGGCCCGGCCCAATCCGGTGTATCCGGGGAGGTAGCAGTGATATCCCATCTGCGCGGCACGGTCGCCGGGGTCGCCCCCGACGGCGCCGTGATCGAGATCGGCGGTGTCGGGTTCGCCGTCCAGTGCACCCCGGGCACGCTGGCCGCGCTCCGGCCGGGCGAGACCGCTCACGTGTCGACCGCCTTGGTCGTCCGCGAGGACTCGCTCACCTTGTACGGGTTCGGCAGCGACGACGAGCGCAACGTGTTCGAGCTGCTGCAGACCGCCTCCGGGGTCGGGCCCCGGCTGGCCCTGGCCATGCTGGCCGTGCACCACCCGGACGCGCTGCGGCGGGCGGTCGCCACCGGTGACCTGGACGCGCTGACGCTGGTGCCGGGCATCGGCAAGAAGGGCGCCCAGCGGATCGTGCTCGAGCTCAAGGACCGGCTCGGCGCCCCCGGCGACGTACCGGTCAGCGGCAACCGGGCGACCCCCACGGTGGCGCCGTCCTGGCGCGAGCAGGCCCAGTCCGGCCTGGTCAACCTGGGCTGGCCGGCCCGCGACGCCGAGCAGGCGGTACAGGCGGTGGCCGAGGACCTGGCGGCCGAGGGCGCCCCGCCGGAGTCGGCCGACGTGGCCACCGTGCTGCGCGCCGCCATGAAGAAGCTGAGCCGCCAATGATCAGCGCCGGGCGAGGTCGCCCGTGAAGGAAAGCGACCTCGAGGCCCAGGAAGCCGAGGCCCTGGACCGGGCCCGCTCGAGCCCGGCCGGGGACGCCGGCGCCGAGAGCACGCGGGTCGTGTCCCCGCTGGCCGACCTCGACGACCGGGCCATCGAGACCGCGCTGCGGCCCAAGCGGCTGGCGGACTTCGTCGGCCAGCAGCGCGTCCGCGACCAGCTGTCGCTGGTTTTGGAGAGCGCGCTGCGGCGTGGCCGCCCGCCGGACCACATCCTGCTGTCCGGGCCGCCCGGGCTGGGCAAGACCACGATCGCCATGATCGTCGCGGCCGAGCTGGGCATGCCGCTGCGGATCACCAGCGGCCCCGCCATCGAGCGGTCCGGCGACCTCGCCGCCGTGCTGTCCACGCTGGCCGAGGGCGAGGTGGTGTTCATCGACGAGATCCACCGGCTCGCCCGCCCCGCCGAGGAGATGCTCTACCTGGCCATGGAGGACTTCCGGGTCGACGTGGTGGTCGGCAAGGGACCCGGGGCGACCGCGATCCCGCTCGACATCGCGCCGTTCACCCTGGTCGGGGCGACCACCCGGTCCGGGCTGCTGCCCGCGCCCTTGCGGGACCGGTTCGGGTTCACCGCGCACATGGACTTCTACCGGCCGGAGGATCTGGAGGTCATCATCCGCCGATCGGCCGGCCTGCTCGAGGTGAAGCTGCGCGACGACGGGGCCACCGAGCTGGCCGGCCGCTGCCGGGGGACACCCCGGATCGCCAACCGGCTGTTGCGCCGGGTGCGCGACTACGCCGAGGTCCGCGGCAACGGCACCGTGGACCGCACGGTCGTCCGGGCCGCCCTGGACCTGTACGAGGTCGACGGGGAGGGCCTCGACCGGCTCGACCGGGCGGTGCTGGACGCGGTCGTCCGCCGGTTCGGCGGCGGCCCGGTCGGGCTGTCCACGCTGGCGGTGGTGGTGGGGGAGGAGGCCGAGACGGTGGAAGTGGTGGCCGAGCCGTTCCTGGTCCGCCGGGGCCTGCTGGCCCGCACCCCGCGCGGGCGGGTCGCCACTCCAGCCGCCTGGGAGCACCTGGGCCTCACGCCTCCCGCTGGTACCGCTGGCCCCGGCCTGGACACGCTGTTCGACTGAGGCTAGGGCCCGCGGGCCGCCACCCCCCAGCCAAGCGACCCAAATCTAGATGTCCGTGCGGTCACGATCACGGCGCGAACGTCGTAGCCTGTTCGTGGATGGCCGGCGGGTCGCTACACTGCGGCAGTTGGCCACTGGTCGTCGCCTAGTGCGCGATCCGGGTCCGCCCGGTCCCTACGGGACCTGGCCTGGCCAACCCGCTGAACCCAATCGGAAAGGTGCCCCGGCTCATGGGGAACATTGCGAGCGCCGCCGCGGCCACGTCGTCGGGCGGCAGTTCCACGTTCATCATCTTCATCATCATTATCATCGCGGCGATGTACTTCCTGGTCATGCGGCCGGGACGGAAGCGTCAGCAGCGGGCCCAGCAGCAGCAGAGCTCGGTTCAGCCGGGTACCCGGGTCCGCACCACGGCCGGCATGTACGCCACCGTGGTCGCGGTGGACGGTGACGACGTGATCCTCGAGGTCGCGCCGGACGTCGAGGTGCGCTACATGAAGCGCGCGATCATGGAGGTCCTGGGCGACGTCGGCACGGTCGACGAGACCGGCGAGGAAGAGACCGGCGAAGACGGGATCGGCGAGGACGACGAGACCGCCGACCACGACGAGCACCTCGAGGACGAAGCCCACGAGGAGCACGAGGAAGCCGGCGAGGCCCCGGTCCCGGCCGCCAGCTACGGCGACGACCTGACCATCAACGGCCAGGCCGACAGGGTCAAGGACTGACGGGTACCACCACCGCCCCGTAGGGAACGACTGAGGGACAACAGGACAAGTGGCTCCGCCAAGGAACACCGGCTCGAAACCCGGGCGCGCGCTCGTGCTGCTGGCCGTGCTGATCGTGGTCATGTTGCTCGGCATCATCGGCCCGAACATCGGCAGCCCCGGCCAGTGGCACAAAGACTTCAAGGTCGCGCTGGGGCTCGACCTGTCCAGCGGTACTCAGGCCACCCTGCGGGCGGTGACCCTCAAGGGGGGCAAGAACCCGCCGTCGGACCTGATGACCCAGGCCGTGGCGATCATCAACAACCGGGTGAACGCCTCCGGCAGCACCGGCGTCAGCGTGCAGCAGGAGGGCGCCACCGACATCCAGGTGACCGCCCCCGGCCAGGGTTCGAAGCAGCTCATCAACAACGTGGACACCACCGCCCAGCTGCGGTTCCGGGCCGTCCTGCTCGAGGGCACGGCGACCGCGACGACCAGTCCGTCGGCCAGCGCGACGCCCAGCGCCAGCCCGTCGGCCAGCAGCACCGCCAAGACCAAGGTCAAGGCGTCGCCGTCGGCCAGCACCAAGGCCTACATCGAGCACGCGGCCGCCACCCCGAGCCCGTCGGCTCAGGCGGGCGGCACCGCCAGCCCGTCGGCCAGCGGCACCGCCAAGGCCACGCCGGCGACGTCGGCGTCGCCCAGCCCCAGCGCGACCGGCTCGGCCGCCGCCACCACGGCCGGCAACCCGTCGGCGGTCAACGCGGCCACCATGAAGCTGTTCAACAAGCTGGACTGCAGCAACCTCAACACCTGGAAGACCAAGCTGCCTTACACCGAGCAGCAGTGGGACGACCCCAACACCCAGACCGTGGCCTGCGGCCCCGGCAGCACCACGGGCGCCCCCAACATCAAGTACGTGCTGGACAAGGCGGTCATCCTCGGCACCGACGTGACCGGCGAGTCGGCCGGGATCGACACCACCAGCAACCAGTGGGTCGTCAACATCTCGGTCAACTCCAGGGCCGCCAACGCCTTCAAGAACCTGACCAGCACCCAGGCCAGCAAGTACTACCCGAACGTGTCCACCAACTCCGACGACGCGGTGCTCGACCAGACCGCGATCGTGCTGGACGGGAACGTGGTCACCGCCCCGCAGACCACCGAGGCCATCCCCGGCGGCCAGATCCAGATCACCAACATCGGCGGCGAGACCGCCGCCAACACCCTGGCCAGCCAGCTCAAGTACGGTGCGCTGCCGCTGACGTTCAAGGTCGTCAACACCACCACGGTCAGCGCCTCCCTGGGCAAGAACCAGCTCGACACCGGCCTGATCGCGGGCGCCATCGGCCTGATCCTGGTGGTCATCTACTCGTTCCTGTACTACCGGGGCCTGGGCCTGGTGTCGATCTCCAGCCTGGCCATCGCCGCACTGCTGGGTTACCTGGCGGTGGTGCTGCTCAGCAAGTACCAGAGCTTCACGCTGTCGCTGACCGGCATCGCCGGCCTGATCGTGGCCATCGGCATCACCGCCGACTCGTTCGTGGTGTTCTTCGAACGATTGCGGGACGAGGTGCGGGAGGGCCGGTCGCTGCGGGCCGCGGTCGAGAGCGGCTGGCGGCGGGCCCGGCGCACGATCCTGGTCTCCGACACGGTCTCGTTCCTGGCCGCGCTGCTGCTGTACATCTTCTCGGTCGGGGACGTGAAGGGCTTCGCCTACACCCTCGGCCTGACCACCCTGATCGACGTGGTGGTGGTGTTCCTGTTCACCAAGCCGACGGTGACCCTGCTCGCCCGGACCCGGTTCTACGGCCAGGGTCACAAGTGGTCCGGGCTGGACGCCGCCCGGCTCGGGGCTCGCGCCCCGTGGCGATCGGGCCTGCCCCGGCGGACCCAGCGCACCACCGGCTCCACCGGCCGGGCCGGCCGCACCAGCGGCGCCGGGCGCACCTCGCGGACCACCTCAAGGGAGGTATGAGATGTCCCGCCTGGGAGACCTCGGTGGCCGGCTGTACCGGGGCGACGTGTCGATCAACTTCGTCGGCCGTCAGAAGCTCTGGTACACGATCTCCGGCTGCATCGTGGTCATCGCGATCGTGGCGCTGGCGGTCCGCGGCCTGAACTTCAGCGTGGACTTCAAGGGCGGCTCGATCTTCACCGTCAAGGCCCCCAACGCCACCGTCAGCCAGGTCCAGAAGGCCGTGACCGACGGCGGCGGCGGCGCGGCCGACGTGCAGAAGGCCGGCGTCGGCAGCGGGGCCGACTGGCAGGCCCAGACCGCCCCGCTGACCATCGGCCAGGCCCAGAACGTCCAGAACTCGCTGGCCAAAGAGCTGAACATCAGCCAGAACCAGGTCAGCACCGACTTCGTCGGCCCCACCTGGGGCAGCCAGATCTCCTCCAAGGCGTTCGAGGCGCTGATCGCGTTCCTGATCGTGATCGTGCTCTACCTGTCGATCGCGTTCGAGTGGAAGATGGCGACGGCCGCCTTCGTCGCGCTGCTGCACGACATCGTGATCACGGTCGGCGTCTACGCACTGGCCGGGTTCCAGGTCAGCCCGGCCACCATCACCGGCCTGCTCACGATCCTCGGTTACTCGCTGTACGACACGGTGGTGGTGTTCGACAAGGTCCGGGAGAATACCGCCGGCCTGACCGCGGGCGGCAACCAGCGCACCAGCTTCCGCAGCTACAGCGAGGCGGCCAACCTGGCCCTGAACCAGACCCTGGTCCGGTCGATCAACACCTCGCTGATCGCGCTGCTGCCGGTGACCGCGATCCTGATCGCCAGCACCGTCCTGCTGCCCCCGGGCGAGCTGTCCGACCTGGCCCTGGTGCTGTTCGTCGGCATGCTGTCCGGCACCTACTCCTCGATCTTCATCGCCACCCCGGTGCTGGCCGATCTCAAGGAACGCGAGCCCAGGATGAAGCAGCTGGCGGCCCGGGCAGCGGCCCGCGCCAACAGCCCGCGGGCGGCCAGCCGGGCGGCCCGGGCCGGGGCGACGGTCGGCGCCGGCACCACCGCGGCCTCGCCCGCCGACGAGGCGACCGACGCCGACGACGAGCTGGCTGATTACGACGAGCCCGCCGGCCCGGAAATGGCCGAGCCGGACAACGGGCCCGCCGAGCCCGAGAGCCCGCCCACCATCACCACCCGGAGCCCGACCCGGGGCGCCGACGGCACCCGCTCGGTGTCCCGGCAGCAGCCCCGGCGCAGTACCGCCGCCCAGCGGCGCTCCTCAGCCAACCGGAAGAAGCGGCGGTAACTCCGTGGCCGACCAGCCCACCGAGCGCGACAGCTCCCTGGACGACCTGATCAAGAGCCACATCCGGGACGTCCCCGACTTCCCCGAGCCGGGTATCTCCTTCAAGGACATCACTCCACTACTGGCCGACGGCCCGGCCTTCGCCGCCGTCATCGGCGCGCTGGCGGCCGGCCACGGCCCGATCGACAAGGTGGCCGGCATCGAGGCCCGCGGCTTCATCCTCGCCGCCCCGGTCGCCACCCGCCTCGGCTGCGGCTTCGTCCCCGTCCGGAAGGCGGGCAAGCTGCCGGCCAAGACCTACCGCGAGGATTACCAGCTCGAGTACGGCACCGCCACCATCGAGGTCCACACCGACGCCTTCAACCCCGGCGACCAGGTCCTGATCGTCGACGACGTCCTCGCCACCGGCGGTACCGCCCTGGCCAGCGCCGACCTCGTCCGCCGAGCCGGCGCCGAAGTAGTCGGCATCGCTGTCCTCCTCGAGCTCTCCTTCCTCAACGGCCGCGCCAAGCTCAACGACATCCCCTTCACCGCCCTCCTCACCGTCTGACCCCGCCCGCACCGGCGCTGCCAGTGTCCCTTCGCGCCTTTCCCCCGTGACCGGCCACCACCCCGCCGTACTCCGCTCCCCGCTCCGGTCCCGGTCCGCTCCGGGCACCCCGCCGTACTCCGGTCCCCGCGCTGTCGCCGGTCCCGCTCTCCTCGCGGCACTCGCCTGAGAGCCCGCCCAGCCGTCCGGCCAGACCCCCGCGCCCCGGGCCAGACCCCCGCGCCCCGGGCCAGACCCCCGCGAGCCACATAGGCCACACGCCTCACACACGCTTCGGGAGCCGGAGAGTTGGGCAGCAAAGTCACCTTGCGCTGGCGCGCCAACTCGCATCCCGCACGTCACTCGCCCTCTAGCTGTCCAAAAGCGTTCCCGCCCAGCCGCCAGCCGCCGGCACCGGCCCCACACTCCACCCGCGCCACATCAGCACCAGCTCTCCCGATTAGGGAAGACTTTTATGCAGCATGTGCACAAAAGCCTTCCCGAACCGCCGGGCACCCCGCCAGCCCCTCGCGCCCTCGCGCCTTCGTCCCTCGCGCCTTCGTCCCCCCGGCCACGCCAGCCCTACCACCCCCTTCCGCCCCGAAAAGCCCGCTTCCCGCTCCGCCCACCCCGTCACCACGCGCACTGTCCGGCACCACCACGTCGCACACCGTCCGACCTCGCAGGCCTGCCACCTTTGTAAACGCGCGCCGGTAGACTTAGTTAACGGCAGCAGACAGGAGCGCGAGTGGCCAGCGAGGTGATATCAGCCAGCACGACCGAGACCGGCGCCGCCCCGGCGGACGCGCCCGGCACAGAAGCGCCGCAGGGCGCGGCCAGTGCCGAACCGGCAGCCGCGAACGGTAACGTGCCTAGCCGGGCCGTGCCCGCGACGGACGCCCCCGCACCCGCGACGGACGGCCCCACCCCCGCACCCGCCCAGCAGACCAGCCCGACCAGCCAGGCCGCCAATGCCACATCTACCCCCACGACTGCTCGCTCCGAGCCCGCCGACTCCGCCGAGCCCGCCGACGCCCAGCCCGCCGAGCTCGCCGACTCCTCCCCGCCGGCCGACCCGAAGCCCGCTGCCGCCAAACCCGAGCCCGAGCTCAAGCCAGACCCGAAGCCCGAGCTCAAGCCGAGGCCGAAGCCCCAGCCCGCCGAGCCCAAGCGCCCCCGGGCCACATCCTCCGCAGGCGGCTCCGCCACTCCCGCGTCCGGCGCGGGCGTCCGCCGCCGCCTCGCCCGGCTGGGAGCGCAGCGCGTGGCCACGGTGAACCCGGTCCTCGAACCGCTGATCAAGACCGTCCGCGCCACCCACCCGAAGGCGGACGTGCGGCTGATCGAGCGGTCCTATGACGTGGCCGCCTACTGGCACCGGAACCAGAAGCGCAAGAGCGGCGACCCCTACATCACCCATCCGCTGGCGGTCGCGACGATCCTGGCCGAGCTGGGCATGAACACCGACACGATCAGCGCCGCCCTGCTGCACGACACCGTCGAGGACACCCCGTACTCGCTGGCCGAGCTGCGCGGCGACTTCGGCGAGGACATCGCCGCCCTGGTCGACGGCGTGACCAAGCTGGACAAGGTCAAGTACGGCGCCAGCGCCGAGGCCGAGACCGTCCGCAAGATGGTCGTGGCCATGTCCCGCGACATCCGGGTGCTGGTCATCAAGCTGGCCGACCGCCTGCACAACATGCGCACCCTGCGCTACCTGGCCCGCGAAAAGCAGGAGCGCAAGTCGCGGGAGACGCTGGAGATCTTCGCCCCGCTGGCCCACCGGCTGGGCATGAACACGATCAAGTGGGAGCTGGAGGACCTGGCCTTCGCGACCATGTACCCCAAGCGCTACGACGAGATCGCCCGGCTGGTGTCCGAGCGGTCCCCGCGCCGGGACGTGTTCCTGCAGGAGGTCATCGAGCACGTCTCCGGTGACCTGCGCGAGGCCAAGATCCGTTCCACCGTCACCGGCCGTCCCAAGCACTACTACTCGATCTACCAGAAGATGATCGCCCGCAACGTCGGGTTCGACGACATCTACGACCTGGTCGGCATCCGGGTCCTGGTCGATTCGGTCCGCGACTGCTACGCGGCCCTCGGCACCATTCACGCGCGCTGGAACCCGGTCCCCGGCCGGTTCAAGGACTACATCGCGATGCCGAAGTTCAACATGTACCAGTCGCTGCACACCACGGTGATCGGTCCCGGCGGCAAGCCGGTTGAGCTGCAGATCCGCACCTGGGCGATGCACAAGCGGTCCGAGTACGGGGTGGCCGCGCACTGGAAGTACAAGGAAGAGTCGCTCTTCGGCAACCGGGTCAAGGAGGACGGCAACAGTCCCGACATGGCCTGGCTGCGCCAGCTGGTGGACTGGCAGAAAGAGGCCACCGACCCGGCCGAGTTCCTCGAGTCGCTGCGCTTCGACCTGGCCGCCGCCGAGGTGTACGTGTTCACCCCGCGCGGCGAGGTGATCGCGCTGCCCCAGGGCGCCACCCCGGTCGACTTCGCCTACGCGATCCACACCGAGGTCGGCCACCGCACGATCGGCGCCCGCGTCAACGGCCGCCTGGTCGCGCTCGAGAGCACGCTCGACAACGGCGACACCGTCGAGATCTTCACCTCCAAGGCTCAGGAGGCGGGGCCGAGCCGGGACTGGCTGCAGTTCGTCAAGAGCGCCCGCGCCCGCAACAAGATCCGCCAGTGGTTCTCCAAGGAGCGCCGCGAGGCCGCGGCCGAGTCCGGTAAGGACTCGATCGCCCGGGCCATGCGCAAGCAGAACCTCCCGGTCCAGCGCCTGGCCACCGCCGACGCGCTGCTGTCGATCGCCCACGACCTTCGCTACACCGACCTGACCTCGCTCTACGCCGCGGTTGGGGAGGGCCGGGTCAGCGCCCAGTCCGTGGTCGAACGGCTGGTCCGCTCGCTCGGCGGCCTGGCCGGGGTCGAGGAGGACATGGCCGAGGCGGCCGTGCCGACCACGGTCGAGGCCCGCCCGCACTCCGCCGGCGGCTCCGGGGTGGTGGTCGAGGGCGCCGCCGACGTCTGGGCCCGGCTGTCCAAGTGCTGCACCCCTGTCCCCGGCGACGAGATCCGTGGCTTCGTCACCCACGGCAACGGGGTTTCGGTGCACCGCACCGACTGCGTCAACTTCATCCACCTGGCCGAGAGCCAGCCCGAACGCTTGGTCGACGTCCACTGGGAGCCGACCGACGACTCGGTCTTCCTGGTCGCCATCCAGGTCGAGGCGCTGGACCGCACCCGCCTGCTGTCCGACGTGACCCGCGTCCTTTCGGACCAGCACGTCAACATCCTGTCGGCCTCGGTCACCACCACCCGCGACCGCGTCGCCGTCAGCCGCTTCACCTTCGAGATGGGCGCCCCCAAGCACCTCGGCCACGTCCTCAAGGCCGTCCGCGCCATCGACGGCGTCTACGACGTCTACCGCGTCACCAACTAGCCAGCTCCCCGGTCCCCGGTCCTCGATTTTCCCCCGTGACCGGCCAGCCCCGACCGTACTCCGGTCCCCGCCCCGGTACCGGTCCCGCTGCCCTCGTCGCGCCACACCCCTGACCGCCCGCCCCGGACCCGCCAGTCCCACCGGCTCCGCCGCTCCGCTGCCTGGTCGCTCTCGGACCCGCCAGTCCCACCAGCTCCGCCGCCTCGGACCTGCCAGTCCCACCAGCTCCGCCGCCTCCGACCTGCCAGTCCCACCGGCCCCGCAGCCCCCGCCTGACTCCTCCCTCTCGCACGCGCCAGTCCACCAGCCCCGCAGCCCCAGAGCCGCCAGACCCATCGGCCGACGGTCTCCTCGACTCCCGCGTGACTCGTCGCTCCGCAGCCCCATCGGACCCGCGGCTCTCGCCGGACCCGTCGCTCGCGGACCCAGCAACCTCACCGGTCCCGGAACTCCCGCAGCTCTAGCCAGCCACATTGGCCACAAAGCCCTGGTAGTCCCATCCACCCCGTGACCACCACGATCCCCGTCAGCCCCGCTACTCCCACGGCCGGTGGTCCCGTCAGCCCCACGTCCCTCGTCAGCCCCACCGGCCCCGCAGCCTCGGTCGACTTCCATGATCGATGTACGTTTAGGCCCCCTAGAGGGGTAGTAAACGTACATCGATCAAGGACTAACCCGCCTGCCCGGAGTGCGGGCCACGCCCACCAAGCCCATCAGTCCCACCGGACCTGGCCGCCCCCCTGGCGCGACCTCGCCGGTGGCGCCACCCCGGCCAAGCCGAACCCCACCTCGAAACCCCGACCGCTGACAGCATATGCTGTCATCGCCGGGCTGGGCCCGCTTTGAGTCCCCACTCCGCTCCGCCCCGCACTCCGCCCCGCACTCCGCCCTGCCCCGCACCCAGCCTCGCCGACAGCAGGTGCTGTCATCGTCGGCGGGCCGCCTGCGAGCCCACTCCGCCGACAGCAGGTGCTGTCATAACCGTGCAGGAGTGCCCGACAGCCACCCCACCGACAGCAGATGCTGTCATCAGTCGGCCAGGTTCGCCTTCAGCTGGTGCTTGATGATCTTGCCCGACGCGGTCCGGGGGATCGCCTCCACCACCTCGAGCCGTCGCGGGGTCTTGTAGCCAGCCAGCCGCTCCCGGGCGAACGCCCGCAACTCCTCCAGACTTGGCGCCCCGCCAGCCGCCGCGACGATCACCGCGGTGACCGCCTCGCCCCAGTCGGGGTCGGGCAGCCCGATCACCGCCACGTCGGCCACCCCGGGATGCTCGAGCAGCACCGCCTCCACCTCGGCCGGGTACACGTTTTCCCCGCCGGTGATGATCATGTGGCTCTTGCGGTCGACCAGGTGCAGGTGACCGTGGGCGTCCAGCCGCCCGAGGTCGCCCAGGGTCAGCCAGGGCACACCCCCGATCACCCGGGTGGCGGCCGCGGTCGCCTCCGGCCGTCCGTGGTAGCCGGCCATCATCACCGGGGTGACGTAGATCTGCCCGACTTCACCGGCCGCCACCGGCTGGTCGTCGTTGTCCAGCAGCAGCACGTCCAGGCCCGGCAGCGGGGCGCCGACGCTGGAGCCGTGCTCCCGCCCGGCCCGGTGCCCGATGCTGGTGACCAGCCCGATCTCGGTGCCGCCGTAGAACTCGTTCAGCTCAGCGCTCGGGAACGCCCGCAGCGTGCCCGCCATGGTGTCCGGGTGCAGCGGCGCGCCCGCCACGATGATGCTGCGCAGCGAACCGGTGTCCCGGCCCGCCGCCACCGGGATCATCCGGTCCAGCATCGTCGGCACCGCGAAGCCGATCATCGTGGCCTGGTACTCCTCGATGGCCGAGACCGCCATCTCGGCGTCGAACCGGGACATCAGCAGCACGGTGCCGCCGTAGAACAGCTGAGCCAGGCTGAACAGGGCCGGCGCCTCGTGGAAGAGCGGCCCCGGCATCAGCATGATGTCCCGCTCGTCGTGCCGGTAGGCGGCAAACGACCGTCGGTGATGGTCCACGAACGCGCCCAGCGTCTGCAGGCAGCCCTTGGGCCGCCCGGTCGTGCCCGAGGTGTAGCCCTGGAAGAACACGGTCCCCGGCCCCGGATCGGGCCCGGCCAAAACCGGGCCGGTGCCCGATGGGCCGGTGCCCGATGGGCCGGCGTCGGCGATCAGGTACTCCAACTCGTTGTCCGGCCCCCCGACGGTGACGACCGGCAGCACGCCGCCTGCGGCGGGCACCAGGTCCACGTCGGCGATCAGCAGGGTGGCGCCCGAGTCGGCTAGGATGTACTCGATCTCGGGGCCGGTCAGGGCCGGGTTGACCGGCACCAGGGCCAGGCCCGAGCGGGCCGCCGCCAGGTAGATCTCCAGGTACACGATGCGGTTGGCCATCAGCACCGCGACCCGGTCCCCGGCCGCCAGGCCGCGGGCCAGCAGCCCGGCCGCCAGCCGTTCACTGCGGGCGTTCAGCGTCGCGTAGTCGCGCCGCTGGTTCCCGCAGATGACCGCGGTCGCGTCCGGGCGGTGCCGCGCCTGCCAGCGCAGCATGCCCGCCATCGACTGGTCGTCGACCCGCCCGGCGGCCTCGGCCGCCGTTGCCCGCCGCACCCGTCAGTCCGGCACGGCGACGCGGAACGAGCAGACACCGACTACGTCCCCGCCGCTGTCCCGGGCCGTGACCGCGACGACCACGGCGTTACGGCCGGGTCCGAGCGGGTGCAACTCGGTGATCAGGCCGGCCGGTCGGGCGGCCCCGCCGCGACGACAACCGGGGCCGCGACGTGCTGGCGGCCGCGGTCGAGCTGTTCGCCAGCCGCGGTTTCGACGCCACCTCGATCCGTGACATCGCCACCGCCGCCCGGGTCCAGCCGGCCTCGGTCTACTACCACTACCCGTCCAAGGAAGCGCTACTGGTCGCCATCGTCGACCGGGCCGCCGCCCAGGTCGCCGACCAGATCAAGGCCGCCGCCCAGTCCGACGATCCGTGGCACCGCCTGGAGCAAGCCTGCGTCGCCCACCTCACCGCGCTGCTCCAAGGCGAACGTGCCCTCCGCGTGCTGGCCACCGAGATCCCCAGCCGCCGGACCGGAGCCGTGCATCAGGCGCTGGTCCGCACCCGCGACGCCTACGAGGACATGTTCCGCGACCTGGTGGCGGCGCTGCCCGTCGGTCCCGCGGTCGACCGTTCCTACCTGCGCCTGACCCTGCTGGGCGCGATCAACTGGACCCTCATCTGGTACCACCCGGGCGGCGACGCCCCCGCCACCATCGCCCGCCAGATCGTCACCCTGATCCGCCAGGGCGCCGAGGGAAAACCCGATGCCCCGGACGCCCGGCCGGTGTCAGGATGAGCCGATGCCCAGCCCGCCGAACAGGCCGCCGAACAGGCCGCCGAACCGGCCGCGGAACGTCCATGCCGCCTGGCGGATGGACGTGGCCCGGAAGGCGGCCGCCGCCTACACCGGGAATCCGAAGCTGGCCGCGCTGACGGTGGCGGGCTCGGTCGGAGCCGGCCGGGCCGATCAGTTCTCCGACCTGGAACTCGACTGCTACTGGGCCCTCCCGCCGGCCGACCAGGACCGCCTCGGCCCGGTCGAAGCGCTCGGCGGGCAGCTGACCGCGCTGTGGGACTACGACGCCGACGAGGGGGAGTGGAGCGAGGACTACCGGCTGGGCGAGCTCGACGTCACCGTGAGCAACTTCCTGACCAGCACCGTCGACCGGTTCCTGGACGAGGTGACCGGGCAGGCCGACACCGACCCGGTTAAGCACATGCGGCTGGCGGCCGTGCAGCACTCGGCACCGCTGGCCGGTGCGGACCTGATCGCGTCCTGGCGGGCGCGGGCGGCCCGGTATCCGGCCGCGCTGGCCGAGGCTCTGGTCAGCCAGTCGCTCAGCCCGGACGTGCTGACCGGCTGGGGTGCCCGCGAGGCTTACGCCGCCCGCCACGACGAGCTGGCGCTCCGCGCTCTGCTCACCCGGGTCGGCTACGCGGTGGCGGCCGCCGTGCTGGCCCTGAACCACGTCTATTTGCCGCACCGCCGGCTCAAGTGGCAGCACGACCTGCTGTCCGGCCTCACCGTCGCTCCCGCTCAGCTGACCGCCCGCCTGGACCGGCTGACCAGCGGCCCGCCCGCCGAAGCCATCCGGGCCGCCGAAGACCTGCTGGCGGACACGCTCGAGCTGGCCACGGAACACACCGCCGCCGACCTGACCCGCTTCCGCCTGGAGCTGTCAGAAAAACGCCGCCTCGTCGCCCCGCCGGCGCCTGGCGACACCCCGAGCCAGCCCCGCGCGTGATCAGCCGCTGAACCCGCCGTCAGCCAGCCGCTGGATCGCCGTCGCCAGCCACTCCTGCAGCGAGCCGGGCTCCCCGAGGTCGGACCGCAGCACCCGTCGCCGGGTCGACACCCCGAGCAGGAACGTGTCGATGGCGGCCGCCCGGGCGTCGGCTTCCGCCTCTGGCAGGCCGCTGGTGCGCAGGTACCGGCGCAGCGGTGCCAGCGAGTTGGTGTCCAGGAAGCCCGCCAGCGCCGCCGCCGCCTCCGGCCGCTCGCCGGCCGCCCGCAGCAGGACCAGCAGCGGGTCCTCGCCCTGCTGGCCGAACCAGCGCTGCACGATGCTGGCCGCCAGCCGGTCACCCAGCCCGGCCAGCGGCCCATCGTAAACGTCGTCCACCGCGATCTCGACCTGGGCGGCCGCCAGGAACAGGCCCTCCTTGCCCCCGAAGTAGCGGGTGATCAGGTTGGGTGACACCCCGGCGGCGTCGGCCACCGCCTTGACGGTGGTCGCCCGGTAGCCGTGCTGCGCGAACTGCCGCCGGGCCTGGTCCAGGATCGACCGCTTGGTGGCGGCCGCGTTCCGCCCGCGAGAAGGAGCCCCGGTTTCAGCCATGACGGCACTCTAGCCGATGTGTACTTACATACACATAATGTGTATGCTCATACACATGAGTGACGCGATGACGCCGGCGGTACCCGGCCCAGCCACGCCAGCGATACCCGCCCCCGCTACTGACGAAGCGCTCGACGATCTGCGCACGCGGATCCGGCGGACCCGCCGGGTCGCCAACCCCTGGGCCGGCGACCCCGCCCGCGGCCTGCCTGCCGCCGACCTGGACGCGCTGCTCGCGCGCTGGGCGGACGGCTACGACTGGCGCGAGCACGAGCGCCGGATCCGGTCCTGGCCCTGGACCGTCGCCGGGCCGCAAGGGCCGCAAGGGCCGCAAGGGCCGCAAGCAGCCGGGCCACCAGGGGCCGGGCTGCGCGTGATCCACCAGCGCGCGGCCGACCCGGCCGCCCCGGCCGTCGTGCTCCTGCACGGATGGCCCGACTCTGTATTGCGCTTCGAGCGGCTGCTCCCGCTGCTGACCGGCCTCCACGTCGTCGTGCCCGCGTTGCCCGGGTTCCCGTTCGCCCTCCCGCTGGCCGGCCCGGTCTCGGTGAACCAGCTGGCCGAGGATGTGGCCGCGGCCGTCGCCGCCCTCGGCTACGGCCGGTACGTGGTGTCCGGCGGTGACGTGGGCGGCACGGTGGCGGAGATCCTCGCCGCCCGCTACCCGGGCCGGGTCACCGCCTTGCACCTGACCGAGGTGTCGGCCCGGCACGCGCTCACCGCCGACCCGGCCCGGCTGCCGCCGGCCGCGGCCGAGTACCTCGGCCGGGCCGCCCAGTGGTTCCGGGCCGAAGGGGGCTACATCGCCGAGCAGTCCACCCGCCCGGGCACGCTGCTGGCCGGGCTGGCCGACTCACCGGCCGGGCTGGCCGCCTGGATCGGCGAGAAGCTCACCGGCTGGGCCGCAGCCGCGGCCGCCGCGGACACCACCGCCGACAACCCCGCCGCCAACAACTCCGCCGCGTTCACCGCCGACGAGCTGCTGACCTGGATCACCGCCTACTGGCTGACCGGGTCGATCGGCACCTCATTCGCCACCTACACCGAGCCCGCCACGGTCCCGGACCGCGTCACCACCCCAACCGTGCTCTCGGCCTTCCCGTCCGACATCAAGCCGGCGCCGCGCGCCTACGCCGAGGCATTCGCGGACGTCCGCGAGTTCATCGAGCACGACGCGGGCGGCCACTTCGCCGCCTGGGAACAGCCCGCCGCCTACGCCGCCGACCTGCGCCGCGCCGTCCGCCTGGCCACCCACCGCGAGCAAGCTGCCATCGGCTGACCTCCAGCCGGCTCCGTCAGCCGGAGAACTCGGCCAGCGTCCGCTCGGCCTCTTCCAGCCACGCCCGCCGGGCATCCAGAGCCTCCTGAGCGTTGCCGGCGGCCTTGGCGTCGCCCTTCTCCTGGGCCTTGGCCAGCTGGCGCTCCAGCCCCTCGATGGCGGTCCGCAGCTGGGTCACGGTCCCCTCGGCGCGGGCAATGGCTTCCGGGTTGGACCGGCGCCACTGGTTGTCCTCGGCCTTGCGGACCGCGTCCTCGACCTTGCGCAGGCCGCCCTCCAGGTGGTCGCGGGAGTCGCGCGGGATCCCGCCGATCTGCTCCCATTTCTCCTGGATGCCGCGCAGCGCCGTCCGCGCGGCCCGCAGGTCGGTGATCGGCAGCAGCGCCTGGGCCTGCTCGAGCAGGGCTTCCTTGGCCACCGCGTGCTCGCGCAGCTCGGCTTCCTTCTCCGAGAGGGCTTCGGTGCGGGCCGCGAAGAACTGGTCCTGGGCCGCCTTGAACCGCCCCCACAGCTCGTCCTCGGCCTCCCGGCTGGCCCGCCCGGCCGCCTTCCAGGCCCGCATCAGGTCACGGAACGTACCGGCGGTGGGACCCCAGGCGGTCGAGGTGGACAGCGACTCGGCGTCCGCGACCAGCCGCTCCTTGCGCGCCCGGACCTCCTCGCGCTGCTCTTCCAGCCCTGCGAAGTAGGCCTTGCGGCGCTTGGTGAAGCTGTTGCGGGCGGCCGACAGCCGCTTCCACAGCACCGCCTCGACCGACCGCTCGGCGTGCGGGGCCGCCTTCCACTCCTCCAGCAGCTCGCGCATCCGCTCGCCGCTGCTCTTCCAGTGGGTGGCCTCGGCCGCGATGTGCTCGGCCTCCTCGACGATGCGTTCCTTGATCTCGCGGGCGCCACGCCGGGCCTGCTCGCGCTGGGCCTTGACCTCTTCGCGCTTGTGGCCGACCACCCCGGTCAGCTTGTCCAGCCGCGTGCACAGCCCGTCCAGGTCACCGAGCGCGCTCGCCCCGATCACGGTCTTGCGCAGCCGCTCGACCGACGCCTGGGCCTGCGCGGGCGACAGGTCGGTCGAGCTCAGCCGCTGCTCCAGCAGCGTGACCTCGGTCTCCAGCGACGCGTATTTGCGCTGGTAGAAGGCGATTGCCTCCTCCGGGCTGCCCGCCTGCCACGAGCCGATCACCCGCTCGCCCTCGGCGGTACGCACGTAGACCGTCCCGTCGGGATCAACCCGGCCCCACGGATGATTGGCGGTGGTCACGGCGAACCTCCTGGTAGTGCTGGCCCGGTGCACGAGCCGGAAAGCTCAGGTTCTCTTCCCGGCTCGCAAACCGTTCTGCTCGCTAGTCTGCATCACGTTTGCTTGATGGAGACGCTCTTGATGACGACGCTTTCCTTCGGTGCACCGTCTCCGGTGCCATTGGCGTTGTTACTTCCCACCTTGGCAATAGCTTGGATGACAGGCAGGCCTTGCGTGATCGTGCCGAACGGCGTGTAGTCGGCCGGCAATGTCGAATTCTGGTAGACGAGGAAAAACTGGCTGCCGTTGCTGTTAGGCGCGGTCGTATGGGCCATGGCGACAGTTCCGGCCGTGTACTTGGCGCCGGTCAGGTTCTCGTTCGCGAACGCATAGCCTGGGCCGCCGGTACCCGTTCCGGTCGGGTCGCCGCATTGCAGCACGTAGATGCCGCTGGTGGTGAGCCTGTGGCATTTGGTGTTGCTGAAGTAGCTCTGCTTGGCCAGCGAGACGAACGAATTGACCGTGCAGGTGGCTTTGCTGTTGGCCAGGTTGATGACGATGTTGCCGCGGTTGGTCGCGATCGTCGCCTGGTAGGAGGCCTGGTAATCGGGCTTGGTGGCCGGCCGGTTCACCGTGCGGGCGGCGGTGCCGCTCTTGGTGTAAGTGCAGCTGTGCGCGGGCTCGGAAACCGTCGCCGCCGAATTCGTGGCCGACGCCTTTGGCGACGCTTTTGCCGACGCCGTGGCATCGGATGACGCGGATGAGCTGCCTCCGCCCGAACCGAACAGGAAATACCCGCCCACCGCCAGCGCTGCCACCACAACCACCACCCCGCCGGCTATCGCACGGATCCGCGCTTTGTGGGCCTGCTGAGCGCGGCGCACTTCCTGCCGTGCCATTCGCTCGCGGGCCAGCTTGCGCTGCCGATCCTTCTTTCCCGCCACCGGACCGATCTCCTCCTATGCTGGCGGCGGTCCCGCCATCAGGAATCTTCGCGAATCGTACCTGGATAGCCGTTTCTGCGGTACCGCTGTTATCGGTTCGCAGCCGTGCCACCAGGCTCGGTAGCCTGTACCGGTCGTCGTCGGCTGCTTCAGGAAGGACGAGCGTGCTTGTCACCGGGTTCCCCGCTGGGTCGTTCGCGGCGAACTGTTATGTCATCGCGCCCGCCGACGGCGAGGAATGCGTGATCGTGGACCCCGGCCAGGACGCGCTCGGCGGGATCGACGAGGTCGTGGCCGCCCACCGGCTCAAGCCGGTCGCCGCCATCGCCACCCACGGGCACCTGGACCACATCTGGTCGATAGCGCCGCTGTGCGGGGCCCGCGACATCCCCGCCTGCATCCACCCTGAGGATCGGCTGCTGCTGTCCGACCCCGCCCGGGGCCTGCCCCTCGGCGCCGGCCAGCAGCTGTTCGGCGGGCTGACGTTCACCGAGCCCGACGACGTCCGCGAGCTGACCGACGGGATGACGCTGACCCTGGCCGGGCTGGAGTTCCGGGTGGACCACGCGCCCGGCCACACCCCCGGCTCGGTGACGTTCCGGCTGCCGTCCGGCATCGACGGGATCGACGACCCGGCCGGCACCATGTTCTCCGGTGACCTTTTGTTCGCCGGGTCGATCGGCCGGACCGACCTGCCCGGCGGGGACCACCAGGCCATCCTGGCCAGCCTGGCCCGGGTCTGCCTGCCGCTGCCCGATGAGACGATCGTGCTGTCCGGGCACGGTCCCGGCACCACGATCGGCGCCGAGCGGCGGACCAATCCGTTCCTGACCGGCCTCACGTCCCAGCCCGGGCCCACCCGGGGACTGTGACCGGTCGCGCCTTTTTAAAAAATGCGAAAGCGAGAAGCTGAATGATCCGCACCCACGAGGCCGGGACGCTGCGGGCGTCGAACGCCGACCAGACCGTCGTGCTGGCGGGCTGGGTTGCCCGCCGGCGTGACCACGGCGGCGTCGTCTTCATCGACCTGCGCGACGCCAGCGGCATCGTCCAGGTCGTGTGGCGTGGCGAGGGTAACCCGGAGCAGAACGAGGCGATCGGCCACCTGCGGGCCGAGTTCTGCGTGCGGATCACCGGCACCGTCCGGGTCCGCCCGGCCGGCAACGAGAACCCCGAGCTGCCGACCGGCGCGGTCGAGGTCGACGCGACCGAGCTGGAGGTGCTCAGCGAGGCCGACCCGCTGCCGTTCCCGATCGAGGGCGGCGCGGGCGACCTGAACGAGGAGGCCCGGCTCAAGTACCGCTACCTGGACATCCGCCGCGAGCCGATGGCCCGCAACCTGCGGATCCGCTCCGCGGCCACCTACCTGATCGGCGACGTGCTGCGCGACCACGGCTTTGCCTACGTCGAGACGCCCTACCTGACCCGGTCCACCCCGGAAGGCGCCCGCGACTTCCTGGTCCCGGTCCGGCTGCGCCCCGGCAACTGGTACGCCCTGCCCCAGTCGCCCCAGCTGTTCAAGCAGCTGCTGATGGTCGGCGGCATGGAGCGGTACTACCAGCTGGCCCGCTGCTTCCGCGACGAGGACTTCCGGGCCGACCGGCAGCCCGAGTTCACCCAGATCGACTTGGAGCTGTCGTTCGTCACCCGCGAGGACATCGTCGAGGTGGCCGAAGCCCTGGCCCAGCGGCTGTGGAGCGAGATCCTCGGGTACCAGATCCCGCTGCCGATGCCGCAGATGACCTACGCCGACGCGATGGCCCGGTACGGCTCGGACAAGCCCGACCTGCGGTTCGGCTGCGAGCTGACCGACATGACCGGCTACTTCGCCGACACCCAGTTCCGGGTGTTCCAGAATCCGTACGTCGGAGCGGTGGTCATGCCCGGCGGCGGCGCCCAGACCCGGCGTGAGCTGGACGCCTGGCAGGACTGGGCCAAGGCCCGCGGCGCCCGCGGCCTCGCCTACGTGGTCGTCCAGAGCGACGGCACGCTGGCCACCTCCGGCCCGGTGGTGAAGAAGCTGTCGGAGCAGGAGCAGGCCGGGCTGGCCGAGGCGACCGGGGCCCAGGCCGGCGACTGCATCTTCTTCGCGGCCGGCACCCCGCGCGAGGCGCGGGAACTGCTCGGCGCCGCCCGGCTCGAGATCGGCCGCCGCTGCGGCCTCATCGACCCCGAGGCCTGGGCCTTCACCTGGGTGGTGGACGCGCCGATGTTCGAGGAGGACGGCGAGGGCGGCTGGACCGCGGTGCACCACCCCTTCACCGCCCCGCTGCCCGAGTGGGCCGACAAGTTCACCGCCGAGCCCGGACAGGCCCTGGCCGACGCCTACGACATGGTGTGCAACGGTACTGAGATCGGCGGTGGCTCGATCCGTATCCACCAGTCGAAGATGCAGCAGCAGGTGTTCGACGTGATCGGGCTGTCCCGCGAGGAGGCCAACTCGCAGTTCGGCTTCCTGCTGGAGGCGTTCAAGTACGGGCCGCCGCCGATGGGCGGCATCGCGTTCGGCTGGGACCGGCTGATCATGCTGCTGGCCGGCCAGGACAGCATCCGCGAGGTCATCGCGTTCCCCAAGGCCGCCTCCGGCCTGGACCCGCTGACCGGCGCCCCCACCCCGATCACGGCCGCCCAGCGCAAGGAGGCCGGCATCGACGTCAAGCCGCAGGCGGCCAAGCCGGCCGGCACCCAGCCCGACGGCCAGCCTGGCACCAGCACCGACCCGGGCTCCACCACCGCGTAACGATCACCCGGGCGGCCCGGCCAGGCTGGGCCGCCCGGCGTAGTCGCGGAACAGCAGGATCTGCCCGTCACGGATCCGCACCACCTGGATCGAGGGCGCCACCAGCGACTCCCCGGTCGCGGCGACCGTGGCCCGCAGCACGGTCTCGGCGATCACCACCTCCGGGTCGGCGGTCTCGTACACGGCCACGGTCTCGAAGCCGTCGATCCGCATCCCAGTGGCCGTCCGCCGGGAGAACTCGGCGATCGCGGCCCGCCCCTCCAGCCGTCCCGGCAGGCCCGGCCCCGCCGACGGGATCTCGATCACCCCGTCCGGCGCGAACAGCCCGGCGAACCCCTCGAGGTCCTGCCCGATCAGCAGTTCCTGGCGCCGCTGGAGCACCTCGACCGGCGTCACGACGCCGTCTCCCCGGCAGGCTGGGTCGTGGGCGGGGCGACGTAGGTGCGGAACAGCGCGATCCGCCCGTCCCGGACCCGGAACACCTGGATCGATGGCGTCGTAAACGACTGCCCGGTCGCCAGCAGCGTGGCCCGGGTCAGGGTCTCGGCGATGACCACCTCGGGATCGCCGGTCTCGTGCACGGCCACGTGCTCGAGCGCGTCGACCCGCACCCCCGGCATCGTCCGCCGGCAGAACTCGGTGATCGCGTCCAGTCCCGCGATCCGCCCCGGCGCCCCCGGGGCCGCGGTCGGCATCTCCATCACCCCGTCGGCCGCGAACAGCCCGGCGAACCCCTGCGCGTCGTTGTCCAGCAGGACCCGGCGCCGCCGTTCCACCACCTCGGTGGGAGTCATGCTCATCACCCTCCGTTCAACACCCGTTGATTGAACAAGCGTAGAACGAAATCACCGGCCGGTCAACGCTTGTAGAATCGCTGTCCATGCCCCACCCCGCCGAGCCGCCGCCGCGCGGCGACGCCCGCGCCGAACAGCGCCGCCGCACCGAGGCCCGCATCCTGGCCGCCGCCTCCGACCAGTTCGTCGAGGCCGGCTACGAACGGACCACGATCCGCGCCATCGCCCAGGCCGCCGGCGTCGACGCCGGGCTCGTCATGCACTACTTCGGCTCCAAGCTGGCCCTGTTCGAGCAGGTCACCAAGGGCGGCCAGCTCCCCCCGGCCCCGACCGGCCCCCCCGGCCAGGTCGCCGAGCAGATCCTGGCCCAGCTGGCCGGCTCCCTGACCACCGAGCCGGTCCGATCCCTGGCCATGCTGCGCTCGATGCTGACCCACCCCGAAACCACCCAAGCCTTCCGCGAGGGCACCCAGCGCTTCCGCGCCCAGCTCGCCGCCGCCATCCCCGCCCCCGACGCCGACACCAGGGCCGCCCTGATCAGCGCCCTCATCATGGGCGTGGTCATGGACCGCCACCTGCTCAAGTCCGGCGGCCTCGACACCGCCGACCCCGACCAGATCATCGCCCTTCTCCGCCCCGTCCTGCGCACCCTCACCACCGCCGACCCCCCGCCCGACCCCGCGTAACCCACCCCACCCGCTGGGGGGCTTCCCGGCCCGTCGCGCGCGGAAGGCTTCGTGCTCTCCGGCTCCGGCCGGCCTCTGCTGCCCCGGGGATTGATTTCCCGTGACCGGACAGCACCCCGCCGTACTCCGGTCCCCGCTCCGGCCCCGGTCCCGCTCACCCCGCCCCGCCGTCACCCCGCCCCGTCCGCAGACCCCGACCCGGGGGCGTCCGGCGACCCTGACCCGGCGCCCCTTCTGCCACGGCCGCGTCTTGCGTCACACCTGCCGCTGTGGTCCCGGGAGGCGCGTGGTGTTGTGCCTCCGACGGGTACTTCGGGCTCCAGGATGGGCCCAGCCCGGCCATGAGTGTGCACTAGTCGTGCCTCGCGCAACCCCACCAGTCACACCCGTTCCGGCCGCAGTTTCGCTGGAGCAATAGCAGGGATTATCCCTGTCACTGCTCCAGTGAGACCTCACCGAGGAGCCGCGACCCCGCCCGGTCGCCTCTCGCGTCACCCAGACCCCAGGAACCTCGGCAGTACATGTGTACTTCCCGCGCGACGCCAACCTCGGCCCTACTTCTGATAACAGCAAGAAGCCGCAAGCTGAGCTCGCCGCGCCGCGCCACTCACCCCAGGCCTCCAACTCCCTCCACCGCTCCCGCTCCCGCCCAGCGCCCGCCACTCAACGACTGATAACAGCAAGAAGCACCCCGCAACACCCCCAGCCACGCCCACGCCACCCGCAGCCCCGCGTCACCCCAAACCACCCATCATCCCCGAAACCACCACACGCCCCCGGAAACCCATCGCCAGGTAACGTTTCGGTGCGCCGGTCGGTTACTGTCAGTGTGTGGCCAGAACCTACGGAGGCCAGCCGCCCCAGTCCGGCAGCCTGTTCGATGACGCGGAGCAGGAAGCCGCCGCCGCGACCGCGCCCCTCGCGGTGCGGATGCGCCCGCGGACCGTCGACGAGGTCGTCGGGCAACAGCATCTCACCGGCGAGGGCACCCCGTTCCGCAAGCTGATCGACAACGACGCGCCGATGTCGCTGCTGCTGTGGGGCCCGCCCGGGACCGGCAAGACCACCCTGGCCTACGTCGTCTCCCAGGTCACCAAGCGTAAGTTCGTCGAGCTGTCGGCGGTCACGGCCGGCGTCAAGGACGTTCGCGCCGCCGTCGAGACCGCCCGCCGCGATCTGGGTATGACCGGCCAGCAGACCGTGCTGTTCATCGACGAGGTGCACCGGTTCTCCAAGACCCAGCAGGACGCGCTGCTGCCCGCGGTCGAGAACCGCTGGGTCTCGTTCATCGGCGCCACCACCGAGAACCCTTTCTTCTCGGTGGTCAGCCCGCTGCTGTCGCGGTCGCTGCTGCTGACGCTGACGAGCCTGTCCGACGACGACATCAAGGGCGTGATCACCCGCGCCATCGCCGACCCCCGCGGCCTCGGCGACAGCGTCGAGCTCGACGACGAGGCCCTCGACCATCTGGTCCGCCTGGCCGGCGGCGACGCCCGCCGCTCCCTGACCTATCTGGAGGCGGCCGCCCTCGGCATGCCCCAGGGCGGCGTCATCGACACCGCCGTGCTCGAACGGGCCGTCGACCGGGCCGCGGTCCGCTATGACCGCGGCGGCGACCAGCACTACGACGTGATCAGCGCGTTCATCAAGTCGATCCGCGGCAGCGACGTCGACGCCGCCCTGCACTACCTGGCCCGGATGATCGAGGCGGGGGAGGACCCGCGGTTCATCGCCCGCCGGATCATCGTGCACGCCAGCGAGGACGTCGGCATGGCCGACCCGACCGCGCTGCCGGTCGCGATCGCGGCCGCCCAGGCGGTGGAGATGGTCGGGCTGCCGGAGGCCCGCATCAACCTCGCCCAGGCCGTGATCCACCTGGCCCTGGCGCCCAAGTCGAACGCGGTCATCAAGGCGATCACCGCCGCCTCGGCCGACGTGCGGGCCGGGCTGATCGGCCCGGTGCCGGCCCACCTGCGGGACGCCCACTACGCGGGCGCGGGCCAGCTCGGCCACGGCGAGGACTACCGTTATCCGCACGACTTCGACGAAGGAGTCGTGACCCAGCGTTATGCTCCTGATTCAGTAGCCGATCGGGTTTACTACGAGCCCTCTGGGCACGGTAACGAGGCCCGGGTAGCCGACCGCGCCGCAAAGATCCGCGCCATCCTTCGCAGGTCAGGCGGGACCTCCGCGCGATAAGGTCGGCCCGGCGCCCTGTCCGTCGAGCCGTCAAAGGAAACACGCATGATCAACTGGGGAGATGTGGCCGCGCTGGTCGCTGCCTTCTTCTTCGCCGTGCTGGTCTGCGCGGCCGTCTACGTCCTGATCCGGCTGGCCCGGCTGCTGGCCGAGGCCCGCCGCCTGGTCGCCGACATGCGCACCCGCAGTGACGGCGTGTTCGAGCAAGCCCAGGCCGCCGTCGACCGGGCCCACCAGCAGCTGGACGCGACCAGCACCGTGGCCGAGGGCATGGACGAGCTGAACACCGGCATGTCCCAGCTCAGCGCCCAGGTGTCGGCGCTGGCGGGGCTGGGCCGGGCGGTCGCCACCGGGCCGGCCGGCCGGGCCGCGGCCCTCGTCTACGGGGTCCGGCACGCGGTCTCGCTGCGCCGCGACGGGCAGACGGTACCGGCCGGGGCGATCCCGGCCGCCGCCAAGGCGGAGTCCGCGGGAGGCCGGCGATGATCCGGCGAGCGTTCTGGCTGTCGGTCGGGGCCGCGGCCGGGATCGCCGGCTACCGGCGCGCCACCGCGGTGGGCCGCGCGGTCCAGGTCCGCGTGACCGGTGAGCGGCCGGAGTCCGATCCCGGCCCGTTCTGGCCGCCGCGGTCGCCAACGCAACCGTCCGCACCCATGCCGCCCAGGGAAATACTGAAAACGTCCCGCCGCCCGGGGTCCGCCGCGGCCCGGCGTTCCCCCCGGCCGGCGCCCTTTTCCGCGACCCGGACGGCCTGGCGCACCTCCCGGGCCGCCTGGCGCGCGCAGAAGGCGGCCGTGGCCGGGGTGCGGTCGGCGGGCCGGTTCGCACGCGACGTGCGCGCGGGCATGGACCTGTATACGGATCGGCAGGAAGACCAGCCAGGCTCTAACCTGGCCAAGACCACCAACCAGTAACCGCGCCGTCCCCGGGCTCGCCGGGACGGCCCGCGGGATAGTTATCAATCATGTGAAGGATGGCCGCTGATGGAGTCGGCAGAGATCGCGCGCCGCTTCCTGGGGTATTTCGAGCAGCATGGGCACACGGTCGTGCCGTCGGCCTCGCTGGTCGCCGACGACCCCACGGTGCTGTTCGTCATCGCCGGGATGCAGCCGTTCAAGCCGTACCTGCTCGGCCAGCAGACCCCGCCCTACAAGCGGGCCGTCGACGTGCAGAAGTGCGTGCGCACCGGTGACATCGAAGAGGTCGGCAAGACGACCCGGCACGCCACGTTCTTCCAGATGCTCGGTAACTGGTCGTTCGGCGACTACTTCAAGGACATGGCCATCCCGTACGCCTGGGAGCTGCTGACCCGCTCCGAGCACGACGGCGGGTTCGGCTTCCCCGAAGACAAGCTGTGGGCCACCGTCCTGCCCGACGACGATGAGGCCTACGCGATCTGGCGGGACGTCGTCAAGCTGCCCGAGAACCGGATCCAGCGCCGCGGCCTGGCCGACAACTACTGGAGCATGGGCGTGCCCGGCCCCGGCGGCCCGTGCTCGGAGATCTACTACGACCGCGGTCCCGAGTACGGCAAGGAAGGCGGCCCGGAGGCCGACGAGGACCGCTACCTGGAGGTCTGGAACCTGGTCTTCATGCAGGACCAGCTGAGCGCGTTCCGCTCCAAGACCGACTTCGACATCGAGGGCCCGCTGCCGTTCCGCAACGTGGACACCGGCATGGGCCTGGAGCGGATGGCGGCCATCCTCCAGGGCGTCGACAACATCTACGAGGTCGACACCACCTACAAGATCCTGGACCGGGCGGCCGAGCTCACCGAACAGCGTTACGGCGTCAGCGAGCGCAACGACGTCGCCCTCAAGGTCGTCGCCGACCACGTGCGCGCCTCGGTCATGCTGGTCGAGGACGGGGTCATCCCCAGCAACGAGGGCCGCGGCTACGTGCTGCGCCGGATCCTGCGCCGCAGCATCCGCAACCTGCGGATGCTGTCCGGTGGCCAGCGCGGCGGCGGCCACGGCTCCGGCAGCGACGAGCACTTCCTGCACGAGCTGGGTGCGACCGCCATCGAGGCGATGGCGCCGCTCTACCCGGAGCTGCGCCGGGACGCGGCCAACATCCACACCGTGCTCGACGCGGAGGAGGCGGCGTTCCTGGGCACGCTGCGGACCGGCACCGCGATCTTCGACGCGGCCGTCGAGGAGACCCGCCGCAAGAAGGCGGACCGGTTCTCCGGCGAGCAGGCGTTCCAGCTGCACGACACCTACGGGTTCCCGATCGAGCTGACCCTGGAGATGGCCGAGGAGCAGGGGCTGGCGGTCGACGAGGAGGGCTTCCGGCGGCTGATGGCGGCCCAGCGCGACCGGGCCAAGGCCGACGCGGCCCAGAAGAAGACCGGCAACGCCGACATCTCGGTGCTGGCCGACCTGCGCGAACGGGCCGGTGCCAGCGTGTTCACCGGCTACGACCAGTTCTCCGGCGAGGCGATGGTGGTCGGCCTGCTGGTCGACGACCTGCCGGTACCGTCCGCCCGCCAGGGCGAAGCGGTCTCGGTGGTGCTCGACCGTACCCCGTTCTACGCCGAGAGCGGCGGCCAGCTGCCCGACGGCGGCGTCATCCGCGTCGCCGGCCAGGGTGGCAGCCCCGACAGCCAGATCCAGGTGTTCGACGTCCAGGTGCCGCTGCCCGGCCTGATCGTGCACCGCGGCAAGGTCAGCTTCGGTGAGGTCAGCGTGGGCTCGCCCGCGTTCGCCGAGATCGACGTGGACCGGCGCCGGGCCATCTCCCGCTCGCACACCGCGACCCACCTGGTGCACCGGGCGCTGCGCGGCGCGCTGGGCGACGCGGCCGCCCAGGCGGGCTCGGAGAACGCCCCCGGCCGGCTGCGGTTCGACTTCACCTCACCCGGGGCGGTGCCCCGTTCGGTCCTGGCCGAGACCGAGGACGAGGTCAACCAGGTGCTGGTCAACGACCTGGACGTGCGGGCGTTCCAAACCTCGATCGACGAGGCCCGGTCGATGGGCGCGCTCGCCCTGTTCGGCGAGAAGTACGGCGACGAGGTCCGGGTGGTCGAGGTCGGCGACTACTCGCGCGAGCTGTGCGGCGGCACCCACGTGGCCCACTCCGGTCAGCTCGGCCTGATCAAGCTGCTCAGCGAGTCCTCGATCGGCTCCGGTGTCCGCCGGGTGGAGGCGCTGGTCGGGATCGACGCGTTCCGCTTCCTGGCCAAGGAGAACGTCCTCGTCAGTCAGCTGTCCGAGCAGCTCAAGACCCGCCGGGAGGAGCTCCCGGAGCGGGTCTCCTCGCTGGTCACCCGGCTCCGGGAGGCCGAGCGCGAGCTCCAGCGGGTTCGGTCCGCCCAGCTCCTGGAGGTGGCCGGTGACCTGGCGGCCCGGCCCGAGGACATCGGCGGGGTGGCGTTCGTCGGCCACCGGGTGCCGGACGGCACCGACGCCGACAGCATCCGCAAGCTGGCTCTCGACGTCCGCGGCCGGATCCCGGCCGACCACCCGGCCGTGGTGATGGTGGTGGGCGTGCCCACCGACCGCCCGGTCGTGGTGGTCACCGTCAACGACGCGGCCCGGGACCGCCGGCTGGCGGCCGGCGCGCTGGTCGGGGTGGCCGCCCGGACGCTCGGCGGCGGGGGCGGTGGCAAGCCTGACGTCGCCCAGGGGGGCGGTGCGCCCCTCGGCCCCGACGGCGACGGCCGCATCGAGGTGGCGTTTGCGGCGGTTCGGGATGCTTTGAGGGACGGCGCGTAGGCCGGCAGGTTAACGTGATGCCATGCTTGCCTGCGTGTCTGCCGCGCCTTCGGCCTGCTCGCCGGGTTTCGCGCCCGCGCCTCAGCCCGGGCCGGGCGCGGTGAGGCGCGGCGTGCGGCTGGCGGTCGACGTGGGCTCGGTCCGCGTCGGGGTGGCCCGCAGCGACCCCGACGGGGTGCTGGCCAGCCCGCTCGAGGTGATCCGGCACGGCCGCGCTGACCTGGACCGGCTGGCCGAGCTGACCAGCGGGCACGAGGCGCTGGAGGTCATCGTCGGCCTGCCGACCACGCTGGCCGGCCGCCAGGGGCAGGCCGCGGTGACCGCCCGCGCGGTCGCCACCAGCCTCGCGGAACGGATCGCTCCGGTCCCGGTCCGCCTGTTCGACGAGCGCTTCACCACCACGACGGCTCACGCCGTGCTCCGCCAGGGCGGCAAGAATTCCAAGGCCCGCCGCCAGAGCGTCGACGCGGCCGCGGCCGCCGTGTTGCTGCAGGCCGCCCTCGACAGCGAACGCGCGACCGGAAACCCACCAGGTGAACTCGTGCCCAGCGGGGGCAGGAAGACCACATGAGCTATCCGCCGGAAGATCGCGGAGAACCGGGCCGCGGCCGCAGGCACGCGCGCCCGACCGCCGCCGAAGCGGACGCCCCGGAGGGATGGCCGTCACGCTACGGCCCCCGCCCCGACTTCACCCTGCCCCCGGACCACGCCGGCGGTGCGGCCAACGGCGGCGCCCCGGGTGGCGCGGGCGGCGGCGGTGGCTCGAGCGGCGCGGGCGGCGGCGCCCCGGCCGGTGAGCCCCCGGCCGGGCCCCGGGGCCGCCACTCCGGCCACACCCCGCCCGGCGGCTGGTTCACCAACCCCCGCGCCACCGGCCCTCAGCCTCAGCAGTCACAGGACGCTCCCCAGTCCCAGGAAGGCGCTCGCCCCTACCAGGGCACCCGTCGCAGCGGCCGCCCCGAGCAGCCCGCCGACCCCTCCGCCCAGCCCCAGCCCGGCCGACGCCGCCGCCCCGGCCCCCAGGACCCGCGGGACTCCCAGGACTCATGGGACGCCCAGGACCCACGGACCACGCAGGACCCCCGCGGCCCGCAAAATCAAACGGCCCCACAGAACCCACGCGGCCCACAGAACCCACGCGGCCCACAGAACCCGCGCGGCCCACAGAATCCACGCGGCCCGCAGGACCCAACGGCCCCGCAGTCCCGGCGAAACCCATCGGCCTCACCAGCCCCGGCGGCTCCTCAGTTCCGGCCCAACTCGCCCGCCGTACCAGCCCCGTCGGCCCCTCAGTCCCGGTCGGCCTCCCAGCCCCCGCAAACCCGGCCCCACCCGCTGGCCCCCCAGACCCAGACCCAGACCCAGTCCCAGTCCAACCCCTGGGCCCCACCCTCCTCACGAGGTCCTCAGGCCCCTCAATCACCCACGGCCCCTTCAGCCTCACGAGCCCCCCAGGCCCACCCCGGACGCGCAACCCAGCCCGGCTTCGTCCCCCACGATGAGCCCTACCCGCCCGCCAACGACGGCGACGACGCCTACCGCCCGCCCGCCGCCCAGGCCGCCCGCCGCGGCCGCGGCCGTGACCCCGAGCCCGAGCCCGAGGACTACGAGTTCGACGACCGCGACGGTTACGCCAACCGCGCCGACCGGTACGCCGAACCGGACAGCTACTCCAACGACGCCGAACCGTACGACGACCGCGACGGCTACGCCGGCCGCCGCGACCCGTACCAGGACCCGGCCGGCTACGACGATCCCGGCCCCGCCGAGTACGCCCAGCACGTGGCCGGCCCCGGGCGGGCCCGCGCGCGCGGCTCGGCCCCCTCGGCATCGGAGCCGGCCTGGGACGACGAGGACGGCTACTCAGACGGTGAACGCTTCGTCCCCGGCCTCGGCGGCCCCCGCGACGACGACTACGACGACGGCGACGCCGGGCGCGGCCGCGGTCGGGGCGGCCGGGGCGGCCGGTCCGGCCGCGGTGGCAGAGGCAGCGGCGGTACCGGCAAGCGCCGCCGGCGCTGGCTGGTCCCGCTCATCGTCATCCTCGTTGTCCTGCTGATCCCGGTCGGGATCGGCGGCTACTTCGTCTACAACGCCGTCCAGAGCCGCTATTACCCGGCCGACTACACCACCGGCGGCACCGGCCAGGTGATCGCCCAGGTGCAGGACGGGCAGACTGCCACCCAGGTCGGCCAGCGCCTGGTCACGCTGGGCGTGGTCGCCAGCGTTCGGTCGTTCGAGCTGGCCGCCGAGCACAGCAAGAGCACCCGCACCATCGAGCCGGGCTTCTTCCGGCTGAAGAAGCACATGAAGGCCACGCTCGCCTACGCGGCGCTGGTCAACCCGGCCTCGGTCGTCCAGGACAAGGTCACCATCCCCGAGGGCTTGCGGCTGACCCAGATCGAGGCCCAGCTCGGGGCCCACTCCGGCATCCCGCTGACCGACTACCAGCAGGCCCTCAAGTCGCCGGGGTCGCTCGGCCTGCCCTCCTACGCGAACGGCAAGCCCGAGGGTTACCTGTTCCCGGCCACCTACGAGGTGCAGCCCAACCAGACCGCGGCCAGCGTGCTCCAGGGCATGGTGGCGCGGTTCAACCAGGAAGCCGACAGCGACAACCTGAGCGCGGCGGCCGCCGCCGTGCACATGACCCCGGGCCAGATCATCACCGTGGCCAGCCTGATCCAGGCCGAGGGCGGCAGCACCACCTACTACGCGCAGATCTCCCGGGTCATCTACAACCGGCTCAACAAGAACATGAAGCTCCAGCTGGACAGCACGGTGATGTACGGGCTGAACACGTTCGGCATCATCGCCTCCAACCAGCAGCTGCAGAGCAACTCGCCCTACAACACCTACAGGTTCGCCGGCCTGCCGCCGGGCCCGATCGACAGCCCCGGCCATGCCGCGATCGAGGCGGCCCTGCACCCGGCGTCCGGCAACGACCTGTACTTCGTGACCACCAACCCGAAGACCGGGCTGACCAAGTTCACCTCCAGCCAGACCCAGTTCGAGCAGTTCCGGCAGGAGCTGGAGCAGAACCTGGGCAAGTGAGCCCGATAGCATCGGCCCGGTGAAAGCCGCCGTCCTCGGGTCGCCGATCGCCCATTCGCTGTCCCCGGTGCTGCACCGGGCCGGGTACGCCGCGCTCGGCCTGACCGACTGGACCTATACCGCCATTGAATGCGCCGAGTCGGGCCTGGCCGCGCTGCTCGCCTCCTGCGACGATGACTGGGCCGGCCTGTCGCTGACGATGCCGCTCAAGCGGGCGGTGCTGCCGCTGCTCGACACCATCGAGCCGCTGGCGGCCGACGTCGGCGGGGTCAACACGGTGGTGTTCGACCACGGCCAACGGCGCGGCTACAACACCGACGTCCCCGGCATGGTGTCCGCCCTGGCCGAAGCCGGCGTGGCCGCCCCGAAGTCCGCGATCATCCTCGGCGCCGGCGCCACCGCCTGCTCGGCCCTGGCCGCCCTGCGAGCCGTCGGCCTATCCACGGTGACGGTCGCCGTCCGTGACCCCGCCCGGGCCGCCAGCCTCCTGCCGGTCGCGGCCCGCCTGGACGTCCGGGTCGACCTGCAGACCCTCACGGAAGCGGGTGACACCGCTCCCGACCTGCTCATCTCCACCGTCCCAGCCGGCGCCGCCGACTTCCTGGCCGGCCAACTGGGCGCCGGCCACCCCGCCCCCGCCACCGTCTTCGACGTCGTCTACGCCCCCTGGCCCACCCGCCTGGCCCAAGCCGCCCAGCAGTCCGGCGCCACCGTCGTCGGCGGCCTCGACCTCCTCCTGCACCAGGCCGCCGGCCAGTTCGAGCTGATGACGGGCGTACGCCCGGCCCCGGTGGATGCGATGCGCTCGGCCGGCCAGGCCGAGCTGGCCCGTCGCTCCGCGCCCGTCTGAGCCGCCGTCCCGCTAAGCGAGGGCGAAGCTGACCAGACCGGCCGGGTCGAAGGACACATCGACGATGCGTCCGCTCGTCACGTTCAGGAACGACAGCACCGCCTCCACCTTGGCCTCCAGGATTCGCTCCTGCCCGTCCATCCACGCCTGATAGCGCACGATGCCGCGGTCCAGGCTGGCCCCGGTGATCTCTACCGGGAGTACCGCCTCGTCGGGGCCCTGAGTGATCCGGATGGTCTGCAAGATCTGCTGGGTGGGCACGCTGATCTCGATCACTGCCGTCTTCCTTCGTCGGCCCCCCATATGCCGCGATCAAGTTATCGGTGAACCGGCCTCTCCCGCACCGAACCGGACATTTATGCCTCAAATAGTTCGTCCTCAAATAATTTGACACCGAACCAGCGGGAACGCCATGCTGGTCTCGTGACATCCCAACCGGCCTATCCACCCCCGGCCCCCGGCGAGCCGGTCAGCCCCGGCCCCGTCGCCCCCGGCTCAGGCACCCCCGAGCCACCCTCGAAAACGGCGGCTCACCCGAAGTTCTCGCCCGACGACCTTCAATCGGCCGTCGAGCGGTCCAAACAAGCCGGTTGGGCCTGGGGCGACGAAGACGCCAAGATCCCCGACGACGCCGCCCTGCCCGAGCTGCTCCCGATGGCCGCCCGCACCATGGGCACGTTCTGGGGCCAGACCGTCCAGGGCACCGGCATTACCGGCGCCGGCCTGGCCGTCCTGCGTGTCCTGGCCGCCCGCAACGGCCTCAAGTCGAGCGAGGTCGCGGCCCGCGGCTGGTCCACCCCGGGCACCGTCACCACCGTGGTCGACACCCTCGTCCGGGACGGCCTGGTCCGTCGTGAACGGGACGTCCAGGACCGCCGGGTCGTGCGCCTGTACGTGACCGAGCGCGGCATGGACAAGCTCATCGAGACGCTGACCGAGGTCGGGCCCCGCTGGCGCGAATGCTTTGACTACGTGGACCCGGCCGACGAGCCGGTGATCCGCAAGTTCCTGATCGACACCATCGAGCGGTTCAGCACCCTGATCCGGAAGGAGCGCGGTACGTGACCGATTCAACCGTGCAGGCGCCGCCGTCCAAGGCCGAAGCGGCCCAGGAGACCGCGGCGGCCGGACCGGATTCGCGGCCCGGCGCCGCGATCCGCACCGACGACCTGCGCAAGACCTACACCACCTCCCGCGGCAACGTCGACGCCGTCCGCGGCATCAGCCTGGACGTCGCCCCGGGGGAGTTCTTCGGCCTGCTGGGGCCCAACGGGGCGGGCAAGTCCACCACGATCGGCATGCTCACCACGCTGATCGTGCCGACCGGCGGCCGGGCCTGGGTGTCCGGCATCGACGTGGTCGCCAACCCGGTCGGGGTCAAGCGCACGATCGGCGTGGTCCCGCAGAACAACACGCTCGACATGCAGCTCAGCGTGACCGAGAACCTGGAGTTCCGCGGCCGGTTCTTCGGCCTCAGCCGCCGTGACGCGCTGCGCCGGGCCGACCAGCTGGTCAACGCCTTCGGGCTGACCGACCGGCGCCGGGCGATGGCCACCGACCTGTCCGGCGGCCAGGCCCGGCGGCTGATGATCGCCCGCGCGCTGGTGCACCGGCCGGACGTGCTGTTCCTGGACGAGCCGACCGCCGGGCTCGACCCGCAGACCCGGGTCAACCTGTGGGACACCCTGCGGGCGCTGCACGACGAGGGCCAGACGATCCTGCTCACCACCCACTACATGGAAGAGGCCGAGGCGCTCTGCGACCGGGTCGCGGTCGTCGACCACGGCCTGGTCCTCGCGGCCGGCACGATCGACGAGCTCAAGCAGGGTGCGGGCGCCGACACCGTGATCACCGTCCGCTACGACGGGGACGCCGCCGCCGTGGACGCGGCCACCCTGCTGGACGGCCGGCCAACGGTTGGCAAGGTCGAGACCGAGGGCGACCAGGTCCGGGTGTTCACCAAGGACCCGGCCGGGATCCTCGGTGAGCTGGTCACCGCCGGCGCCCGGGCGGGCCTCACCGTCCGCGACGCCGCTCAGCTCAAGCCCAGCCTGGAGACCGTTTTCCTCACCCTGACGGGACGGGAGTACCGCGAATAATGACGACCACCACCCCTACCCCGCCGCCCGGCGCCCCCAGCCCGGCCCCCGGTGCGCCGTCGTCGTCGGCCGCGGCCGCACCGGACCGCACGGTCGCGGTCATCACCGGCGCCCCCGAGCCGCACCCCACCACCTGGAAGACGTTCGCGGCGATGATGGCCCGTGAGTTCCGGGTCCTCGGCCGCAACGCCCCGTCCACGTTCATCCGCTCGGTGATCCAGCCGCTGCTGTGGGTGTTCGTGTTCACCTACGTGCTGCCCAAGATCGGTGCGGCCGGGTCGTTCGAGGCCGGTGCCGCCCGCGGCAACGGGACCACCTTCTCCACCATCCTGCTGCCCGGCCTGATGGCGTCCATGCTGCTCATGCAGGGCATCCTCGGCACCACGTTCCCGCTGGTGATGGAGTTTTCCTGGCAGCGCACGATCGAGGACCGGGCGCTGGCGCCGGTGCCGCTGGGCGTGCTCGCGTTCGAGAAGATGGTGGCCGGCGCGATCCAGGGTTTCGTCGGCGCGCTGATCGTGGTCCCGATCGTGCTGTTCGTGCACGCCTCCGGCCAGAGCCCGCACGCGCACGTGACCAACTGGTTCCTGCTGGCGCTGATCCTGGTCGCCGCCTCGATGATGACGGCGGCGCTGGGGCTGCTGCTCGGCACGCTGATGGACCCGCGCAAGATGCAGATGCTGTTCGCGGTGATCCTGCTGCCGGCCACCATGCTCGGCTGCGTCTACTACCCGTGGTCGGCCCTGCACAGCATCCGCTGGCTGCAGATCGCGGTGCTGTTCAACCCGATGATCTACATCTCCGAAGGCCTGCGCTCGGTGCTCACCCCCGGCATCGGCCACCTGGCCACCTGGGCCATCCTGCTGGTGCTGGTCGGCGGGGCGGTGCTCATCGGCTACCTGGGCACGATCACGTTCCGCCGCCGGGTGCTCAACTGATTTATTCATAAAGGGCGAGAACGGCACCGGCCGGGACTTCGTGCGAAGTCCCGGCCGGTGGCCGTTCAGGAGCGGAAGTAGTGACCCTGGTCCAGGTCCTCGAGCAGCCCCGGGTGGGTGGGCTGCCAGCCCACCAGCTCGCGGGTGATCGTGCTCGAGGCCGGGCTGTCGAGCCCGATGAACCCGGCCAGGAAGCCGAACCGCTCGGGTGCCTGCTCGGGCGTGACCGACACCAGCGGCACGTTCAGGTGGCGGCTGAACACCTCGGCGATGTCGCGCAGCGCCACCCCTTCGTCGGCCACCGCGTGCAGCACCGAACGGGCCGGGGCCTGCTCGACCGCCAGCCGGAACAAGCTGGCGGCGTCCAGCCGGTGCACGGCCGGCCAGCGGTTGGCGCCGTCGCCCACGTAGGCGGCGTTGCCGGCCGCGCGGGCCATCCCGACCAGCGCGGCCATGAACCCGTTGTCGCCGTCGCCGTGCACGGTCGGCGGCAGCCGCAGCACCGACGAGCGCACCCCGCGGTCGGCCAGCGCCAGCGTGGCCAGCGCGTTCTCGGCCCGCATGGACGGCCCGGCCCCGTGCCCGGCGGCCGCGCCCGACTGCAGGCCGTCCCGCTCGGTCGCGACCTGGCCGGGCAGCGCCACCATCAGCGTGCCCGACGCGATCGTGAACGGCTTGCCCGAGCCGGCCAGCGCGTCCCCGAACGTGTCGATCGCGGTGCGGTCGGCCGTCGCCGCCCCCTCGAAATCGCCGGTGAACGCGATGTCATGCTTGAACGCCAGGTGGATGACGCCGTCCGCCGCGGCCGCCGCCTTCCCCAGCAGATCAAGATCGTCGATGGTGCCCCGCTCGACGTCGGCCCCCGCCTCGGCCAGCGCCTCGGCCGAAGCGTCGGACCGGGCCAGCCCGGTCACCTGATGGCCGGCCTGCAGCAGTTCCGGAACGACGGCCGACCCGATCCAGCCGGACGCACCGGTGACAAAGATTCGCATGATGAACCAGCCTCCGCGGGGCCCTCAGCCCCAATACGATGTCAGTAGCTGTCATCACCAGTTCTAGCCGATGTCAGCCACTGACGTCAAATCTCCGGACGCTTGCACCCCGGAGCCTCGGCACCCTCCGGAGCCCCCGGCGCGGGTGATAACAGCAAGAAGCTGGCCCGGCCGCGTCCGACTCCGGCCGTCTTCGCGTCCGCCGCTGATAACAGCAAGAAGGTAGCCCGGCCGCGTCCGACTCCGGCCGTCTTCGCGTCCGCCGCTGATAACAGCAAGAAGCGTTCCGCCACCTCGACCCGCCCGGTACGCTTGCCGATAACAGCAAGAAGCGGCCCCCGCATCCCCGCCCCGGCCAGCCGGAACCACCAGAATCACCGGCCACCTCGGCCAAGGAATTCGGGCCATCGCGAATTTGTTGTTACTCTTAGCCAACGACTAGTCCGGTGCGTCAGCACTGGACGGGCAAGCGGAGGCGCCACCTCCCACCTCGCCGGCCCCTGGCTGGCAGGTCAGGCCGGAACAATCGGCACCCGGTCCCGGGTTAAACCGGGCAATCGGGTACCGCCTGGATCTGGCGTTGGCGGGCACCCGGTGTCACAGTGGTGATGCGGGGCCGAGCCCGCCGTGGTGGTCGCCCCGCATGCACGGCGTGCGGGGTTTTCTCGTTTCTGGCGGTTCGCCGCCGGGGCCGGGAGGCCGCGCAGGCGACAGGACAGGCAATCTGCCGGCGGAGACTCCACCGGCAGGGAGTGACTTCAGGAGGTCACATCAGCGCTGAACCGCGTATAAACGAGCGCATCCGCGTTCCCGAGGTCCGGCTCGTCGGCCCGGCTGGCGAGCAGGTGGGGATCGTGTCCATCGACGACGCGCTCCGGTTGGCTCAGGAAGCCGACCTTGACCTGGTAGAGGTCGCGCCGACGGCACGGCCACCGGTGGCCAAGCTCATGGACTACGGCAAGTTCAAGTACGAGTCCGCGCTCAAGGCCCGGGAATCGCGCAAGAACCAGGCCCAGACGGTCATCAAGGAGATCAAGCTCCGGCCCAAGATCGACCCGCACGACTACGGCACCAAGAAGGGCCACGTCGAGCGGTTCCTCAAGGCGGGGGACAAGGTCAAGGTGACCATCATGTTCCGCGGACGCGAGCAGTCCCGGCCCGAACTCGGGTTCCGGCTGCTGCAGCGGCTGGCGAACGACGTCGAGGACCTTGGCTTCGTCGAGACGTCGGCCAAGCAGGACGGCCGCAACATGACCATGGTCATCGGCCCGCACCGCCGGAAGGCTGACAGCCCCCGGCCGGAGCGTCCCGAGCCGGCCCAGCGGTCCCACCCTGAGCGAGCCGAGCGTGCTCCGCAGGTCGACCGCACTCCGCAGCCGGAATCGGCGCCGGAGCCGGAGCCCGTTCTGCAGCCTGAGCCGGTTGCCCAGGCCCAGCCGCAGCCCGAGCCCGAGCCCGTTGCGCAGGCACGCCCCGAGCCCGAGGACCGTCCTGCTCCCGCAGCCCGGCCCCGGCCCGCAGCGCGACCCGCTCCCGCTGCTCCGGCTGAGCGCGAACCCCAGACCACCCCGGACCGGGCGCCCGCCCGGCCCGTGCCCGGCCCCCGGGCCGTCGCCGCCGCTTCGGCGACGCGACGGGCCAACGGCGGATCGGGAAACCGGCAGCAGGGCGAGCAGGTCTCGACCAGCTGACGGGCAGCTCGACCTGCGCCTGACGCTACTGGTGCCAGGCGCGGGGACCACACGGCCCGGCGGTGGTGAAGCGCCGGACCGGAATGACGCACGCATGTAAGGCGACGCGCCCACGGGCGCGCTGGACAAGGAGACGACGGCGACCATGCCGAAGATGAAGACCCACAAGGGCACCGCGAAGCGGTTCAAGCTGACCGGTTCCGGCAAGCTGATGCGCCGCCGTGCCGGCAAGAACCACCTGCTCGAGCACAAGTCGTCGCGGGTGACGCGGCGGCTCGACGGACCCACGGCCGTCGCCAAGAACGACATCCGCGAGATCAAGAAGCTGCTGGGTAAGTAACCCGCCCCCGCGAGCTGAAGGAGTAACAGAGCAATGGCACGCGTCAAGCGGGCGACCAACGCCCAGAAGAAGCGCCGCACCGTCCTCGAGCGCTCGAGCGGCTACCGGGGCCAGCGGTCCCGGCTGTACCGCAAGGCCAAGGAGCAGCAGCTCCACTCGATGACCTACGCCTACCGGGACCGCAAGGACCGCAAGGGCGCCTTCCGGCGGCTGTGGATCCAGCGGATCAACGCCGCCGCCCGGGCCAACGGCATCACCTACAACCGCTTCATCCAGGGTCTCAAGGTGGCCGGGGTCGAGGTCGACCGGCGGATGCTGGCCGAGCTGGCCGTGTCCGACGAGGCCGCGTTCACCGCCCTGGTCGCGGTGGCCAAGGCGAACCTGCCGGCCGAGGCAGGCAGTGCCGCTGCCTGACGGCAGCAGCACGGAATACACGAGTGTCCGCAGCCCGCGGCTGAAAGCCGCCCGGCGGCTGACCAAACGGGCGCTCCGGCAGCGTGCGCGGGCCTTCCTGGCGGAGGGCCCGCAGGCCGTTACGGAGGCTTTTCGCAGCGGGGCCCCGGTTTCCGAGCTGTTCGCCACCGCCGACGCCCGGGCTCGGCACGCCGGCCTGGTGGACGCCATGGCCGAAGCCGGGATTCCCGTGCACATGGTCAGCGGCGAGGTCATGGCCGAGCTGGCCCAGACCGTCACCCCGCAAGGGCTGCTGGCCGTGTGCGGCTTTGTCGACGTGCCGCTCGAGGAAGCCCTGAAAACGTCGGACGCCGACGGCGGCCCGGCTGGTGCGCCGGATCTGGTCGCCGTGCTCGCCAGCGTCCGCGACCCCGGTAACGCCGGCACGGTGCTGCGGGCAGCCGACGCGGCCGGCGCCGGGGCGGTGCTGTTCTCCGACGCCTCGGTCGACCCCTACAACGGCAAGGCGGTCCGCGCCTCGGCCGGCAGCCTGTTCCACGTCCCGCTGGTGGCCGGGGTCCGGCTGGAGACCGCCGCGACCGACCTGCGGGCAGCTGGCCTGCGCATCCTGGCCGCCGACGCTCGCGGCGGCCGCACCCTCGATGATCTGTCGGCCGCCGAACTGGCCGCGCCGACCGCCTGGGTCTTCGGCAACGAGGCGTGGGGGATGCCCGAGCCGGTGCTGGCGCTGGCCGACGAGTCGGTCGCGGTCCCCATCTACGGCCGGGCCGAAAGCCTGAACCTAGCCACCGCGGCGGCCGTTTGTCTTTATGCCAGTGCCCGCGCCCAGCACGCCCGAACGAAATGACGAAAAGCTTACGTCTACGGCTTTTATCCCGCTTGGCTGAGAAATCTCCAGGTGCGGGGGCTGTCCTGCAATCGCGAGCACGCTAGAGTTCCATCACATTCCGTTACACGAAACGGTAACGGTCAGGAGTGGGTGAGTCATGACGAGCCGAACGGCACTGGGCTGGCCTGAGCTGGCCAGCGTGCCCGGGGAGCTCGTCATGGCCGATGAGCTGCCCGACGGCCTGATCGTGGCCGACGAGACCGGCCAGGTCATCGTGTTCAACGCGGCCGCCGCCCGGCTGACCGGGGTCCGCCCGGACGAGGCGCTGGGCAAGGAACTGTTCGACATCCTGCCGCTGCACGACGCCGACGGCCGCGACTGGTGGTCGCTGACCGACCCCTACCACGGCCTGCAGACCCGCACCCGGCACCCGGAGCGGCCGCTGTTCCTGGCCGACGGCACCGAGATGCTGGTGCACGTCCGCTACGTGCGCGAGCCGCGCCGCCGCCGCGACGTGCGGCGGCTGGTGGTGGCGCTGCACGACGCCAGCCAGCGCGCCCGGCTCGAGCGCAGCCGGGCCGACCTCGTCTCCACCGTCGCGCACGAGCTGCGGTCCCCGCTGACCAGCGTGAAGGGCTTCACCGCGACCCTGCTGTCCAAGTGGCACCGGTTCACCGACGACCAGAAGCGCGTGATGCTGGAGACGGTCAACGCCGACGCCGACCGGGTCACCCGGCTCATCACCGAGCTGCTGGACGTGTCCCGGATCGAGTCCGGCCGCCTCGAGGTGCACCGCCAGCTGGTCGACGTGCCCGAGCGGGCCCGCAAGATCATGGCCGGCCGGGTCGCGGCCGGCGAGCCCGAGGACCGGTTCCGGCTCACGGTGGCCGGCGGCCTGCCGGAGACCTGGCTGGACGCCGACAAGGTGGACCAGATCCTGGCCAACCTCATCGAGAACGCGGTCCGTCACGGGGCTGGTACCGTAACCGTTGTGGTAGAGCCAGCCGCCGGAGGCGACGTCGTGGCGGTTTCCGTGCAGGACGAGGGTGAGGGGATCGCCCCCGATCTCGCCTCACGCGTGTTCCGCCAATTCTGGCGGGGCAAGCGGCGCGGAGGTACCGGCCTTGGCCTCTACATCGTCAAAGGCCTGGTGGAAGCCCACGGCGGGACCATCAGCGTGGGACGCGCGCCGGGCGGCGGCGCCGAGTTCCGATTTACCATGCCCGCGGGGACTCCGCTCGCCTGAGCGAGCCGGTAGTACCGCGGGCCTTCTGCGCGGTAGGCCCTTGTTCGCTGCGACCGCGCGGCACACTGTGGCGCACGCAACCTGGTTCCCTTTTAAAATCATTGATGAGAAGGCCCGATGTCCGGACCCAGCAGTAATTACGACCCCGTGGAAGTGACCCCGTTGTCGCCCGACGAGGTCACCCGGATGCGCGACGAGGCGATCGCCGCCATCAACGCCGCCGCCGACCTCGGCCAGCTCAAGGCGGCCCGGATCGCCCACGCCGGTGACCGGGCGCCCCTCACCCTGGCCAACTCCGAGATCGGGGCGCTGCCGCCGCAGGCCCGGGCCGAGGCGGGCAAGCGGGTCGGCGCCGCCCGCGGCGCGGTCCGCCAGGCGCTGGCCGACCGCACCACCGAGCTCGAGGCCGAGCGGGACCAGCAGGTCCTGCTGACCGAGACCGTCGACGTGACGCTGCCCTGGGACCGGCGCCCGGCCGGCGCCCGGCACCCGGTCACGATGGCCGCCGACCGGCTGTCGGACGTGTTCGTGGCCATGGGCTACGAGGTCGCCGAGGGTCCCGAGGTCGAGGCCGAGTGGTACAACTTCGACGCGCTCAACTTCCCCCCCGACCACCCGGCCCGCGAGTCGCAGGACACCCTGTTCGTGGCCGGCCCCAAGGAAGCCGGGGACGGCAGCGGCGACCCCGGCCACTCCGGGGTGGTGCTGCGCACCCACACCTCGCCGGTGCAGATCCGGGCGATGCTGTCCCGGCCGCTGCCGCTGTACGTGGTCAGCCCCGGCCGCTGCTTCCGGGCCGACGCGCTCGACGCCACCCACAGCCCGGTCTTCCACCAGATCGAGTGCCTGGCCGTGGACGAGGGCCTGACCATGGCCGACCTGCGCGGCGTGATCCAGGCGTTCGTGGACGCGATGTTCGGCGAGGGGCTGCGGACCCGGTTCCGGCCGGACTACTTCCCGTTCACCGAGCCGTCCGGCGACGTGTCGATGGAGTGCCACGTGTGCCGGGGCGCCTCCACCCGGGCCGGCGGCGAGCCCTGCCGGGTCTGCCGCTCGCAGGGCTGGATCGAGATCGCCGGCTGCGGCATGGTCAACCCGCGGGTGCTGATCGCCTGCGGCATCGACCCCGGCCGGTACACCGGCTTCGCCTTCGGCCTGGGCATCGAGCGGACGCTCATGATCGGTCACGGCGTCACCGACATCCGCGACACGACCGAAGGCGACGTCCGGTTCAGCCGGGCCTTCGGGACGGAGATCTGACCATGAAACTTCCGCTGTCCTGGCTGCGCGAGTACGCGCCGGTCGAGTCCTCGGTCGAGGTGGCCGAGATCGCCCAGCGGCTGACCGCGCTCAAACTCGAGGTCGAGTCGGTCGAGCTGGTCGGCCACGACATCTCCGGCGTGGTCATCGCCCGGGTGCTGTCGATCGAGGAGCTGACCGAGTTCAAGAAGCCGATCCGCTACTGCCGGATGGCCACCGAGGACGGGCATGAGCTCGGCCACGAGGGCAACTTCGGGGTGGTCTGCGGCGCGACCAACTTCGCCGTCGGCGACAAGGTCGCGCTGGCCACGCCGGGCGCGGTGCTGCCGGGCGGCTTCGAGATCGGCGCCCGCAAGACCTACGGCAAGCTGTCCGAGGGCATGATCTGCGCGGCCGACGAGCTCGGCATCGGCGACGACCACTCCGGCATCCTCGTGCTGCCGGCCGCCGCCCCGCTCGGGGCCGACTTCGTCGCCTACGCCAGCCTGCGCGACGAGGTGCTCGACATCGCGGTCACCCCCGACCGCGGCGACTGCGTGTCGGTCCGCGGGGTCGCCCGCGAGCTGGCCATCGCCTACGCGGTGCCGTTCACCGACCCGGCCGACGCCGGGCTGCCCGCCCACGCCGGGCTCGGCGGCGACCTGGGCTGGGTGTCCAGCGACGTGCGGGCGGCCACCATCGCCGACCCGACCGCCTGCGACCGGATCGTGCTGCGCTCGGTCCGTGGCTTCCAGACCGGCGCCGCCACCCCGCTGTGGATGCAGGTTCGGCTGAACCGCTGCGGTGTCCGCACGGTGTCGCTGGCCGTCGACGTCACCAACTACCTGATGCTCGAGCTCGGGCAGCCCCTGCACGCCTTCGACAACGCCAAGGTGACCGGGACGATCGAGGTCCGCCGGGGCCACCCGGGGGAGCGGCTGGAGACCCTGGACCACGTGACCAGGACGCTGGACCCCGAGGACATCGTCATCGCCGACGACTCCGGGGCCATCTCGCTGGCCGGCACCATGGGCGGGCTGAGCACCGAGATCAGCGACAGCACGACCGACGTGCTGATCGAGGCCGCGCACTTCTCGCCGGTCGGCACGGCCAAGATGTCCCGCCGCCACCGGCTGCACAGCGAAGCCTCCTACCGGTTCGAGCGCGGGGTCGATCGCGAGCTCCCGCTGCGGGCCTCGGCCAAGGCGGTGGCGATGCTCGCCTCGCTCGGCAGCGGCACGATCGTGCCCGGCTGCCAGCACGCCTACGTGGAGGTGCCGCCCACCCGGGTCTCGATGGCCGAGGACTACCCGGACCGGGTGGCGGGCGTGATCTACGGGCTCGACACCGTCACCTGGCGGCTGCGCCAGCTCGGCTGTGCCACCGAGCACGACCGGGCCACCCGGGTGCTGACCGCCACCGCGCCGTCCTGGCGGTCCGACCTCAACGACCCGGCCGACCTCGCCGAGGAGGTCATCCGGCTCGAGGGCTACGAGAACGTGCCGGTCCGGCGCCCGCGGGCGTTCGCCGGGCGCGGGCTCACCACCCGCCAGCGGCTGCGCCGGGCGGTCGGCCGCGGCCTGGCCGGGGCCGGTTACGTGGAGGTGCTGGCCGCCCCGTTCGTGTCGGCGGCCGACGCCGACGCGCTGCAGCTGCCGCCCGAGGACCCCCGACGGCAGGCGCTGGCCCTGGCCAATCCGCTCAGCGACGACGAGCCGCTGCTGCGCACGACGCTGCTGCCCGGGCTGTTCCGGGTGCTGAACCGCAACGTCGGCCGCGGCTTCGCCGACGCCGCCCTGTTCGAGCTGGGGCTGGTCTACCTGACCCGGCCCGGCGGCCGGGCGGTGCCGCCCCGGCTGCGGGTCGACCGGGCCCCCGACTTCGAGGAGCTGGCCGCGCTCGAGGCCGCCCTGCCCGACCAGCCGCTGCACGTCGGCCTGGTGCTGGCGGGTGACCGTGAGCTGCCCGGCTGGTGGGGGCCGGGCCGCCACGAGTGCTGGGCCGACGCGATCGAGGCGGCCCGCCAGATCGGCGAGATCTGCCAGGTCAAGGTCGACGTGCGGGCGGAGGCGCAGGCCCCCTGGCACCCGGGCCGCTGCGCCGCCGTCTTCGTCCAGGCCAGCGACGGCTCCCAGCAGACCGAATGGCTGGCCGGCTACGCCGGTGAGCTGCACCCGCGGGTCATCCAGGCGTTCGGGCTGCCCGCCCGGACCAGCGCCCTCGAACTCGACATGTCCACCGTGTTGGCGGCGGCCGAGCGGTCCGGGCCGGTCCAGGCCCCGGTGCTGTCCTCCTACCCGCTCGCCACCCAGGACGTCGCGCTGATCGTCGACCGCGCGGTGCCGGCCGCCGACGTCGAGGCGGCCCTGCGGGCGGGGGCGGCCGCGGCCGGCGACGGGACGCTGCTGGAGGACGTCCGCCTGTTCGACGTCTACACCGGCGAGCAGGTCGGCCCGGGCCGTAAGTCGCTGGCCTACACGCTGCGGTTCCGCGCCCCCGACCGGACGCTGACCGCGGCCGAGGTCGCCGAGGTCCGCGACGCCGCCGTGGCCGCCGCCAGTGAGCGGGTCGGCGCCGAGCTGCGCACCGGCTGACGATGAGTCCGGACCGGCCCGAACGTCCAACCGGTATGAGCCTGGTGCGCTGGAACACCGCTACGTCCCTGGACGGCTTCGTGGCCGGCCCGAACGACGCGATGGACTGGATCTTCGCCTACGACGAACCGAACCCGCTGGTCGACGAGATCATCGGCTCGACCGGGGCGCTGCTGGTCGGCCGCAACACGTTCGAGGCCGGCCGCCAGCCCGGCCAGGCCGAGCAGGCGACCGAGCCGTTCGGCGGCGCCTGGTCGGGCCCGCAGTTCGTGCTCACCCACCACCCGCCCGCCTCCGAGCCTGACCCGTCGGTCACGTTCCTGTCCGGCGACATCGCGCCCGCGGTGGCCACCGCCCGGGCCGCCGCCGGCGGCGGCAACGTCCTCGTCGTCGGCGGCGACGTCGCCCGCCAGTGGCTGCAGGCCGGCCTCATGGACGACATCGTCATCCTGGTCGCCCCCATCCTGCTGGGCGACGGCGTCCGCCTGTCCGGCTCGGTGCCGTACGCCTCGGTGCCGCTCGAACTGCTCAGCGTCACCCAGGCCGGCCAGGTCATCAACCTCCACTACCGCCCGGCCCGCTGACCGCCGATGCCGGGGCTGTGGCGCCACCGCGACTTCCTGCTCCTGTGGGGCGGGCAGACCGTCAGCCAGATCGGCTCGCAGGTCACGATCCTGGCGTTGCCGCTGGTGGCCATCGTCGTGCTCCGGGCCTCGGCGCTGGCCGTCGGCCTGCTTTCGGCCGCTGCGACGTCCGCCTACCTGCTGGTGGCGCTGCCGGCCGGCGTGCTGGCCGACCGGGTCAGCAAGCGGACGGTGATGATCGGCTGCGATCTGGCCAGCGTGGCGGTGATCGGCTGGGTGCCGGCCGCCCAGGTCGCCGGGATCCTGACCCTCGGGCCGCTGTACGCGGTCGCGCTGCTGGCCAGCGCGCTGAGCGCCTTCTTCCTGGTCTCCTACACCAGCTACCTGCCCTCGCTGATCGGCCGTGGGCAGCTGGTGGACGGCAACGGCAAGCTGGCCACCACCCAGTCGGTGGCGCTGGTGGCCGGCCCGGCGCTCGGGGCGCTGCTGGTCGGCCTGGTGGGAGCGGCCCGGGCCATGGCCGGGGACGCGATCTCGTTCGCGGTGGCGGCCGGGTGCCTGTTCCTGATCCGGGCTCGCGAGCCCCGGCCGGGCCGGGCGCTGACCGAGCGGCCCGCCCGCTTCTGGCCGCAGCTGCGCGAGGGACTGGCCTACGTGCTGCACGAGCCCATCTTGCGCAACGGGGCCGCCTGGAACGGCAGCGCCAACTTTTTCGTGATCATGGTGGAGACGCTGGGGCCGGTGTTCCTGATCCGGACCGATCACCTGCGGCCCGCCTACGTCGGCCTCCTACTGGCCGCGGGCGCGCTCGGTGGCGTCGCGGGCGGCCTGGCGTCCAAACCGCTGGCGGCCCGGATCGGATCGGCCCGGTTGTGCTGGCTGGCGATGACGGTGTTCGCGCTGCCGGGTCTGCTGATCCCGGCCGCCCGGCCCGGCTGGTGGGTGCTGCTGTTCGCCGTCGGCTGGATGTCCTGGACGTTCAGCGCCACCCTGTGCGGGACCGCGCTGACCAGCTACCAGCAAGCGGCCTGCCCGGAGCGGCTGCGCGGCCGGGTCAGCGCGGTATCGCGCTGGGTCAGTTGGGGGACGCTGCCGCTCGGCGGCCTGACCGCCGGGCTGCTGGGCGGCGTGATCGGGGTCCACCTCACGCTCTGGATCGCCGTCGCCGGGGGCTGCCTGTCCGGGCTGTGGCTGTACTTGTCACCGTTGCGGCGCCTGCGCGATCTTCCGGCGGGCGGCCTGCAGCCGGCCTGAGCCTGCCGCCGGCCTGAGCCTGCCGCCGGGCTAGGACGGCACCACCGGCCCGCCGGCTCCGTCGCCGCACCCCGTTTGCATAAATTATCGCAACCATGCATAATTTTGCAGAGCAAGCGGCAGTACCCAGCCTAACCCCGGAGGGCAAACGCGACATGGGCGCACGAGTCGCGGTCGCAGGTGCCAGTGGCTACGCGGGCGGGGAACTGCTCCGGCTGCTGGCGGGCCATCCCGACCTGGAGATCGGCGCCCTCGGGGCCGGTTCCAACGCCGGGGCCCCGGTCACCGCGGTCCACCCCCACCTCATCACGCTGGCCGACCGGACGTTCGGGCCGACCACGGCGGCCGCGTTCGCCGGGTCCGATCTGGTGTTCATGGCGCTGCCGCACACGGAGGCGGCCACGCTGGCCGGGCAGCTGCCCGAGCAGACCAAGGTCGTCGACCTAGGAGCCGGGTTCCGGCTCAAGAGCGCCGCCGCCTGGGACCGCTTCTACGGCGGCGACCACCCCGGCACCTGGGCCTACGGGCTGCCCGAACTGCCCGGCGCCCGGGCCACGATCAAGGCCGCCAGCCGGGTCGCCGCACCCGGCTGTTACGCCACCGCCTCGATCGTGGCGCTGGCCCCGCTGCTGGCCCACGGCCTGGTCGCCCCCGAGGACATCGTGATCGTGGCCGCTTCCGGCACCTCCGGGGCGGGCCGGTCGGCCACCGTCAGCCTGCTCGGCAGCGAGGTCATGGGCTCGGTGTCGGCCTACAAGGTCGGCGGCACCCACCGCCACACCCCCGAGATCGAGCAGGCCCTGCAGACGGTGCTGACCGGGCCCGGGGCCACCGGCGGCCAGGCCACCATCTCCTTCACCCCCACCCTGGCCCCGATGCCGCGCGGCATCCTCGCCACCGGCACCGCCCGGCTGGTCCAGGACGCCAGCACCGCCGAGCTCCGCGCCGCCGTCGCCAGCACCTACCACGGTGAGCCCTTTATCCATCTGCTGGCCGAAGGGCAGTGGCCCGCCACCGCCGCCACGGCTGGCTCGAACGCGGCCCACCTGCAGGTGGTGGCCGATCCGCACGCCGGCCGGGCGGTGGTGGTGTCCGCCATCGACAACCTCGGCAAGGGCGCGGCCGGCCAGGCCGTGCAGAACGCCAACCTCATGCTCGGCCTGCCGGAAACGGCCGGCCTGACCGCCCTGGGAGTCGCGCCGTGAGCGTCACCGCACCGCTGGGGTTCCGTGCCGCCGGCGTCACCGCCGGGCTGAAGGCGTCCGGTGACCGCGACGTCGCCGTCGTCATCAACGACGGGCCGTCCCGGGCGGCCGCCGCCGTGTTCACCGGCAACCGGGTCAAGGCCGCTCCCGTGCTGTGGACCCAGCAGGTGGTCAGCGGCGGCCAGGTCCGCGCGGTCGCGCTGAACTCCGGTGGCGCCAACGCCTGCACCGGCCCGCTCGGCTTCCAGGACACCCACGCCACCGCCGAGCAGCTCGGCGCCGCCCTGAACGACTCGGCCGGGGAGATGGCGATCTGCTCCACCGGCCTGATCGGCGAGCGGCTGCCGATGGACAAGATCCTGCCCGGGGTGGACGCCTGCGTGGCCGAGGCCTCCCGGGGCGGCGGGCTGGCGGCGGCCGACGCGATCCGCACCACCGACACCGTGGTCAAGATCAGCTTCCGCCGGGGCGGCGCCAATGGCTCCGGTTACTCCATCGGCGGCATGGCCAAGGGGGCCGGCATGCTGGCGCCCGCCCTGGCCACCATGCTGTGCGTGCTCACCACCGACGCCGACCTGCCCCCGGCCGACCTCGACGCCGCGCTGCGGGAGGCGACCCGGGCCAGCTTCGACCGGCTGGACACCGACGGCTGCATGTCCACCAACGACACCGTGCTGCTGATGGCCAGCGGCGCCTCGAGTTTCCGGCCCAAGCTGGCCGACTTCACCTTGATGCTGACCGAGGTCTGCGCCGACCTGGCCCGTCAGCTCCAGCTCGACGCCGAGGGCGCGGGCAAGATGATCATGGTGGAGGTCATCGGCGCCGCCAGCGAACCCGACGCGGTCCAGGCCGGCCGGGCGGTGGCCCGCAGCAACCTGCTCAAGTGCGCGATCGCGGGCGAGGACCCCAACTGGGGCCGGGTGGTCTCGGCCGTCGGGACGACCGCGGCCGAGTTCGAGCCGGACCGCCTGAACGTCGCCATCAACGGGATCTGGGTGTGCCGTAACGGGTGTGCGGGCGACGAGCGGTCCAAGGTCGACATGACTCCCCGGGACGTCACGATCACCGTCGACCTGTCGGCCGGCCCGCACGCCGCCACCATCCTCACCACCGACCTGACCGCCGAGTACGTGCACGAGAACTCGGCCTACTCCACATGACCGACAACGCGGCCGCCGCCAACGCCGGCAACGCCGGCAACGCCAGCAAGGCCGGGACCCTCATCGAGGCGCTGCCGTGGATGATCCGGTTCCACGACCAGACCGTGGTCATCAAGTACGGCGGCAACGCGATGACCGAGGTGGCCAACAGCGCCGCCTTCGCCGAGGACCTGGTGTTCCTGCGCTACGCGGGCCTGCGCCCGGTCGTCGTGCACGGCGGCGGCCCGCAGATCACCGAGCACCTGGACCGGCTCGGGCTGGAGACCACGTTCACCGCCGGCCTGCGGGTCACCTCGCCCGAGGCCATGGACGTGGTCCGGATGGTGCTGACCGGCAAGGTCAACAAGGACATCGTCCGGCTCATCAACCGGGACGGCCCGTTCGCGATCGGCATGTCCGGTGAGGACGCCAACCTGTTCACCGCCACCCGCAAGCTGGCCATGGTCGACGGCGAAGCGGTCGACATCGGGCTGGTCGGTGAGATCGAGACCACCGACCCGGGGGCGATCCGGGCGCTGATCGCCGACCGGCGGATCCCGGTCGTCTCCAGCGTCGCCCGCGGCGAGGACGGCGAGGTCTACAACGTCAACGCCGACACCGCCGCCGCCGAGCTGGCGGTCGCGCTCGGCGCGGCCAAGCTGATGATCCTGACCGACGTGCCCGGCCTGTACCGGACCTGGCCGCCCACCGGCGACGTGATCAGCCAGCTCGGCGCGACCGAGCTGGAGACCATGCTGCCCAATCTCGGCAGCGGGATGATCCCCAAGATGGGCGCATGCCTGACCGCCGTCCGCGGCGGCGTGCCCCAGGCCCACGTGGTCGACGGCCGCCAGCCGCACGCGGTGCTGCTGGAGATCTTCACCGACTCCGGGACCGGGACCATGGTCGTCCCCGACAGTGTTGCCAAGACCGGGAGGTAGCTGTATGACCGCCACCGACGTGCTGCGGAAACGGTTCGCGGCCGCCCTGATGCCGAACTACGGGCTGCCCCAGGTGGCGCTGGCGCGCGGCGAGGGCTGCCGGGTCTGGGACGCCGACGGCCACGAGTACCTCGACCTGTTCGCCGGGATCGCGGTCAGCGCCCTCGGGCACGCCCACCCCGCGCTCACCGGCGCGGTCAGCCGCCAGGTGGCGACGCTGGCCCACACCTCGAACCTGTTCATGCACGAGCCCGGCATCGAGCTGGCCGAAAAGCTGCTGGCCCTGCTGGGCGGCCCCCACGGGCCGGCCGACGCCAGGGTGTTCTTCTCCAACTCCGGTACCGAGGCCAACGAGGCCGCGATCAAGCTGGTCCGCCGCTACTGGGAGAAGCAGGGCCAGAAGGAGACCCGCCCGGTCTACGTGGCCACCGAGAACGGCTTCCACGGACGGACCATGGGGGCGCTGGCGCTGACCGGCAAGGCGTCCATCCGTGACCCGTTCGCGCCGTTCGGCATCGAGGTCCGGTTCGTGCCCTACGGCGACGCCGACGCGCTGCGGACCGCGGTTGGCCCCGACGTCGCGGCCGTGTTCCTGGAGCCGTGCCAGGGGGAGGCGGGCGTGATCCCGCCGCCGCCCGGCTACCTGCGGGCGGCCCGCGCGGCCTGCGACGCGGCCGGCGCGGTGCTGGTGGTGGACGAGATCCAGAGCGGTATCGGCCGGACCGGCCACTGGTTCGCCCACCAGGCCGACGGCGTCACCCCCGACGTGCTCACGCTGGCCAAGGGGCTGGGAGGCGGGCTGCCGATCGGCGCCTGCGTCGGCTTCGGCCCGTTCGCCACCGTGCTCGGCCCCGGCGACCACGGCTCCACCTTCGGCGCCAACCCGGTGTCCTGCGCGGCCGCGCTGGCCGTGCTGACCACGATCGAGACCGACGGCCTGCTCGACAACGCGGCCGCGGCCGCCGCCCAGCTGACCGAGGGCATCAGCGCGATCGACCACCCGCTGCTGGCCGGGGTCCGCGGCCGCGGCCTGTGGCTGGCGGCGGTGCTGACCGACGACGTCGCGGTCGCCACTGAGGCGGCCGCCCGGCAGGCCGGTTTCCTGGTCAACCCGGTGCAGCCGAACGCGATCCGGCTGGCGCCCCCGCTGATCATCACTCCCGCCGAAGTGACCGCTTTCCTCGATGCATTGCCCGGCATTTTTGAAAAGGTGGCCACCGCTGGGAGTGCCTCGTGAGCGCGCCCGCGTCCCACCCGCCGCGGCACTTCCTGCGCGACGACGACCTGAGCCCGGCCGAGCAGGCCGAGGTTCTCGGCCTGGCCGCGACGCTCAAGGTGGACCGGTTCGCGTGTAAGCCGCTGGCCGGCCCGCGCACGGTGGCGGTCATGTTCGACAAGCCGTCGCTGCGCACCCGGGTCTCGTTCGCCACCGGCATCGCCGAGCTGGGCGGCAGCCCGCTGGTCATCGAGACCGGCACCACTCAGCTCGGCCGGGGCGAGACGATCGAGGACACCGCCCGGGTGCTCAGCCGTCAGGTGACCGCGATCGCCTGGCGCACGTTCGGCCAGGACCTGCTGACCGCGCTGGCCGCCGCCAGCTCGGTGCCGGTCATCAACGCGCTGACCGACAGCTTCCACCCCTGCCAGATCCTGGCCGACCTGCAGGCCATCGCCGAGGCCAAGGGTGCGCTGGCCGGCCTGACGCTGACGTTCCTGGGCGACGGGTCCAGCAACATGGCCCACTCCTACCTGCTGGGCGGGGCCACCGCCGGCCTGCACGTGCGGATCACGTCCCCGGCCCGGTACCAGCCTGATCCCGCGGTCCTGGCCGCGGCGGCCGCCATCGGTGAGCAGACCGGCGCCCGCGTGCGCTGGTACGAGGACCCGGCTGTGGCCTGTGCCGGGGCGGACGTGCTGGCCACCGACGTGTGGGTCTCGATGGGGCAGGACGCCGAGCGGGCCCAGCGGCTCGCCACCATGGCCCCCTACGCGCTCGACCAGGCCAAGCTCGACCTGGCCGCCCCGGACTGCATCGTGCTGCACTGCCTGCCCGCCCACCGGGGCGAGGAGATCAGCGCCGAGGTGCTGGACGGCCCGCACAGCCGGGTCTGGGATCAGGCCGAGAACCGCCTGCACGCCCAGAAGGCCCTGCTGACCTGGCTGCTGGCCCACAGCCCCACCAGCACCCCCGCTGACCCCCCCAGCCACTCCAACCCCACCAGCCACTCCGGCCCCACCAGCCACTCCGGCCCCACCAGCCACTCCGGCCCCACCACCCCCACCAGCCCCACCACCCCTGCTGACCCCACCAGCCACTTCAGTCACATAGACCCCGTCAGCCCCGGGGGGCAGGCGCGATGACCGTCACCCGGCCCGGCACCAAGGCCTCGCGGCAGGCGTGGGTGGCCGCCACCCTGGCCGACCGCCCGGTCCGGTCCCAGGAGGAGCTGGCCCGGCTGCTGGCCGAACGGGGGATGCCGGTCACCCAGGCCACCTTGTCCCGCGACCTGGAAGAGATCGGCGCCGTCCGGGTCCGGGCCGCCGACGGCTCGCTGGTCTACGCGCTGCCGGAAGAGCCCGGCGGCCCCGGATCACGGCCCGGCGGGGTGGCCGGGGGAGCGGCGGCCGGCTCCGAGCCGCCGTCCGGCCCGCGGCTGGCCCGGACCGCCTCCGAGCTGCTGATCTCGGCCGAGGCGAGCGCCAACATGGTGGTGCTGCGGACCCCGGCCGGGGCGGCCCAGTTCCTGGCCTCGGTGCTGGACCACGCGGCCTGGCCGTCCATTCTCGGTACGGTGGCTGGCGACGATACCGTGCTGGTCATCGCCCGCGACCCGAGCGGCGGCGATGCCCTGGCGGCCCAGCTGCTCGCCCTGGCCGAGCGGCGGCACTGATTGGCTGGCACTGACGAGACGTGAGAACTGAGGAAGAAGTGACAGAAGCAGGGAGTGCACCACCGACCCGGCTGTGGGGCGGACGGTTCGAGTCCGGGCCGGCCGACGCGCTGGCCCGGTTGTCGGTGAGCGTCCAGTTCGACTGGCGGCTGGCCCCGTACGACCTGCTCGCGTCCCGGGCGCACACCCGCGCGCTGTTCGGGGCCGGGCTGCTGACCGAGGCCGAGCGCGACTCGATGCTGGGCGCGCTGGACGACCTCGACCAGGCCTGCCGGGACGGCAGCTTCCGGCCGACCGCCGCCGACGAGGACGTGCACACCGCGCTCGAGCGCGGGCTGCTGGAACGGCTGGGCGCCCTCGGCGGCAAGCTCCGGGCCGGCCGCAGCCGCAACGACCAGGTCGCCACCGACCTGCGGCTGTACCTGCGGGACCACGTGCGGATGATCGTGTCGCGGCTCGCCGAGCTGGAGACCGCGCTGCTGGGTCAGGCCGAACGGCACGCCGACGTGGCCGTCCCCGGCTTCACCCACCTGCAGCACGCCCAGCCGGTGCTGTTCTCCCACCAGCTGCTGGCCCACGTGCACGCGTTCGCACGCGACGCCGACCGGCTGCGCGACTGGGACAAGCGGGCCGCGATCTCGCCGCTCGGGGCGGGCGCGCTGGCTGGCTCGTCGCTGCCGTTCGACCCGCGCGAGCTGGCCAAGCAGCTCGGCTTCGCCTCGGCCACCACCAACTCGATGGACGCGGTCAGCGACCGTGACTTCGCGGCCGAGTTCTGCTTCGCGGCCGCCCTGATCGGCGTGCACCTGTCCCGGCTGGGCGAGGAGATCGTGCTCTGGTCCTCGCAGGAGTTCGGCTGGATCGAGATCGACGACGCCTACGCGACCGGCTCGTCGATCATGCCGCAGAAGAAGAACCCGGACGTGGCCGAGCTCGCCCGCGGCAAGGCCGGGCGGCTGATCGGTGGCCTCACCGGGCTGCTGACCACGCTCAAGGGCCTGCCGCTGACCTACAACCGGGACCTGCAGGAGGACAAGGAGCCGGTGTTCGACGCGGTCGACACGCTGCTGCTGGTGCTGCCGGCCGTGGCCGGGCTGATCAGCACGTTCCGGCTGCACGCGGAGCGGGTGTCGGCCAGCGCCAGCGCCGGCTTCACGCTGGCCACCGACCTGGCCGAGTACCTGGTGCAGCGCGGGGTGCCGTTCCGCGAGGCGCACGAGATCGTCGGCCACCTGGTCGTCTGGTGCCAGGTCCACGACGTCGAGCTGGAGGACGTGGATGACGACGACCTGCAGCGGGTCTCGCCCCACCTGACCCCGGACGTCCGCCAGGTGCTGACCGTCCGCGGCGCCCTCGAGGCCCGCAAGGAGCACGGCGGCACCGCCCCCGCCCGGGTCGCCGAGCAGCTGGCCGCGCTGCACGCGCTGGCCGACCAGCACGCGGCGTGGGCGACGAGCTGACCGGGGCTTCCGGGGTCTCCGGGGCCCTGCTACCGCGGGATTTCTTCGCTGGGCCCGCCCTCGATGTGGCGCCGGCCCTGCTGGGCTGCGTGCTGGAAGCAGACAGCGCGGCCGGGCTGGTGGCGGTGCGGATCACCGAGGTCGAGGCCTACAGCGGTCAGGCCGACCCGGCCTCCCACGCCTACCGGCGCAAGTCCGGCCGCAACCAGGTGATGTTCGGGCCGCCCGGGTACGCCTACGTCTACCAGATCTACGGTCTGCACTTCTGCATCAACCTCGTCTGCCGCCCGGCCGGAACCGCCGAGGCCGTCCTCGTGCGGGCGGGCCAGGTGGTGGAGGGCACCGAGATCGCCTGGGAACGCCGCCCGGCCGCCCGCTCGCAGATCCAGCTGGCCCGCGGCCCCGCCCTGCTCTGCCAGGTGCTGGCCATCGACCGCCGGTTCGACGGCACCGACGTGTGCGTGGCCGGCTCGCCGGTGCGGATGAGCGGCCCGCCGCCCGGGACCGCGCCCGCCCCCGGCACGATCCGGACCGGCCCCCGGGTGGGGGTGACGCAGGCGGCCGACTACCCCTGGCGGTTCTGGATCGACGGCGACCGCTCGGTGTCGGCCTACCGCCGGGCGACCCCGCGTAAGCGGCCGGAAGCGCAAACGGTTACCACTCCGGCCCCCGAAGGTGGCACCATTCAGCCGTGACCGACATCATCGACGAGCTGACCTGGCGCGGGCTCATATCGCAGTCGACCGACCTGGAGGACCTGCGCAAGGCCCTCGATTCCGGGCCGGTGACGCTCTACGGCGGGTTCGACCCGACCGCGCCTGGCCTGCACATCGGTAACCTCGTACTGCTGCTCACACTGCGCCGGTTCCAGCTGGCCGGGCACCACCCGATCGGCCTCGTCGGCGGCGCTACCGGCCTGATCGGCGATCCCAGTGGCAAGTCGTCCGAGCGGGTGCTGAACCCGCGCGAGACCGTGGCCGAGTGGGTCGACCGGATCCGCGGTGAGCTGGAACGGTTCCTGGACTTCGGCGACATCCCCAACAGTGCGACGATCGTCAGCAACCTGGACTGGACCGGGGATATGCCGGTGCTGGACTTCTTGCGCGACATCGGCAAGCACTTCCCGGTCAACCAGATGCTGGGTAAGGAGTCGGTCCGGGCCCGGCTGGAAGCGGGCGGGATCAGCTACACCGAGTTCAGCTACCAGATCCTGCAGGCCATGGACTTCCTCGAGCTGTTCCGGCGGCAGGACTGCATCCTCCAGATCGGCGGCAGCGACCAGTGGGGCAACCTGGTGGCCGGGGTCGATCTGATCCGCCGGGTGGAGGGTGGCTCAGCCCACGCGCTGGCCACCCCGCTGATCACCAAGCCCGACGGCACCAAGTACGGCAAGACCGAGGGCGGGGCGATCTGGATCAGCCCCGATCTGATGAGCCCGTACGCGTTCTACCAGTTCTGGCTCAACGTGGGCGACAGCGAGGTACCCGGCCTGCTCAAGGTGTTCACGTTCCTGTCCCGCGCCGAGATCGAGGACCTGGAGCGTCAGACCGCCGAGAACCCGCGCGCCCGGGCCGGCCAGCGCACGCTGGCCGAGAACCTGACCACGCTGGTGCACGGGGCCGACGCCACCGCCCGGGTCATCGCCGCCAGCCGGGCCCTGTTCGGCCAGGGCGAGCTGGCCGAGATCGATGAGCGCACGCTGGCCGACGCTTTCAGCGAGGTCCCCAACACCGAGGTCTTCCTGGCCACGCCCGATGAAGAATTGCCCTCGGTGGTCGACCTGATGGCACAGACAGGCATCGTCAACAGCAAATCGGCCGCCCGCCGGGCCATCACCGAGGGCGGCGCCTACCTCAACAACGTCAAGGTCACCGCCGAGGATGCGGTGCCGTCCCGCGCTGACCTCCTGCACGGCCGGTACCTGATCCTTCGCCGCGGCAGGCGCACGGTCGGCGCGGCCGACGTCCGGATTGCCTGACCGGGTCCGGAATATCCGCCCGGGCGGCGAAGTTGTAACCGTCCGCATGGCCAACCACGTCCAAACCACGTCGGCTGGCGTGTAAGGTAGTACCACCGCACAACGGAGCCGGAACGGTTCCTGAACTGCGGGCCCGCACTAGGGCCAAATGGCTTTCGGCTAATCGGCTCCGGCGGGACCTCGAGACAAATTCAATTTCGGATAATGCCCACAAGCACCATCCGGAGTCGGGTAAGGTTTCTGAGGTCGGGCGAATCGCTCACCAGCTCACTGGAATCCATTTATGGATCTGGTTTGACGGGGTGGGGTTGGTCCGGTAAGTTAGAGTAGTTGCCCTGGAGGCGGACGGGAGTCTGCTGATGGTGAGCATCCGCTCCTTGAGAACTCAACAGCGTGCTAAAAGCCAGTGCATTAAGCACATACCCCCGTCGATGGGGCTGGGCCTTTTCTGGTCTGGTCTTGTCACGGAGATATGCCATGATCACCTTCTTCGGAAGGTGCTCTCTGGAATGGTTTGCAATCCGTGTGGCTTTGCCTGCGGTTGCTATAGATCATCAACGGAGAGTTTGATCCTGGCTCAGGACGAACGCTGGCGGCGTGCTTAACACATGCAAGTCGAGCGGAAAGGCCCTTCGGGGTACTCGAGCGGCGAACGGGTGAGTAACACGTGAGTAACCTGCCCTTGGCTCTGGGATAGCTCCGGGAAACCGGAATTAATACCGGATATGACCTCGGCCGACATCGGCTGCGGTGGAAAGATTTATCGGCCAGGGATGGGCTCGCGGCCTATCAGCTAGTTGGTGGGGTAACGGCCTACCAAGGCGACGACGGGTAGCCGGCCTGAGAGGGCGACCGGCCACACTGGGACTGAGACACGGCCCAGACTCCTACGGGAGGCAGCAGTGGGGAATATTGCGCAATGGG
>JAFAYQ010000051.1 GCA_019240215.1 Actinomycetota bacterium | reverse complement strand
GGCGTCGAAACCCTTGGTCCACTCGGCGTGGGTCTCCCGGCCGCGGTCGAGCACCTGGCGGGCGTGGCTGACCAGGTCCTGGTCGAGCGGGAAGTTCACGTCCGGGTCGAAGCCGAGGATCTTCTTGGTCGCGGCCACCTCGTCGGCACCCAGGGCCGACCCGTGGGCGGCGCCGGTGCCCTGCTTGTTGGGGGCGGGCCAGCCGATGATCGTCCGCAGCGAGATGAAGCTGGGGCGGTCGGTCACGGCCTTGGCCGCCTCGAACGCGTCGTAGAGGGCCTGGACGTCCTCGTGGTAGCCGTTCGGGGTGTCCCAGTTCAGCCGCTGGACGTGCCAGCCGTAGGCCTCGTAGCGGGCCGCGGTGTCCTCGTCCTTGGCGATGACGGTGTCGTCCTCGATCGAGATGTGGTTGTCGTCGTACAGGACGATCAGGTTGCCCAGTTCCTGCACGCCCGCGATGGCCGAGGCCTCGTGGGTGATGCCCTCCTCGATGTCGCCGTCGGAGGCGAACACGTACACGTAATGGTCGAACGGGCTGTCACCCTGCTTGGTGTCCGGGTCGAACAGCCCGCGCTCGCGGCGGGCGGCCATCGCCATCCCGACCGCGTTGCCGAGGCCCTGCCCGAGCGGCCCGGTGGTGGTCTCGACGCCCGGGGTCAGCCCGTGCTCGGGGTGGCCGGGGGTGAGGCTGCCCCAGGACCGGTAGGCCTTGAGGTCGTCCAGGGTGAGGCCGTAGCCGGACAGGTACAGCTGGATGTACAGGGTCAGGCTGGAGTGCCCGCAGGACAGTACGAACCGGTCCCGCCCGGTCCAGGCCGGGTCGGCCGGATCGTGCCGCATGATCCGCTGGTACAGCAGGTAAGCGGCCGGGGCGAGGCTCATCGCCGTGCCGGGGTGACCAGAGCCCTCGTTTTCGACCGCATCCATAGCCAGGACCCGGATCAGGTTCACCGTGCGCTCGTCAAGGTCGGACCACTCGAGCTTGTTCGTCTGCTCACTTGCCACCGTTAAGTCACGGCTCCTCTCTGCTGGTGGGGAACGCGGCGCACCACGGTGCGCGCGGCCCTCACCTACCCTGCCCCGGGCAGCCAAAAAGCCCCCCGGGAAACCCGTGGGCTACCAACATCATCGAGCCTATCCCTCCATGTGCGCCAGCCCACGCACAAGGCTCCCCGCACGGCCCGCGTAGCGATCTTTTGACCGTTCAGACATCCTTTGTTCACACCCGCCCGGCTACCGGCGCGCTCCGGTGACCGTCCAGGCGCCGGTCCGGGCCCGCACCCCCAGCGCCACCAACCTCGCCACCATGAACGCCCCGATCGCGATCCACAGCCCCGTCAACCCCCACCCCGCCGCCCGCGCCCCGTAAGCACAGACCACGAACACCCCCGTCGTCGCGATGCTGGCCACCGCCAGGAACCGGTTGTCGCCCGCCCCGATGAGCACCCCGTCGAGCACGAACACCACCCCCGAGACCGGCTGGTACAGCGCCACCAGCAGCAGGATCCCCGACAGCAGCACCTGGACCGCGTGGTCGGGGGTGAACAGCGGCACGTACAGCGGCCGCGCCACCGCCACCAGCGCGCCCACGATCACCCCGAGCCACAGCCCCCACCAGCACATCCGGGCCGTGGCCGCCCGCGCTCCGGTCACGTCGCCCGCCCCCAGGGCGTGGCCGACCAGGGCCTGGGCGGCGATCGCGAGCGCGTCCAGGGCCAGCGCCAGGGTGTTCCACAAGTTGGTGGCGACGGTATGGGCGGCCAGCGCGGCGGTGCCCGAGCGGGCCGCGATCCAGACCGCGATCAGCAGGTAGACCCGGAGCGCGGCCGTCCGCACCAGCAGCGCGAACGAGGCCCCGGCCGAGGCCCGGATACCGGCCCAGTCCGGGCGCAGGTGGGCGCCGTGCCGCCGGGCCGCGCGCACCGCGACGGCCGCGTAGGCCACGCCCATCCCGGTCTGGACGATGACGGTCCCGGTCGCTGAGCCGGCGATGCCGAGCCCGGCCGGGAACACCAGCAGGTAGTTGAGCGCCACGTTGACGACCGCGCCGACGGCGGCCACCAGCAGCGGCACCCGGGTGTCCTGCAGCCCCCGCAAGATGCCGGTGCCCGCCAGCACCAGCAGCATCGACGGCACCCCGGCGGCCGAGATCCGCAGGTAGGTCACGGCGAAGCCGGTGGTGGTGGGGGCGGCCCCGAACGCGCCGGCGATCGGCCCGGCCAGCGGGACGCTGACCGCGGCGATGACCGCGCCCAGCAGCAGCGCCACCCACATGCCGTCGACGCCCTGCTGCACGGCGCCGCTCAGGTCGCCCGCGCCCATCCGCCGGGCGACCGCCGAGGTGGTGCCGTAGGCCAGGAAGATGCACACGTTGACCAGCGTGGCCAGCGCCGCCCCGGCCGCGCCCAGCCCGGCCAGCTGGGCCGCCCCGAGGTGCCCGACGATGGCCGAGTCGCACAGCTGGAACAGCGGCTCGGCCACCAGCGCCCCCAGCGCAGGCACCGCCAGCCGGATGATCTCCCGCCGCTGAGCCCGCCGCTGGGTCTGCCCGGCGGCCCGGCCTCCGGGCTCGCCACCAGCCTGGTCCGGGGTGAGTTCATCCTGGGCGGCCACGGATCCGGATAGTAATCTGCCCGCATGGGGACACCGGTACCGGTTTTTGACCCGCGGGCGGTGACGGAGGGACGGTCACCGGGCCGGGCGCCGGTGGGAATCATCGTCGGCATCATCGTGGCCGCGCTCTGCGTGATCCTCGTGTTCGGCATCGAACTGGCCGAGGCCAAGGCGTCCGGGCACAGCGCGGCCCCGTTCTTCATCGCGCTGCCGCTGGCGCTGGCTCCGGTCCCGCTGCTGATCGCGGTGGTGCTGTTCATCGACCGGCTGGAGCCCGAGCCGCGGATCAACCTGGTGTTCGGCTTCCTGTGGGGGGCCGGCATCGCCGCGCTGGTCGCGATCATCGTCAACACGGCCGGCCTGGAGTACATCACCCAGCCCGCGCTGGGTGCCTCGGCCGGTCAGTACGTCTCGGCCACGGCCGGGGCGCCGATCGTCGAGGAGACCCTCAAGGGCCTGTTCCTGGTCTGGCTGCTGCGCTGGCGGCGGCAGGAGCTGGACGGCCCGACCGACGGCATCGTCTACGCGGCCATGGTCGGGCTCGGCTTCGCGATGACCGAGAACATCGGCTACTACATCAACGCCCTGGTCAACCCGATCCACGGCGGGGCCGCGCTGCTCGGCTACACATTCGTGCTGCGCGGGGTGCTGTCCCCGTTCCTGCACCCGACGTTCACCTCGATGACCGGCATCGGCGCCGCCTACGCGGCCTCGCACCGGAACCGCAACTGGGCGCTGGTGCTGGGCTGGGTGGCGGCCATGTGCCTGCACGCGCTGTGGAACGGCCTGTCGATCTTCGGGCTGGCCGGCACGCTGGTCGCCTACGTGTTCCTGCTCGGCCTGCTGATCGTGCTGTACCTGGTCATCCGGGCCGACCGGCGCCGCATCGTCGGCCAGATCCGGCAGTACCTGCCCGGTTACGAGGGCACCGGGCTGGTCACCGACTACGACATCACCATGCTCAGCTCGCTGCCGGGCCGCAAGCAGGCCCGCAACTGGGCCCGCTCGACCGGCGGGATGGCGGCCGCCTCGGCCATGGGCGACTACCAGCTGGCCGCGACCGAACTGGCGCTGCTGCACCAGAAGGCCGGCCGCGGCGTGATCAGCCGCCGCCAGTTCAGCCAGAGCCAGCAGGGGCTGCTCGGCCTCATGCAGCGGGCCCGCGGCCAGTTCCTGCGCCGTCAGCCGTCCCCGCCGCCGACCCCGTGGACCGGACCGGGCCACGACGTCAGCACCTCAGCCTTCACCCAGCCGATGGCCTACCGGGCGCCGGTGCCGGCTCCGGTCATGCCCCGGGGGACCGAGCGCTAGCGGGCTCGCTGGCCTCGCTGACCAACTGGCCGGGCACGTCGTCGGCGGCCGGCCCGCGCTCGCGCATGGCCAGGTACAGCCAGACCGTCACCGCCCAGATCACCACCGCCACGGTGACGTGCACCCAGACCAGGCCGGCGGGCAGCCCGGCGAAGTACTGGGCGTACCCGATCGCGCCCTGGGCCAGGGTCAGGCCGGCCAGCAGGTAGATCCGGCGCACGGCCGGACGCGGCGCCCCCGACAGCGGCAGCCCGATCAGCAGCGCGAACGACAGCGCGCCGATGAACCAGCCGATGTCCGCGTGGAACTGGGTCACGCCGACGAACGGCAGGTGGAAGCGGGGGGCGGCCGCGTTGCCGGCCAGCGGCCCGGTCCCGGTGACCACGGTGCCGGCCGCGAACATGACCGCGACCGCCGCCACCAGCGTGGCTCCGATGATGCGGAGGTCGCGGCGCACGACCGGCACGGCCGGGCCGGTGCCCTCACCCGCGCGGACCTGCAGCACCACCGCCGCCCCGACGATCGCGGTCGACAGCATGAAGTGGACCGCCACCCAGGCCGGGTTGAGCTTGGTCAGCACCACGATGCCACCCACCACCGCCTGGCCGACGACCCCGGCCGGCAGCGCCGCCGCCAGCCAGATCAGGTCCCGTCGCCGGCGCCCCAGTACCGTCTGCCCGCCTCCGGCAGGACCTGGAGAGCGGTAGCAGCAGGCGGCGATGAAGGTCAGGCCGGCGATCGCCACCAGCGGGAAGTTCAGCAGCCGGTTGCCGAACTCGATCCAGGTGTTCAGCGTGGTCTGCCCGACCGTGTTGGCGGCGACCAGGCTCTTGGCCGTGCAGTCGGGCCAGTCCGGGCAGCCCAGGCCGGACTTGCTGAGCCGGACCGCCTCACCGGTCGACATGATGATCACGTTGGCCACCACCGCGGCCAGCGCCCAGCCGCGCAGCGCGCGAGTGGTCGGCCGCAGCACCGGCCGGGAGATCAGTTCCCCGTAGCGCTGCCACGCGGGGCGCGGGCGCGCGGCCGGGGGGACGGGTTGAGCGGACACACTACCCATCGTAGGAGACGCCGCCCGCTCAGCCACGTGCCACACTGAACTTCGTGTCATCTGAGGCTCCGCGCCCGCTGCCGACACTGAACCTAACGTGCCGCACTCGACAGCCCGGTACCGCTCAGCCCGCTGACCCAGGAGCTGTGGTGGAACCCGCTGCTCGACACCGATCCGGGCCACCGCTGGCTGCGCGGGTGCTGATCCAGGCGGTATCGGCGTAGCCGATACCGGCCATCACCTTCTGCTCATTGCCGGCCGCCTCCGGCCTTTCTGAGACTGGGTACATTCACCCGATCATGAGCGCGGCGGTGACCCACGGCAAGAAAAAGTTCGCCGAGTCGTTCAACCGGCGGCTGCCCGACTTCACCCAGTGGCGGATCCCGCAGATGGACGAGGCCGGGGTCGACGTCCAGGTGCTCTCGCACACCGTGCCCGCGATCCAGCAGGACCTCGAGGCCGCCCAGGCCGCCGCGCTGGCCCGGACCGCCAACGACTACATCGCCGGCCACTACCTCGACGAACCGCAGTTCGACGAGCTGTGGGCGGCCCTGGCGGAGCTCCAGGTCCCGCTCTACCTGCACCCGGGCATTCCCCCGACCGAGCCCTGGGCCCTGCTCGGCGGCCACCCGGAGCTGTCCGGGGCGCTGTGGAGCTGGGCCGCCACCGCGGGCGGGCACGCGATGCGGATCGTCATGGGCGGCGTGTTCGACCGCCACCCGGGCGCCACCTTGATCCTCGGGCACATAGGGGAGTTCCTGCCCTTCCAGACCAGCCGGTTCGACTCCCGCTACGCAACTCTCGACCCCACCCGGCCGTGGTCATCACCACCACCGGCGTCTTCGACCCGGCCGTCCTGCGGGCCGCGATCGACACCCTCGGCCCCGACGCCGTGATGTTCTCGGGCAGACCGCCCTGACCGACGAAGAACACCACAAGGTCGCCCACGCCAACGCCGACCGCCTCGTCCAGCTCAAGCCCAGCTGACCGGCCCGCGGGCGCGCTCAGCCGGGCGCGGGAGCCGGAGGCGTGGCGCGGGCGGCGCCGATGCTGGCGATCACCACGCAGACGACGGCGGCCCACTCGGGCAGCGTGAGGCGCTGGCCGAGCAGGACCAGGCCGATGAGGGCGGCGATGGCCGGCTCGACGCTCATCCAGATGCCGAACACCCGGGACGGCAGCCAGCGCAGCGCCTGCATCTCCAGGCCGTAGGGGATGGCCGAGGACAGCACCCCGACCGCCGCGCCGGTCAGCAGGACCGGGGGCCGGGTCAGGGCCCGGTGGGCGGCCGGGCCGGCCGTCACCGCGGCCGCCGTGGCCAGTGGGGTGACCGCCAGGGCGGCCACCACCATGGCCAGCGCCAGGCCCGACGACCCGCGAAAGCGGCGCCCGGTGGCCACGCTGAACAGGATGTAGCCGGCCCAGCCGCCCGCCGCCAGGGCCGCGAACAGCACCCCGGCCAGGTTCAGGTGGCCGGCTCCGCCCCCGGCCAGCAGCACCACCCCGGCCGCCGCCAGGCCAACCCAGACCAGGTCGAGCAGACGGCGGGAACCGGCCACCGCCACCGCCAGCGGGCCCAGGAACTCGATGGTCACCGCCACCCCGAGAGGGATCCGGGCGATGGCCTGGTAGAACACGAAGTTCATGGCGCCCAGCGTCAGCCCGAAGCCGAGCAGGATCAGCGCGTCCCGCCAGGCGTGGCGGGCGGCGACGCCCGACAGTGCCTCCCGCACGCCCCGGAACGCGACGATCAGCAGCACGATGGCGGCCGCCCACAGCCGCAGCCCGGTCACCGCGGCCGCCGGCACCTGGTGGAACAGCCGGGTGGCGAGGCCGGCACCGACCTGGGTGGAGACGATCCCGCTGAGCACCAGCGCCGCCGAGGCAGCCGTCGCCCGGGAGCTGCGGGCGGGCCGGACGTCCGGTTCGCGGACTTCGGTGCTCACTCCCAGCGGAACGTGCGGGCGGCCAGGCCGATGCCCAGCACCGCCCACACCACCAGCACGATCAGGTCCCGGACGGGCACCCCGGCCGCCGAGGCCAGCACCGCCCGCAGCCCAGTGGCCAGCGCCCCGGTCGGCAGCAGGGTCAGGTACGGGTGGGCGGCGGCCGGGAACTTGCTGAGCGGGAACACCACCCCGCCCAGCCCCAGCAGCGCGATGTAGATCAGGTTGGCCAGCGCCAGCGTGGCCTCGGCCCGCAGCGTGCCCGCCATCAGCAGCGCCAGCCCGCTGAAGGCGGCGGTGCCCGCCAGCACCAGCAGCGGTACGGTCAGGAAGGCGAGCCCGCGCGCGTGCGGGTGCCAGCCCAGCCCGAGCGCGACCGCGGTGATCAGCACCGCCTGCAGCAGCTCGATGAGGATCACGCTGATCGTCTTGGCCGAGATCAGCCCGACCCGCGACAGCGGCTCGGCCCCCAGCCGCTTGAGCACGCCGTACCGGCGCTCGAACCCGGTGGCGATGGCCTGGCTGGTGAACGCGGTCGACATCACCGCCAGCGCGATGATGCCGGGGGCCAGGAAGTCGATGCGGGAACCGCCGCCCACGCTGACGATCGGCTCCAGGCTGAACATGGCCAGCAGCGCCAGCGGGATGACCATGGTCACGGTGAGCTGCTCGCCGTTGCGCAGCAGCATCCGGGTCTCCATCGCCGTCTGGGCGGTGATCATCCGCCCCATCGGCGCCGCCCCCGGCGCGGGCGCGAACGACCCCGGCGCCTCGGGTGCAGCCGTGGTCACGAGCGCAGTTCCCTTCCGGTCAGCTCCAGGAAAACGTCCTCCAGCGTGCGGCTCTCGATCCGCAGGCTGGTCGGCAGCACGCTGTGCTCGGCGCACCAGGCGGTGACCGAGGCCAGCAACTGCGGGCTGACCCCGTCCGGGACCTCGATCACGTAGTGGCCGGCCGGGGATTCCTTGGCCGCGCTGCCGTCCGGGAGCGCGGCCACCAGCCCGTCGGTGTCCAGCCCGCCGTCGGCCCGGAACCGCAGCTGGCCGACGCCGCCGCACAGCTCGGCCGGGGTGCCGCCCGCGACCAGGCGGCCGTGGTCGATGATCGCCACCTGGTCCGACAGCTGTTCCGCCTCGTCCATGAAGTGGGTGGTGAGGATCACGCTCACCCCGGCCATGCGCAGCTCGCCGATCAGGTCCCAGGTCGCGTGCCGGGCCTGCGGGTCCATGCCCGCCGTCGGCTCGTCCAGGAACACCAGCTCGGGGCGGCCGATGACGGCGGCCGCCAGCGCCAGCCGCTGCTGCTGGCCGCCCGACAGCCGTTTGTAAGGGGTGCGGGCCGCCTCGGTCAGGCCGACCCGGTCCAGCAGCCCGGCCGGGTCCAGCGGCTGGGCGTGGAAGCGGGCCAGCAGGCGCAGGTACTCACCGGCCGGGATGGCGGGCGGCACCCCGCCCGCCTGCAGCATCACCCCGACCCGGGGCCGCAGCGCCCGGGAGTCGCGGGCCGGGTCGAGGCCGAGCACCCGGACCGTGCCCGCGTCCGCCCGCCGGTAGCCCTCGCAGATCTCGATCGTGGTGGTCTTGCCCGCCCCGTTGGGACCGAGGATCGACGTGACCTCGCCGCGCGCGGCGGTCAGGGTCAGCCCGTCGACCGCGAGCGCGTGCCGGTACCGCTTGACCAGACTCGCGACCTCGACGGCGGGGGCGGTGCTCACGATCGCGAGTCTATGGGCGCGGCGGCGGTTCCGCCCCGCCGGCATCGGTATGTGTACTACGAGCAGTCGTAATCGCTTCGGCCGGCCAGTCCGGCCCGGCCGGCCACGACCCGACGGCGGCCGGGGTGGTGGTGAACCGGTGCCGCCCGCGGGCCGCGAACCGTTCCAGCCGGGTCGCCCCGGGCAGGTCGATCCGGGCCACCCACAGCTCGGCCCCGAGCTCACGGCCGGTGTCGGCCAGCTCCAGCCAGGAGATCTGCTGGGCCCGCAGGTAGGCGGACGGCATCGTCAGCCGGGTCCTGGTCGCCTCGACCACCGTGGTGCAGGAGCCGGTGTTGGCGTAGAAGCCGGCCCCGCAGGCGCTCAGCTCGGGATGGTGGGTGTGCCCGGACACGAAGCCCCGGTAGCCGTCGCCGGTCAGGTCGGCCGCTCGCTGGCGGGCCGCCTGGTTCTGCCCGTAACCCCGTTCGGCCAGCGCCAGCGCGCTGATCGAGGTCCACGCCCGGCGGGACACGATCGCGATGATCGCGGCCACCACGATCAGATCGGCGACCGCGCCGTAGCCGAGGATCTGGGCGCCGTGCACGAAGCGGGTGGTGTCGGGGTAGCGGCTCGGCAGCGACAAGATCTCCGAGACCCGCAGCCCCAGTAGCAGCAGGACCGGGATCAGCACCAGCCACCAGGCGTGCCGGATGAGCTTGCGGTAGAACAGCCGCGACCCCACGAACGACGGGAAGTCGGCCGGGTCGGCCATCTCGTGGGCGCCGTCCAGCCAGCCCCGGCCCAGGAACTCGATCCGGGGCAGGATCTCGCGCACGATGTGGTGGCCGAGCGGGGTATCGAGGCTGTTGCGCTGGTCACAAAAGCAGTTGTAGGGGTCGAGCTGGTGGCCGTGCTCGACCCGGATCCGGCCCCCGGTCGCCGTCTCACCAGCCGCCGCTCCGGGCCGCACCAGGTCGGCCGCCAGGCACAGCTGGGCCCCGGTCAGGTCGCGGACCGCGTCGGCCGCCTTGGCGTCCCAGGCCAGATCGCTGTCGTGGTTGCCGATCGCGTAGATCACCTGGCCGCCGCGGGCCACCACCGTGGTCAGCGCCGCGCACAGGTCCTCGTGCTCGCGCAGGATCTCGGCCGCGGTCGCCTGCGAGTTGGCCAGCAGCTCGATGATGTCGCCGGCCAGCACCACGGTCGGGGCGGCCAACCCGGGCCCGGTCAGCTCGGCCAGCCGGGCGGCGATCAGCGTGCAGGCCCGGCCGGAAGCCTCCGAGCGCACCGGCGGCAGGTGCAGGTCACTGAGGGCGACCACCCGGGTGCCGTCCGGGATCAGGACGTCGAGGAGGTCGGTCACCCCCACATCCGCGCCAGCCATGGTGCTCAGCGTACGGGGCCGGACGGGGCCGAGGCACGTCGTGACACTCCGGCGGCCCGTGACCGACCGCTGTGACCAGCGGGAAGCCAGATAGAGATGGGGCTGCGGAATTACGTCATATTTGTGTTCGGTAAACTTTGCGGCATCGGACTTATTTACGGCATACTTGTGTTGTGAAAAACATGCGGGCAGCGACTTCTGAGCGGCAGGCGGTGGCACTTGGTGCCGCGGCCAGCTCAGAGCGCGGTACCCGCGCCCGGGTGGCCCGGCTGATCCTGGAGCTGGGGCCGTCCACCGCCTCGGTGATCGGCAGCCGGCTGGGGCTGACCCCGGCCGCCATCCGCCGCCACCTGGACAACCTGCTGGCCGAAGGGCTGATCGAGACCCGCACGGCCCGCACCTACGCCAGCCGCGGGCGCGGCCGCCCGGCCCGCCTGTTCGCGATCACCGACGCCGGCCGCAGCGCCTTCGAGCACGCCTACGACGACCTGGCCAGCAGCGCGCTGCGGTTCCTGGCCCAGACCGCTGGCCCGGAGGCGGTCGAGGAGTTCGCCCGCCACCAGGTGGCCGAGCTCGAGCGCCGGTACGGCCCGGTGGTCGCGGCCGCCCCGCCCGGCGAGCGGGTCCAGGCGCTGGCCGACGCGCTGTCGGCCGACGGCTACGCGGCCTCGACGGTAGCGGCCCCCGAGGCCGGCAAGCCAGCGGCGGCCGGCGGCGAGCAGCTGTGCCAGCACCACTGCCCGGTGGCCCACGTGGCCGCCGAGTTCCCGCAGCTGTGCGAGGCCGAGACCGAGACGTTCAGCCGCCTGCTGGGGGTCCCGGTCCGGCGGCTGGCTACCATCGCCCACGGCGACGGCATCTGCACCACCCACGTGACCTGCCGTTCCCTGGCCGGGAAGCAGACCACCCCCGGCCCGGTTGAGTCCCACGGGACCTCCGACCAGGGGGACGGCGAAACCATTTCAGAGTCCGGAGGGCTCTTTCTATGACGACGACCGCTAACGACCAGCTTGACGGCCTCGGCGCGTACAAGTTCGGCTGGGCCGACAGCGACACGGCCGGTGCGTCCGCGCGCCGGGGCCTGTCCGAGGACGTGGTCCGCGACATCTCGGGCAAGAAGAACGAGCCCGAGTGGATGCTGGACCTCCGTCTTCGCGGGCTGCGCATGTTCGGCCGCAAGCCGCTCCCGACCTGGGGTGCTGACCTGTCGGAGATCGACTTCGACAACATCAAGTACTTCGTCCGGTCGACCGAGAAGCAGGCCGAGAGCTGGGACGATCTGCCCGAGGACATCAAGAACACCTACGACAAGCTGGGCATCCCCGAGGCCGAGAAGCAGCGGCTGATCGCCGGGGTGGCGGCCCAGTACGAGTCCGAGGTCGTCTACCACAAGATCCGTGAGGACCTCGAGGAGAAGGGCGTCATCTTCCTCGACACCGACACGGCCCTGAAGGAGCACCCGGAGCTGTTCCAGGAGTACTTCGGCACCGTGATCCCGCCCGGCGACAACAAGTTCGCCGCGCTGAACACGGCCGTGTGGTCGGGTGGCTCGTTCATCTACGTGCCGAAGGGCGTGCACGTGGACATCCCGCTGCAGGCCTACTTCCGGATCAACACCGAAAACATGGGCCAGTTCGAGCGGACCCTGATCATCGTCGACGAGGGTGCCTACGTGCACTACGTCGAGGGCTGCACCGCGCCGATCTACAAGTCGGACTCGCTGCACTCGGCGGTGGTCGAGATCATCGTCAAGAAGGACGCCCGCTGCCGTTACACCACGATCCAGAACTGGTCGAACAACGTCTACAACCTGGTCACCAAGCGGGCCATCGCCGAGCAGGGCGCGACCATGGAGTGGATCGACGGCAACATCGGCTCCAAGGTCACGATGAAGTACCCGGCCGTCTACCTGATGGGTGAGCACGCCAAGGGCGAGACGCTGTCGATCGCGTTCGCGGGCGAAGGCCAGCACCAGGACGCCGGGTCCAAGATGGTGCACTGCGCGCCCAACACCTCCTCCACGATCATCTCCAAGTCGGTGGCCCGCGGCGGCGGCCGGACCTCCTACCGGGGCCTGGTCAACGTGCAGGAGGGCGCCGAGCACTCCAAGTCCACGGTCAAGTGCGACGCGCTGCTGGTCGACACGATCAGCCGCAGCGACACCTATCCCTACGTGGACGTCCGCGAGGACGACGTGGAGATGGGGCACGAGGCCTCGGTCTCCAAGGTCTCCGAGGACCAGCTGTTCTACCTGATGAGCCGGGGCATGACCGAGGATGAGGCGATGGCCACGATCGTCCGCGGCTTCGTCGAGCCGATCGCCCGCGAGCTCCCGATGGAGTACGCGCTCGAGCTCAACCGGCTGATCGCGCTGCAGATGGAAGGATCGGTCGGCTGAATGACAGCCCTAGGGACAGCGTTGCAAAAGGCTGTTGAATCCGACACCCCCGTTACCCGCCTGCACGAGCACGCCTCCTACGACCCGGCCGACTTCGAGGTCCCGACCGGCCGCGAGGAGGAGTGGCGGTTCACCCCGCTGCGCCGCCTGCGCGGCCTGGCCGGGGCCGACCCGCTGCCCGCGGGCGCGGTGACGGTCGAGGTCGAGCCCGCGCCCGAGGTCAAGGCAGAGAAGGCTCAGCGCGGCGACCCCCGGATCGGTGCCTCCTATGTGCCCACCGACCGGGTCAGCGCCCGCGCGTTCGCCTCGTTCACCGAGGCCACCGTGATCACCGTGCCGGCCGAGGCCGAGACCACCGCCCCGACCATGATCACCGTGCACGGTGAGGGCACCGACGGGGTTGCTTTCGGCCACACCGTGGTCGAGGTCGGCCCCATGGCCCGCACCACGGTGGTGCTGGACCATCGCGGCAGCGCCACCTACGCCGACAACGTCGAGCTGGTGGTGGCCGACGGCGCCGCCCTGAGCGTGGTCAGCCTGCAGGACTGGGCCGACGATGCCGTGCACCTGTCCCACCATCACGTGCAACTGGGCCGGGACGCCAAGGTCTCGCACACGGTCGTGACCCTCGGCGGTGACCTGGTCCGGATCGTCCCGTCGGTCACCTACACCGGCCGCGGCGGCGACGCCGAGCTGAACGGCCTGTACATCACCGACGCCGGGCAGCACCAGGAGCACCGGCTGTTCGTCGAGCACAGCGCGCCGGACTGCAAGAGCCGGGTGCTGTACAAGGGTGCCCTGCAGGGCGACGAGGCGCACAGCGTGTGGATCGGCGACGTACTGATCGAGGTCAGCGCGACCGGCACCGACACCTACGAGTACAACCGCAACCTGGTCCTGACCGACAACGCGCGGGCCGACTCGGTGCCGAACCTGGAGATCCTGACCGGCGAGATCCTGGGGGCCGGGCACGCCAGCGCCAACGGCCGCCTGGAAGACATCCACCTGTTCTACCTGATGGCCCGGGGCATCCCCTATGAGGAGGCCCGGCGGCTGGTCATCCGCGGCTACTTCGGTGAGCTGCTGGACAAGATCGAGGTGGGCGACGTGCGCGAGCGGGTGGCCCAGGCGGTCGAGGCGGAGCTGGGATGACGGCCGATCCCGGAAGCGGCGGGGAGCCCGGCGAAGGCGAGCGCAAGTTCGTCCGCGCCTGCGCGCTGGCCGACGTGCCCGCCGAGGGCGCGCTCGGCGTCGAGGTCGAGGGCACCCCGGTCGCGGTGGTGCGGGCCGAGGGCGAGCTGTACGCGCTGCACGACGTCTGCTCGCACGCCGAGGTGACGCTGTCCGAGGGCGAGGTGTACGACCACACGATCGAGTGCTGGCTGCACGGATCCTGCTTCGACGTGCGGACCGGCGCTCCCACCGGCCCGCCAGCCACCGTGCCGGTGCCGGTCTATCCGGTGAAAACCGAGGACGGCGACGTCTACGTCGCCCTGAGCTGACTTTTTATAAAAAATTCCAGGAGAACTGAGACAAGACATGGCGACCCTTGAGATCCGCGACCTGCACGTGAACGTGGAGGAGGCGAACGGCGCCCAGCGGGAGATCCTGCGCGGCGTCGACCTCGACGTCAACGCGGGCGAGACGCACGCGATCATGGGCCCCAACGGGTCCGGCAAGTCCACCCTGGCCTACGCGATCGCGGGCCACCCCAAGTACCACGTGACCTCGGGCACGGTCACCCTCGACGGCGAGGACGTGCTGGCCATGAGCGTGGACGCCCGCGCCCGGGCCGGCCTGTTCCTGGCCATGCAGTACCCGGTCGAGGTGCCGGGCGTGTCGGTGTCGAACTTCCTGCGCACGGCGGTCACCGCGGTGCAGGGCGAGGCGCCCAAGCTGCGCGACTTCATGAAGAGCATGCGCAAGGCCATGTCCGACCTGTCGATCGACCCGGCCTTCGCCGAGCGCAACCTGAACGAGGGCTTCTCCGGCGGCGAGAAGAAGCGCCACGAGGTGCTCCAGCTCGAGCTGCTGAACCCGAAGATCGCGGTGCTCGACGAGACCGACTCCGGCCTCGACATCGATGCGCTCAAGGTGGTGTCCGAGGGCATCAACCGGTTCCGGGCCGGCGCCGGCCACGGGGTGCTGCTGATCACCCACTACACCCGCATCCTGCGCTACGTGCAGCCCGACTTCGTGCACGTGTTCGTGGGCGGCCGGATCGTCCGCAGCGGCGGCCAGGAGCTGGCCGAAGAGCTCGAGGCCAACGGCTACGAGCAGTTCGTCAAGGAAGCGGCGGCGGTCTCATGACCCTGGACGTCTCCAGGATCCGGAAGGACTTCCCGATCCTGGACCGCACGGTCCGCGGTGACCAGCCGCTGATCTACCTGGACAGCGCCAACACCTCGCAGAAGCCGCGCCAGGTCATCGACGCGATCAGCGACTTCTACGAGCGGCACAACGCCAACATCCACCGGGCCACCCACCAGCTGTCCGAAGAGGCCACCGAGGCCTACGAGGGGGCCCGGATCAAGGCGGCCGGATTCATCGGCGCCGCCAGCGAGTCTGAGGTGGTGTTCACCAAGAACATCTCCGAGGCGATCAACCTGGTCGCCTACTCGCTCGGCAACGCCTCGGCCGGGTTCCCCGCCCCGGACCGGTTCAAGCTCGGGCCCGGCGACGAGATCGTGGTCACCGAGATGGAGCACCACAGCGACCTGGTGCCCTGGCAGCTGCTGTGCCAGCGGACCGGGGCCACGCTGCGCTGGTTCGAGGTGACCCCCGAGGGCCGCCTGGACCTGTCCACCATCGACGAGCTGATCAACGAGCGGACCAAGCTGGTCGCGCTGGTGCACCAGTCCAACGTGCTCGGCACGGTCAACCCGGTCCGCCAGATCGCCGACCGAGCCCATGCCCACGGCGCGCTGGTGCTGGCCGACGCGGCCCAGTCGGTGCCCCACATGCCGGTCAACGTGCAGGATCTCGGCGCGGACTTCGTCGGCTTCACCGGCCACAAGCTGTGCGGCCCGACCGGCATCGGCGTGCTCTGGGGCCGTCGCGAGCTGCTGGACGAGATGCCCCCGTTCCTGGGCGGCGGCGAGATGATCGAAACCGTCTGGATCGACCACTCCACCTTCGCCCAGCCGCCGCACAAGTTCGAGGCCGGCACGATGCCGATCGCCGAGGCGGCCGGGCTGAACGCGGCCATCGACTACCTGAGCGAGATCGGCCTGGACGCCGTGCACGCCCACGAGCAGGCGCTGCTGGCGGACGCGCTCACCCAGCTCAAGGGCATCGACGGGCTGCGCATCCTCGGCCCGGACCAGCCCGAAGACCGCGGGACGGCCGTCTCCTTCGAGGTCGACGGGGTGCACCCGCACGACGTCAGCCAGGTGCTGGACGAGCTGGGCATCGCCGTGCGGGCCGGGCACCACTGCGCCTGGCCGCTGCACCGCAAGCTCGGCGTCCAGGCCAGCACCCGGGCCTCCTTCTACCTGTACAACACCCACGAAGAAGTGACGGCCCTGGCCGACGGGATCCGCCAGGCGCAGAAGTTCTTCGGCGTGGCCTGAGCGGGAATAACGGACGGGAAGAAGCAACTAGGGCTCATATGCAGATCCAGTCGCTGTACCAGGAGATCATCCTGGACCACTACCGCAACCCCCACCACAAGGGGCTGCGGGATCCGTACGACGCCGAAGTCCACCACGTCAACCCGACCTGCGGCGACGAGGTCACCCTGCGGGTGAGCCTGAAGGACGCCGACGGCGGCCCGGTGGTCACCGACGTGTCGTACGACGCTCTCGGCTGCTCGATCAGCCAGGCCAGCGCGTCGATCATGGCCGACCTGGTCATCGGCAAGCCGGTCAGCGAAGCGATGGCGATCTCGCAGGAGTTCCTCGAGCTCATGCAGTCCAAGGGCACCGCCGAGCCGGACGAGGACGTGCTGGAGGATGCGGTCGCGTTCGCCGGGGTGTCCAAGTACCCGGCCCGGATCAAGTGCGCGCTGCTCGGCTGGATGGCCTGGAAGGACGCCACCAGTCAGGCACTCGACGAGGAAGCAGGACTCCCATCATGACTGAGAACACCACCGAGACCCCGGAGACCGAGGCGGCCATCCCGGTGCCGCCCCAGACCGAGGAGAACGAGGACATCCTCGAGGCGCTGCGCGACGTGGTCGACCCCGAGCTCGGCATCAACGTCGTCGACCTCGGCCTGGTCTACGGGGTGACCCTCGACGGCGACCGCAACGTCTCCATCGACATGACGCTGACCAGCGCCGCCTGCCCGCTCACGGATGTGATCGAGGACCAGGCCCGCGAAGCGCTGGAGGGCGTGGTCAACGACTTCCGCATCAACTGGGTGTGGCTGCCGCCGTGGGGTCCGGAGAACATCACCGACGACGGCCGCGAGCAGCTGCGCGCGCTGGGCTTCAACATCTAGGGCCGTCTGGTGCGCCAGCACCAGGTGACGTAGGGGAGCGGGATCTCGGTCCGCCCGGCCAGATCCGGGTCGGTCTCGGCCAGCTGCCGCACCTTGGCCAGCAGCGCTTCGCGCCGCTCGGCGGGCAGCAGGATCACGTAGCTGCGGGACGCCACCATGTCGATCAGTTCCGGCACGGTGGTGTCGTGCACCCACGGCACCTGATGCAGTTCGAGCGGCCCGAACGGCGGTCCGACCTGCGGGTTGTCGTGGTCGTTGTCGGCCCGCAGCTCGTCGGCCTGCTTCTTCTGGCCCTGGTCGTCGACGATACGGTTCAGCGCGGTGACCCAGGGCTCCCGGTCGTCGCGCTCGTTCCAGACCAGGCCGAGGGTGCCGCCCGGCCGCAGCACCCGGGCCACCTCGGGGGCGGCCCGGTCCGGGGTGACCCAGTGCCAGGCCTGGGCGGCCAGCACCGCGTCGACCGATCCGTCCGGCAGCGGGATGTGCTCGGCCGAGCCGTCCAGCACCGGGGTGTCCGGCAGCACCCGGCTCAGCTCGGCCCGCATCCCCGCCAGCGGCTCGACCGCGACCACGTCCAGGCCCCGGCTGACCAGCTGCCGGGTCAGCTTCCCGGTGCCGGCGCCGAGGTCGAGCACCCGGCCCGCACCCGGCGGCAGCATCCAGTCCAGGGCCTCCGGCGGGTACGGCGGGCGGCCGCGCTCGTAGGTGGCGGCCGCACCCCCGAACGACGTGGCGTGAGCGTCAAACGACGACGAATCCTCGGTCATCTCCCACCTCCGGCCCAACCTTAGCTGCCGTCGGGGAAGCCGCCGCGGTGCAGGACCATCGGAAAGTGCGGCAGGGTGGCCGGCGGTGGCGTGTCGGCCCGCCAGTTGTCGGGGTACGGCTCCAGCCCGGCCATCAGCGGGCTGTGGGCGGGGTCGGCCGGGTCACCGGCCAGCGGCGTCAGCGCCGCCCGGAGCCCCGCCATCGCGTCGGCCCCGAACCGCGGGGCCAGCCGGGTGTCGAGCCCGTCCATCGCGTCGGTGAACGCCCACTGGCCCTGCTGGCCGCGGCCGGTGAGCCGGGCCGCCTTGAACCGGCTGCCGTCGCCGGTGCCCACCGTCACCAGGTCGGCCCGCGTCATCACGCCGAGGGCCATCGCCAGGGCCTCCTTGGACACCCCGCTGCGGGCCGGCAGGTCCTTGACCAGCACGCCGTCGGCGTCCAGGACCCGCAGCAGGTTGGCGCAGACCGCCAGCGACAGCCGCGCCCGCTGCTCGAACGCGACCGTGATGGCCAGCAGCACCCGGGCCAGCAGCACTCCCAGCGGGAGGTCCGGCTCGGCCACCGGCGGCCGCGGTGCCCATTTATGCCGCCCGCTCCACAGCCCGTGGGGCAGGATCGGCAGGCAATCGGGCAGGTCGAGATCGAGCTGGCCGGCCACCGCGACCAGGGCCGCCCGCAGCCGGTCGGTCCCGGCCGCCCCGAACCGGTCGCGCCAGCGGTCGTCGATCTCGGCCGCCAGCGGCCGCCACACCCGCTGGGCATCCTGCCCGCGGCCGGTGGCCCGGATGGTCAGGTCCTTGGGCTGGCGCCGGGGGTCGGCGCCGGACTCCGACTCCAGCACCACGTAACCCCAGCGGCGCATGCCGTCCAGGTTGGTACCGGTCCGGGCCCGATCCTCCAGTTCGGTCACCAGCATCGGCTCGTCGGTGAGGTATTGCATGCAGTTGAGCCACATGGCCATCGACACCAGCCACACGTTGCGCAAGCCCGCCTGGCCTCTCCCGCCGCCGCGCGTGGTCCGGTGCGGCATCCGGTGCTCGGCCTCGTTGTCGAACTCGATCGTGTACGCCACCAGGGCCTGGGACAGCAGCGTGGTGAGCGGCAGCGGCACCGTCAGTCTCCGTCCGTGACCTCGTAGACGGTCGCCTGCTTGCTGGTCATGCCCTCGAGCGCGATCGTCACGGGGATCTCGTAGCTGGCCAGCGGCACCAGGCCGGCGGTGCGCAGGAACGCCCGGCCGGGGTCGCCGACGAACACCCGCGCCCCGCCGGCCCGGGCCCGGTGCAGGAAGCGGAGGGCGCGCACCGCGAAGTCCTCCTCGTAGAACGCGTCCGCGCAGAGCACCACCTGGGCATCCTGGGCGTCCCCGTCCAGCACGTCGGCCAGCAGCGGCCGGACCCGGGCCCCGTTGGCGGCCGCGTTCACCGAGATCGCCTTGATCGCCAGCTCGTCCACGTCGACCGCGAGCACCGGGTGGGCCCCGCAGCGGGCGGCCGCGATCGCCACCAGCCCCGACCCGGAGGCGACGTCCAGCACCCGCTGGCCGGCCACCAGGTCCGGATGGTCGAGCAGGTAGCGGGCCAGCGCCTGGCCACCCGCCCAGGCGAACGCCCAGAACGGCGGGGGCAGCTCGGTCTCGGCGGCGGTGCTCTCGACCTGCTCCCACACCGTGAAGGGGTCGTCGGCCTGCTGCAGGCGGATCTCCGGCACGTACGGCACCGTGGCCAGCCGCGTGGTGTCGGTGATCACCCGACGGGTGGAGGCCATGGGGGGACCCTACCCGCCAGGGGTGACGCTCAGCTCAGGCCCGCAGGTGGAACGGGGCAGCGTGGTCGGCGATCCACTGGTCGACGTCGTCGAGCGGGTGCTCGCCGGGGAACGTCACGTCGACCGGGAAGCTGGCCTTCGGCCCTACCACCTCAGCCGCGTAGGCGATCGCGCTCAGCACCTCCTGCTGGGCGACCTGGTCGGCCGGGTCCTCGAGGGCGACCGAGATGATCAGCCCCTCGCCCTGGCCGGGTACCGACAGCCAGGCCCGGGACGCGTGCCGGGCGGCCCGGATCGGCCGCAGCCCGGCCGAGATCTCCCGCAGCAGGCCCTCCGGCTCGACCGGTGGCTGGCCCAGCCGGATCCGGACGTCGCCCGCCATCCACTCGGCCGCCGCCAGGTAGGTGACCCCCTCGGGGTAGATCGGCACGCTGGCGGCCGCTCCCGGATTGAGCGCGATGCCGACCCCGGGCGGCAGCCGCCGGGCCAGTGCCGCGGTCGGCACCACCACGTGCGGCACCGGCCGCCGGGCGGCCTCGCCGCGGCTGCCCGACAGCGGATCGGCGGGCCGGGGGATGGCGGGCGCCGCCACCCGCTGCGCGGTCCAGCCGCCGTACGGCCCCGGGGCCGGCGTCCAGGCCCGCCCGTGGTCGGCGTCCGGCGCCTCCTGGCCACCGGCCCCGGCCACCCCGGCGTAACTGGCCAGCGCCGCGGCCGAGGTGAAAGCGGGCACGAACTCCGAGCCGAGATAGACCACGGTCGGCAACTGGACGGCCGAGCCGTCGGTCACCGGACCGCCGTCGTCCGGCAGCGGCAGCCACAGCCGCCCCCGGCTCAGCTCGTCGAGCAGGTCGCTGATCCGGTCATTGTCCTTGACCGCGGCGTCCAGGGCGAGCGCCACCGCGTCGTCGTAGCTCGGATTCATCGCCTCTCCTGTGTTTGCCCGTTCACCTGTCGGGCCGCCTTGAGGCGGCGCCTTCCCTCGTCACTCGGCGCTCGTTCCTCGCTTCTCGTTCCTCAGCCCAGGCACCGCCGCGGCCCTCTGGCTCGCTCGCGCCAGATACGGATAGTAAGGGATGTGGGGCTCTCCGTAGTTGTGAACCGGCGCACAAGCGCGTCCGAAAATATTAGGGAGAGCCCGCCGGGTCGCTCCGGTAGAATCTGGCTCGTGTTCCCTCTGCTTGCTTAACGGGATGAACCACGCGAAGAGCTCCGCATCGGCGCCGGGCCCGCGTGGACTTAAAGCCCGTCTTCAGATGTTGAACAGCAGGGGAGAGGTTTCGCTGTGATTGTGGCCCAAGGGATCGAACTGCGCGCGGGCGCGCGCCTGCTGCTGGACGACGCCAGCTTCCAGGTCGCGCCCGGTGACCGCGTGGGCCTGGTCGGCCGCAACGGCGCGGGCAAGACCACGCTGCTCAAGGTGCTGGCGGGCGAGGGCATCCCCGCGGCCGGCGCCGTCCGCCGCAGCGGCGAGATCGGCTACCTGCCGCAGGACCCGCGCACCGGTGACCTGGAGACCACCGCGGTCGACCGGGTGCTGTCCTCCCGCGGCCTGGACGTGCTGCGGGCCGAGCTGCGCGCGGCCGAGGCGCAGATGTCGGACCCCAACCGCAACCGGGCCGACGCCGCCATCCGCCGCTATGGGCGGCTGGAGGAGCGGATGTCGGTGCTGGGCGGCTACGCGGCCGAGTCCGAGGCCGCCTCGATCGCCTCCAGCCTGGGCCTGCCCGACCGGGTCATGCACCAGCCGCTGGGCACGCTGTCGGGCGGCCAGCGGCGCCGGGTGGAGCTGGCCCGGATCCTGTTCGGCGACTCGCAGACGCTGCTGCTGGACGAGCCCACCAACCACCTGGACGCCGACTCGATCACCTGGCTACGCGATCACCTCAAGAGCTACCGCGGCGGGCTGATGGTGATCAGCCACGACGTCACCCTGCTGGAAGCGGTGGTCAACAAGGTCTTCTACCTCGACGCCACCCGTTCCCAGCTGGACTACTACAACCTGGGCTGGGCCGCCTACCTCAAGCAGCGGGAGACCGACGAGCGACGGCGCAAGCGGGAGCGGGCCAACGCCGAGCGGCAGGCCGCCTCGCTGTCCGCCCAGGCCGACAAGATGCGGGCCAAGGCGACCAAGGCCAAGGCCGCCCAGGGCATGCAGCGCCGGGCTGAGCGGCTGCTGTCGGGGCTGGCCGAGGAGCGCAACGCCGACCGGGTGGCCAAGCTGCGGTTCCCGACCCCGGCCCCCTGCGGCCGCACCCCGCTGACCGCCACCGGCCTGTCCAAGTCCTACGGCAGCCTCGAGGTGTTCGCCGACGTCGACATGGCCGTGGACCGGGGCAGCCGGGTCGTCATCCTCGGCCTCAACGGCGCGGGCAAGACCACCCTGCTGCGGCTGCTGGCCGGCATCGAGCCGGCCGACACCGGGACCGTCACCCCCGGGCACGGGCTGCGGCTCGGCTACTACGCCCAGGAACACGAGACGCTCGACGTGGAGCGGTCGGTGCTGGACAACATGCGCTCGGCCGCCCCCGGCCTGACCGAGTCCGAGCAGCGCACGGTGCTGGGTTCGTTCCTGTTCTCCGGCGACGACGCCAGCAAACCGGCCGGGGTCCTGTCCGGCGGCGAGAAGACCCGGCTGGCGCTGGCGCTGCTGGTGGTCTCGGGCGCCAACGTGCTGCTGCTGGACGAGCCGACCAACAACCTCGACCCGGCCAGCCGCGAGGAGATCCTTTCCGCACTGCGGTCCTACCGCGGGGCGATCGTGCTGGTCACGCACGATGAAGGGGCAGTTGAGGCCCTTTCGCCGGAGAGAGTCATATTGCTCCCGGACGGGGTAGAGGACACCTGGAACGAAGATTTCGAGGATCTGGTGTCGCTTGCGTGAGCTTGCCGCCTTCGGAAACCGGTGGCGAAAATAGTGATCGTTTTACCTCAATGCGGGTAGCTATTCCGGCGGCAAAGCCTGATCATTGCGAGGGGCGATGTTACTCAGCGGTGTCTCTACCTAACGGGAGGTAAACGTGGCCGAGACGCTGAAGAAGGGCACCCGGGTCACCGGGTCAGACCGCTCCAAGCTGGCGGCCGACCTCAAGCGCCGGTACGACGCGGGAGAAAGTATCCGTTCGCTGGCCTCGTCCACCGGGCGTTCGTACGGTTTCGTGCACCGGATGCTCAGCGAGAACGGGGTCAAACTACGCGGGCGCGGCGGTGCCACCCGGGGTAAGTCCAACAGCAAGCGCTGACCCGTGATCTCCTTGAGGGAAGCCCCGGAAAGGAGACGATCATGGCCAGCAGCCTGGCGGCGCCCGAAGGCGCGGGACTTAAGCTCGACATCGACGGCCCGGTCGCCACCATCACGCTGCACCGACCCGAGCGGCGCAACGCGATGACCCCGTCGCTGTGGCGCGGGCTGGCGGCGATCGGCGACGACCTGCCGCCCGAGGTCCGGGTGGTCGTGGTCCGCGGCGACGGGCCGTCGTTCTCGGCCGGTATCGACCTGCGGCTGTTCACCCCCGAGGGGATCCCCGGCGAGGAGCTGACCAGCCCGTCCGACCCCGATTTCGAGGACGCGGTGGCCAGCTACCAGGCCGGTTACCTGTGGCTGCGGCGGCCCGAGATCGTCTCGATCGCGGCCGTGCACGGCTACGCGATCGGCGGCGGCTTCCAGCTGGCGCTCGCGTGCGACCTGCGAGTCTGCGCCGACGACGCCATTTTCTGTATGAAGGAGCCCGCGCTCGGGCTGGTCCCCGACCTGACCGGGACCAAGCCGCTGGTGGAGCTGGTCGGCCTGCCGCGGGCGCTGGAGATCTGCCTGACCGCCCGCAACATCGACGCGGCCGAGGCCAGCGCACTCGGCCTGGTTCAGCGGGTGGTGCCGGCCGCCGACCTCGACGCGGCCGTGGCGGCCCTCGCGGCCGGGCTGTGCACGGCCGCCGCCGACACCGCCCGCGCCACCAAGGAACTGCTGCTGGGGGCGCCCGGCCGGTCGCTGGCCGAGCAGTCGGCGGCCGAGATCGCCATGCAGGCCCGGCTGCAGCGCTCCCGCGGCGAGGACTCGCCCTGGTAGCTGGTTCGCTCGCGGCGGACGCGGCGGGGGAAGGGTCGGACGTGCAGCGAAGGTTGGTGTAGGCGTGTACAACGCCCGCGCGAGCATGACGATGATGCGGTCTTTCCGGCAGGATCCCTCGATCACCCGGCAGAAGCTGAAGAAGGGGACGATCCGCCGGATCCTCACCTACGCGCGCCCGTACCGCGGCGCGCTGGCCGCGTTCATGGTCACCACCGCGCTGGACGCGCTGATCACGGTGGTCAACCCGCTGCTGCTGCGCCAGATCATCGACAAGGGCATCCTCACCCGCGACGAGGGCATCGTGATCGGCATCGGGGTCGCGGTGGCGGCGGTGGCGCTGTTCGACGCGGTCCTGGGCGTGGTCAACCGCTGGTTCTCGGCCCGGATCGGCGAGAGCCTGATCTACGACCTGCGCACCCAGGTGTTCGGGCACGTGCAGCGGCAGCCGGTCGCGTTCTTCACCCGGGCCCAGACCGGGTCACTGGTCAGCCGGCTCAACAGCGACGTCATCGGCGCCCAGCAGGCGATCACGTCGACGATGTCCTCGGTGCTGTCCAGCGCGCTGTCGCTGATCGCCATCCTGATCACCATGTTCTACCTGTCCTGGCTGGTCAGCGTCATCACGCTGGCGCTGATCCCGCTGTTCATCCTGCCCGCCCGGCGGGTCGGCCGCCGGATGCAGCGGCTCACCCGCGAGTCGATGCAGCTGGATGCGGAGATGGGCTCGACCATGACCGAGCGGTTCAACGTGGCCGGCGCGATGCTGGTCAAGCTGTTCGGCCGGCCCCGCCAGGAAGAAGAGGTGTTCGCCGGCCGGGCCGCCCGGGTCCGCGACATCGGCATCACCACCGCCATGTACGGCCAGGTCTTCTTCATCGCCCTGACCCTGCTGGCGGCGCTGTCGACCGCGGTGGTCTACGGGCTGGGCGGCAGCCTGATCATCCACGGGGTGTTCCAGCTCGGCACCCTGGTCGCGCTGACCACCCTGCTCGGCCGGGTCTACGCGCCGATCACCTCGCTGTCCAACGTCCAGGTGACGGTGATGACCGCGCTGGTCAGCTTCGACCGGGTGTTTGAGGTGCTCGACCTCAAGCCGCTGATCGAGGACAAGCCGGGCGCGGCCGAGCTGCCGCCCGCCGGGCCGGACGGCAAGGCCCCCGACATCGAGTTCAACGAGGTGACGTTCCACTACCCGAGCGCCGACGAGGTCTCGCTGGCCTCGCTGGAGTCGGTCGCGCTGCCGGTGGCCGAGCACCACGAACGCAACCGCGACGTGTTGCACGGGGTCAGCTTCACCGTCCCCTCCGGCCGGCTCACCGCGCTGGTCGGACCGTCCGGGGGCGGCAAGACCACGATCACGGCGCTGGCCGCCCGGCTGTACGACCCGGACGCCGGCACGGTCCGGATCGGCGGCCACGACCTGCGCGACGTCACCCAGCAGTCGCTGCACGACGCGGTCGGCGTGGTCACCCAGGACGCGCACCTGTTCCACGACACGCTGCGGGCCAACCTGCTGTACGCGCGGCCGTCGGCGACCGAGCCCGAGGTCGTCGAGGCCTGCCGGGCCGCGCAGATCTGGGACCTGATCGAGACGCTGCCGGACGGGCTCGACACCGTGGTCGGGGACCGCGGCTACCGGCTGTCGGGCGGTGAGAAGCAGCGCGTCGCGCTGGCCCGGCTGCTGCTCAAGGCGCCCGAGGTGGTGATCCTGGACGAGGCCACCGCCCACCTCGATTCCGAATCCGAGGCCGCCGTCCAGCGGGCGCTGCAGACCGCCCTGGCCGGCCGCACCTCGCTGGTCATCGCCCACCGGCTGTCCACCATCCGCGACGCCGACCAGATCCTGGTCATCGACGCCGGCCGGGTCACCGAGCGCGGCACCCACGCCGAGCTGCTGGCCGCCGGGGGCCTGTACGCCGAGCTGTACCACACCCAGTTCGCCGGCCAGGAGCCCCGCACCCCGGTCAGCTAGCCGGCGACTGAGGTCAGCGGGCGGCGCCGGACAGGGCGTAGCCGACCCGGCGCAGCTCCTCGCCCGCGACCTTCTCCACGTCGGCCGCCTGGTCCGGGGTCAGCCCCCGGCGCCAGCTGCCCGCCCGCATCGAGGCCGGCAGCCGGCTGTCACGCAGCGCCCCGGCCGGCAGCGACAGCCCCACGAACGCGGAGATGGCGGCGGCGGTGTCGGCCGGGCGCTCCAGCAGCGTCTCGTAGCGCACGGTGATGAGCTGCTCGGCCGGCAGCGTGTGGCGCAGCCGGGCGGCCTGGTGGACCGCGCCCCGCCAGCGCAGCGCGCTCTTGCCCGCCAGCGACAGCTCCGGCCACCGTTCCCGGTCCTGTTCGGTCTCCACCCCGAAGAACGGGTTGGGGAACTCGGTGTCGAGGTTGGCGAAGCTGGGCTTGAACCAGGACAAGATGGCCTGGTCGCGCAGCATGCAGGAGACCACGTCACGGCCGTCCCGGATGAACTGCACGATCCGCGCGTCCGGGAACGCGTCGGTGAGCGCCTCGGCGCAGTAGGCCAGGTCCGGGCTGGCGTCCCCGAAGATCGACAAGCCCCGCTCGGTGGCGCAGGGGCCGACCGACCCGGCCGGCCGCCCGGCCGCCTCCCGGCACTCGGGCACGCACTCCAGGCAGCCGTGCGGGGTGATCCGCCAGCCCTGGCCGAACGCGTCCCGCAGCACCGAGGCGGCCGCCTCGCCGCGCCCGTTGTGGATCGAGGGCCGCCGCGCGAACGCGTAGATCACCCGCAGCACGGCCGCCTGGCCGATGGTCAGGTGCACGCCGTCGGACCGCTTGAGGGCCTGGGCCAGCAGATGCGTGCCCGAGTGGGGAGCGCCGATGATGAACACCGGCTGCCGCACCTTGCGGCCGTTGACGATGAGGATGTGGCGCGTTGATGGCATGGCGGCTGGCGTGCCTAACTCATTAGCTCAGGGGTGGCGCTTGCTCTGCTGGATACCGTACCGGTGACCTGGCCCGGATAGGGTGTGACCCATGCGAGCACTACGCCGGGTAGTTGGTCTCCGGACCGCCGCCGCCGCGGCCATCGCGGCCGCCGCGCTCACCCTGTCCGGCTGTGCCAAGTTCGACGCGGCCATGAGCCAGCAGGAAGCCGTGGTCTCGTTCAACAACGGCACCACCCAGGCCGACATGATCAAGGTCCGCAACGCCTGCGCCAAGGTCCCGGGCGCCACCCCGGAAGCCATCCCGCCCAGCGTCAACGGCACCACCGGCACCTACGACATCCGGTTCCGGGTCGACCAGGCCTCCGACGCCGACATCGCCCGGCTGTCCCAGTGCCTGTCCAAATTCAAGTCGGTCCAGGGCATCAATCTGGAACAGCAGGACGGCTCCTGAGGGCTGAGCATCCGCCCGTTCCGGCCAGCATCCGCGTCCGCCCCCTCCACCGGCCGCGCGACTGATAACAGCAAGAAGCGTGCCGCGCCCGCTTCGGCGGCGTCTCCCGCCGGCCCGGGCGGCCCTGCCTGCTGCCTCCACTTGATCGCCGGGTCGGTGATGTACTATCCAGGCATTACCTATAAACCAGATAGAAAAAGAGACTAATGCGCAGACCTATTGTTGGCGCCAGCGTGGGCGCGGTCGTGGCGGGGGCGCTGCTGCTGGCGGGCTGCAGCTCCTCATCGTCGTCAGGTTCGTCCGGTTCCGGCAGCAGTAGCAGTGGTTCCGGCAGCTCGGGCACCTCGTCCTCGGCGGTCACGGTCCGCCTCGGCCTGCTGGCCAACATCACCCACGCCCCGGCCCTGATCGCCCTGCAGAAGGGCTACTTCACCAAGGACCTGGGCAAGAACAAGCTCACCTCCACCGTGTACAACACCGGCACCCTGGAGACCACCGCCATCCTGGCCGGCCAGCTGGACGTGGCCTACGTGGGCCCGAACCCGGCCATCAACGCCTTCCAGAAGTCCGGCGGCACCGCCATCAAGATCATTTCTGGGGTGGCCACCGGCGGCGCCTCGGTGGTGGTCAAGCCCAGCGTCACCAGCGCGGCCGGCCTCAAGGGCAAGACCGTCGACACGCCCTCGCTCGGCAACACCCAGGACGTGGCCATTCGCTACTACCTGAAGCAGAACGGGCTGAACACCACCACCACCGGCGGCGGTGACGTCACCATCAAGCCGACCACCCCCAACTCCAACGCGGTGCTGCAGTTCCAGTCCGGCCAGATCGCCGGGGCCTCGGAGCCATCGCCCTACGACGTGGAGATGGTCAAGGACGGCGGCAAGGTGCTGTTCGCCGAGCCGGGGGTGACCACGATCATGGTCGTCACCCAGACGTTCCTCAAGGCGCACCCGGACGTGGTCAACGATCTGCTCAAGGCCAACATCCAGGCCGAGGACTACATCAAGTCCAGCCCCAGCGACGCCCAGACCGCGGCCAACGCCGAGCTGACCACGCTGTCCGGCAAGGGCATCAAGTCCAGCATCCTGCCGGACGCGTTCAAGGAGATCACCTTCACCAACGACCCCGACGCGTCGTCGCTGTCGACCGACGCGACGCAGGCCAAGGCCGTGGGGCTGCTGACCTCGACCAACCTCAACGGCATCTTCGACCTCACTCCGCTGAATACGTTGCTGAAGACGGCCGGCGAGCCGCAAGTCAACCCCTGAGGTGAGCTGAGCTGATGACCACCGAACAGCAGAGTGCTCTCAACGGGCACGCGCCGCCCGCGACGGCGGCGCCCGCGGCCGGTACCGAGGTCGCGGTCGCGATCGACGATGTCACCAAGGTCTTCGGCCGGGGCAGCTCCCGGCTGGTGGCCCTGGACGGTGTGTCGCTGTCCGTCGCCCCCGGTGAGTTCGTCTGCCTCATCGGGGCGTCGGGGTGCGGCAAGAGCACGCTGCTGTCGCTGGTGGCCGGGCTCGAGGAACCGACGGCGGGCACGGTCTCGACCGGCGGCCGCCGGGTGGCGTTCATGTTCCAGGAGCCCGCCCTGTTCCCGTGGCTGACCGCGGTCCAGAACGTCGAGCTGCCGCTGCGGGCCAACGGTGTGGGCCGGCCCGAGCGGCGGCGCCGGGCGCTCGAGCTGCTGGACTCGGTCCACCTGAGCGGGTTCGCGGGCAAGCGGCCGCACGAGCTGTCGGGCGGGATGCGGCAGCGGGTGGCCCTGGCCCGGGCGCTGGCCCAGGACGCCGACGTGCTGCTGATGGACGAGCCGTTCGGCGCGCTCGACGCGATGACCCGTGACCTGCTGCACGAGCTGCTGGAAGGCATCTGGCGGCGGCAGGGCTTCAGCGTGCTGTTCGTCACCCACGAGGTCCGCGAGGCGGTCCGCCTGGGTGACCGGGTGGTGCTGCTGTCCAGCCGGCCCGGCCGGGTGCTGGAGGAGTTCGACGTCCACGGCGAGCGCCCGCGCGGCCTCGAATCGGGCGACACCGTCCAGCGCGCGCTGGAGATCAAGGCCCGGCTGAATGAGGAGGTGATGCGGCATGTCAGCTGAGACCGAAGACGCCGCCGCCCTCGCCGGACTGGACAACCTCGAACAGGACACCCAGGTCAAGACCCGCCCCAGCGCGGGTGAGATCGGCGCCCGGATCTGGCGGTCGGCCTGGCCGAAGCTGCTGGCGATCGTGCTCGCGGTCGCGATCTGGGAGATCGTCTACCTGCTGAACCTCAAGCCGCACGTGGTTCTGCCCGGCCCGTTCCAGGTGTTCCCCAACCTGTGGGACCAGCTCAACCACACGCAGCTGTGGAAGGCGATCGGCCTCACATTGCGCCAGGCGGTCGAAGGGTTCGCGCTCGCCCTGATCGTCGGCACCGTGGTCGGGCTGGTGGTGGCCCGGGTCCCGCCGGTCCGGGCGGCGGTCGGCTCGCTGATCACCGGCCTGCAGACGATCCCGTCGGTGGTCTGGATCCCGTTCGCGATCATCCTGTTCGGCAACAACTCGACCGCCATTTTGTTCATGGTGATCATCACCGCCGCCCCGTCGATCGCCAACGGCCTGATCGCCGGGGTCGACCTGACCCCGCCGCTGCTGCTGCGGGCGGGTAAGACCATGGGCCTGCGCCGGTTCGAGCTCTACCGCAGCCTGGTCCTGCCGGCCGCGCTGCCGAGTTTCGTGTCCGGCCTCAAGCAGGGCTGGGCGTTCGCCTGGCACGGCCTGCTGGCCGGCGAGCTGCTGGTCATCGTGCCCAACCTGGCCTCCATCGGCGTGCTGCTGGTCTCCGACCAGGATCAGACCGACATGACCGGCGTCATCGCGATCATGATCGTCATCCTCGTGCTCGGGGTCCTGGTCGACGTCCTGTTCAACACCCTCAACGAATCGCTGCGCCGCCGCCGCGGCCTGGCCCAGGCCCCCAGCACGGCCAAGGGCTGGCGGCTGGCCACCGGCATCGCCCGCTAACGCCGCACCCGGAACGCCCGCCCGGCTCCCGGGCGGGCGTCCCGCGTCCTCCGCTTCCCTCGCGTCCCCTCGGCATCCTGCTGCCCCTGACTTCCCGCGCTGCCCTCTGACCGCGTCAGCCACTCGAGTCACATCGGGGCTGGAGGATCTGGCTGGCCGTCAGCGCGGTGGGCTTGACCCCCTGAGCGTGGATGACGACGGGAGCCTGCTGGGCGATCCGGTCGGTGGTCGGCCGCCACGGGCGGCCGGCGCTCACCAGGATGAGCAGCCCGTGCAGGTCGCCGACGGCGGCGAACCCCGGGGCTGGCTCATTCGCGTACGGTGGCGCGCCGGCCGTCCGCAGCTTTTCGGCCGCGGCGAGCACGTCGGGTACGGCGACGCCGACCTCGCTGACGTCCAGCAGGCCGGGCGGCCCGAACTCGCCCGGAACCCCGTTGTCGAGATCGCGCCGCTCGATGAGCTCGAGCACCTGGCCGTCGGGCCCGCGCGACGCGATCCACTCCTTGGCGGCCACGAACGACCCGGTCGGGATCGCACCGGCCAGCGCATCGGTCAGCGCACCGCGATCGCGCCCAGGCTGCGCATCACCTGCCGGCGCATGAGCACGAACAAGATCACCAGGGGCAGGACCGACAGCAGCACGGCGGCCATCACCGCCGGCACGTTGATCGCGTACTGCCCCTGAAACTTGGTCAGCCCCAGCGGCAGCACCGACACGCTGCTGCTCTGGGTCAGGACCAGCGGCAGGATGAAGTTGTTCCACACGTTCAGCCCGTCGTAGATGGCCAGCGTGGCCAGCACCGGCCGGGCCAGCGGCCAGATCAGCCGCCGGAACACCGTCCACTCGCTGCCCCCGTCGACCAGCACCGCGCCGATCAGCTCCTGCGGGATGTCGCGCAGGAAGCTGGCCATGATCAGCACCGAGACGGGGATGGCGGCGGCGCTCATGACCAGGATGAGGGCGGCCAGCGTGTCGTACAGGTGGGCTTTGTAGATGAGCAGGTACAGCGGCACGATGATGGCCTGGATCGGGATCGCCAGGCCGATCAGCAGCACCCGGAACGAGGCGGCCGCCCCCCGGGTCGAGTTGCGGACCACCCGGAACGCGGCGCCGAGGGAGAACAGCAGCGTGACGATCAGGCAGCCAGCCGTGACGATGACGCTGTTGACCAGGTAACGGCCCAGCCCGGCGGTGAACACGGTGCCGTAGTTGCCGAAGGTCAGGCCTCCGGACGGCAGCCACGGGTTCGCGGTCAGGTAGCTGCCCTGGCTGCGCAGGCTGGCCAGCACCATGTAGTACAGCGGGGCCAGCACGATGACCAGCCAGACGGTGGCCAGCACGAACGCCACCGCCGCGGCCGGCCGCCACCGGCGCCTTGCCCGGCGCCGGTGACCTGGAACGGCCCCCGAGCGCACCGGGGCGGCCCGGCGGTCGCCCGCGGTCGCGGCCGCCGGCGCGGTCACGTGGCGCCCTCCTGCTGGCTGCCCATGGAGCCGAACCCGGTGAACCGGACCAGCGCCAGCGCGATCCCGACCCCGACCACCCCCAGCACCACCGCCAGCACGCTGGCGTAGCCGAACTGGTTCTGCAGGAACGCGGCCTGGTACATGTCCAGCGACAGCACCCGGGTCGTGTAGCCGGGGCCCCCGTTGGTCATGATGTAGATGATGTCGAAGTAGGTGAGCGCGCCCACCACCATCAGCGTGCTCGAGGTGGCGATCGTGTAGCGCAGCTGAGGCAGCGTGACCCGCCAGAACAGCTGCCGGCCGGTCGCACCGTCCAGCGTCGCCGCCTCGTACAGCACCTCCGGGATCTGCCGCCGTCCCATCTGGTAGAGCAGCGTGTGGAACGGGATGAACTGCCAGGAGATGATGGCGACGATGACGTACAGGGTGAGGTTGGCGCTGCCCAGCCAGTTCTGCCGCAGGAGCTCCAGGTGCACCGACCGGGCCAGCGCCGCCACCCCGCCGAAGTTGGGGTCCAGCAGCGCCTCCCACATCAGCGCGATCCCGGCCGTCGACAGCAGCAGCGGCAGCACGTACAGCGTCGCGTAGACCGACCGGTACCGGGCCCGGCCCGCCGTGAACAGGCCCAGGGCCATCGAGATCGGCGTCTGCACCACCCAGCTCAGCGCGACCACCTTGGCCGTGACCGCCAGCGACTGGCCGGCGATGGGGTCGTGCACGAACTGCGCCCAGTTGGCCCCGCCCGCCCAGTGCGGGCTGCCCAGGCCGTTCCAGTGGAAGAAGCTGAGCACCACCGCACCCAGCAGCGGTACTCCGATGAAGATCCCGAACAGGGCCATGGCCGGCGCCAGCCCGACCAGGTCGGCCAGCGCCGAACCACGGTGGGCGGCCGTCGTGCGGGCGCCCGTCCTCCGGGTGGCAGCGCCCGCCGTCACGATCCGCCTTGCGCGCTGTTCATGACCGAGGCGAACTTCTGCGGGCTCTGCGACAGCTCGAACACCTGGGCCAGGTTGGTGAGCATGGTCGTGGCCTCGGACGGGCTGAGCGACTGGTCCCAGGAGTACTGGAAGCTCGGCGCGTCCTCCACCGAGGAGTAGATGGTCTGGTCGTAGGCGGCCAGCTGCTGGCCGGCGAACATGGGCGCCGCGCCCTTGGTCACCGGCACCTCGCCCGCGCCGACCGAGGCCTTGGCGTAGGCGGTGGTCGCCAGTTCGTCAGCGAAGAACGCCTCCGCGACCGCCTTCTGCTTGGCGGTGGCGTGGCTGGCCACGGCCACGTAGCTGGCGGTGTTGCCGGCCAGGTCGGCCGGGTTACCGGTGCCGCCCGCGACCGTCGGGAACTTGGCCAGGCCCAGCTGGCCGCTGGTGACGAAGCTCTTGTCCAGGCCGAGGACCTGGGAGATGTCCCAGTCGCCCATCAGCTGGATGGCCGCCTTGCCGCTGTAGACCAGCGCGTCCGAACCGCCGCCGCTGAACTTGAGCGAGTCGTAGCCGCTCTGGAAGGCGCCCGCCCGGACCAGGTCCTGGATGTCGGTGAGGGCCGCGATGACGGCCGGATTCGACCACGCGCCCGCCTTGCCCTGCTGGATCGCGGTGAACGCCGACGGGCCGCCGATGCGGTCGGTCAGGTACTCCAGGTACATCAGGCCCGGCCACTGGTCACCTTCGGCCAGCGAGATGGGGGTGTAGCCCTTGGCCTTGAGCGTGTGCACGTCGGCCAGCAGCCCGCTCCAGGTGGACGGGAAGCCGGACAGCCCGGCCTTGGCGAAGACGCTCTTGTTGTAGAAGAAGTAGACCGGCTGGGTGCCCTCGATCGGCACCCCGTACAGCTTCCCGTTGAAGGTCACCGCGCCCAGCGAGGACGGCAGGAAGCTCGCGGCGTAACCGGGGTGGCCCAGCGGCTGCACGTCGCCCGCGTCGATGTACTGCTTGAGCGGGCCGCCGCCCCAGGTCCAGAAGATCGTCGGCGGGTTCCCGGCCCCCATGGCCAGCTGGATCTTCTGCTTGTAGGACTGGTTCTCGATGTAGTCGACGGTGATGTGATCACCGTGGTGGGCGGCCTCGAAGTCAGCGACGGCCTGATTGATCTTGGTGTTGACGGGGCTCGGCCCGGTGGTGACGATCCAGGCGGTGACCGACGTCCCGCCCGCCGTCGCCGATCCGCCCGCCTTGCCGCTCCCGGAGGCCGATCCGCACGCGGCGGCGACCAGGGCGACCGCGGTCAGAGCGGCCACCAGGGGCCACCGCCGGCGGATTCTTCTCAGCTTCGACCTGGTTGACGGAGACATGATTTCCTCCTGGCCCGGCGCAGGGATTCCGAAACGTTTAGAAAGTTTTCGGATTGCCGGTCATACTAGGTAGTGTCTTTTCGGGTTTCAACCCTTTGTTTCCACCCTGTTACTTGCGGTCTGAACGGATCCGGGCGCGTCGTGTTCGAAAACCGCACCGATGATGGGGGCGTTGCCTGCGATGGTCCGAGTGAGGGTGAGCTACGATAGCGGCCGAAGGTTTCGATGATCGGCCGCCGAACCACGAGCTGCGAGCGTGCCGAAGAGGTGAGACGGCCCTGACCAGCGCGCAAGATCTTCCGGACGTACCGCCGGCCGCACCGCGGCGCCGGGCCACGCTGGCCGCCGTCGCCGCTGAGGCCGGCGTGTCCCTGCCGACGGTTTCCAAGGTGGTCAACGGGCGCCCCGATGTCGCCCCGGACACCCGGGCCCGGGTCGAGCGCCTGCTCAGCGAGTTCGACTACCGCCGCCCGGGAACGCGCCGGGTGGCCCGCCGCGGCCGCCGGTCCGGTCTCATCGACCTGATCTTCAACGGGCTGGACAGTCCGTGGGCGGTGGAGATCCTGCGCGGGGTCGAGGAGTGGTGCGCGGAGCACGCCACCGGGGCGGCGGTCTCCGCCGTCCGGCACGGCAGCGCCCGCCCGGCCAGCTGGACGAGCGCGCTGGCCGGCCACGACACCGAGGGCGTGATCCTGGTGACCTCAGAGCTGACCGCCCCCCAGCTCCAGCAGCTGCGCGGCGAGGGCATCCCGCTCGTGGTCGTCGACCCGGTGAATCTGCCGGACCCCGAGCTGCCGAGCGTGGGTGCGACCAACTGGGCGGGCGGCCTGGCCGCCACCGACCACCTGATCACGCTCGGCCACCAGCGCATCGCCACCATCGCCGGCCCCCCGGACTACCTGTGCAGCCGGGCCCGGCTGGACGGCTACCGCACCGCCCTGGACCGGGCGGAGCTGCCGGTTCGTGACGAGTACGTGAGGTACGGCGACTTCCATCACGAAGGCGGATTCCAGCGCGGCCGCGAGCTGCTCGGCCTGCCGGAGCCGCCGACCGCGATCTTCGCCGGCAATGACCAGCAGGCCCTCGGGGTGTTCGAGGCGGCCCGGCAGCGGGGACTGCGCATCCCGCAGGATCTCAGCGTCGTCGGTTTCGACGATCTGCCGGTGGCTCGCTGGGTCTCCCCGCCGCTGACCACCGTCCGCCAGCCGCTGGCCGAGATGGGCCGCACCGCCGCCGCCATGCTCAGCGACCTGATCGACGGCCGGGCGCCGACCAGCCGTCGCGTCGAGCTGTCAACTGACCTGGTCATCCGGGAGTCGACCGCCCGCTCCGACCGCTGACCGCGCCCCGACCGGGCCCAGCCGAGCCGGGGGCCATGGTCCGGGCGGCGGTCGAAAGTTTCCGAAAGAATGTTGACAGGGCTGGCGTGGCTCGATTCACTCCGAGCAGGGACCGGCGCCGAGGACTCGGTTCCGGAGCCGAACAAGGAGATGCCCGTGAATCAGGACCGGCCCGGTGACTCGCTGACCGATCGCGTAGTCGCCTCCGCGACGCCGGGTCCGGATCCAGCCGGTAACGGCCGTGACCTGCCACGCTGGCGTGATCCCATGCGACCGCCGGGGGAGCGGGTCACCGACCTGCTGGCGCGGATGACGCTGGCCGAAAAGGTGGCTCAGCTGGTCAGCGTCTGGCTGGATGGTGACGGCAGCGAGGACGCAGTGGCTCCGCACCAGCACGACCTCGATGCCGCGCCGGGCGGCTGGACCGAGCTGATCCGCCACGGCCTCGGCCAGCTGACCCGGCCGTTCGGCACCCGCCCGCTGACCGGCCGGGAAGGCGCCGAGCTGCTGGCGCGGCGGCAGCGCGACATCGTGACCGCCAGCCGGTTCGGGATCCCCGCCATCGCCCACGACGAGTGCCTGGCCGGGTTCACCGCCTGGACCGCGGCCATCTACCCGGTGCCGCTGGCCTGGGGGGCCAGCTTCGACCCGGACCTGGTCGAGCAGATGGCGGCCCAGATCGGCACCAGCATGCGCGCGGTCGGGGTGCACCAGGGCCTGGCCCCGGTCCTCGACGTCACCGTCGACCCGCGCTGGGGCCGGACCGAGGAGACCATCGGCGAGGACCCCTACCTGGTGGCCACCGTCGGCACCGCCTACGTGCGCGGGCTCGAGTCGGCCGGCCTGGTGGCCACGCTCAAGCACTTCGTCGGCTACTCGGCCTCCCGCGGCGGCCGCAACCTGGCCCCGGCCGCGGTGACCGGCCGCCAGCTCGCCGACCAGCTGCTGCCGCCGTTCGAGATGGCCATCCGGCAGGGCGGGGCCCGGTCGGTGATGCACGCCTACACCGACCTCGACGGCATCCCCACCGCCTCCGACCCGGCCCTGCTGACCGAGCTGCTGCGGGAGACGTGGGGTTTCACCGGCACCGTGGTCGCCGACTACTTCGGCATCAGCTTCCTGGAACTGCTGCACCAGGTGGCGGCCACCCCGGCCGAGGCGGCCGGGCTGGCCCTGGCGGCCGGGGTCGACACCGAACTGCCGACCGTCCGCTGCTACGGCGCCCCGCTGCTGGGGGCGGTCGAGGCCGGGGCGGTGCCGGAGGCGCTGGTCGACCGGGCCGCGACCCGGGTGCTGCGGCAGAAATGCGAGCTCGGGCTGCTCGACCCCGGCTGGGACCCGGCCCCGGCCGCCCTGGCCAATGGGGCTGAGATCGACCTCGCCCCGCCCGCCGCCCGCGACCTGGCCCGGCGGCTGGCCGAGCAGTCGGTCGTGCTGCTGGCCAACGACGGGATCTTGCCGCTCGGCCAGGAAAATTCTGAAAGGGGGCCTGCCGCTGGGAGCGGGACGCCCGGCCGGCGGATCGCGGTGGTGGGCCCGCGGGCGGCCGATCCGCACGCCATGCTGGGCTGCTACTCCTTCCCCAGCCACGTCGGCGTCAAGTACCCGGACCTCGACATCGGGGTCGAGATCCCGACCGTGCTGGACGCCCTGCGGGCGGAATTCCCGGCCGATCGCATCGACTACGCGGCCGGCTGCGGGGTCGACGACCCCGACCCGTCCGGACTGGCCGCCGCGGTCGAGGCGGCCCGCGGCGCCGATCTGTGCGTGGCCGTCGTCGGCGACCGGTCCGGCCTGTTCGGGCGGGGCACCTCGGGGGAGGGGTGCGACGCGGCCGACCTCACCCTGCCGGGCCTCCAAGGCGACCTGCTGGCCGGGCTGCTGGCCACCGGCACCCCGGTCATCGTGGTGCTGCTGGCCGGGCGCCCGTACGCGCTGGGCGAGTTCACCGGCGCGGCCGCCCTGGTGCAGGCGTTCTTCCCCGGCCAGCAGGGCGGCCCGGCCCTCGCCCGGGTGCTGTCGGGCGCGGTCAATCCGTCCGGGCGGCTGCCGGTCAGCGTGCCCCGGCACGCCGGCGCCCAGCCCACCACCTACCTGGGCTCGGCCCTGGCCCAGCGCAGCAAGGTCAGCTCGATCGACCCGACCCCGCTGTTCCCGTTCGGGCACGGCCTGACCTACACCTCGTTCGCCTGGGAGGACATCCGCTACGGCGGCCACCAGTGGACCGACGGGCCGGGGTCGCTGGGGCGGCCGGTCGCCGAGGTGCCGACCAGCGGCTCGATCGAGATCACGCTGACCGTCCGCAACACCGGCGGCCGGCCGGGCACCGAGGTCGTCCAGCTGTACCTGCACGACCCGGTCGCCCAGGTCACCCGGCCGGCGCTCTACCTGGCCGGCTACGCCCGGGTCGACCTGGCCCCCGGCCAGGCCCGCCCGGTCCGGTTCGTGCTCCCGGCCGACCTGGCCTCGTTCACCGGCCGCCGCGGCCAGCGGATCGTCGAGCCGGGCCGGATCGAGCTGCGCCTGGGCCGCTCCAGCACCGGCACCCCGGTCACCCTGCCGGTCGAGCTGACCGGCCCGGAACGGGTCCTCGAGGGTGTCCGCCGCATGATCACCGAGACCGAGGTGGGCTAGCGTCCCGGGCGGGGCGGGCGCCGGCCTGGGCCGCCAGCGCGGTCAGCATGGCCTGGACCGGGGCGGTGGCGGCGCTGGCGGGGCGGGTGACGGCCAGGACGTGGCGTTCGGGCTGGCTGGCGGGCCGGAGCCGCCGGACGGCGACGCCGTCGTGCTGGACGCCGAGGGCCAGGGCGGGGATCAGGGCCAGGCCGAGCTGGGCGGCGACGAAGCCCTGGGCGGGCCAGTAGTCGTCGGCCTCGACCACCCGGCGGGGGGTGAACCCGGCCCGCTGGAAGGCGGCGGTGGTGGCGTCCCGGCAGCAGCCGATTTCGCAGCGGATGTCGACCCAGGGCTCGGCCGCGGTATCGGCCAGGGTGATGACCCGCCGGGCGGCCAGCCGGTGGCGGCGGGGCAGGACGATCCGGAACGGGTCGGTGAGCAGCGGCCGGTAGATCAGGCCCCGGTCGTCGGTGGGGGTGGTGTGGGCCTCGATGACGGCCAGGTCGAGCGTGCCGTTGCGCAGCTGCCCGAGGGCTTCGCCGGGATCGGCCACCCGCAGGCTGATGTCGAGGCCGGGCAGCCGGTCGCGGACGCGGGCCAGGGCCGGGGGGATGAGCTCGGCCCCGGCGGTGGCGAACGAGGCCATCCGCAGCCGCCCGGTCTCGCCCGCGGTCAGCGCGGCCAGCTCCGCCTCGGCTTCGGCGGCCCGGTCGAGCAGGGCCCGGGCGTGCTCGGCCAGCAGTTGCCCAGCGGCGGTCGGCCGCACGCCCCGGCCGGCCGGTTCCAGCAGCCCGGTCCGGGTGTCCCGCTCCAGGGCGGCGATGTGCTGGCTGACGGCCGAGGGGGTGTACCCGAGCTGGGCGGCGGCGTCCTTGACCGACCCGGTCGACACCACCGCGGCCAGGGCCTGCAGCCGCCGCAGATCCAGCATGATCTCACTGTACAGCGATGCTTAATAGTGCTGAACGAATCTTCGCTTGTCCTTCACGGTTCCGGACGCCACCCTGGAGATGACGGCGCCCGCCGTCCGCGCTGCTGTGAAGGGAGCCTGCCGTGCCCACCCAGCAGACCCTGCTCGCGTTTGCCCTCGTCGCCGCCGGCATCATGGTCATCCCCGGGCCGTCGAACTTCTTCCTGCTGGCCCACGGCATCGGGCACGGCCGCCGGTCGGCGCTGGCCGCGATGACCGGGATCGAGGCGGCCGCGGCGATCCGCGTGCTGCTGGCCGCGGCTGGGCTGTCGGCCGTGCTGGCCGCCTCCGCGCTGGCGTTCGGCCTGATCCGCTGGGCCGGGGTCGCCTACCTGGCCTGGCTCGGCGTCCGCGCGTTCCGCAGCCACCCGGCCGGGTCGGTGCCGGGCGGGCCGGGGCGGCCGGTCCCGTTCGGGCGCTCGGCCCGCAAGGGGCTGATCGTCGGCCTCGGCAACCCGAAGATGGTCATCTTCTACCTCGCGTTCTTCCCCCAGTTCGTCCACCCCGGCCACGGATCACGGGTGACGCAGATGCTCGTCCTCGGCGCGCTGTTCTGGGTCATCGGGGCGATCTGGGACCTGGCCTTCGCGTCCGCCTCCGGCGCCATCGGGACCTGGCTGGCCGCCCGGCCGCGGATCCAGGCCGCCCAGCCCCGGCTGGAAGGACTGGCCTACCTGGGGCTGGCCGGCTGGGCGGCCGTCACCGGCGCCCGTCCGGCCGGGCAGTGATGAGCGGTCCGGTACCGGAGCGGGGACCGGAGTACGGCGGGATGCTGGCCGGTCACGGGAGGGGAAAATAATCGGTGGGCAGGGGCGGGGCGCTGCGGTAGCGTCCGCGGTATGCAGCATTCGCTGGCCACCACGACGCCGGACAGCTCCGGCGCCTGGCTGCTGCGGTAAATCGCCCAGCCCTCCCGGAGTCAGGCTCCGGGAACTGTGCCGCGGCGTCTGGCTTCCCGGGCTCTGAAACCTAGGGAGCACCCTGTGCATCAGGATCACCGTGACATCAACCGGGACCTGCCGGTCTTCGCGACCGACCCGCTGGCCGGCGCGGGGCTGCCGCTGTGGCTGCCGGACGGCGCGGTGATCCGCGATGAGCTGCAGCGGCTGGCCCGGGATCTCGCCCGGGCCGACGGGTGCGTGGGCGTCTACTCGCCGGTGCTGGGGAAGCGGGCGTTGTTTGAGCGGTCCGGGCACTGGGCGAAGTTCAGCGACGACATGTTCCCGCCGATGGCGCTCGGCGGGGACGAACTGGTGCTGCGGCCCGCCAACTGCCCGCATCACGCGCTGATCTACGCCTCGCAGCAGCGGTCCTACCGGGAGCTGCCCATCCGGCTCAACGAGCTGGCCGCGATGTTCCGGGCCGAGCGGTCCGGGGTGCTGTCGGGCCTGACCCGGGTCCGGCAGATCAACCTCGACGACACCCACGTCTTCTGCCGGCCCGACCAGGTCGCCGCCGAAGCGGCCCGGGCGCTGCGGTCGGCGCTGCGGGCCCAGGAGATCCTCGGGCTGCCGGTCGGCTACGTGCGGCTTTCGCGGCGCGACGACAGCCCGGTCTACCTGGGCAGCCGGGAGCAGTGGGAGGCGGCCGAGGCGGCCCTGGGAGCGGCGGCGGAGGCGGCCGGGCTGGCCGATCGGGGGCTGCGTCTGGTGGATGCCCCGGGTGAGGCGGCGTTTTACGGGCCCAAGCTCGACCTGCAGGTGCGCGATGGCCGCGGCCACGAAGAGAGCATCGCGACCGTACAGCTGGACTTCAACCAGCCGGAGCGGTTCGACCTGACCTACCAAGCCGCCGACGGCACCCGGCCGCGGGTGGTCATGATCCACCGGGGCACGGTCGGCTCGATGGAGCGGGTGACCGCGGCGCTGCTCGAGCACTACCAGGGCCGGCTACCGCTATGGCTGGCCCCGGTCCAGGTGTGCGTGCTGCCGGTCGGCCCCCAGCACGACGCCGCCGCCCGCCGGGTCGTGGACGGCCTGATCGCGGCCGGGCTACGGGCTCGCGGCGAAACCGCTGGATCGGTCGGCGCCCGCGTGCGCGCCAGCCGCCAGCGCCGTGACCACCTCATCGCCGTCCTCGGAGACGCTGAGCTGGCCGGCGACCGGATCCAGGTCACTGACGTCGCCGGCGGCTTCCGGGGATCGGTGCCGGCCGCTGACCTCATCGCCTTGCTCGGGCGCGCCTACGAGAACCGGATGCCCCGCGTGACCTGGGCGCCGGCCTGAGTCAGCGGCCCTCGGTCAGCCACTCGACCGCCCGGGTCAGCAGCTGGCGGTGGGCGGCCGACTCGTACGACTCGACCCCGTGGCCGAGGGTGTCGGCCACCACCCGCGACCGGCCGCGCTCGCGCGCCCACACCAGCGGGTACTGGCGGCCGTCGTGACGGTGCGAGGCCAGCGGCACGATGCCGGGCGCCAGCTTGAGCCCGACGTAGCGCTCGTCGATCAGGTCGAAGCTGGTCAGCCCGGCCACCAGCGGGTGCCGGTCCGGGTGCAGCTGCACGTGGGCGGGCCCCAGCCGGGGGTGGCCGGACCGGCCCTCGATCCAGACCGCGCCGGTTACCGCCTCCCAGTCCGGCAGCCGCAGCAGCGTGCACACCCCGGTGTGCACGGCCAGCACCGACACCCCCCGGTCGAGGGCCGCCCGCAGCCCGTCCCGGGGCGCCTTGAGCGCGGCCGGCGCCCCACCCGGGCCGCCCGCCGCGTTGACCACGATCAGATCGAAACCGGACAGGTCGGCCACCCGCTCGGCGACGAAGTCGGTCACCTCGACCTGGTGCCCGAGCGACCAGAGGATGTGCGCCAGCCGGGCCGAGGTCTTGGCGAACGGGTGCCAGGGATCGGCGCAGGCGCCGCCCCCGCTGAGGACCAGAGACCGTGGCATCGTTGTCTTTTTCGGCTTTCTTTTCTCATCGGGAGCGTAGCGGTCAGGTTAGACAGCGTCGATCGTCAGGTCCAGCCCCGGCCGGCGGTCAGGTCCAGCCGCCGTCGACGACCCAGGTCTGGCTGGTGCACATCCGGCTGTCGTCGGCCGCCAGCCACAGCGCCAGCCGGGCCACGTCGGCCGGCTCGACCCGGCCGGGCAGGCACTGGCGGCGCTCGATCTCGGCCTCGGCTTCGGGTGTGATCCAGTGCTTGAGCTGGCGCTCGGTCATCGTCCAGCCGGGGATCAGGCAGTTCACCCGGATGCCGTCCGGGCCCAGGTCGCGGGCCAGCGACCGGGTCAGGCCCTCGATCCCGGCCTTGGCGGTGGAGTAGGCGGCGACGTCGGCGAATCCGGCGCGCCAGGTGATCGAGCCGAGGTTGATGATCGACCCGCGGCCGCGCTGGCGCATACCGGGCGCGACCGCCTGGGCGGCGAACAGATGAGGCCGCAGGTTGACCCGCAGCATCTCGTCCCAGAACTGCTCGGTGATGTCGTCGACCCCGCGCCGCTCGTCGACGGCGGCGTTGCTGATCAGCACGTCGACCAGGCCGAGGGCGCGGGCGCAGGCCTCGATGGCGGCGGTCAGCTCGCCGATGCCGGCCACGTCGCAGGCCTGGAACCAGGGCCGGGTACCGGTCAGCGCCTCCAGTTCCAGCGCCAGGTCGGCGGCCGCCCGCTCCTGCAGGTCCACGAACCCGACCCGGGCGCCCTGGCGGGCGAACTGGGCCACCAGTTCGGCCCCGATGCCGGTCGCCCCGCCGGTGACGAACACGGTGCGCCCGGACAGGCTCGGGTACCGGGCGAACACGTCCGTCCCCTCCGCTGCGGTCATCTCACCTCCGCCTAGCCGAAACTTTCGGATTTGGGTGCTGTCCAGGGCCATCATGCCGTGCCGGACTCATTGACGGCCAGCGGCGAGGGTGGAAAGGTTGAATATCGGAAACGGCGCTCGAAATATATCGGGATGGTATGCCATGCCCTCGGTGGCCAGCACCGTCAGCCCTGCCTCCATCCGAGGTGGAGAGGAGCTTCCTGCGCCGGACCGAGTTCATGCGCGAGCGGCTGGCCGATATCCTGTCGGCCGCGGCGCGGTCCAGCTCGCAGGCCAGCTGATCTCGTGGAGGCAGAGTCATGAAGGCGGAACAGTTCACCGACGTCTGCACCTACCACGGCGAGGGCCCGATCTGGGACTCGGTGGCCGGCCAGCTGCGCTGGGTGGACATGCTCAACGGCGACATCATGGCGATGGCGGCCGACGGCACGATCAGCCGCCAGCACGTCGACACGATCGCGGCCGCGATGCGGCCCCGGGCCGGCGGCGGCCTGGTCGTCGGGATCGAGCACGGCTTCGTCCTGCTCGACGCGGACGGGCAGGCCGGGCCGGTGCAGACCGCGTTCACCGATCCGACCATCCGCATGAACGACGGCGGCGTCGACCGTCAGGGCCGGTTCTTCTGCGGGTCGATGCCGTACGACCAGGGCGGCCCGCGCGGGGTGTTCTACCGGTTCGACCCGGACGGCACGATCACCGAGGTGTTCGGGAACGTGACGATCTCCAACGGGGTGGCCTGGAACCCGGCCGGCGACACCATGTACTACATCGACACCCCGACCCAGCGGGTCGACGTGTTCGACTACGACCCGGCCTCCGGGCTGCCGTCCGGGCGGCGGCCGCTGGTGTACATCGATGCCGATCACGGTTCCCCGGCCGGCGCTCCCGACGGGATGTGCCTGGACGCCGAGGGCGGTCTGTGGGTGGCGCTGCACCGCGGTCACGCCGTGCACCGCTACACTCCCGAAGGCCAGCTGGACCAGGTGGTCGAGGTGGGTCCCAGTCAGGTCACCGCCTGCACCTTCGGCGGCCCCGGCCTGGCCGACCTCTACATCACCACCTCCCGCGAGAACCTCCCCGACGACGCCGAGCCCCAGGCCGGGGCGCTGTTCCACGTGAACCCAGGCGTCCGCGGCCTGCCGCTGGGCACGTTCGCGGGCTAGGCGGTCCGGGCGGCCTAGGCGGTCTGCTCCAGCCGGGCGCGCAGGGCCGACATCCCGCGGGCGGTGTGGCTCTTGACCGCGCCCTTGCTGATGCCCATCATCTCGGCGATCTGGGCTTCGGGCAGGTCGGCGTAGTAGCGGAGGATGAGCGCCTGGCGCTGCCGCTCGGGCAGGTTCTGCAGGGCCGAGATCACCGTGTCGCCCTCCAGCCGGCCGTCGGGTTGGCGTGGCTGGTGCCGGAGTACCGAACGTGACCGGTGAACGATCGCCTGCTTCAGGTAAGTCAGCGCCTTGCCTTCCTCCCGCCGCCGGTGCCAGCCGTCGTGCAGGGCTATGAAGCAGTCCTGGACGAGTTCTTCGGCGGCCGGCTCGTCGCGCACCAGCAGGGTGGCCAGCCGCACCAGCGACCGGTAGTGGTTGAGGTACAGCTGAATCACGACCTCGTCGGCGTGCTGGGCCAGTTGGTCGGGCAGGGGTTGGGCGATGACCATGATCTGCTCGGCCGTGGTCCTCAGCGCGGCCGCCAGGTCGCCCGCGAGCGGCTCCCCCGCTGGGTCCGGCCCGCTGGCTTCCGGGTCCAGCCCGCCGGCGGTGCGCTCGCGCAGCCAGCCCGTGAACCGCGCCCGGCCGCCCTCCAGGTCGTAGCGGCCGGCCTGCCCGTCGAAGGCCTGCCGGTCAACGTCACCGGCGCCGATCGTGGCCCGCAGCCAGGCCAGGCGCTGGGCCTGGTTCAGGTCCCGGACCTCGGCCCACTGGCCGGTGGCGGCCATGAACGCCGACAGCACGAGACCATCAGCCAGCGCGCGATCGCCGCGCGTGAGCGCGTAGGCGTAGCCGAACAGCCCCGGCGCGCAGCATGCAAAGCAGTCGGCCAGCTCCCCGGCCTGATCGGCCGGAATTTTGCCGTCACTCACCTGCACCTCCAGCAGGAGGTTGCCGCAGGCCCTCGCTCACCCGCGCCAACCGGCCGGACCGTCCCCTACCAGGCAGCCATATCCGCGCAAATCGCACAACCCCGCCCGGGTATTTACCTGGCCCGGTCAGGCGGACGCCTGCGCCAGCGCCCTCCGCAGCGACGACATCCCGCGGGCGGTGTGGCTCTTGACCGCGCCCTTGCTGATGCCCATCATCTCGGCGACCTGGGCTTCGGACAGGTCGGCGTAGTACCGCAGGACCAGCGCCTGGCGCTGCCGGTCGGGCAGCGCCCGCAGGGCCGAGATCACCGCGCTGCGTTCGAGCAGGGCGATGGCGTCGTCCCCGGCGCTGGGCTGGTCCGGCGCGGGCTTCCGGTCCACCACGCTGCGGTGCCGCAGCACCGAGCGGGATCGGTTCACCACCGCCTGCTTCAGGTAAGAGAGCGCCCTGTCCTCTTCCTGCAGCCGGCCCCAGCCGTCGTGCATGGCGATGAAGCACTCCTGCACGACTTCTTCGGCGGCCGGCTCGTCCCGGAGCAGCAGGTTGGCCAGCCGTACCAGCGACCGGTAGTGGTTGCTGTACAGCTGGGTCACCGCCTCGTCGGCGGTGAGGGTCCCGGCCGGGACGGTGTGCTCGGACAGCCAGGCCTCGAACCGGGTCAGGCCCGCGTCCAGGTCGTAAGCGTGCGCGTACCACGCGGCCTGCCGACCAGTGTCCTGGACGCCGTCGACGTCGTGGCCGCCCGCCGTCACACCGGCCCTCCGTCCTCGTCGTCGCCGAACGGATCGAACGGCCCCAGCTCAGTTCGCAGCGTGGCCCGGGCCCGGAACAGGTGGCTGGCGACCGTCCCGCAGGCGATATCCAGCGTGGCCGCGACCTCGGTGTTCTTCATCGCGAAGAGCCAGCGCAGCACCGCCACCAGATACTGCTGGGGCGGCAGCGCCAGGATCGCCTGCCAGCACCGGTCCAGCGCCGCCGCAGCCAGCGCGTCGGTGTGGGTGTCGGCCGCTGGCGGCCGGTACATCTGCTCCAGCTGCAGGTAACGGGCGCGGAAAGCCGAATTGCGGCGGAACGCGCTGACCGCCTGATTACCGATCGTGGTCCGCAACCAGGCCAGCCGCTGCGGCTCGGTCAGGTCGCGGACCATGGCCCACTGGCTGGCGGCGGCCACGAACGTCGACTGCACCAGGTCCTCGGCCAGCGCCCGGTCGCCGCGGGTCAGCACGCACGCGTGCCTGAACAGCCCTTCCGCGTAGCGGATGAAACAGCTGGCCAGCTCGCTGGCCTGATCTTCCGGAATCTTGTCACTCACCAGCACCTCCAGCGGGAGGCTGGCGCGGAGCCGCGTCGCTCGTCCGCGCCAGCCAGGAGGACCGCCCCCAACCAGGCAGCCATACCTGGTTGGGTCGCACAACCCCGTTCAACCATTTACCAGGAAATGGTGGTTCAGGAAGCGACCGGTTGGCCGGCCACCAGGCCCGCGTTCTGGCGTTCCATCGCCTTGACCGCGCCGCCGGTCCAATCCGGCTCCAGCGCCACCGACATGGGGTCGGGGAAGATCTCCTCGGCGCCGGCCTCCACGCCGTTGAAGATGGCCCGGGCGACCGACTGCGGGGACGCCTTGGGGATGTCCAGGCCGCGGGACATGTCGGTGTCGGTGGGGCCGGTCATCACCGCGTGGACCCGGACGCCCCGGCCCGCCAGCAGCGCCCGCCACGACTGGGACAGTGAGAACGCGGCCGCCTTGGAGATCGAGTAGGCCGGGATGACCGGGATGGCGGCCAGCGCCCCGGTCGACAGCACGTTGACGATCGCGCCCCGCGAGCGGGTCAGCTGCGGCAGCAGGGCCTGGGTAACCGTGTAGGTGCCGAACAGGTTGACGGCCAGGTGCTCGGTGATGGCGGCCGGGTCGCCGAGATCGTCGTAGCGCGCCACCCCGGCGTTGTTGATGAGGATGTCGAGCGATTCCACCGTGGCCGCGGCCGCCCGGATCTGGGCCCCGTCGGTCAGGTCGAACACGAGGTTGGTGACCCGGCCGTCGGGGTGGCTCAGCGGCTGCCGGGTGCAGGCGTAGACGCGCGCGGCCCCGCGGGCCAGGGCCTCCTCGACCAGCGCGTGCCCGATGCCGCGGTTGGCTCCGGTCACCAGGACTGATGGGGACATGTCGGTTCTCCGTTCTGCCGCCCTCGGCGGCGGTGAATGTCGTCATCCGGGCAGACCCCGGGCCGTTACGGGAACTGGTCGGCCGGCCGCGACCAGTTCCGCCCGCCGCTGGTGTCGGTAACCGGTGCCGGGAACGATGGACTATGGAGGTGGCCATATGGCGGCCGATCTGCTCGAGCGGGCGCGAGCCGGGGACCGGGACGCGTTCGCGGCCCTGGTCGAGCCGCACCGCGGTGAGCTGCAGGTGCACTGCTACCGCATGCTCGGTTCCCTCCAGGACGCCGAGGACGCGCTGCAGGAGACGCTGCTGTCGGCCTGGCTCGGGCTGGACGGCTTCGAGGGACGCTCGTCGGTGCGCACCTGGCTGTACCGCATCGCCACCAACCGTTGCCTCAACGTGCTGCGGTCATCGGGGCGGCGCCCGGTGGCCGCGGCTCCGCTGCCGGTCCAGCCACCCGAGCCGAGCCGCATGGGTGAGGTGCTGTGGCTGCAGCCCTATCCCGACGTGCTGCTGGACGGGCTGTCCGATCAGGCGCCCGGCCCGGAGGCCCGGTATGAGTCCCGGGAGGCGATCTCGCTCGCGTTCGTCACCGCCGTCCAGCTGCTGCCGCCCGGCCAGCGCGCGGTGCTGCTGCTGCGCGACGTGCTCGGCTACCGGGCCCGCGAGACCGCCGAGTTGCTGGCGCTGACCGAGGACGCCGTCACCAGCGCGCTGAAGCGCGCCCGCGCGACCATGCAGGCGGCCCGCCCGTCCGGGCGGCCGCCGCCGCCACCCGGCGGCCCGCGGGAGCGCGCCCTGGTCGACCGGTTCGTCGCCGCCTTCACCGACCTGAACGTCGACGCGCTGATCGCGCTGATGACCGACGACGTGTGGGTGCGGATGCCGCCGCTGCCGTTCGAGTACCGGGGGCTCGCGGCCGCCCACCGCTTCTTCACCGCCACCGCCGCCCACCGGCAGCAGACCGCGCGGACGGTGCCGGTCCGGGCGAACGGCCATCCGGCCTGGGGAGAGTACCGGCGCGACGGTACCACCGGGGTTGTGCGCCTCAGCGGTATCGAGGTGATCACGCTGGCCGGTGACCGGGTCAGCGCGATCACCCGGTTCGAGACCGCGGTGGCGCCGCAGTTCGGTCTCCCGCGGATCCTCGGCTAACCGTGGCGCATCCGCGGCTGGCCGCGGGGGCTAGCCGCGGGCCAGCTCAGGCCAGGGCAGCGGCCTGGCCGGGCCGACCGGCGGCCGCGTCGGCGGCGACGCGGACGAAGGCGGCCACCGCGGGGGAGCGGGACACCTCGGGCCAGGCCGTCACCACCTCGGTCGCGGCCAGGTCGGTGACCGGAATGAACACCAGGTCGGCGGGGCCGTAGCGGTCGGCCACCGACTGCGGCACGAACGCCACCGCCTGGCCCAGCGCCACCACGTCGAGCAGCTGGTTCAGGTCGCTGATCTCCGGGCCGGCTGACGGGGCTGGCGAGGGCTCCGCCACTGGCAGCGCCATCGGCGGGCCGTCGGTGCCGGTCCAGAAGGCGGCCGCGGCCGGGCTGGACTGGCCCGCCCAGCGTGGCATCATCTCGCCCGCCAGGTCGGCCCGGGTCAGCCGCCGCCGGGCGGCCAGCCGGTGACCGGCGGGCAGCACCGCTACCCGCGGCTCGGTCAGCAGCACCTCCCAGTCCAGGCCGACCTGGTCGAACGGGCTGCGCACGATGGCGACGTCGGCCGCCCCGGCCCGCAGCGCCGCGGCCGGCCCGCCCGGGTGGCCGAACAGCAGGTGGACCGGCGGCCTCCCCGGCTGGCGGGCCCAGCGGTCGCAGATGTCCCTGATCAGCTCGGTGCCGCCGCCCGCCTTGAGCGCGACCGTGAGCCGCTCCGGCTGGGCGCCGCGGCGGCCGGTGCGCTCGACCGCCGCGCCGACCTGCTCGACCGCGACCCGGCCCTGGTCCAGCAGGGTGGCCCCGGCCGCGGTGAGGGCGACCCGGCGGCTGGTCCGGTCCAGCAGCGTCACCCCGAGCTTGCGCTCAAGCTTGCCGATCGCGGTCGACAGCGGTGGCTGGGCGATGCCGAGACGCTCGGCCGCCCGGGTGAAGTTCAGCTCCTCGGCCACCGCGATGAAGTAGCGCAGTTCGCGCACCTCCACGTCATCCATATCGGGAGTGTATGGAACCAGAGCGAACGTGTCTTTCCGTCCCTGGTCAGCGGGCTGCTGGACTGGCTCCGGTCACCACAACTCCCAGAAAGGTCTTCGCCCATGACTGATAACAGCAAGAGGCTGGCAGGCCGGGTCGCCCTGGTCACCGGGGGCAGCCGCGGCCTCGGGGCCGGGATCGTCCAGCGGCTGGCGGCCGACGGCGCCGACGTGGCGTTCACCTTCCACACCGGTCAGGCCGAGGCCGAGACGGTCGCCGCCCAGGTCCGCGACCTCGGGCAGAAGCCACTGACGATCAGCGCCGACCTGGCCGACCCTAACGCGGCCGCCGCCGTCACCGAGGCCGCCGTCGCCGAGTTCGGGCGCCTCGACATCCTCGTCAACAACGCCGGGGTGACCTACTGGGGCCCGCTGGCGGAGATCGCGCTGGCCGACTTCGACCGGCTGGTCGCGGTCAACGCCCGCGCCCCGTTCCTGGTCATGCAGGCGGCGGCCGGCCACCTGGCCGACGGCGGGCGGGTGGTGAACATCTCCTCCGCGGTGACCAGTACCCCGCTGCCCGGCAGCGGGCTGTACGCAGCCACCAAGGCGTTCCTGGAGCAGGGGACCCGGGTGGCGGCGCTGGAGTTCGCGCCCCGCCGGATCACGGTCAACGCGGTCGCCCCGGGCAGTTCGGCCACCGGGCGGCTGGCCAACCTGAGCCGCGAGCGGCGGGCCGAGCTGGGAGCCTCGTTCGCGCTCGGGCGGATCGGGGAACCGGCCGACACCGCCGCCGTGGTCGCGTTCCTGGCCAGCGACGAGGCCGGGTTCATCACCGGCCAGGTCATCTACAACACCGGCGGCCAGCACCGGCCGGCCGGCCGCGCCAGCTAGAGCCGCCGGCCGGCGGGCGCCCGGCCGTCAGGGGGTGGCGCCCTGGGCCCAGTGCCCGGACAGCGAGAACGTGGTCGTCCGCCCGTGCTCGGCCTCGGTGATCACCGTCCACTGGCCCTGGGCGTCGGGGGCCGACAGCGTGATCGTGGCGGGCAGGTCACGGGTGCTGCCCGCGGCACAGTTGGGGGTGCAGTTGTCCCAGCCGACGGTGCCGTGGCCGGTCGCCGACCGGCTGCCCCAGCTCGACCACTGGATCCCGGTCACCACGTCGCCGCCGTCGGCCGAGAACTGGATGACGGACGGCTTGGTCCCGTCGTAGTTGCCCACCACCAGGGCCACCGGCCCGGAGTGGCCGTCGTGGCCGCCAAGCGTGAACACACTCAGCGCGCCGACGCCGCCGCTGGCGAACGCCACCGCGGCGACCGCCGCTACCTGCGTGATTCTCATGGCCGCTCCCCCCGGGCCGTGAGCACTGCGCGTACGCCTACCAGCGTCCCCATCCCGGCGGTCCGTTACACCTCCAATACCGAACGCAGCGTGGTCATGCCGCGGGAGGTGTGGCTCTTCACCGCTCCCTTACTGATCCCCATCGTCTCGGCGATCTGCGTCTCGGTCAGGTCGCCGTAGTACCGGAGCACCAGGACCTGGCGCTGCCGGTCCGGCAGCGACCGCAGGGCGGTTACCACCTCGCCGTGCTCCAGCCGGGTGATGGCGTCGTGCTCGGCGCTCGGCATGTCCGCCCCGGGCTGGGGCGCGATGCGCTCCACCACCCCACGGTGCCGGAGCACCGAGCGGGACCGGTTGACCACCGCCTGCCGGAGGTAGGCCAGCGCCTTGGTCTCGTCGCGCAGCCGGTGCCAGCCGTCGTGGAAGGCGATGAAGCACTCCTGCACCACCTCTTCGGCCGTCGGCTCGTCCCGGACCACCAGACCGGCCAGCCGCACCAGCGACCGGTAGTGGTTGCTGTACAGCGTTTCCGAGATCTCGTTCCGCACCGGTGCCTCCCGCGGGAGACGGCCGTGGTTTGCCCTCTGCTTATCCCGGCCGCCCTGAACAGTTACGTGTACTAGTTCATTGCTGGATTGGCTGAATTCCGTTACCGCCGGGGTGCAAAGCAGTTGCAGGCTCAGGCCGGGGCGGTGACCCCGGTCAGCCGGTGCAGGCCGGTGTAGGCGTTCATCGAGCGGCCGCGCAGGAAACCGACCAGCGTCATGCCGGTCTCCTCGGCCAGGTCGGCCGCCAGCGAGGACGGGGCCGACACGGCCGCCAGCACCGGCAGGCCGGCTACCGCCGCCTTCTGCACCAGCTCGAACGACGCCCGCCCGCTGACCATGAGGATGTGGCCGGACAGCGGCAGCCGCCCGGCCCGCAGCGCCCAGCCGATCACCTTGTCGACCGCGTTGTGGCGGCCGACGTCCTCGCGCAGCACCGCCAGCGTCCCGTCGGCGGCGAACAGCCCGGCCGCGTGCAGGCCGCCGGTGCTGGCGAACACCCGCTGCGCGTCCCGCAGCCGGCCCGGCAGCGCGGCCAGCACGCCCGGGTCGATCTGGACGGAGTCGGCGGTCAGGTCGTAGCGGGACCGGACCCGGATCGCGTCGATGCTCTCCTTGCCGCACACCCCGCAGGCGCTGGTGGTGAGGAAGTTCCGCTGCGCGTTCTTCTGGGCCCGGCGCGCATCGGTGGCCCGGTCCAGGTCGGCGGGCGAGGGCAGGTCGGCCGGCTCCAGCGTCGCGTCGGCCACGTTCTCGTCGCACATGCGGATCTGGCGCAGGTCGACGGCCGGCGACAGCAGGCCCTCGGTGAACAGGAACCCGGCCGCCAGGTCGAGGTCGTCGCCCGGGGTGCGCATGGTCACGGTCAGCGGCTGCCCGCCGATCCGGATCTCCAGCGGTTCCTCCACCGCCAGCAGATCGGCCCGGGCGACCGCGGCCCCGCCGTCCGCAACACCGCCGTCCGCGACCGAGATGCGCTGGATTCGCCGCCGCTGGGTCCTGGTGCTCACGTCTTCGATGCTAGCGCCGGGATCCGCCGCAGCCAGAACGTCAGCCCCCCGCCCACCGCCAGCAGGGCCAGGGTCATCGCCACCACCGCGGGCCAGGCCCCCAGCGCCCACACCCGGCCGGCCAGCCCGCCGAACACCGACGAGCCCAGGTAGTAGGCGAACAGGTACAGCGAAGCGGCCTGGGCGGCCGCCACCCCGCCCGCCGCCGCCCGGACCGGCACCCAGCCGCTGGCCACCCCGTGCACCACGAAGAACCCGGCTGTCATCACCGCCACCCCCAGCACCACCAGCGACAGCGGTCCCAGCAGGGTCAGCGCCACCCCGGCCATCGTGATCAGCGCCCCGGTCGGCACCACCGTCCGGCGCGAGAACCGTTCGACCAGCCGCCCGGCCAGCGCCGAGGTCACGGTGCCGACCGGGTAGACACCGAACACCAGCCCCGCGGCGCCCAGGCTGAGGTGGTACGGGGCGGCCGTCAGCCGGAACCCGAGGGCGTTGTAGACCGCCACGAACGCGCCCATCGCGCAGGCGCCGATCCCGTACAGGGCGAGCAGGCCGGGGTCGGACAGCGCCCGCCCGGTCATCGTGACCAGCTGCCGGGGCCGGGCCGGGGCGGGCACGAAGTTGCGCGAGCCGGGCAGCAGCACCAGCACCAGCAGCGCGCAGACCAGGCCGAGCCCGGCCACCGCGGCCAGCGCCCACCGCCAGCCCGCCGCGTCGGCGACCGCCCCGGTCAGCAGGCGGCCGGACATCCCGCCCAGCGCGGTGCCGCCCACGTACAGGCCCGCGGTCCGCGCGTAGCCGCCCGGGTGCATCTCCTCGCGCAGGTAGGCGGTGGCCACCGCGGGCAGCCCGGCCAGCGCCACCCCCTGCACCAGCCGCAGCGCCAGCAGCGCGTCCCAGCCGGGCGCGGCCGCGCAGGCGAGCCCGACGACCGCCGACGCCAGCAGTGAGCTGTGGATGAGCCGGGTGCGGCCCAGCACCTCGGCGACCGGGCCGAACAGCAGCAGCGCCACCCCGAGCGCGGCCGTGGTCAGCGACAGCGACACGGTGCTGTCGGCCGCCGAGACCGAGAACGCGCGGGCCAGTTCGGGCAGCAGCGCCTGGGTGCTGTAGATCAGCGCGAACGTGGCCACCCCGGCCGCGAACAGCGCGACCGCGATCCGCCGGTAGCCGGGCTGGCCCGGCCGGTACCCCTCGTGCCCGCCGCGGCCGGTGGTGGGCCCGCCCGCCGGGTCCCGCACGGTTCGCATGCATCCAGGCTGAGCCCACCGCTGCAATGCGTCAAATGCATGAGATCTATATTGGAAATACGGAAAACGTATAATGGGAAACTGTGCACATCGATGATCTGAGCCGGCTGCTGGCGCTGGCTGATCACGGTCAGGTCACCGAGGCGGCCGCCGCCCTGCGGACCACCCAGCCGACCTTGTCGCGGTCGCTGGCCCGGGCCGAGCAGGAGCTCGGTACCCGGCTGTTCGAACGGGACGCGGCCGGCGTGCGGCCCAACCCCTATGGCGACCTGGTGCTGGCGGCCGCGGCCGACATCACCCGCCGGTACCAGCGGCTGCGAGCCGACCTGGCCGAACAGCTCGACCCGGGCACCGGCACGGTCCGGCTGGCGTTCCTGAACTCGATGGCCACCTCGCTGGTGCCGCAGCTGCTGCACGACTTCCGCCTCCGGGCCCCGGCCGTCCAGGTCGAACTGCGCCAGGAGACCGGCCACGAGATCCTCCGCGACCTCGCGGCCGGCCAGTGCGAGCTGGCCGTCACCTCGCCGCGGCCGGGCGGCCCGCACGGCTGGCAGCCGGTCCAGCGGCAGCGCCTGGTGCTGGTGGTGCCGGCCGGGCACCGGCTGGCCGCCCGCCGCCAGGTGCGGCTGCCGGAGCTGGCGGGGGAGGATTTCGTGACCGTGCCCGCCGGGTTCGGTATCCGGTCGCTGGTCGACGAGCTCCTGGCCAGCGAGAACGTCACCCCGCGGCGGATCTCGTTCGAGATCGGCGACCTGGCCACGATCGAGGGCCTGGTCGGCGCGGGTCTCGGCGTCGCGGTGCTGCCCGACCAGTTCGCGGGCCTGTCCGGGACCACCGGGATCCCGCTGGCGGCGGCCGGCGCCGAGCGGGTGGTCGGCCTCACCTGGCGCACCGACCGCGCGCTGTCGCCGGCCGCGGGCCGGTTCCTGCAGTTCGTGCGGGGCCGGCCCGAACCCTAGGCCCTGGGTCTTGGGCTTCAGGGCAGGTCCGGGGCCGGGTCGGTGCGCAGGCGGCTGTACAGGTAGCCGTTGCGGTAGGCGCCGTCCCGGTACTCGGCCGCGCGGACGATGCCGTCGAGTTTGAAGCCGGCTTTGACCAGTGCGTGCTGTTCGGCGAAGTTCTCCTCGTGGGTGGCCGCCTCGATCCGGAACGCGGGGGTGTGCTCAAACAGGTAGTCGCACAGCAGCGCCTGGGTCCGCCAGCCCAGACCTTGCCTGCGGCGTTCCGGCAGCAGCGCGATCCCGATCTCCCAGTGGCTGATGTTGGCGTACCGCCGGGCGGTGTAGGACACGAACCCGGCGGCCGTCCCGGCCGTCCCGTCGTCGACCATCAGCCGCCCGCCCCGCTCGCCCAGGTACCCGTCCTCGGCGAACCGCCGGTCAATCTCCCCGGGATCGCGGTACCCGGCCCAGTCCAGCCCGACCAGCCCCGGCTCGACCTGGAACCGCCGCAGCAACGGGAGGTCCTCGGCGGTGACCGGCCGCAGCAGGCTCGCGTAGGGAAAATCCGTCATGGCCCGAGTATCGTCCGCGCGGGCCAGCCCGGGAAACGAAAAATCCCCGCCGCCCAGAGGCGACGGGGACTTCGTGGTGCGGTCTAGCTGGCGAAGTCGAGCAGCGGCTGAGCGCGGCTCGGGTGACGCAGCTTGGACAGCGACTGCTTCTCCAGCTGGCGGATGCGCTCCCGGGTCAGGCCGAGGGCGCGGCCGATCTCGTCCAGAGTGTGCGGGTTGCCGTCGTAGAGGCCGAACCGCATGGACATGATCGTGGCCTCACGCGGCGTCAGCGCGTCCAGCGCGCTGCGCAGCTGCTCGGCCATGAGCTGGCGGTCCACCATCTCCGAGGCCTCGGGCGCGTCGACGTCCTCGATCAGGTCGCCGATGCTGGTCTCGCCGTCCTCACCGATGGTGGAGTCCAGGCTGATCGGCTGGCGGCTGGTCCGCAGCAGCTCCTCGATCTGGTCCGGGGTCCGGTCCAGCTCGACGGCCAGCTCCTCCGGGGTCGGCTCGCGGCCGAGACGCTGGTGCATGTCCCGCTCGACGCGCGACAGCTTCGACAGCATCTCCAGCACGTGGACCGGCAGCCGGATGGTGCGGGCCGAGTCCGCGAAGCCGCGCTGGATGGCCTGGCGGATCCACCACATGGCGTAGGTGGAGAACTTGTAGCCCTTGGTGTAGTCGAACTTCTCCACGGCCCGGATCAGGCCGAGGTTGCCCTCCTGCACCACGTCCAGCAGCGACAGGCCGCGGTCGGTGTACTTCTTGGCCACCGACACCACCAGCCGGAGGTTGGCCTCGAGCATGTGGGCCTTGGCCCGGTGCCCGTCCTCGGCCACCAGCTGCAGGTCCCGGCGGAAGTCCTCGTCCAGGTCAGGCTCGGTCTCGAGCTTGTGCTCGGCGAACAGCCCGGCCTCGATCCGCTTGGCCAGGTCGACCTCCTGCTCGGCCGTGAGCAGGCTGGTCCGGCCGATCGACTTGAGGTACGTGTGCACCGAGTCACCCATGGCCGGGCCCTGGTCGTCCAGGTCGGCCTCGGCGAACTTGTCGGTCGCCTCGGCCAGCGCCACCGCCTCGGCCTCCGCCTCGATGGCGTCGTCGTCGGCGTCGACCGCGCCCTGGGCACCGTTCGCCGCCGGAGCGGCGTCGGCGTCCTTGTTGGCGGTGGTCTTGGCCCGGCGCGTGACCTTGGCCGTGCTGGCCTTGGCGGTCGCGTCCTTCACCGTGCGCTTGCCCTTAGCCGGCTCGTTCGCCATGCGAACGCCCGCGTCGGCGAGCTCGCGCAGGATGGAACGGCCCTCGGCAGGGGCAATGCCCGCCTGCTCGAAGGCAGTACGTAGCTCGGAGAGGGACAGCTGACCCTGTTTGCGCCCTCGCTCGATCAGGTCGTCCACGCGCATCTTGCTGGCCTCACCGTTCCCCGTCGAGCTGGCCTCGACCGGTGTGGCGACTGCGGTCCGTGGCATGCGACACCTCCCTCCTTCTCCTCTTGACACGGGCACGATGGGCGTGCCGTTCACCGTGCGTTCAAGACGCCCGCGAGCGCCTTCGTCTAGGAGCCCGCTGCACTGCGCAGCACCCTCGTTGCGGCGTCCGTGCGGGCACTATCTACTAACGTTCCCGGCCGTAGATTGTTCCCGGCGGAGCGTTTCGAGATCGGGTTTGCCGCTGGGCAGCATCGGCATCGCCGCCCGCAGAACGAGCTCCCTCGGGAGAGCGTAACGTGGCAGACGCTCTTGCACATGCCGACACAACAGATCGAGGGTCGGTGGTTGAGCCGGGTTGTCCGGAACAATCACCGCAGTGACCCGTTCACCCCATTCGGGATCCGGGCGGCCCACCACGGCCGCCTCGCGGACCCCCGGGCAGGTCTCCAGCAGGGCCGCTACCTCGCCCGCGACCACGTTCCGGCCGCCGGTGATGATCACGTCGTCGGCCCGGCCGCGGACCGTCAGCCGGCCGGCGTCGTCGAGGCGGCCGAGGTCGGATGTGACGAACCACGCACCGTCCATGGCCGCCGCGGTCAGGTCCGGGCGGCCCCGGTAGCCGGAGAACAGCACCGGCCCGCTGATCCGGATCCGGCCGCGGCCGGGTTCGCCGCCAGGGTCGCCGCCGCCGTTCCCTCCGCCGGTTGTGGCGATCATCACGCCGTCCAGCGGCACCCCGTCGTAGACGCAACCGCCGCAGGTCTCGCTCATCCCGTAGGTGGTGATGACCGGCACCCCGGCCGCCCGGGCCGCGGTGACCAGCGCGGCCGGGGCGGCCGCCCCGCCCAGCAGCACCGAGGTGAAGCCGGCGGCCCAGGCGGCGGCCGGGTCGGCCTCCAGCAGCCGCCGCAGCTGGGTCGGCACGATCGACACGTGGGCGGCGCCCGAGGCGGCCAGCACCTCGGGCTCGGCCCGGGCCGCCCGTACCGGCTCGGTCCCCGCCACCAGCGAGCGGATCAGCAGCTGAAGGCCGGCGATATGGGTGGCGGGCAGGCACAGCAGCCACCGCTGCCCGGCCGTCGCCCCGACCCGGTCCAGCGTGGCCCGGGCCGAGTGCCGCAGCGCGGCCGCGCTCAGCTCGACCCCTTTGGGCTGCCCGGTCGACCCCGAGGTGGCGATGACCAGCGCCGTGTCCGGCCCGGCGGGGCGGCCCCCGGCCCGCGCGGTCACCCCGTCGGCGGTGTGCACGGCCGACGGCGCGAACGTGTCCAGGATCGCCGCCCGCCGGGCGGCCGGCAGGTCCGCGTCCAGCGGCAGCAGGGCCGGGCCGGTGCCGTCCAGCGCGGCCGCCAGCAGCTCCAGCAGCCGGCCGCCGGCGTCGGTGGCGGGCAGGACAACCGCATGCAAAGGACGCTCAACCACGCACGTAAGGTTAGATGCCGTGGCAGCAGGCGGGACGACGGGACACCAGGCGGCGGCCCAGCTGACCGGCCAGGCCAGCGACCAGCTGGATGAGCTTTTGGGGTCATTGCGGGCGTTCGCGATCCCGATGCCGACCAAGTTCCGCGGCGTCACCGTCCGCGAGGGTGCCCTGCTGGCGGGCCCGGCCGGCTGGGGTGAGTTCTCCCCGTTCGCCGACTACGGTCCCCGCGAGGCGGCTCGCTGGCTGGCCAGCGCGATCGAGGCGGCCACCAGCGGCTGGCCCGCCCCGGTCCGCGACCGGGTACCGGTCAACGTGACCGTCCCGGCCGTCGGGCCCGAGCGCGCCCACCAGATCGCCGCCTCCTCCGGCTGCCGGACCGCCAAGGTCAAGGTGGCCGAGCCGGGCCAGGCCGACGCCGACGACATCGCCCGGGTCGAGGCGGTCCGAGCCGCCCTCGGGCCGCACGGCCGGGTCCGGGTCGACGTCAACGGGCACTGGGACGTCGCGCACGCCACCCGGATGCTGGCCGAGCTGGACCGGTTCGGGCTGGAGTACGCCGAGCAGCCCTGCGCCACCCTCGACGAGCTGGCCGACCTGCGCCGCCGGACCCCGGTCCCGCTGGCGGCCGACGAGTCGATCCGGCGGGCCGAGGACCCGCTCCGGGTCCGGGCGGCCGGCGCCGCCGACATCGTCGTGCTCAAGGTCCAGCCGCTGGGCGGGGTCCGGCCCGCGCTGCGGATCGCCGAGGCCTGCGGCCTGCCGGTGGTGGTGTCCAGCGCGGTCGACACCAGCGTCGGCCTGGCGGCCGGGGTCGCGCTGGCGGCGGCTCTGCCGGAGCTGCCGTACGCCTGCGGGCTGGGCACGATGAGCCTGCTGAGCGGGGACGTGACCGCCGAACCGCTGGCCGCCGAGGACGGCGCGCTGCCGGTCCGGCGGCCGGCCGTGGACCCGGCCGCGCTGGCCCGCTACGAGGTCGACCCGGGGCCGTGGCGGGACCGGGCCGCAGCCGCCGCCCGGTACCTGGGAGAGGTTCCGCGCGGATGAACCCGTCGACGGCGCTGGCCGTCACGCTGACCGACGAGCTGATCCGCTGCGGCCTGACCGACGCGGTGCTGGCCCCGGGTTCGCGCAGCGCGCCGCTGGCGATGGAGTGGCACCGCCGGGCGAGCGCCGGCGGCCTGCGGCTGCACGTCCGCATCGACGAGCGCGCGGCCGCCTACCTGGCCCTCGGGCTGGCCAAAGCCAGCGGGCGGCCGGCCGCCGTGCTGTGCACCTCGGGGACCGCCGCCGCCAGCTTCCACCCGGCCGTGATCGAGGCCAGCGAGGCCGGGGTGCCGTTGCTGGTGCTGACCGCCGACCGGCCCCCGGAGCTGCGCGGCACCGGCGCCAACCAGGCCATCGACCAGCTCAAGCTGTACGGCGACGCGGTCCGCTGGTTCAGCGAGGTGGGCGTGCCGGAAGACCGCGGCACCGGCTCCGGCCGGGCCGCCCAGGCGGGTTACTGGCGGTCGCTGACCAGCCGGGCCTGGGGGGCCGCGTCCGCGGCGGCGGGCGGCCCGGCCGGGCCGGTGCACCTGAACCTGGCGTTCCGCGATCCGCTGGTCCCTGATTCGGGCGGGCCGGATGGCGACCTGGCCGAGCTGGACGGGCGGCCCGGGGGAGCACCGTGGGTACGGTTCGCCGCCCCCGACACGACCAGTACGGCCGGCCGGCTGGAGCTGCCGTGGACCGAGCGCGGGCTCGTCGTCTGCGGCGACGGGGCCGCCCAGACCGGCCAGGCCGACTCGCTGCTGGCGCTGGCGGCCGCGACCGGCTGGCCGGTGCTGGCCGAGCCGTCGTCCGGGGCCCGGCGCGGCCCGGACGCGCTGGCCGCCTACCAGTACCTGCTGGCCGCACCGGGGTTCCTGGCCGCCCACCGGCCGGACGTCATCGTCACCGCTGGGCGGCCCGGCCTGTCCCGGGCCCAGACCGCGCTGCTGCGCGGGGCCAGCGGCCCCGCCGGCGGCCCGGCCCGGCACGTGGTGATCGCGTCCCAGCCCGGCCGCTGGGATGACCCGGCCCGGACCGCCACCGACGTGGCGGCCGCGGTGACCCTGGCCGCCGGGACCGCCCCGGCCCAGCCGGCCACGACCTGGCGGCAGGCCTGGCGCGCCGCCGACGCCGCCGCCCGCCGGGCCGTCGGCGAGGTCCTGGCTGAGCCTGCCGGCCACGAACCAGCGCTGAGCGAGCCACGGCTCGCTCGCGACCTGGCGGCCGCGCTGCCGGACGGGGCGCTGCTGTGGGTGGCCTCGAGCATGCCGATCCGCGACCTGGACCAGCAGATGGCCCCCCGGGCCGGGGTCCGGGTGCTGGCCAGCCGGGGCGCCAGCGGCATCGACGGCACCACCTCGGCCGCGATCGGCGCCGCCCTGGCCCACCAGGCGGCCGGCGGCGGGCCGGCCGTCGCCCTGATCGGTGACCTGGCCCTGCTGCACGACAGCGCCGGGTTGTTCATCGGCCCCGGCGAGCCCCGCCCCGACCTGTGCCTGGTCGTGGTCAACAACGACGGCGGCGGCATCTTCTCCACCCTCGAGCAGGCCTCGTTCCCGGACTCGTTCGAGCGGGTCTTCGGCACCCCGCACGGCGCCGACGTGGCCGCGCTGGCGGCCGCCGCGGGCTGGCCCTACCAGTCCCTGGTGGACCTGGCGGACCTCGACCAGGCGCTGACCGGATCCGGGCTGCGGATGGTGCAGGTGCGGACCAGCCGCGACGCCGGCACCGCCCTGCGCACCCGGCTCCAGCAGGCGGCGACGGCCGCGCTGGTGGTCAGCCGTCGAGCGACTGGCGCATCGGCAGGAACTTGACCTCGGTCTCGGCCACCTCGGCGGCCGGGTCGCTGCCGGCCACGATGCCGCAGCCCGCGAACAGCCGGGCCCGCGGCCCAGCCAGCTCGGCGCAGCGCAGCGCGATCCCGAACTCGCCGTTGCCAGCCGCGTCGACCCAGCCGACCGGGCCCGCGTAGCGGCCCCGTTCCATGTGCTCGAGCTCGCGGATCAGCTCCAGCGCGGTCTCGGTCGGCGTCCCGCACACCGCGGCGGGCGGGTGCACGGCGTCCGCCAGCGACAGCACCGACTGGTCGGCGGCCAGGGTGCCGCGCACGGCGGTGCCCAGGTGGTGCAGGTTGGCCAGCTTCAGCAGCGACGGGTGGGACGGGATCTCCAGGTCGGTGCACAGCCTGGTGAGCACGTCCCGGATCGAGTCGACCGCGTAGGCGTGCTCCTCGGTGTTCTTGGCCGAGGCGAGCAGCGCCGCCCCCAGTTCCTGGTCCTCGCGGGGCTGGGCCCCGCGCGGCAGCGTGCCGCCGAGGATGAGCGCGGTGACCTCCCGGTCCTGCCGCCGGATCAGCAGCTCGGGGGTGGCACCGACCAGCCCGTCGACCGCGAACGTGTAGCAGTCCGGGTAGCGGCCGGCCAGCCGCCGCAGCACCAGCCGCGGGTCGATCGGCTTGGCGGCGGTCGCGAACAGGTCCCGGGCCAGCACCACCTTGCGCAGGGCGGCCGGATCGCCGGCCCCGGCGGTGATGCGCTCGACCGCCAATTCGACCGCGTGGGCCCATCCGGGCGCGGTCAGGCTGCCGTCGTGCCACCGCAGCGTCCCGAACGGCCGGTCCGGCTCCTCGTCGGGTCCGTCGGCGCCCGGCCAGGATTGGCGGCCGGCCGGCTCGCGGCCGTCGCTGACCGTGGTCAGCCAGGCGGTCCCTTCGCCGTCGCGGCCGACGATCACCCGCGGCACGATCAGCACCGACCCGTCGGAGGCGGGGTCGAAGGTGAAGCTGCCGAGCGCGACCGGCCCGGTGCCCGGCACCTGGACGTGGTCGACGCAGGTCACGTCCTCGAACAGGGTACGCAGCCACTTCTCGCCGGCGGTGAACCGGTCCTCGCCGGCCGACAGCGTGACCCGGGCCATCTCACCCCAGCCGACCAGGCCGCGGCCGCGGCGCACCCAGGACACCAGCGGCGCGTCCGGCAGTCCGGCCAGCAGGTCGCCGGGATCGTCGATCGGCACGGTGCGGACGGTAAGGCCGCCCGGTTCGCCCGAATCCGGGCGGGTTTCCGGACGCGGGCCACCGGGCATCACAAGGTCTCCGTGGCCGGTGCCGGGGTTGCGCGTCACGCCAGCCGAGTTTACGGCAGGGCGGGCAGCGAACCGGTTGCGGTGCTATTGGCGGCGGTCCGGCCTGAGCGGCCGGAACGGCGCCGGTCAGGGCAGGAAAGGCCGGGTGGCCAAGATTGAAGTGGCGGAAATCTCACTGGTCGGGCAGGGTTGACTGCAAGACTGTGGGGGGTTGACTGTGCGGTAACGCAAACTAGGCTTGATATCTGATCTCTATTAATCCGACTAAATTTATAGCTTTTTAGCAGACAGACTGGATCCCGATGCGCTCTGATCCCGACCCAGCCGACTTCGCCGTCAGCGTGCCGTCGGCGCGGCCGCCGTCCGAACCGCTCAGCCGGTCACGGATGAAGGAGATCGCCCGCGCCGTCGCCGCCAACCATGGGCTCTGGCAGCCGATCGTGCGGATGGACCCGGCCACCCGCTGGCACCAGCGGCTGCACAGCGCGGCCGATTACGACGTGTGGCTGGAGTCGTGGCTGCCCGGCCAGGACACCGGCTGGCACGACCACGCCGGCACCTCGGGCGTGCTGGTGGTGGCGCGCGGCGAGCTGGAGGAGCGGGTCTCGGTCCTGAACGGGGTGCTCACCCAGGTCCGGCACATCCCCGAGGGGGCCGCCCGGCGGATGGGCCGCCGCGGCGTGCACAACCTGACCAACGTCTCGCTGGCCCCCGCGGTCAGCGTGCACGTGTACTCGCCGCCGCTCGGCGCCACCCGCGGCTACAAGATCGGCGCCATGGGCCTGATGCGCTCCCCGTGGAACGCCTCCAGCCAGAACTGACCGCCTTTCCGGCCGGGCCGGGCCGGCCGGCGGACCGGGCCCGGCGGGTCGGGGACACCGTTCGGCGTCCCACCGCCTTCTGGTCCCCGGCCGTCCACGACCTGCTGCGCCACCTGGAGCGGGTCGGCTTTCCCGCCTCACGGCTGCTGGCGGCCGGGGCCGGTCAGGAGACGCTCAGCTGGCTACCGGGCGAGTCGGGCCCGGCCGGGTGGGCCAAGATCGTCCCCGAGCCCGGGCTGCGGCGCTGGGCCCGGTTCCTGCGCCGCTACCACGATGCGGTCGCCGGCTACCGGCCGCCGCCCGCCAGCCGCTGGTCGAGCGGGCCGGGTACCTGCGCCGCCGGTGAGATCATCTGCCACGGCGACTTCGGGCCCTGGAACGGCGTCTGGCGCGGGGATGACCCGGTCGGGCTCATCGACTTCGACCAGGCCCGGCCCGCGTCCCCGTGGTTCGACATCGCCTACGCGCTGGAGTACGCCGCCCCGTTCCGCGACGACCGGGAGTGTACGGACTGGCTGCGCTACCCGGAGCCGCCGGACCGGCGGCGGCGGATCGAGATCTTCTGTGCCGCCTACGGCGTCGGCGTCCCGGACGGCATCGTCGGCCAGGTCGCGGCCCAGCAGCGCTTCGTCCTCGACCGGTGCGCAGACCTCGCTCGCCGCGGCATCGAGCCCCAGGCGACCTGGGTCCGCGACGGTTACCTGGACACCGTCCGCGCCCGGATCCGGTGGACCGAGGCGCTGCGGCTGTGACGCCGCGCTGACTACAGCAGGCTCAGCTGCAGCGGCTCCGGGGCCCGAGCCGGCGGCTCGTCCTCCGCCACCGGCGGCCCGATCCGGCGGCTGGCGGCCGGGCTGCTGGCGCCGACCCCGTAGCGCTGGGCCAGCTCCCGCACCTGCCGGGAGATCTCGGTCTGGTAGGCCTTGGGCGCATAGGCGCCGCGCCCGTAGAAGCGCAGGTAGCGGCGGACCAGCTCGGGGTGGTGGTCCTGCAGCCACTGCAGGTACCACTCGCGGGTGCCGGGCCGCAGGTGCAGCACGATCGGGGTGACGTGGGCGGCGCCGCTGTCGGCGATCCGGCGCACGGCCGCCTCCAGTTGCTCGGGCGAGTCGGACAAGAACGGCACGATCGGCCCCATCAGCACCCCGCAGCGCAGCCCGGCCCCGGTCAGCGTGGCCACGGCGTCCAGCCGCCGCTCGGGACTCGGGGTGCCCGGTTCCAGCGTCCGCCACAGCTCTTTATCGACAAAACCGACCGAGAAATTCAGCCCGACGTCGGTGACCTGGGCCGCCTCGGTCAGCAGGTCGAGGTCGCGCAGGATCAGCGTGCCCTTGGTCAGGATCGAGAACGGGTTCGCCGCGTCCTTCAGCGCCCCGATGATCCCCCGCATCAGCTGGTACTTGCCCTCGGCCCGCTGGTAGCAGTCGACGTTGGTACCCATCGCGATGTGCTCGCCCTGCCACCGCGCCGAGGCCAGCGTCTTGCGCAGCAACTCGGGCGCGTTGACCTTGACGATCACCTTCGAATCAAAGTCATGCCCGGCGTCGAGGTCCAGGTAGGTGTGGGTGTTGCGGGCGAAGCAGTTGTGGCTGACCACCCCGTTGGCGATGAAGTCGCCGGTCCCGGTGGTGATGTCGTACATCGGCATCTCGAAGCCCAGCGGCTTGATCTCCGCCACCTGGATCTGGGCGTTGCTCTTGAGCGCGACCCCGTCGATCGAGCGTTTCCGCATGATGGCGGGATCGGTGGTGTGGAAAAAGCGGAGAACTTCCTTGAGGCCGCCGCGCAACCTGACGACTTCCAGCCCGTTCGGCTGATCCAGCGGCTCCAGCGCGTAGTCAAAGCCAAAGGCGGCCAGGGCCAGGATCGTCGCGTCGATCATGTCCGGATCGGTGTTGGAGACTCGCCATACACCCTGGCTGTAGCTGCCTTCGGCGTCGAAGATCCCGGCCAGGAAGCCCTTCTGCCATTTCCGGGTGGGCACCTGGGGCCAGGCGATCAGGTCTCTGATCGCTTTCATCGCGCCACGGGACCATGCGTAGATCGCTCGCAGTGCCTTCCGTTGCCCGTGGGCCTCGGTGAAGGCTCGCTCGGTCGTCGCGATGCCGAAGCCACCCAGATAGTCCCGGGCCCGGCTCAGCCCGTCCTCGTCGACCAGCGCGAGGCGGAACCGGTGAACTTCTCCGCGCGCGTACCGATAGCTGCGCAGGAGGCCATCGCCGCGAATCATGCCGCACAGATAGCCGCGCCGGTAGTCGGCGGTGTCCTTGGGGGGCTCGGCAAATTCACCCGTCCCCATCAGCTTGTTATTGACGGTCAGGAACGGTCGCTGCAGCGGGCCCTGTTCAGCCCCGGTTACGTGCTTCCAGCCGCGCTCGGTCAGGAACCGATGGTCGCCACTGGCGATCAGCTGGGTCCCGTCGGCCAGCGTGATCCGGTAGGCGGGCTTGACCGTCGACCAGTGCGCCAGGACCGTCGTGATCACGTAGCGCCGGTAATATCCACGACGTTCAGTGCCGTAGATCTTGTCGCCGACACGCACGTCCACCAGCGGTTTCGTGCTTCCGTCGGCCATCAAGATCGGCGTCCCGCCAGCCGTACAGTAGGTGCACGCATGCTGGCATCCCCTGTACGGGTTGATCGTCCAGGTGAACGCCATCCGCGAAGTGGCCGGCACCCTATTCACGATCGACTTGGCGTGGATCTCATAGAACGTCATGCCACGGAACCCCGGGGTGTCGAACGTGCGGGCCATCGCCCCCCGCTCGAACAGCGCCCCGCCCGGCGTCCCGCACCCGCCCGCCTCGGCCGACTCCTCGGACTCGTCCAGCCGCATGTGGTCCCATCGCATACGTCCAGCATAGAACCTGTGTTCGAGGTTATCAAAGGTATGTTCGAATCGAGCGGGCGGGATAATGATCGCCATGCTCGAACACGTCACGGTCACCCGGTACGTGACCCCGCTGCGCGAGGGGGGTTCGCTGCCGGCCATCGTCGAGGCCGACAACCTCGGCACCTACGTGATGAAGTTCCGCGGCGCCGGTCAGGGGCCGCTGGCGCTGGTGGCCGAGATCATCGCCGGGGAGCTGGCCCGCCGCCTCGGCCTGCGGGTGCCGGAGCTGGTGCTGGCCGAGCTCGACCCGCGCATCCCCGGCAGCGAGCCCGACCCGGAGATCCAGGACCTGCTCAAGGCCAGCCCGGGCCTCAACCTGGGGGTGGACTTCCTGCCCGGGTCGGCCGGCTTCGACCCGCTCGGGTGGACGGCCGACACCGAGTTCGCCAGCCGCCTGCTGTGGTTCGACGCGCTGGTCAGCAACCCCGACCGGACCTGGCGGAACCCGAACCTGCTGGTCTGGCACGGCGACATCTGGCTCATCGACCACGGGGCGGCGCTGTACTTCCACCACAACTGGCCGACCGCCCGGCCCGACCGGCCCTACGATGCGCGCGAGCACGTGCTGATCGACCGGGCCACCGCGCTGGAGCAGGCCCACGCGGACCTGGCCCCGCTGATCACCACCGCGCTGCTGGCCGAGGTGGCCGAGCTGGTCCCGGCCGGCTGGTTCGGTGAGCGGGCCGGCCCCGCCTACGTCGAGCTGCTGCTGGCCCGGGTGCAGGTGCTGCCGGAGGTGATCCGCCGATGACCACGCCCGCCGACCAGCGCGAGGTGTTCGAGTACGCGCTGATCCGGGTGGTGCCCCGGGTCGAGCGGGGCGAGGCGATCAACGCCGGGGTGATCGTCTACTCCCAGCAGTTCCGCTACCTGCGCGCCCGGATCGAGCTGGACGAGGGCCGCCTGCGGGCGCTGGCCCCCGCCGCCGACCGCGACGCGATCCGGGCCGCGCTGGGGGCGTTCACCAAGGCCTGCACCGAGGGACCGCTGGCCGGGCGGCCGCTGGGGGAGCGGTTCCGCTGGCTGACCGCCCCGCGCAGCACGATCGTCCAGCCCGGTCCGGTCCACACCGGCCTCACCACTGATCCAGCCGCCGAAATCGATCGCTTGTTCGACACGCTGGTGCGCAGTTGATCTGATGCCGGGCCGGGCCAGCCCGGCCCCCGGCCAACCCCCAGAAACAGGGTCACGGCAAATCCGGAACAATTGGATAAAGATCTTGTGGCGGGGGACAATCAAGGGGTATCCACCGGGCGTTCGACGCGGAGGTTGGCGCTATGGCGCTGTCGATGGACGAGCAGCGCATGCTCGCCGAGATTGAGCGGCGGCTGGCTGCGCAGGATCCGCGGCTGGCCTCGGACCTGACCTCGTTCCGCAAGCCGGGCCGCCTCGGCTTTCTCCGCTCGACCCGGGCGCGGGTGGTGGGGTCGCTGTTCACCGTGGTGGTGGTGGCCGCCGTGTCGCTGCTGGTCTACGCGATGCTGCCCTTTCGGTCCAGCGCGCGGACCACTGGCAATCACCCGGTGACGACCTCGTCGACCAACTCCGGCCCGGCCCGCATCAGCGCCCCGCCCGATACCGCGTCGGCCGCCCAGGGCTCAGCGGCCCAGACGGCAACGGGTCAGACGACCTCGGCCACCGGCAAGACCTCGGCCAGCCACGCGGCCGCGGTCCCGACCGAGTTCACCGGCCCCTGACCGTCTCACCGGGCCGGGGCGCGGGCACCGTGACCCGGGTGGGGGCGGCCAGCCGCTGACTCGCTTGTCCCGGCGGCCCCGGCCGCCGCGGTGATAAGTATTCGCGCCAGAGCTGGATCAGGTACCGCTCGAGCCCTTCCAGCTGCTTCTTGGCCTGCTGGAACTCGTCGGCCAGGGGGTTACGGAAGGAGTTGTAGAGCTCGGCGTAGCGGCGGGCGGCTTCCTCGCGGTTGCTGGCGTAGACCCGGACCGCGTAGTCGCCCACCCCGCTGGCCAGCCGCAGCCCGTGGATGGCCTTGCCGACCGCGCCCGCGTCGATGCTGAGATAACCGCGCAGGTACAGGCGGCACTTGGCCTCTTCCTGCCAGGTGTCACCGATCGGCGGCGGCGCGCCGTCCCATTCCTCGATGACGACCCGCACGTCCAGTTGCTCCTGCAGGCTGCCGATCCACAGCTGCTCGCGGTTCACGCTGATCAGCGAGCCGACCGGGGGGAGCGGGGCGCCGGGCGCGTTCGGGTCGACGGCCGAATCGTGCAGCCGGAACATGCGGCGGTCCGGGAAGACCGGCATGACCAGTTGGAGAAGTCTGCGGCTCATCGTTCACCCCCCGGCACCTAGAGCCTGCGGCTCCGCGGGCTCCGTGGCCAGGGAGATCGGCGCCTTACAGGTGGGACAAATGTAGACCTTGGACCCGTCTCATCGCAGGAAAACGGCCCAGGGTGTCCGGTTTTGTCCGAAAAGAACGGCCGTAATTCATGCAATCCCAGACCGGCGGGAACACGTGGGCGATCGCCCGGGTTGATGGTTGTAATCTAACAATGATTGTAGAAGCACAACGTTTGTTGGGGTGAGCCGCTGTGCCGGATCTGAGCCGTAAGCGCCGTCTGCTGGTGCTGGCCATCTGCTGCAGCGCCCTGTTCATCGTCGGCCTCGACAGCACGATCGTGAACGTGGCGCTGCCGTCGATCTCGCGTGAGCTGCACGCGCCGGTCAGCAGCCTGCAGTGGACGATCGACGCCTACACGCTGGTGCTGGCCAGCCTGCTGCTGTTCTCCGGCTCGACCGCCGACCGCATCGGCCGCCGCCGCACCTTCCAGACCGGCCTGGCCGTGTTCAGCATCGGATCGCTGGCCTGCAGCCTGGCCCCCGGCACAGGCTGGCTGATCGGGTTCCGGATGCTGCAGGCGGTCGGCGGCTCGATGCTCAACCCGGTGGCGATGTCGATCATCACCAACACGTTCACCGACAAGCGCGAGCGGGCCCAGGCCATCGGCATCTGGGGCGCGGTGTTCGGGCTGAGCATGGCGCTCGGCCCGGTGGCGGGCGGCGCGCTGGTCGACTCGGTCGGCTGGCGGGGCATCTTCTGGGTCAACATCCCAATCGGGATCGCCGCGATTGTGCTCTGTGCCGCCTTTGTGCCGGAGTCGCGGGCCCCCAAGGCCCGGCGGCCGGACCCAGTCGGCCAGGTGCTGCTGATCGTGCTGCTGGCCTCGCTCACCTACGCGATCATCGAGGGCCCGGCCAGCGGCTGGGGCTCGCCGCTGATCATCGGGCTGTTCACGGTGGCCGTCGTCGGGCTGGCCGGGTTCTTGTACTACGAGCTGCGCCGCGACGAGCCGCTGCTGAACCCGCGGTTCTTCCGCAGCGCGCCGTTCTCGGGCGCCACCGCGACCGCGGTCACGGCGATGGCCGCACTCGGCGGGTTCCTGTTCCTGAACACCTTGTACCTGCAGGACGTGCGGGGCTACCGGCCGCTGACGGCGGGGCTCTACCTGCTGCCGATGGCGCTGGTGCTGGCGGTGTGCGCGACGCTGTCGGGCCGGATCGTGGCCAACCGGGGGACCCGGATCCCGATGGTGCTGTCCGGCATCTTCATCATCGCGGCCGGGCTGCTGATGACCCGGCTGACCGCCACCACCTCGCTGGGCTACCTGTTCCTGGCCTACGTGATCTTCGGGGCCGGGAACGGCTTCGTCAACGCCGCCATCACCAACTCGGCGGTGTCGGGGATGCCCCGTGACCAGGCCGGGGTGGCGGCCGGCTGCGCCTCGGCGAGCCGCCAGATCGGTCAGTCACTCGGTGTAGCGGTGATGGGGTCGGTGCTGAACGGTAACCTCAGGGGAGGGCTGAGTACCGGCTTCGTGGCCGCCAGCCGCCCCGGGTGGTGGATCGTGGCCGTCTGCGGGGTGGTCGGGCTCATCCTCGCCGTCGTCACCACGGGCGCCTGGGCCCAGCGGACGGCGGCCCGGACCGCCAGCCTGCTGTCGCCTGCCGACGAAAGGTCACCGGTGAGCGTGCCATGACCACACCTGCCCCAGCCTCGAAAGTTCACGCCCCGGCTCCAGCCGTTGCCGCATCCGACGACGAGGTGGCCGCCCGGGCCTGGCAGGCCATGCGCACGCTGGTGCTCGACCGCTACGACCGCCGCAAGAAGGTGACCGACGCGCTCGGCATGAGCTTCATCCGGGCCAAGGCGCTGCGCCGGATCGCGGCCGGGCCGATGACCATGCGCGAGCTGGCGGCCGGGCTCGGCACCGACCCCCCGTACACCACCGTCGCGGTCGACGATCTGGAGCGGCGCGGTCTGGTGGTACGGACCGTGCGGGCCGGTGATCGCCGGTCCAAGCTGGTCTCGATCACCCCGGCCGGCCTGGAGCAGGCCCGGCTGGCCGACGAGATCCTGGCCGCCCCGCCCCGGCCGGTGCGGGAGCTGCCGGCCGAGGACCTGGCCGCCCTCGACCGCATCCTCAGCCGCCTGGCCGACGCCCCTTAGCGCGCGGCGCCCCTCAGGGAGTGGGCCGCCACCCCTGCGGGTCGGGACCGGCCAGCCGGTGCAGCGCGGCCGGGTCGATGATCGTGATTCGCTTGTGCCCGGTCGCGATGATGGCCCGCCGGCGCCAGTCGGCCAGCGCCCGGGTGGCGGTCGCCCGCGACACCTGCGCCAGGTCGGCCAGTTCCTCCTGGGTGAGCGGCAGCGCGATGACGACCTCGGGGCCGCTGGCGCCGTCCGCGGGCGGGCGGCCGTGCCGCTGGCCCAGCGTGATCAGCAGCCGCGCCAGCCGCTGAGGGCCGCTGGTGGTGGCCTGGGCGTGCAGGCTGTCGGCGGTCTCGCTGATCCGCTGGACCAGCACCTTCCGGTAGGCCTGGGCGGCGGGCGGGCAGCCGTCCAGGTAGGCCGAGAACCGGCGGTGCTGGACCAGCACCGCCTCCACGTCGTCAAGGGCGTACATGGTGGCGGTGCGGTAACCGCCCAGCTCGCCGGCGAACTCACCGACCACGTCGCCGTCGCCGCGCAGCGCCAGCACCGCCTCGTCGCCGTCGCGGCTGACCGTGACCACCTTGACCCAGCCGCCGATCAGCACGAACAGAAAGGTCGCGGGCTCACCCTGCCGGCAGATGGTCGCGCCCGGTGCGTACTTGGCGATCCGGCCCACGGCGGTCAGCCGGCCCTGGTCGCCCACGCTGAGCTGGTGCCAGAACCCGGGTCGTTCTTCGTCCATGTTTCCCAGCCATCAGTGCGGCCCCCGGTTACCCGTGGACCACACGCGAACCCTCTTCTCCACCATGACTCCCAGCACCGTCCACCACAATTCCCGTCGCGAAGAATGTGGCAGATTGCCCATCAATGGGCGAATCTGCCCTACGAACGCGGATCGGGCTGGGAACCTGGCCCGGTGGCCCCCGCGATCACCGGGCCAGGAGTATCACCGCCGTGCAGACCAGGAACGCCACCGTGGTGATGAAAGCCCAGGTGGTGGCGGACTGGATTCGCTCGGCCCGGAACCGGGCCTGGCTCAGCAGCAGGTGGGCGCGGGTCCAGCCCCACGGCTCGGCGAACGTGCCCGGCGGCGGCACGCTGGCCCAGGGCGCCCGCGGGTCGAGCGGCGCCCCCGACGACACCCGCTGCTGGGACAGCGCCTGGCTCAGCGGCAGGCCCGCCAGCACGATCAGCAGCAGCGTGCGCAGCAGGCACAGCGCCACCACCACGTACAGCCCGCCGGCCGCGACCACCCCGGGCCCCGGGCCGCCGACCGGCACCAGCGCCGCCTCGGTGGCCAGCCCGATCAGCACCGCGGCCGCCACCGCGCCGCTGACGACCAGGTAGGGCCGGGTGTCGCGGATCAGCGCGGTCATCTCGGCCAGCAACTGCCGGGCGTCCCGGCTGTCGCCGCCGTCGGCGTCCGCGGTCCGATGGGCCTCGGTTGCGGCTCCGGTGGTCAGCTGCGGCCAGCGTTCCGTCACCAGCATCGCCATCTCGTCCGCCTTCCATGTCACCGTTGTCTCCCTTTACAGGCAACGGGATCTGGGCGGCAGGCGCTGCGCCAGGCGAGACGGTGCCGATGTCTCATCTGAGGCATCAATGACGCACAGATATGGAACCGTAGCCCTGGGGAGCGGCGTCCAACCCCAAAGACGGCCATCTGGGGGGCCGGGACCAGCGCCCATGGCCGGGAAACGGAGCAGACCCATGCTCGTGCGCCAGCGCACGACCGACCACGTCCACACCGCGGGGGCCAGCACCCGCCTCGCCCTGGCGGGCGCCGCCGCGGTAGCGGCCGCGGTCGCGGTGGCGGTGGCGGCCTGCGGCAGTACGCAGGCCCCGTCGGCCAGCGGCAGCTCGCCGAGCCGGTCCGCCACGCCCAGCCGCGGCGCCACCTTGCAGGCCAGTTCGGGCGTGTGCTCGTCGGTGCCCAAGCTGACCGCCCTGACCGTGCGGCGGATGAACGACCTGCCCCAGAACCACCTGAAGTTCGTGTTCCCGGCCACCGAAGCGGTGACCAGCGCGACCCAGGTGCAGACGGTGGCCAAGAGCCTGTGCGCGCTGCCCCAGCAGGGCGGCTCGGTGACCTGCCCGATGGACAACGGGGTCAGCTACCAGCTCACGTTCGTCGAGGGCAGCACCAAGTTCACCCCGGTCACCGCCGAGGCGTCCGGCTGCTCGATCGTCAAGGGCCTGGGCCAGCCCCGCCGGGTCGAGCCCAGCACCGCCCTGTGGCAGGCCCTGGGCCTGGCCATCGGGATCCCGCACCCCGACCAGCGCTCGTTCACCGGCGCCCAGACCGCGCAGGGCGCGAACTCCTAGGGCCGGCCGGCGGCTCCTAGGCCAGGCGGGTGACCTCGACCGTCACCTCCATGGCGACGCTCGGCGCCCCGCTGTAGATGCCCTTGAGCGGCGACACGTCCGCGTAGTCACGGCCGCGGCCGGTCACCACGTGCCGTTCGCCGACCGGGGCCAGGTTGGTCGGGTCGCAGGCCACCCAGTCACCGGTCCAGTACTCGGCCCAGGCGTGGCTCTGCCCGGCCACCGCCTGGCCGGGCTCGGCCTTGGGGTCGGGGTGCAGGTAGCCGGACACGTAGCGGGCGGGCAGGCCCGCCGCCCGCAGCAGCGCCACGGTGATGTGGGCCATGTCCTGGCAGACGCCCTGGCCAGCCGCCCACGCCTCCGAGGCGGTGGTCTGCACGCCGGTCGAGGCGGGCACGTACGACACCTGCTCGCGCACCCAGGTGATGATCTCGCTGGCCGTCTCGGCTGGGTCGGCCCCCGCCACCCGGCCCGCGACCGCCGCGACCACGCCGTCGTCCATGGTGGTGCGGGGGGTCGCGGCCAGGTACTCCAGCACGGAGCTGGCGGCCGCCCGCTCGTGCAGTTCGGGCCACGGCAGCGGCGCCGGCGATGCCGGGGCGGCGCTCGTCTGCACGGTCGCGCTCGCCTTGACCAGCAGCTCCTCGTGTGGTTCCTGGATGTCGAACGAGCTCACGGTGGTGCCCCAGTAGTCCCGGTAGGACCAGATCGGCACGTTGGCACCGGTCCGCACCGAGGTGGCCAGCACTATCTGCCGGGGCAGGGTCGGCGGGGTCATCCGGCACTCGTTGTAGGAGGCCCGGGCGGCCCCGCTGTAGGCCACCCGGGTGGTGTGGACGATGCCGACCCGCCAGCTCATCTCAGCCCTCCTGGGCCCAGGCGACCGGGGCCGAGTAGGCGAAGTAGCGCTTGGTGATCGCCTCGTTGGCCTGGCGGCAGGCCGCCTGCAGCGACCCGACCAGCTCGGGCAGGTCGGCTTCGATCTGGGCCGGGTCGGCGTACTCGAGCCGGGTCCGCAGCTGCCCGATCGGCCGCCGGGCCGGGTCGCCGGTGCCGGACCGGTCGGCGTCGCCCGGGTCCAGTGCCAGCAGCGCCTCCTCGGCGTCGGTCAGCGCGTGCAGCACCGACCGCGGGAACAGCCGGTCGAGCATGAGGAACTCGGCCACGCAGGCCGGGTCGCTGGCCCAGCCGTGGGTGCGGATGAACGACTCGTGCGCCCCGGTCGCGTGCAGCACGGTGATCCAGCCGAGCTGGTGGCGGGTGCCGCTCATGCGCGCGAGCAGCAGCCGGGCGGTCATGTCGACCCGCTCCAGGCAGCGCCCCAGCACCAGGAACCGCCAGGCGTCGTCGTGGCTCATGGTCGACTCGGCCAGGCCGAAGAACAGCGCCGCCCGCTCGCGCACGAACCGGAAGTACACGTGCGGCCCGAGCCGGTCGGCCGACCGGCGCTGCCCGGACAGCCCCAGGCTGGTGACGTTCAGGCACTCCCACATCTCGCTGGAGACCACGTCGCGGACGCTGCGCACCCCGGCCCGGGCCGCCCGGATCGCGCCCGCGATCGCGCTCGGGTTCTTCGGGTCGTAGGCCAGCTTGGACAGCGCCAGGCCGATGTCCATCAGCTCGTCCTCGGGGGCGGGCACGCCGAGGATGGCCAGCATCGCCCGGCAGTCGGCGTCCTCGTCGGCGTTGGGGTCCTCCAGCATGTAGTGCACGTACACGTCGAGCATCCGGGCGGTGTCGTCGGCCCGCTCCACGTAGCGGCCGGTCCAGTACAGCGTCTCGGCGATCCGGCTCAGCAGCGAGTCACTCACTGTCTTCCCCGCTCATTGCTGCTCCTGACCTTGCCAGGACGTGTTCTGGCGGTCGGCCAGCAGGCCGACGGGGGCGGTCGGGGCCGGCCCGAACGAGGCCGCCTCGGGCCGTTCGGCGCCCTGGCCGTCGCCGCCCAACACCCAGGTGTCCTTGGAGCCGCCGCCCTGGCTGGAGTTCACCACCAGCGCCCCCTCGGGCAGCGCGACCCGGGTCAGGCCGCCGGGCAGCAGCCACACGTCGTGGCCGTCGTTGACCGCGAACGGCCGCAGGTCGATGTGCCGGGGCTCCAGCCGCTCGCCGATCAGTACCGGCGAGGTGGACAGGCTGACCGGCCGCTGCGCGATCCAGCCGCGCGGGTCGGCCGCCACCGCCACGTGCAGCTCGGCCAGGGTCCGTTCGTCGGCGTGAGGGCCGATCACGATGCCCTTGCCGCCCGCCCCGTCGACCGGCTTGAGGACCAGGCTGCCGAGCTGCCCGAGCACCCAGGTGCGCACGTCGGGGTCGTCCATCCGGTAGGACTCGACGTTGGGCAGGACCGGGTCCTCGCTCAGGTAGTAGCGGATCAGGTCGGGCACGTAGGTGTAGATCAGCTTGTCGTCAGCCACGCCGTTGCCGACCCCGTTGGCGATCGTGACGTTCCCGGACCGGGCCGCGTTGATCAGCCCGGCGCAGCCGATCACCGAGTCCGGCCGGAACAGTACCGGGTCGAGGAAGTCGTCGTCGACGCGCCGGTAGATCACGTCGACCCGGCGCTGGCCGTGGGTGGTGCGCACGTAGACCCGGTTGCCGGTGCAGAACAGGTCCCGGCCCTCGACCAGTTCGGCGCCCATCAGCCGGGCCAGCAGCGCGTGCTCGAAGTAGGCCGCGTTGTTGACGCCGGGGGTCAGCACCACCACCACCGGGTCCTGGGCACCGGCCGGGGCGGCCGCCCGCAGCGCCGCCAGCAGCCGGGCCGGATACTCGTCGACCGGCTGGACCCGCTGCTCGGCGAACAGCCCCGGGAACGTCCGGGTCATGGCCAGCCGGTTCTCGATCACGTAGCTGACCCCGGACGGGATCCGGACGTTGTCCTCCAGCACCCGCAGCTGGCCGTATTCGTCGCGGATGAGGTCGATGCCGGCCACTTGGACCCGGACCCCGTTGGGCGGGGCCAGCCCGGACACTTCGCGGTGGAAACCCGAGGAGGTCAGCAGCACCCGCCACGGCACCACGCCGTCCTTGAACACCTGCCGGTCGCCGTACACGTCGGCCAGGAACGCTTCCAGCGCCCGGACCCGCTGCCGGACCCCGCGGACGATCAGGTCCCACTCGAGCGCATCGATGACCCGCGGCACCAGGTCGAGCGGGAATGGCCGCTCCTCGCCGCCGAGGTCGAAGGTCACGCCCCGGTCGGTGAACACCCGCGCCAGCTGGTCGGCCCGGAACCGCAGCTCGCCGGGGTCCATCGGCTGCAGGGCGCTGATCAGCCCGGCGTAGGACGAACGGGGCTCGCCGGGTCCGGAGAACATCTCGTCCCACGCCTCGGCGGGCTGGTACCCGTCGAAGATGTCCGCCACATGAACACCCTAACCTGCGGATATTCCAGGCGTATGACGCTAAACGATCACAATATTTCGGGGGCGTTTCGGCACCGCCCAGTGGGCAGTTACCTGCTATGCCCAAGACCACCAGCAGCGGCGAGCCCAAGCCGGAGGAACTCCCGGGCACGCTGCGCCGCTCACCGAAGAAGGCTCAGGACACGTTCGCTCAGGCGCACGACAGCGCGCTGGAGCAGTACGGGGACGAACAGCGCGCCAACCGGGTCGCCTGGGGCGCGGTCAAGCACATGTTTGAAAAGGTCGGCGACCACTGGGAGTACAAGGACCACAAGGGCCCGTCCGACCCGCGCTCGAAGAACCCGCGCGCCCGGGAAGGCAAGGGCAAGACCTTCGGCGGCGTGGACTACGAGGGCCACACCAAGGCTGAGCTGTACGAGCGGGCGGCCAGGCTGGGCGTCCCCGGCCGGTCGAAGATGTCCAAGGCCGAACTGGCCGACGCGATCGCCCGCAAGCAGGACTGAGCTGGGCGGAGCCGGTCAGCCGCCGCAGCCGCAGCCCCCGCCGCAGCAGCCACCGCCGCCGCCCATGGCCGGACCGGGGCCGGCCCCCGCACTGCGGCCGCCGACGGCCACGGTGGACAGCAGCTTGACCGTGTCATCGTGCCCGGCCGGGCAGGCGCACGGCGCCGACGACTCACTCATCGGGCGGGTCACCTCGAACGTGTCGCCGCAGGCGCGGCAGCGGTACTCATAGCGCGGCATGGCGTCAGCCTAAGCTATCCGCGCCGGCCGGGCGCCGACCGCGCTGCCGCATCCCCGCTGGCCGCCGCAGTACCGTTGGCGCCATTGGCATTGGCGCCCTTTTCATGATGGATAAAAAGTCGCGCCAACGCGGGCTTGCCGGTTCCTGCGGGCGAGTCAGCGGCTGCGGACCCGTTCACGGCCGGGTCCGGGTCCGGCCCGACTGTCCCAGCGGCGGCCGGGGCCGGAGCCGAAACAGCCGACGGCTCCTCGTAGTAGAACTGCTTGCCGCGCATCAGCGAGACCAGGGCGCCGATGAACGACATGATCGCGGCGGCCGTGAACACGATGACCAGGCCGTGGTGGAACGGCGCCGAGATGATGTGCGGGAAGAACTGCTTGCCGGTCAGCACGCCGACCTGCTGCGGGCTGAGCTTGCTCAGCACCCCGGTCGGGGCGAGCAGGTTGTGGACCGGGTTGTAGCCCAGCAGGGCGGCGAACATCGTGCTCACCGGGGGCAGGTGGGCCACCTTGGCGGCGATGTCGGCCGGTACCCCCTGACCGGTCAGCCCGGCCGTCAGCGTCTTCGGCAGCGTGCTGGCCAGCCCCGCCACCATCAGCGAGAAGAAGATGCCGATCGACAGCGACATGCCGGCGTTCTGGAACGTCGAGCGCATGCCGGACGCCGATCCGCGCCGGTTGGCGGGCACCGCGCTCATGATGGCCGAGGTGTTGGGCGAGGCGAACAGGCCCGAGCCGACCCCGTTGAAGAAGATCAGCGTGCCGAACGCCCAGTACGGGAACACGATCGGCAGGAACATCAGCCCGATGAACGCCCCGGTCGCCACCAGCAGGCCGAGCGTGGCGAACAGCCGCTGGCCGTACTTGTCCGACAGCCACCCGGAGATCGGCCCGGCGATCAGGAAGCCCGCGGTCAGCGGCAGCATGTAGATGCCGGCCCACAGCGGGGTGTCCACGTAGTTGTAGCCGTGCAGCGGCAGCCAGATCCCGGCCAGCCAGATGACCAGCATGAACTGCAGACCGCCGCGGGCGATGGCGCCCAGCAGCGAGGCCAGGTTCCCGAACGCGAACGCTCTGATCCGGAACAATCGCAGCCGGAACATCGGATCGGGCACCTTGGTCTCGATCCAGCAGAACAGCGTCAGCAGCACCACACCGGCGATCAGCCCGCCGAACACCATCGGGTTGCCCCAGCCGGTGGCGCTGCCCCCGTAGGGCTGGATGCCGTAGGTGATCGCGACCAGCAGCAGGCCCGCGCCCGACGCGAACGTGATGTTGCCCCACCAGTCGATCTTGGCGCGCTGGGTGGTGGCGATCTCGTGCAGGCTCAGGTAGGCCCAGATCGTGCCGAACACCCCGATCGGGACGTTGATCCAGAACACCGCCCGCCAGTCCCAGGCGGCCAGCAGGCCGCCCAGCAGCAGCCCCACGAACGTGCCGGAGATGCCGGCGATCTGGTTGATGCCGAGCGCGGTGCCGCGCTGGTTGGCCGGGAACGCGTCGGTCAAGATGGCGGCCGAGTTGGCCATCAGCATCGCACCGCCGAACGCCTGCACCACCCGCCACAAGATCAGCCACAGCGCGCCGTTGCCGCCCAGCAGCGGATCCAGCGACAGCGCGATCGAGGCCACCGTGAACACCACGAAGCCCATGTTGTAGATCTTGACCCGGCCGAACATGTCGCCCAGGCGGCCGAGCGTCACCACCAGCACCGACTGCACCAGCAGGTAGCCGATGATCATCCACAGCAGATAGCTGATGTTGCCGGGGGACAGCGGGTTCAGGTGGATGCCGCGGAAGATGGCGGGCATGGCGATGATGACGATCGAGGCGTCGATCGTGGCCATGGTCATGCTGAGCGTGGTGTTGGACAGCGCCACCCACTTGTAGCTGCCGCTCTTCAGGCGCCCGCCGCTGTCCCGCTCAACGCGGCCCGAATCGGCCCTGCCCGAATCGATGCTGTCTGACCCGTTCGTCTGGTGTCCCTGCTCCGCCGGTTTCCGCACGTCTCCCGAGCATAGCGGAAAAAGGTTGTGAGAACACAAATATTGCCCTTGCGAACGGCTTTGGTCAGCGCACGGCAAGCCGGATCCGGTAGGTCCACCAGAACGGGACCGAGCCGCGGATGCGGCGGGCGGCGACCTCGCGCAGCCGGGTGAGGCCCAGCTCATCCTCGGACATCCCGCCGTTCAGCAGTTCGACGGTGCCGCTCTGGCTGCGGGCCAGGTTCACCAGCCGGTCCGCGTCGCCCTGCTCCTGGTGGTGCAGCGCGATCTCGGTCACGAACCGGAACAGGCCGCTGGCCCGCATCCGGGCTGCGTGCTCCTCCTTGCCCGCCCGCCGGGGCGGCTCGGGCAGGTGGTCTTCCATCGCCCGCATCCGCTCCTCGTAGGCCAGGTAGGCCGCGTCGGCTTCCCAGTCCACGCAGGGCGGCCAGTCGCAGTCGTAGGCGGCCAGCACCCCGCCCGGCCGCAGCAGCCGGGCGATCTCCGGCAGCGCCCGGTCCGGGTCGAACCAGTGCATGGCCTGGCTGGCGGTGACGATGTCGGCCGACCCGGCGGGCCGCCCGGTCTGCTCGGCCACCGCCTCGACCAGCGTGAACGTGTCCCGGTCGGGCAGCGCCGCCGCTCGCTGGCGGGCGATCTCGCGCATCGGCCCGGACGGCTCGATCCCGGTCACCGACCGCGCCCGGCCCGACCACGGCAGCAGCGAAAGCCCGCTGCCGGTCCCGATGTCGACCACGTCGGGCTCGCTGACCCCGGCCCACTGGCTGATCACCTGCGCCAGCAGGGCCGGCGGCTGCGGCCGGACCCGGTCGTAGTCGCTCGCGAAGCTGGAGAACCGGGTCGTCGCGTCGGCCACTGCTGCTCCCATCACCGAGTTTGCTCCGGAAAACTAACTCGACATCAAGATATCTCACGGGGCGGGGGAGTGGCCGGGCGGCGGGGCGGTCAGGCGGGCGAGCTGCTGCCGTCCCGGAGGCGGGCGAGCTGCTGGCGCTGCCGTTCGTGCACACCGGGCATCCAGTCGAACGTGGCCGCCGGCCCGAGCCGCGGGTCGTCGGGGACCTGGCCGTCCCGCAGCGCCTGTAGGTAGGCCCGGTCCCGGCCGATGCGGGCCTGGGTCTGGCCGGCCTGGCCGGGGATCCGTGGCCGGGGACGACGACGGTGGCGTCGCCCGCCGCCTGCCCGAGCAGCCCCAGCGCGGCCAGGTAGTCCCCGACCGGGTCGGCCGGGCCGTTCAGGTCGAGGAGCGGTATCAGCACGTCCGACAGCATGTCACCGGCTACCAGGACCCCGGCCTCCTCGATCAGCAGGGCGGCGTGACCGGGGGCGTGGGCCTGGTGCTCGATGATGCGGACGGCCGGGCCGCCCCAGGGGACGCGCCCGGTGCCGGCGGACAGGCCGGTGATCGGGCCGAGCAGGTCGAGCGGGACCTGATCGGCGATGTCGGGCGGTATCAGCCGGGCGGCGATGCGGGCCTTGGCCCCGGGGTCCGACAGCCGGTCGCGGGCGAACGCGGCGCCGCGGGCGGTGCCATAGCGGGGCGCCGTACCGAACCCGCCGGCCCACAGCAGGTGATCCCAGTGCGGGTGGGTGGAGAAGCCCGCCACCACCGTGGTGCCCGCGGCCGACAGGTCACCGGCCAGGCAGACCAGCTCGGAGACCGTGATGCCGGGGTCGACGAGCAGCGCGCCGGCCGGCCCCTGGACGACCACGGCGTTGCTCTGGCAGAAGGCGCTCTGATGGATCAGCACACCGTCGGCCACCGAGGTCAGCACGAGGGCTCCTTCCGCTGTGGTTGGCCACGACCGTAATACCGGGTACTGACAGCGGTCGCGGTTAGGCTCCGGTCATGGCTTACGACCAGGAGCTGGCCGACCGGATCCGGCTGATCATCGGCGCTGACCCGGACCGGCTGTCCGGCCTGACCGAGAAGAAGATGTTCGGGGGGCTGGCCTTCCTGATCGGCGGGAACATGGCCATCTCGGCCAGCAAGGAAGGCGGCATTCTGGTCCGGGTCGACCCGGCCGACTCGCAGCAGCTCACCGAGACCACCGGCGCCACCGTGGCGGTGATGGGCGGCCGGGCGATGACCGGCTGGCTGCGGGTGGCGGCGGCCGCGGTCGACGACGACGAGGACCTGGTGCCCTGGGTCGAGCGCAGCTGCGCGTTCGCGCGCTCGCTGCCGGCCAAGCACTGACCGCGCGGCGCGGCCCCTGACAATGAGTAGTCATTAAGTTACTCTTTGCTGGTGCGCATCAACCACCCGGCCGCCATCGCCCTGGCGGGAACCATTCTGGCGGCCGCGCTGGCGGGCTGCACCAGCGTCACCGACCACGCCGCCAACGCGGCGGCGTCGGCGTCGGCGGCGGCCACCGCCCGCACCGCCGCCGCCCCCAGCAAAGCCAGCTGCACCGAGCTGACCGCCTGGAACCAGCGCGGCCAGAGCGCGGTGAAGGCACTGTACGCGGACACCGGGGCGCTGACCGCCGACGCCCACGCCAACAACCCGGTCGCGGTGGCCACGGCCGGCCGCAAGCTCACCTCGGACGCGATCGCCGCCGCCACCTTGCCGGTGCCGCCGGTCGCGGCCGGGTCGTGGAAGACGCTGACCGCCGCCTACGCGGCGGCCGGGACCGCGCTGGCCAAGGGCGACGCGACCGGCGCGGTGCCCCAGTTGCAGCAGGGCAACACCGCGATCAGCGCGTTCTCGTCCGCGACGGCCAGATGCACTAGCTAGAGAGCCCTGGGCGGGGCGGTGCTCTCCCGGACCACCAGCTCGGTGGCCAGCTCCACGTGCTGGGGCTGGGCCGCTACCCCGTCGGCGTCCATCCGCAGCATCCGGAACGCGGCCGCCGTCATCGCCCCCAGCGGCTGCCGGATCGTGGTCAGCGGGGGCGTCGCCCAGGCCGCGATCGCGTCGTCGAAACCGACCAGGCTGACGTCACCGGGGACCCGCAGGCCGCGCTCGCCCAGCGCCTGCAGCGCCCCGAACGCCTGGTTGTCGTTGGCGGCCACGATCGCGGTGGGCGGGTCGGGCCGGTCCAGCAGCACCCGGGTCAGGTCACGCCCGGCCGGGACGACGAACTCGCCCCGCACCACCAGGTCCTCGTCGACCGGCAGACCGGACCGCATCAGCGCCGTCCGGTAGCCGTCCAGCCGCGCGTTGGCCGACCAGAACCGCTCGGGGCCGCCGATCGCGCCGATCCGGCGGTGCCCGAGCTCGGCCAGGTGCCGGGTCGCGGTCAGGCCGCCCTGCCAGTTGGTGGTGCCGACCGAGCGGATGTCCCCGGTCTGGCTGGCACCGCCCGGCTCGGTCGGCGGGTCGACCACGATCAGCGGGATGTGGGCGGCCGCCAGCCGCTGCCGTTCGGCCGGGGCCGGCAGGTAGGCCACGCTGAGCAGACCGTCGGTGCCGCGCCGGGCGGCCCGCTCGAGCCAGTCGGTGAACCCGGCGCCGTGGCTGACGGTGGTGACCACGATGCTGTGGCCGACCTCGCGGGCGGCGTCGACCGCGCCGCGGATCAGCTCCTCCGCCCAGGGCCCGTGCAGGCTGCCGATGAGCAGGTCGACGATCCCGAACCGCATGCCGGGGACGATCTGGTAGCCGCGGCCGCGCAGCAGCTTGGTGATCCGGTCGCGGGTGCCGGGGGCCACGTCGGAACGGCCGTTGAGCACCTTGGACACGGTCGAGACCGACACCCCGGCCTCGGCCGCGATTCCGGTCAGGGTGCTGCGTCCCGCGTCCCGGCGCATAACGCATTCCTTTCGAAAAATTGACCGTCCAAAGGGCCGTAAACACCCGCTTGGAAGCCATTGACCAAGCTAATCACCGGACGTACGTTGGCAAAAGCGGTCATCGGCACTTTTTCGAAAAATTATAGCTATCAGACTAGTCGCAGGGGAGCTCAGCAGGCATGACAGAAACCGCGGGCGAGCAGCGCAGGCCGGGCCAGGGCAGCGAATCACCCGGCCCCGGCGCCGGCGCCGGTCGCCGGCCGGTCGCGCTGCAGCTGTACACGCTGCGGGACCAGCTCGGCGACGACCGGCCGGGACTGCTGCGGCGGCTGGCCGGGATCGGGTACCGGGCGGTTGAGCCCTACGACGTGCTCACCGACCCCGACGCGCTGCGGGCCGACCTGGACGCGGCCGGGCTGAGCGTGTGCAGCGTGCACACCCGGCCGTTCGGGGACGACGCTGAGGCCGCCCTGCGCGGGGCCACTACCGTCGGCGCGGGCACGGTCATCGTGCCGCACATCCCGCCGCCGCGGTTCGCCGACGCCGACGGGATCCGGGGGGTGGCGGCCGAGCTCAACGAGGCGGCCGCCCGGGCCGCCCAGCACGGGCTGCGGCTGGGCTACCACAACCACGACTTCGAGCTGTCGACCCTGGTCGGCGGGCGGCCGGCGCTGGAGGTGCTGGCCGGCCAGCTCGACCCCGAGGTGATCCTCGAGGTCGACACCTACTGGGCGGCCGTCGGCGGCCAGCTGGTGCCCGAACTGCTCGGCCGCCTCGGCCCCCGGGTCCGCTACCTGCACGTCAAGGACGGCCCGGTGACCAAGGAGGACCCCAACACCGCGGTCGGCACCGGCAAGATGCCGGTGGCCGAGATCCTGGCCGCCAACCCGGCCGTGGAGTGGCACGTGGTCGAGTTCGACGCCTGCGCGACCGACACCCTGGAGGCGGTCGCCGACAGCCTGACCTGGCTGGTCAACCACGGCCTGGCCGACGCCCCGGCGGGCAGTGACCCGCTCGGGCCGGCCGCCCCGGCGACCGCGGACGGGAGCTGACACGGTGGCCAGCTCCGGTCCGCTCGGGGTCGCGGTGGTCGGCTGCGGCACCGTCAGCGAAGAGTATCTGCCCAACCTGACCTCGTTCCCCGACCTCGACGTGCTGTTCTGCGCCGACCTGGTCACCGACCGGGCCCGGGACCAGGCCGAGCGGTTCGGGGTGGGCGCCCACGGCCCGCTGGAGCAGGCGCTCGCCCACCCCGGGGTCGAGCTGGTGGTCAACCTGACCCTGCCGGTCGCCCACGCCGAGGTGGCGACGGCCGCGATCGGCGCGGGCAAGCACGTGTGGAACGAGAAGCCGCTGACCACCGACCCCGCCACCGGCCGGGCGCTGCTGGCCCGGGCGGCCGCGGCTGGGGTCCGGCTCGGCTGCGCGCCCGACACCGTGCTCGGGGCCGGCCTGCAGACCGCCCGGCGGCTCATCGCTCAGGGCGCCATCGGCGAGCCGCAGACCGCGCTGACCTTGATGCAGAGCCCCGGCCCGGAGAGCTGGCACCCGAGCCCGGAGTTCTTGTTCCAGCCGGGCGCGGGTCCGCTGTTCGACCTCGGCCCCTACTACTTCTCGGCCCTGGCCACCATCTTCGGCCCGGCCGCGCGGGTAGCGGCGGTCGGCCGCCGGGCGGCCGAGGCCCGGGTCATCGGCTCCGGGCCCAAGGCCGGCACCAAGTTCCCGGTCGACGTGCCCACCCACGTCGGCGCGCTGGTCGAGTACGACAGCGGCGCGGCCGCCTCGCTGCTGTTCAGCTTCGACTCGCCGCTGCCCCGGCACGGGTTCGTGGAGATCACCGGGACCGAGGCGACGATGGCGGTGCCCGACCCCAACCGCTTCGACGGCGACATCCGCATCCACGGCCGTGACCACACCGACAGCTGGCAGACGATCCCGTCGGCGGGCGCGTCGGCCGGGCGCGGCCTCGGCGTGCTCGACCTGGCCCGGCGGGTGCGGGCGGGCCAGCCGCCGCGGGCGTCGGGCGAGCTGGCCGGGCACGTGCTCGAGGTGATGGTGGCGGTGCAGGCGTCACTGGAAGGAGCGGCGTTCGAGCCGATAGATTCGGGTTTCGTCAGCCCGCCGCCGCTGCCTGAGGAATGGGACCCGTATGCCCGCACGCTCTAGCCGGCAGGATCCGCCCGCCCTCGGCATCGGGATGGTGGGGTACGCGTTCATGGGCGCCGCCCACTCCCGGGCCTGGGCCACCGTGGACCAGGTGTTCGACACCCCGCTCCGGCCGCGGATGAACGTGCTGGTGGGCCGGGACGAGGCCGCCACCCGGTTCGCCGCCCGCCGCTACGGCTGGCATCACGTGGAGACCGACTGGCGCACCCTGCTCGAACGCGACGACGTGCAGCTGATCGACATCTGCACGCCCGGCGACACCCACGCCGGCATCGCCATCGCCGCGCTCGAGGCGGGCAAGCACGTCTTGTGCGAGAAGCCGCTGGCCAACTCGCTGGCCGAGGCCGAGAAGATGGCGGCCGCGGCGGCCAAGGCGGCCGAGCAGGGCGTGCGGGCGATGGTCGGGTTCAACTACCGCCGGGTGCCCGCCCTCGCGCTGGCCCGGCGGCTGATCAACGACGGCCGGATCGGCGGGCTGCGCCACGTCCGCGCCGCCTACCTGCAGGACTGGCTGGCCGACGTGTCGGTCCCGCTGACCTGGCGGCTGCAGGCCGAACGGGCCGGCTCTGGCGCCCTCGGCGACATCGGCGCCCACATCGTCGACCTGGCCCAGTACCTGACCGGCGAGCACCTGGCCGGGGTGTCCGGGCTGACCAACACGTTCACCACCGAGCGGCCGGTCTCCGATCGCGGCGACGCCGAGCTGGGGCCGGTCACCGTGGACGACGCGGCCACCTTCACCGGGCGGCTGGCCTCCGGCGCGGTGGCCAGCTTCGAGGCCACCCGGGTGGCCGCCGGGCGCAAGAACGCGCTCACCATCGAGCTCTACGGCGAGCTGGGCAGCCTCGCCTTCGACCTCGAGCGGCTGAACGAGCTGAGCTTCTACGACCGGACCGAGTCCGAGGACACCGCCGGGTTCCGGCGGATCCTGGTCACCGAGCCCGGCCACCCCTACCTGGAGGCCTGGTGGCCGCCCGGCCACACGCTCGGCTGGGAGCACACGTTCGTGCATCAGGCCCGTGACCTGCTCATCGACATCGCCGGCGGCGACGACCCGGAGCCCTCGTTCGCCGACGGGCTGCGTGTCCAGCGGGTACTGGACGCGGTCGCGGCCAGCGCCGCCCACGACGGTGCCTGGACCAAGATCCAGTCCCCCTGATTCCCGGAGGCCCGCACCCATGCCGCACTCGTTCACGCTGTTCACCGGCCAGTGGGCGGACCTGCCGCTGGAGGAGGTCTGCCGGCTGGCCAGCTCCTGGGGCTACGACGGGCTCGAGCTGGCCTGCTGGGGTGACCACTTCGAGGTCGACCGGGCGCTGCACGAGGACGGCTACCTGGCCGGCCGCCACCAGCTGCTGGACAAGTACGGGCTGCGCTGCTGGGCGATCTCCAACCACCTGGTCGGCCAGTGCGTGTGCGACCTCATCGACCAGCGGCACGCCGGCATCGTGCCCCCGCGGATCTGGGGCGACGGTGACCCGGAAGGGGTCCGCCAGCGGGCCGCGGCCGAGCTGGCCGACACCGCCCGGGCGGCGGCCGCGTTCGGCGTCGAGACCGTGGTCGGGTTCACCGGCTCGTCGATCTGGCACACGGTGGCGATGTTCCCGCCCACCCCGGCCTCGATGGTCGAGGCCGGGTATGAGGACTTCGCCCGCCGCTGGCACCCGATCCTCGACGTGTTCGACGCCGAGGGGGTCCGGTTCGCGCATGAGGTGCACCCGAGCGAGATCGCCTATGACTTCTGGACCACCCGCCAGGCGCTGGACGCGGTCGGCCACCGGCCCGCCTTCGGGCTGAACTTCGACCCCAGCCACTTCGTCTGGCAGGACCTGGACCCGGTCGCGTTCCTGGACGCCTACGCCGACCGGATCTACCACGTGGACTGCAAGGAGGCCCGCAAGCGGCTGGACGGCCGCAACGGCCGCCTCGGCTCGCACCTGCCGTGGGGTGACCCGCACCGCGGCTGGGACTTCGTCTCGGCCGGCCACGGCGACGTCGCCTGGGAAGACGTGTTCCGGATGCTGACCGCGATCGGCTACACCGGGCCGATCTCGGTGGAGTGGGAGGACGCGGGCATGGACCGGCTGGCGGGCGCGCCCAGCGCCCTGGAGTTCCTGCGGCGCTTCGACTATGAGCCGCCGCAGACCTCGTTCGACTCGGCCTTCGGTTCCAGCGAGTAGCCGGCATCCAGCCCCGGCGCTGGCCGCTCCTGCTCCCGCCGGCCCGCGCCTGCGCCTGCCAACCGGCCGCCCGCCGACCCTCTGATAACAGCAAGAGGGCCGCCCGCGGTCGGGGGGCGCGGCTACCGAGTGGCTGACCCCGCGGGGCGCCCAGTCCACACGGGGCCCAACCCGCGGACTTGCGGCTGCTGATGGTAGCCGACGCCGCCGGGCAGTAGCCGTTTCACCGCTAAGGTCGTTTGATCAGGTCACACATGGGTCCGGCCACTCGCGCCGGGCGTGGGTGTCGCTGGACTAGCCATTCGGGGGATGCCGGCTCCTTCGCCTGGGGTTAACGTGCCGCGCACGGCCACAATCTGAGTGCTGTGGCGAGTCCTGTAGGTGGTGCTCGATGGCAGGCAGGGAGCCCGGTGCCGGGGTGGTGCCAGTCGAGCGCGCTGAGCTGGTCACCCAGGATATGGAACTGATCGCGGAGCTGATCAGCGAGCTGTACGTCAAGCACCGGGCTCGTTTCAGGTGTGCCGATCCGAGCCGGGTAAAGGGAAGCGTGCGCTCGGCGACGGCAGGCGGGCTGTGCGCAGGCCTGCTGCGCTACGACGGTTTTGGGTATGACGCTCATATCGACCCCCATAGCGACCCGCACGCGGTGGTCGTCCTGCAGGGGGACGGTGTAATCTCCCCGGCCCGAGAAGAGCTGTACTTCACCGGCGGAGATGCGTTCATGCCGCCGCCCGATCTGTCCCACGTGACGAGCATGCACAACGTCGGGCTGGCGATGGTACAGGTCCCATGGACGGTGGTGGGTCAGCTGGCAGAAGAGGCCACCGGCCTGCCGGCCGCGGATCTGCGGTTCGGGTCGATGCCTCCGGTCTCAGCGGCCCGGCAGGCCGGGTGGGCCAGGACAACCGGATTCATCTGCCATGAACTGGTCAGTTCCGGTATCACCGAGGTCAGCCCGCTGATGGCCCAGGAGATGACCCGGCTGGCAGCCGCCGCCCTGCTGGAGACATTCCCCAACACCACGATGGCCGTCGCCTACACCGAGGGCCCGGGCTGGGTGTCGCCCGCTGCGGTGCGCCGGGCCGTGGCGTTTATCGACGCCCACGCGGACCAGCCGATCACGCTGGCCGACATCGCCGCGGCGGCGGGCACGACGGGCCGGGCGGTGCAGCACGCGTTCCGCTATTACGGCATGACCGCGACCCGGTATCTACGCCGGGTCCGGCTCGCGCGCGCCCACCAGCAACTGCGGGTCGCCGACCCGGCCAGCGGGGTGACGGTTGCCGGTGTGGCCCGCCAGTGGGGCTGGGCCAGCCCGAGCCAGTTCAGCGCCGCCTACCGGCGCCAGTTCGGCTTGCCGCCCAGCCAGACCCTGCGCAGCTGACCGGCTAACGTTGGCTCCCTCTTACTCCTTCGGGGCCGGGTCTGGCCGCCTCGAACTTCGATGGGCCCGGGCCGGGATTGTCCTGCATCCCTATTGCCGCATGGTTGGCGCCTTCGGTGTCGTCGTAGCCGGACCGATGGCACCACCCACCAAGCCCCCGGCCAGAAATCAGCCGCACCCGGACGCATCGCTCTCGTGATCCCACGCTTTCCAGGCGGCGGCAGCGGCATCGTCGCCGCCTTCGATGTCGCTGGCCAGCGCGGCCCGGCCACGCCGAGCCCGCCATAAGTGATAACAGCAAGAAGTTAAAAGGCCCCCCCCCGTCCACTCGACGCTGATAACAGCAAGAAGCGCCAGCGTCGCCACCCGTCAGCCCTGCGGCCCCGGCAGCGCTGCGAACCTGTCGGCGTCACGCTCTGCCCGCCCATCGCTTCGCCCGTGTCCGCCTCCCTTCTGGGCAAACCTTTTCTTTCATGATTTGATCTCTGCTGTTGGTGATACTGAGTCGGGAGGTAATAGGGCGTGCGCAGGCAGTATCTGAGCCGGGAGGGTGACCGGCTGGTCCGGCGCCAGGGTGGCGAGATCGTGTGGATCGAGCCGTGGGGTGAGCACAGCCTGCGGGTCCGGGCCACCCGGCAGCGGGCGATCGACACCAGCCAGGACTGGGCGCTGGAGCCGCCCGCGCCTGCCACCCCGGACATCACGATCGGGGAGGGTGAGGCCCGGATCAGCAACGGCCGGATCACCGCCACCATCGACCGGTACGGCATCGTCGAGTTCACCAACCAGGATGGACAGCGGCTGCTGCGCGAGTACTGGCAGGTGCTCGACATCGGGCCCGAGACCAGCTCGATCGCGATTCCCGGCCGCGCCTACCAGCCGGTGCTGGGCAGCGACGACTGCGAGCTGACGGTCAGCTTCCAGCCCCAGCCGGGGGAGAAGATCTACGGCCTCGGCCAGCGGCAGATCGCCGAGCTGGACCTGAAGGGCTGCACGCTCGAGCTGGCCCACCGCAACTCCCAGGCCAGCATCCCGTTCGCGCTGTCCAGCCGGGGCTACGGGTTCTTGTGGAACAATCCGGCCATCGGGCGGGTCACGTTCGGCAAGAACGTCACCGAGTGGTACGCGGCCCGCACCGGCCAGCTCGACTACTGGATCACCGCCGGCGACACTCCCGCTCAGGTCGAGGAGGCCTACGCCGGCGCCACCGGCAAGACGCCGATGATGCCGGACTGGGCGACCGGCTTCTGGCAGTGCAAGCTCCGCTACAAAACCCAGGACGAGCTGCTGGCCGTGGCCCGCGAGTACAAGCGCCGGGAGCTGCCGATCTCGGTCATCGTGGCCGACTTCTTCCACTGGCCGCAGCAGGGCGAGTGGAAGTTCGACCCGCAGTTCTGGCCCGACCCCGACGCGATGATCGCCGAACTGCGCGAGCTGGGCATCGAGCTGATGGTGTCGATCTGGCCGACCGTCGACGTGAACTCCGAGAACTACGACGAGATGGAGGACCGGGGCCTGCTGGTCCGCACCGACCGGGGCGCCGGCACCCAGATGGAGTTCATGGGCAACGAGGTGTTCTTCGACGCCACCAACCCCGAAGCCCAGGCGTTCGTGTGGGCCCGGGCCAAGGAAAACTACTTCGACAAGGGCGTGCGGGTGTTCTGGCTCGACGAAGCCGAGCCCGAGCTGGTCACCCACTCCGGCCAGTACGACTGGGACGTGATCCGCTACCAGGCCGGGCCCGCGCTCAAGGTCGGCAACCTGTACCCGGTCGGCTACGCCCGCGCCTTCTACGAGGGCCAGCAGGCGGCCGGCCAGGCCGGCATCTGCAACCTGATCCGCTGCTGCTGGGCGGGCAGCCAGAAGTACGCGACGCTGCTGTGGTCGGGCGACGTGCACTCCACCTTCGCCTCGTTCCGGATGCAGTACGCGGCCGGGCTGAACGCCGGGCTGTCCGGCATCCCCTGGTGGACGACCGACATCGGCGGGTTCACCGGCGGCAACGGTGAGGATCCGGAGTTCCGCGAGCTGCTGGTGCGCTGGTTCCAGTGGGGGGTGTTCTGCCCGGTGACCCGGCTGCACGGGTTCCGCGAGCCGCAGGAGTTCACCGGCGAGGCCACCTGGCGCACGTTCAACGAGGTGCTCGGCTCGGGCGCCGCCAACGAGGTGTGGAGCTACGGTGAGGACGTCTACCAGATCCTGGCCGGCTGCCTGCGCACCCGGGAGGCGCTGCGCCCGTACGTGCGCGAGCAGATGACGGCCGCCCACCAGCGCGGCACGCCGGTGATGCGCCCGCTGTTCTACGACTTCCCGGCCGACCCCACCGCCTGGGAGGTCGAGGACCAGTACCTGTTCGGGCCGGACGTGCTGGTGGCGCCGATCCTGGCCTATCAGCAGCGCGAGCGGGCGGTCTACCTGCCGCCCGGCCGGACCTGGGTCGAGGTGGCGACCGGGACCGAGCACGCGGGTGGGCAGACGGTCACCGTCGCCGCTCCGCTGGAGCTGACTCCGGTCTTCGCGGCGGCCGGGTCGGCCGTGCTCGAGGTGCTCAGCGGGCGCGGATGACCTCGGAGCTGAGCAGGCCGGACAGCGCCTGGCAGAACGAGTCGCGCTGGTCGCCGGGCACGTGGGCGGCGATCGCGTCGGCCGCGGTCGGGTAGTCGCCCAGCGTCTCGACCACCTTGACCAGGGCGGGGGCCTTGAGGAAGACCAGCCGCCGGTTCCCGTAGTGGTAGGCCAGGGCGCCGAAGCTCTCCGGGCGGATCGCCACCTGCGGGTGCATCTCGTACGGCTGCCCGGCGTCGAACGGCGCCTGCTCCGGGTCGTCGCTGGTCATGCCTCTATGGTGACATCCATGGCAGCAACCGGCGCGCCCGAGGTGACGGCCGGGCTGGGACCACCCGGCCCGGCCGCGGCGGGCCTGCGGCTGCGGCCGGTGCCCGGCCTGCGGTCGCTGAACGGCGGCACCGTGCTGCTGGGCGGCTACCCGTACCGGATGCTGCGGCTCGGGCCGGCCGGGGCCGCCCACGTGGCCCGCTGGTGGGCGGGGGAGCCGGTGGCCACCTCCCCCGGCGCCCAGACGCTGGCCCGGCGGCTGCTGGAGACCGGGATCGCGCTGCCGGTGCCGTCCGGCGGCCCCGGCCCGGAGCAGGTCACGGTGGTGATCCCGGTCCGCGACCGCACCGCCGAGCTGGCCCTGTGCCTGGACGGGCTGCGCGCCCCGCAGCCCGCACCGCGGGTGCTGGTGGTCGACGACGGATCGCGCGACCCGGCCGCGGTGGCGGCGGTGGCGGCCGCGGCGGGCGCGGCCTGCCTGCACCGGCCGGTCAACGGCGGCCCGGCCGCCGCCCGCAACACCGGGCTGGCCGCGGTCGACACCCCGCTGGTGGCGTTCCTGGATTCGGACTGCGTACCCGGCCCGGGCTGGCTGGACGGGCTGCTGCCGCACTTCGCCGACCCGGTGGTGGCCGGGGTCGCGCCGCGGATCGTGCCGTACGAACCCAGCGATCGTACGGAAATTAAAGGGCTGCTGCGCGGCTGGCTGCCCCGGTACGAGGGGGTCAGCTCGACCCTGGACATGGGAGCGGTCCCCAGCATCGTGCGCCCGGGCGCGAAGGTGTCCTACGTGCCCGGCGCCGCCCTGGTGCTGCGGGCCGGCCCGGCCCGGGCGGCGGGCGGGTTCGCCGAGCACATGCCGGTGGGGGAGGACGTCGACTTCGTGTGGCGGCTGGCCGGGAGCGGCTGGCAGCTGCGCTACGAGCCGGCCGCTACCGTCGCCCACCAGCACCGGGTCCGGCTCGGCGGCTGGTTCGCGCGCCGGATGGACTACGGCACCTCGGCCGCGCCGCTGGAGCTGCGGCACCCGGGCACGCTGCCCGCGGTGGCGATGTCGGGCTGGACCGCGGCCGCCTGGGCGGCGGCCGCCATCGGCCCGGCCCCGGCCGGCCCGGCCGGGGGCCTGGCCATCACCACGGCCGCGACCGCGCTGCTGGCCCGGCGGCTGGCCCCGCTGACCGGCGACCAGACGTGGCCGGTCGCCATCCGGCTGGCGGCGGGCGGCACCGGGGCGGCCGGGCGGCTGCTGGGCAGCACCCTGACCCGGGCCTGGTGGCCGCTGGCGGTGCCGGTCGCGGTGGCGGTACCGCGGCTGCGGCTTCCGCTGGCCGCGCTGGCGCTGGCCCCGCCGGTGCTGGGCTGGGCCGAGCGGCGGCCGCCGATGGACCCGGTCCGCTACGCCGGCGCCCGGCTGCTGGACGACGTGGCCTACAGCCTCGGGGTGTGGCGCGGGTGCCTGCGGCACCGCACCGCCCGGCCGCTGCTGCCCAAGCTGACCTGGCGGGCGCCCGCAGGGGCAGGTGGGCCCGCCAGGCCAGCCGCTTCCGACCCTAGCGGCGGTTCCTGAGGGCCAGCAGGGCGAAGATGCCGCCCTGGACCGGCCGGGCGTGGAATCCGGTCTGGGTGCCGGCGATCGTGTCGTACAGGTCGCTGAACGGCACCCGCTGCGGGGTGGTGTTGGCGTAGGTGTACACCTGCTCGATGAGCTGCTTGCTGACCGGGTAGGCCGACAGCCAGGCCGCCGTCCAGCACTCCCAGTCCGACTTGGCGTAGCTGTGCGGCACCTGCAGCGGCAGCCCGAACAGGTTGCTGACCTTCGGGTACCAGGCGGCCTGCTCGGCCAGCACCGAGGCCGGCACCAGGCCGGTGCCCAGCAGCCGGTCGGCGAACCCGTTGTAGGTGGTGCCCCAGGTGCCGTTGCCGCCGTCGTCGCCGTTGTAGGTCAGATCCAAATGGGCGGCGCTGGGATCCTGGGCGTGGGTGGTCCAGTAGCCGATGAACGTCTTGGCCTGGGCCGCGTAGCTGGCCGCGTCGGCGCTGTGGCCGGCCGCGGTGGCGAGCTGCGCGAACGCCGCGACCGCGATGATGCCCTTGAGGGCCAGGTTGACGCTGTGCGCGATCTGGCCGGCGAAGTCGTCGGTCTGGTTCTGGAACCCCGGGTCGGGCAGGTTGGCGACCAGGTAGTCGGCCCACTGCTTGAAGATCTTGTAGTGCGCGGTCGCGTACGCCTTGGCCGCCGACGGGGTCTGCTGGATGTAGGCGGCCGCCATGATCAGCATGTTGCCGGTCTCCTCGACCGGCATGTTCTCCCCGCCGCCGTCGTTGTGGCCGTCGGCCACCGGGTAGGCGGCGCCGAGGTCGTGCGGGGCGAACTGCTCGGGCCACTTCCCGGACTCGGCGTAGGCCAGCAGCGGCGCCAGCAGCAGGGCCAGGTAGCCGGGGTCGGCGTAGACCCACACCGGTGAGGCCGGGAACAGCACGTCGACGGTGGACACGTTGCCGTCGCTGGAGATCTCCTTCAGGAACGCCCACGGCGACGACCCGTCCGGGCCCACCACCAGCTCGGTGCCGCCGTAGGCCTGGCGCAGCGCGATCGCGCACAGCCCGGCGTAGGCGGTGCCCGCGGCCGCGGTCGCGTCGCCGGTGATCTTGCTGTCCAGCGTGGTCGCCCGGCGCTGGGCGGCGGCCAGGTCGCCGTGGAAGAAGCCGAGCATGTCCGGCCAGGACGAGAACTCCTTGCTCCACCACGGGTTCAGGTTCTGGCCCTGGTAGCTGACGGCCGGGGTGCGGGCCAGCCCGATCGACAGCGGCACCGTCCGGGCGGCCCCGCCCAGCTGGCCGAGGTCGGCGCAGAACGCGAACACCGGCCAGTTGTTGTTGATGGCCCGGTAGTTGGTGTCGTTGCTGTCGGCCAGCTTGCCGTTATTGACGAATTGCGCCCGGACCACCACGTCCTGCCCGGACTGGTAGGTCAGGCCGCTGGTGCTGGGGGTGGCCCACACCGTGCTGCCCCAGGCCGCCTGCTGGTCCTGCTCGGTCAGCGGCTGCTGGCTGGCCAGCTCGACCGACCACACCTGCAGGGTGCCGCCCGGGTAGCTGACCTGCGACGGGGCCCAGGTGATCTGCTGGCTGTCGTCGCCGCTGGCCCATTCGCCGCTGATGTCGGCGTACAGCTGCACGTCGTGGGTCTTGCCGTCGATGCTGCGGGCGGTCAGGTTCAGGTAGCTGAACGGGATCGACTGGCGCTTGGTGTCGCCCGGCTCCACCGGGGACAGGAACTCGGCCACCAGCTCGATCCCGCCGCCCTCGAGCGTGAACGTGGACCGGGTCGGGGTGACCTCGAGCTTGGTCTGCTGCAGGGCTTGCTCGAAGCCCTGGACGGTCGTGGGGGTGCCGTAGTTGCCGTTGGGGACGGTGAGAATGATCCCCGGGTCACCCATGAACATGTAAGCGACGCCGTCGACGCGGGCGATGCCGCCCATCGCGGTGGTGTGCCCGGCCCAGAACTCCGGCCAGGTGGCGGGCAGCGCGGTGGCCGCAGCCAGGTGCTCACGTACGGGCCGCGGACGGCCAGCGGCGGCGCGGGCGGCCGGATCGGGGTGGCGGTCAGCGTCCCGTCGGCGGCCGCGTAACCGGCCGACGGGGTGGCCCCGGCCTGGGCGGCGGCCGTCCGGGCCGCCCGGGTGGTGGTGGCCCCGGCCGGGGCGGCGCCGAGCAGGCCCGCGCCGCCCAGGGTGCCGGCCGCGACGGCCGCACCGCCCGAGTAGCGCAGAAAGTCCCGCCGCCGTGGCCGCCCGGCCCCGGCGCCGGCGCGGGCAGAACTGACGTCGTGGTCCCGATCGGGCATGGCGCCTCCTCCATGAGTCAGCCCGGAGGCAGCGGCGAGTCCCGCCACCTTGAACCCTTTTATTCATGAGGATTTTCACTCGTTAGTGTGTGAACCTGTCAAGACCTGTGGGGAAAGTGTGACCTTTAGTTGCGGCTATGGCCAGCAGAGCCGACGATCTTGTCTTCCGGCCGGGTGCGGTTAAGTTAACGATCAGTGTTTGTTGCGCGAACGGCGCTCGGCCACGGGAGGGCACGATGGCGAAGGCGAACGGCACCAAGCTCAACGGCAAGGCCGGCCGCCCGGCGGGCGGCCAGCGCGCCAAGCCGGAGAAACTGCCCCGCGCCCTGTACGAGCAGGAGCTGTACCGGCTGCAGGGCGAACTGGTCAAGATGCAGGAATGGGTGCGGGCCGAGGGCGCCCGCATCGTGGTGATCTTCGAGGGGCGCGACGCGGCCGGCAAGGGCGGCACCATCCAGCGGGTGGCGCAGTACCTCAACCCCCGCGTCGTCCGCATCACCGCGCTGCCGGCCCCAACCGAGCGCGAGCAGACCGAGTGGTACTTCCAGCGCTACGTCGAGCACCTGCCCGCGGCCGGGGAGATCTGCCTGTTCGACCGCAGCTGGTACAACCGGGCCGGGGTCGAGCACGTGATGGGGTTCTGCACCAAGGAGCAGTACAGCCGGTTCATGAGCCAGTGCCCGATCTTCGAGCGGCTGCTGGTCGAGGGCGGGATCCGGCTGCGCAAGTACTGGTTCTCGGTCAGCGACGAGGAGCAGCAGCGCCGGTTCGAGTCACGGCTTGACGACCCGCTGCGGCGCTGGAAGCTGTCGCCGATGGACCTGCAGTCGATCCTGCACTGGGAGGACTACTCACGGGCCAAGGATGAGATGTTCGTGCACACCGACATCCCCGAGGCGCCCTGGCATGTGGTCGAGAGCGACGACAAGCGGCGGGCGCGCATCAACATGATCGCCCACCTGCTCAGCTCGGTGCCGTACCACCAGGTCAAGCTGCCCGAGCTGCGCCTGCCGCCCCGGCCGCCCTCCACCGGCTACCAGCGCACCCCCCGCGAGCTGCAGAACTTCGTGCCCGACCACGCGGCCGAGCTCCTGGCCCGCCAGGACGCCCGCCACCGCTGAGAAAAGCTCAGCGGGCCAGGTCGCGGGTGAAGTACAGGGCCATCTCGCCCGGCAGCAGCTGCGGGTCGTCGGGCTGGTAGAGGGTCTCGTCCAGGCCGCACAGCCGGAAGCCCATTTTCAGGTAGAACTGCACGGCCGGGTAGTTGACGTTCTGGGTTTCCAGCCACAGGCAGCGGGCGCCGGGCTGGTGGGTGGCCTGCTCGGCCAGCGCTTCGATCAGCCGCCCGCCGACGCCCTGGCCGCGGGCGGACCGGGACACGAAGATGGACTCGATCCGGACCCGGCCGGTCCCCGGCTCGGGCCGCAGCTCGCCGTAGCCCACGATCTCCCCGTCCTGGCAGGCCACGAACAGCCCGTCCGACAGGGTGCGGGCCGGCCGCAGGTCGGCCTTTTCCACCGGCAGCTCGAACCGCTCTTCTTCCAGCCAGAACGCCATATTGTTGCGCCGGACCCGGTAGATCCGGTCGGTGGAGTAGGACACGTCGACGGCGTCGATCCCCGTCAGGTCGGCCTGCGATTCCGCAGGCCGCACCACGATCGATCCAGCCGTCATGCCGATCAACGTAGCGTGCCGGCGGGCAGGACGGCGTGCACCCCCCACACATCGTTGGCCACTTGGGTGACCCGCAGGTCCACGGTGGGCCCGGCCAGCGCCAGCGCCGCCGTCCGGGTCAGCCCGTACATCCCTTGCATCCAGGTCAGCATGGCGTCCAGGGCGTCGCCCATCGCCTCGTCCAGGTCGTGGCTGAACCCGAACGTGATCCGCCCGGCCGGGGTCTCGGCGTGGACGCCGGGTACCGGCGGCCCGGCCACCAGGTCCACCACCACCTCGGTGGTCATCGCGCACTCGATGGCGGTGCCGCTGACCTCGCCGTCGCCCTGGGCGGCGTGCCCGTCGCCCAGGCACAGCAGCGCGTCCGGCACCGTCACCGGCAGGTACAGGGTCGAGCCGGCCACCAGCTCCCGGCAGTCGATGTTGCCGCCGCCCTGGGGCCGGGGCGGGATCGTGGAGTGCTCGCCGGGCTCGGCCGGCGGCATCCCCACCACCCCCAGGAACGGCGCGATGGGGACCGTGTAGCCGGTGTCGCTGTAGGCCTGGCCGCCGTCGGCGTCGATCTCCCACAGCAGCCAGGACGGCGGGCCGCCCTCGACCCCGAGACGGCGGGTGAGCCGGTCGTCGCGGGAGGCGGCCTTGGTCCAGCCCCAGTCGGCCGGCCGCAGTGAGACGAACCGGACCGACAGCGTGCCGCCCGGCTGCGCCCCGGTCACCGCGATCGGCCCGGTCAGGCAGTGCCCGCGGCCGGCGCTGAGCATCCGCGGCCGGGCATCACCAGGCCAGCGCTGCCGGTTCAGGTAGCCGGAGGCGTCCAGCGACCCGGCCACCACCGTGTCACCGGGGTCGATGGTCAGCACCGGCGGCCGGTCCCGGCTGAACACGTCGGTCACGGTGCCCGGGGTGGGCAGCAGGCTGTGGCGCCTCATGCGGCCGCTACCGCTTCCACCGGGCGGCCGTTCTCCAGGTAGATGGTGGTGCGGGCGCCGGTGGCGGCCCGGACCCGGCGGCGGACCGGTTTGGACAGCAACGGCAGGGCTTCGGCCAGCGGCAGCAGCCGGCTGGCGGAGATCTCCTCGGCCTGCAGTGTGACCGCGGCCAGCGCCGCTGGCCCGAACGGCCCGCAGTCGAACAGGAACCGCAGCCCGCCGGGGCGGCCGGGCTTGGGCGGGCGGAAGTCGACGGCGGCCAGCCGGCCGCGCTCCACGGTCAGGCCGCACTCCTCGCGCACCTCACGCTGGCACGCCTGCCAGGGGGTTTCCCCGCCGGCTTCCATCACCCCGCCGGGGATCGTCCAGCCGCCCTTGTAGGTCGGCTTGAGGATCAGCAGCCGGCTGTCGCGGTCGAAGATCAGCGCCCCGGCCGACGCCGGGATGGCCGGCAGCGGTACGTCGTCAGTCACGTCCAGCCACGTTACCGGCCGTGGCGGCCGCGTCGCCCCGGGGTGATGGGGACCCGCGTTTGCTGGTAGAGGTATATCCCGAGAAAATAACGGCCGTCCTGCTGCGGGCCAAGACGGCCAGCCTGACCGTTACCGTGTATGACAGCGCGGGGGCGCCGCCCGGCGCCCGTAAGACCTGCAGGTGGAAAAGGAGTCCGGTGGGGCTGCTGAGAGCGTCGGTGTCGGTCCCGGAAACCGCCGGGGCGACGTACTCCGTGGTAGTGCTGGCTGGCGAAGTCGACGCGACGAACAGCGACGAGCTTTACGGCGTGCTCGACTCGGTGGTGACCCAGCAGCCGCGGCTGCTGATCGTCGACATGTCCGAGCTGAGCTTCATGGATTCCACCGGCCTGCGGATGCTGCTGCGATCCAGCCGGTCCCTGGACCAGCAGGGCGGCGTGCTGGCGCTGGCCGCGCCCCAGATCTCGGTGGCCCGGGTGCTGCAGCTGACCCGGGCCGACCAGCTGATCCCGGTCTACGAGAGCGTCGCCGACGCTATCGCCGACGCCTGAGCGGCCGGCCGGGGCGGCGTCAGGCGTCCTCGGCGTGGCCGAGCAGGTGGCGCAGGGCGGGCTCCAGCCGGGTGTAGCGGAACGGCTGCCCGGCCGTCAGCAGCGCGTCGGGCCGCACCCGCTGGCTGGCTTCGGCCAGCTCGCGGGCGCCTTCGGCGCCGACGATCAGCCGCGGCCCGAACCCCGGGACCGGGATCAGCGTCGGCCGCCGCAGCACCCGGCCGAGCGTGGCCGTGTAGTCGGCGTTGCGCACCGGGTCGGGGGCGACCGCGTTGACCGGGCCGGACAGGGCCGGGTCGACCAGCGCCCGCAGGTAGACGTCGATCAGGTCGTCGATTCCGATCCACGACAGCCACTGGCGGCCGTCGCCGAGCTTGCCGCCCAGGCCGGCCTCGAACAGCGGGTAGAAGATCCGCAGGGTGCCGCCCTTGGGGCTCTGCACGATCCCGGTCCGGACCAGGACGGTCCGCAGGCCCGCGTCGGCCGCGGGCCGGGTGGCGGCCTCCCAGTCGGCGACCACGTCGGCCAGGAACCCGGTGCCGCGCGGGCTGTCCTCGGTGAGCACCTCATCGCCCCGGTCGGCGCCGTAGAGGCCGATCGCCGAGGCGCTGATGAACGTCAGGCCACCGGTCCGGGCGGCCAGCTCGGCCAGGCGGCGGGTGGGCTCGATCCGGCTGTCGCGGATCTGCTGCTTGTGGGCGGCGGTGAACCGGCCGGCGATGCTCGCCCCGGCCAGGTGCACCAGCGCGTCGACCCCGTTCAGCAGGTCGGGGGCGGGGGAGCGGGGGTCCCACTGGCGCTCGTCGGCCGTGCCCGCCGCGACCGGGTGACGCACCAGCTTGATCACCCGGTGGCCACCGGTGGTGAGCAGCGCGGTCAGCTCGGTGCCGATCATGCCGCTGGACCCGGTGACCGCGACCGTGAGCGGCCCGGGCTGCTTGGCCCGGGCCCACCGCTGGGCCTTGAGGTCGGCCGCGAGCTGGCGGTGCCGGTAACCGAACATCTGCCGGAGCGCCAGTTCGGGCACCGTGGTCTGCACGTCGTCGCTGACCCGGGTGGCGCCGCCGCCGGTCTCGTGGAAGCCGTGCACGTGCCGCCAGGACAGCACCCGGGCCAGGGCGGTCGAGGTGAGGCCGCCGGCCACCAGCTGGTCGACGAACTGGCGGGGCGGGTCGTACCCGTCGGCCTGGTGCTGCGCCACCCAGCGGGCCCCGCCCGGCAGCAGCAGGACCGCACGCCCGTCCTTGAGTGAGGTGGCCTCCTGGCCGACCCGGACCGGCTGCCAGGGCGGCGCCAGCCGGGTCAGCGCGCCCGCCCGGCCGTGCCACGCGAACACCTCGTCGATCGGCGCGTCCACGACGCTCGAGTAGCTGATGCTCATCGCCTGCTGGTTCTCCCACCCATAGCTGTTACTTCGTGCGCGGACCGTCTTCGGTTGCCTCACTGCCCGGGTGCAGTGGCAATATCCGTCAGCCGGGCCAGCGACTTCTCGATCCCGCGGCGGTTGCGCCGGGGAAACGGGGTGAGGGTCAGCAGCAGCGGGAACCGGGTGGTCGACCAGTCGAACGTCTCGGTGACCTCGGTGCGGCCGTCCCCGAGCGGCTCGAGCCGCCAGCGCCAGCGGTGCCCGTAGAAGTGACGCCAGGCGATCAGCCGGTCCTGATCGTATTCGACCACCGTGTTCAGGATCTTGTACGGCGCGCCGATCTTCATGTTCATGCCGAACCTCGAGCCCAGCCGCAGTTGCTCGGGGCCGCCGTCCTGCACGCTGAGCACGCTGCCGGTCCCGTCGATGCTCGGGTGCATGGCCGGATCGGTCAGCAGCGCGAAGATCCGCTCGGGCGGGGCGGCGATGACCGCGGTGGCCGACACCTGCGAGGTGGGCATGATCAAACCGTAGGGGGCGGCGTTCAGCCCGGTTCAGCCAGGGTGCGGGCGTAGGCGGCGAAGGCGTCGAGGGAATCCGGGTTGGCCATCGCGTCGCGGTTGGCGGCCTGGTCGGGCGGGACCCCGGCCAGTATGCGCCGCGCCGGCACCTCCATCTTCTTGCCGGTGAGGGTGACCGGGATGGCCGGCACCGCGATGATCGCGTCCGGCACGTGCCGCGGCGAGTACTGACGGCGCAGCTGGTCGCTGATCTCGGCCCGCAGCGCCTCGTCGAGGTCCTGGCCGTCGGCCAGGGTGACGAACAGCGGCATGAAGGACCCGCCGCCGGGCCGGTCCAGGTTGACCACCAGCCCGCCGGTCACCCCAGGGACCGACTCCAGCGCGGCGTAGACCTCGGCGGTGCCGATCCGCACCCCGTCGCGGTTGAGGGTGGCATCGGACCGGCCGAGCACGAAACAGCCGCCGCGCTCATTGATCTTGAAAAAGTCTCCCTGGCGCCAGCGTCCCGGGAATTCACCGAAGTAGGTCTGGTGGTAGCGGCGGCCGTCCTCATCACCCCAGAACCGGATCGGCATCGACGGCATCGGCTCGGTGATGACCAGCTCGCCGACCTGGCCGGTGACCGGCTGGCCGTCGGGGTTGACCGCGTAGGCGGCCACGCCCAGGTGGCGGGCCTGGATCTCGCCCGCGTAGACCGGCAGCGTGGGGGTGCCGCCGACCAGCCCGCAGCAGGTGTCGGTGCCGCCGCTGCCGGTCGCCAGCCACAGGTCGGGTTTGACGTTGCGGTAGAACCAGGCGCTGCACTCGGCCGAGACCGGGGAACCGGCCAGCATCACCGCCTGCAGCCGGTCCAGGTCCACGAGCTGGCCGGGGGCCACGCCGGCCCGGCTGAGCGCGTCGACGTAGGCGGGGGAGGCGCCGAAGAACGTGACCCCCGCCTGCGCGGCCAGCCGCCACAGCACGTCCGGGCCCGGCCAGGCCGGGTTCCCGTCGTACAGCACCGGCTGGACACCGAGCAGCAGCGAGCTGACCAGGAAGTTCCACATCATCCAGCCGGTCGTGGTGTAGAACAGCATCCGGTCGCCGGGCCGCAGGTCCATGTGGAATGTCTGCAGTTTGAGCTGCTCGATGAGGATGCCGCCGTGGCTGTGGGTGATCGCCTTGGGCAACCCGGTGGTGCCGGAAGAGAACAGGACCCACAGCGGATGACCGAACGGGACCTGCTCGCAGGAGAAGGCGCCCGGCGGCGGGGCGGGCCCGCGCATGATCTCGTCCCAGCTGGTGGTGCCGGCCGGGGCGTCGGGGCCGTCGGGGCGCAGGAGGCTGACGCCGATGATCGTGTGCAGGGTCGGCAGCCCGGCCGCGATCCGGGCGGCCTCGTCGCGCCGGTCGTAGGCCCGGCCGCCGTAGTGGTAGCCGTCGGTACAGATCAGCACCACGGGCGTGAGCTGGCGGAACCGGTCCAGCACGCCGCGCCAGCCGAAGTCGGGGGAGCAGCTGGTCCAGACGGCGCCGATGCTGGCCGCAGCCAGCATCGCGACCACGGTCTGGGGCACGTTGGGCAGGTAGCCGGCCACCCGCTGGCCGGGCTGGACACCGCGGGCGCGCAGGTAGGTCGCCAGCGTCCGGACCTGGGCCGCCAGCGTCTCCGCGGGCAGCGCCTGCAGCGGGACGGTCTCCCCGGCGAACAGCAGCGCGTCGCCGCTGGTCTGGCGGCGCAGGATGTGCTCGGCGTAGTTGAGGCGGGCACCCGGGAACCACTGCGCGCCCGGCATCGTGCGGCGGCCGAGGACCGCGGTGGCCGGGGCCGAGGCCTGGATCCCGCAGAAGTCCCAGACCGCCTGCCAGAACCCGTCCAGGTCGGTGACCGACCAGCGCCACAGCTCGCCGTAGTCGCCGAATTCCCGCTGGCGTTCGCTGGCCAGCCAGCGGGTGAACCGGGTGATGTTGGCCCGCGCCACCCGGTCCGGGCCCGGCTCCCACAGCAGGTCTCCCTCGCGGACGCTCACACTGGCCGACCCTGGCACAGCGGCGCGGCCGGGGCAATGGCGGGCGATGGCGCAGGTTCGGACCCGTGCCTCTCGACCTCGACCTGCTCAAGCTGGGCGCCGGACCGCCCGCAGCACCGCGTCGTGGATGGTGAGGGTCTCGCCGTCGGGGAAGGTGGCCTCGCGCCCGGGCGCGCTGGTCTCGATGTCCCAGGCCCGGGGGTCGAGCACGACCGCCATCTGCTCGGCGGTGGCGAACATCTCCGGCAGCTGCGGCCGGTGCCCGGTGTGCAGGTCGGACGGATGGTGGCTGACCACCAGCAGCGTGCCGCCGGGCCGGACCGCGGCCGCCAGGCGCCGGTGCAGCGCCTCCCGCTCGGCCGCCGGCAGGTGCACGAACTGGGCCGAGACCAGGTCGAAGTGGCCTTCCGGGGGCGGCCAGCGGAGCAGGTCGGCCTGCTGCCAGGTGATCCGGGCGGCCACGTCCGGGCCGGCCTGGGCGGCGAACCCGGCCGCCCGCCGCAGGGCGACCGGGGAGATGTCGGCGCCGGTAACGGTCCAGCCCCGGGTGGCGAGCCAGATCACGTCGGCCCCTTCGCCGCTGCCCACGTCGAGCGCGGTGCCGGGAGTCAGCTCGGCCGCGTAGCGGGCCAGCAGCGGGTTGGGCTGGCCGGACCAGATCGGCTCGGCGCCGTACCGGTCATCCCAGTACTCCTGGCTGAACAGCTCCCGCGGGTCGGTTTCCATGCGCTCACTGTGCCGCCTGCCCGCCCGCCCTGGCCAGTCCGGTTGCCGGATCGGCAACGCCGGCCGCGTCAGCCGGCCAGCCGGAACACCAGCCGGGTCTCCCACTTGGCCGGGTCGGGCTGCTCGGCCGGGTTGGTCTCGTAGACCTCCAGCCGGCCGCCCCACCGCTGACCGCCCGCGGTGTCCTGCTTGTCCCAGGTCAGGCCCGCACCGGCGGCCCAGTCGAGCAGAGCGGCGACCGCGGGCACCAGCTGGTCGTAGGGGCCGACGTGGGTGACGGCCGCGTACCGGCCGCCGGGCAGCACCCCCGCCTGGACCCGGCCGTCGCCCGCGACCGGCGCCGCGACCGGGACACCGGCTTCGACCTGCAGCTCACGTTCCATGTCGATCACGTTGTACTTGAGGAACGGCGCGCCGGCGGGCGCCGCCCGGTGGGCGGCCAGCCATCCGAACAGGCCGGGGATTTCGTCGGCGGCCGCGGGCAGGCTGGCCATGGTCACCGTGCGGGGGATGAATACGTAGGGCTGGCTGGGCCGCTCGATCACGGCCGGGACAGAGGGATCCATGTCCGGCAGACGACACCGGCAGCCCGGAATCATCGCACTCCACCGGCTGGGGCGGCTCCGGTCCGGTCAGCCTTCGCCACGGGTCAGGCTTTGCCGCGGGTCAGGGCGATCAGCCGGTCCAGCACCTTGCCGTCGCTGACTCGCACCCCGTCGTGCTCGTATTCGCTGGTCACCCAGGACCGCAGCCCGCCGATGGTGGCGGCCGCGCGCAGCGAGTCGTCGCGGTCGACGTACATGTCGTTGAAGTAGATCGCGGCGGCCACCGGGACCTGGTTGGCCCCCAGCCGGATCGGGTCGTACAGCGGCGGCCAGCCGTCCCGGGCGGCCAGCAGGTCAGCGGCCTCGCGCAGCGGCTGCAGGACCGGGTCCTGCTCGGTCATCCACGGGTAGATCATCTCGCCGGTGAACATGGCCGGCTCGTCACCGTCGGCCGCCGCCGCCGGGCTGAACGCCGGGAACTCGGCCCGGACCCGCTGGGCCGACCAGTTGGTGGCCTCCCCCTGGGCGTAGCAGGCCTCGTGCAGCAGCGCGTAGAGCGGGGCGCCCGCGTACGACAGCAAAGGCTGAGCGCGGTAGCGGAACTCGTCGCTCAGCTCGCCCGCCGTGAACGGGTCCTCGAGCAGGTAGTGCAGGTCGTGGCTGCCGCTGCTGCCGCCCAGCAGGTGCCCCAGGGCCTGGAAGTTCTGCACCGTCAGGGGCATCCCCGACGGCAGCCGCACGTCGTGGGCGGCCAGGTGGCGGGCGATCCGCCGGGCCTGGGCGGCGTCGTCCGGGTAGCGCTCGTAGTGCTGGCTGACCTTGGCCGCGACCCGCGGATAGGCGACCCGGTAGACGTCGTCGGCGGTGACGTCGAGGCCGGGCAGGCCGCCGGTGATGAACGCCTCTTTCAGCCCCTCCGGCGCCATCGAAAGGTAGGTGACCGTGCAGAACCCGCCGAAGCTCTGGCCCAGCACGCTCCAGGGCGCGCCGCCGGTCAGCTCGCGGCGGATCCGCTCGGCGTCCCGGACGATGTTGTCGGCCCGGAAGTGGGCCAGGTAATCGGCCTGGGCCTGCGGGCTGCCCAGCCGGGCCAGCGACAGCCGGTCGGCCGGGGTGGACCGGCCGGTGCCGCGCTGGTCCAGCAGCAGCACCCGGAACTCGCGCAGCGCCCGGTCCAGCCAGGCGTCCCGCCCGACCGGCCGGGGCGACCGCATGCCCGGGCCGCCCTGCAGGAACAACAGCCAGGGCAGCTGGCCGGCCTGATCGGCCTGGCCGGCCGCGACGACCTCGCGGGCGTAGAGGTCGATCTGCTCCCCGTCCGGCTGCCCGTAGTCGAGCGGGACGCGGAACGTGTGATCGGTGAGCACGGTGCCGGGCTGGCGGAAGCTGGTCACGGTGCGACCGTATCGGTTAGCGTCACGACCATGAGCAGGGTGCACGACGTGGGCGGGCAGACCGGCTTCGGGCCGGTCGAGCCCGGCGATCCGGCCGAGCCCGCCGCCTTCGCGGCCGACTGGGAGGCGCGGGTGTTCGCGGTGCAGCGGGTCCTGCTGCGCCGCGGGGTTTTCACCGGCGACGAGCTGCGCGACGCGATCGAGTCGCTGCCGCCCGGGCAGTACCTGAGCGCGCCGTACTTCGAGCGCTGGCTGGACGCGATCGAGACACTGCTCGACCGCAAGGGCGTGGCGTGAAGTTCCCGCCCGGCAGCCGGGTCCGGGCCCGCACCACCGACCCCGGCCACCACACCCGGCTGCCCCGCTACCTGCGCGGGCACACCGGCGAGGTGGTGGCGGTGGCCACCCCCGAGCCGCTACCCGACGACGTCGCCCGCGGGGTGCCCGAGCCGCGGGTCGAGCCCGTGTACGCGGTCCGCTTCCACGGCGCCGACCTGTGGGGATGCGAGACGGGGGGACACCGTCACGGCTGACCTGTGGGAGTGCTACCTGGAGGAGGCCCCGTGACCGAGCCTGCCGAGCCCCACGCGCACCAGCACGAGAGCTTGCCGGTCGCGGCCCGGGTCCGCCGCCTGGAAGAACGGGTGATCGCGGCCGGCCTGACCACCGACGCGGAGATCGACGAGCTGCTGACCCGGTTCTACGCGGACGCCGCCCCGGTCAACGGGGCCCGCATCGTCGCCCGGGCCTGGACCGACGAGGAGTACCGCGACCGCCTGCTGGCCGACGGCTCGGCCGCCGCCGCCGAGCTCGGGTTCGGCCCGCAGACCAGCGGCTTCCAGCTGCGGGCGGTGGCCAACACCCCCGGCCGGCACAACGTGATCGTCTGCACCCTGTGCTCCTGCTACCCGCTGTCGCTGCTGGGCCCGTCCCCGAGCTGGTACCGGAGCCTGGCCTACCGATCGCAGGCGGTCCGCGAGCCGCGGGCGGTGCTGGCCGGGTTCGGCCTCGACCTGCCCGCCACCACCCGCATCGACGTGTGGGATTCGACGTCGGAGATCCGCTACCTGGTCGTCCCCGTGCGCCCGGCCGGCACCGACGGCCTCCGCCCGGACGAACTGGCCGCCCTGGTCACCCGCAACGGCCTGATCGGCACCGCCGCCGTCTGATAGCGGCCGCGCTGCTGGGCCGCCAGGTCCGCGGCAAGGCCGTCCTCGACCTGGACTGACCCCTACGACCTGGACTGGCGCCCACCCGGGGGATAACCCCCGGCCCAACCCGGGGGTCAGCCACGTTCTTTCCCGGGGCGCCCGTTTCTAGCGTGATGGAGCGAGCTAAGCCATCCGCTGGACAACGGGAGATTGCCATGATCGAGGTTCGAGGCCTCACTAAACGCTACGGCCCGACGACGGCCGTGGACGGGCTGACCTTCGAGGTCGCGCCGGGCACGGTGACCGGGTTCCTGGGCCCCAACGGCTCCGGCAAGTCCACCACCATGCGCATGATCATCGGGCTGGACCGCCCCGACGCCGGGCAGGCCCGGATCGGCGGCCGCGGCTACCGCGAGCTCGGCTGGCCGCTGCGCCGGGTCGGCTCGCTGCTGGACGCCCGGTCGTTCCAGCCCGGCCGGTCCGGGCGCGCGCACCTGGCCGCGCTGGCCGCCAGCAACCGGCTGCCCGCCCGCCGGGTGGACGAGGTGCTCGACATCGTCGGCCTGACGCAGGCGGCGGGCCGCCGGGCCGGCAAGTACTCGCTCGGCATGGCCCAGCGGCTCGGCATCGCCACCGCCCTGCTGGGCGACCCCGAGGTGCTGATCCTCGACGAGCCGGTCAACGGGCTCGACCCGGAGGGCATCCGCTGGCTGCGGTCGCTGCTGCGGTCGCTGGCCGCCGAAGGCCGCACGGTGTTCATCTCCAGCCACCTGATCGCCGAGATGGCGCTGACCGCGACCGACCTGATCGTGATCGGCCAGGGCCGCCTGCTGGCCCAGACCACGGTGGCCGAGCTGTCGGCCCAGTCAACCTCGCTGGAGGAGGCGTTCCTGGCCCTGACCTCCGGGGTCACCGACTACGAGAGCCACGCCCGCGAACACGGGCACCACTACCTGGGGAGCGCGTCATGACCGCCGCCACTGCCGTGGCCGAGACCCGGACCCGTAGCCTGCGGGGGCATTACGGGTTCGCCGACCTGGCCCGGATGGAATGGATCAAGCTGCGCAGCGTGCGCTCGACCAGCTGGGGCCTGGCCATCTTCACCGTCAGCCTGATCGGCTCCGCGCTACTGTTCAACGGCCTGACCTCGGCGGCTTGGGGGCACATGCCGGCCGCCGACCGGGCCAGCTGGGATCCCACCAACCTGAGCTTCACCGGCCTGATCATCGGCCAGCTGGTCACCGCGGTGCTGGGCGTGCTGTTCATCACCAGCGAGTACTCCTCGGGCCTGATCCGCTCCACGTTCGCGGCGGCCCCCCGGCGCCCGCTGGTGCTGGCGGCCAAGACCGCCGTGTTCGGCGGGCTGGCGCTGCTGGTGGGCGAGGTGCTGGCGTTCGCCAGCTTCTTCGCGGGTGAGCTGATCATGCGCAGCGACGTCCCGCACGCCTCCCTGGCCACCCCCACGGTGCTGCGGGCGGTGCTGATGGCCGGGGCCTACGCCGCCCTGACGGGCCTGTTCGGGCTGGGCCTGGGCGCGCTCATCCGCCGCACGGCGGGCGGCCTCGCGGCCGCCGCCGGGGTCATCTTCGTGCTGCCGTTCCTGACGCTGCCGCTGCCCGACTCGATCCGCAACGACGTCACCAAGTTCCTGCCCGAGCCGATCGCGGCCAGCTCGATCAGCGCCGTCCGGCCCGAAGCGCACGCGCTGTCCCCGTGGCTCGGGTTCGCCCTGCTCTGCCTGTACGCGGCCGTCCTGCTCGCAGCGGGAACGTTCGCGCTGGCCCGGCGAGATGTTTGACAATGAGGTTATGAGCGAGCCGTATCAGGCGGGAACCGCCCCGGCCCGGGGAGTGATCACCCGGGCCGGGGCGGCCGTGCTGGCGCGCACCACCCTGCAGGCCGCCTTTCAGGCCCCGCTGACCACGCAGGCTCGGCGCAACGTGCTCTACTGCCTGATCTCGATGCCGCTCGGCCTGGCCACGTTCATGATCGTGGTGGTCCTGCTGCCGGCCGGCCTGCTGATCTCCGGCTCGGTGCTGGGCACCGTGGTCGGGCTGATGATGCTGGTGCTCAACCAGCGGCTGGCCCGCCGGTTCGGCGGCTGGCACCGCCGCCTGGCCGACCGGTTCCTGAACGCCCGGGTCATGCCGCCGACCCCGTTCCGGCGCCCGGCCGGCAGCGTCATCGTCCGGCTCGACGCGCGGCTGCGCGACGGGACCGGCTGGCGGGCGACCGGGTACCTGCTGCTCAAGCTGCCGGTCCTCACCCTCCAGTACTTCGCGCTCGGGTTCTGGGCCTGCGGCCTGTACGACCTGGGGTTCCCGCTGTGGTGGCTGCTGTTCCGCAACCACCCGGCCGCCACCACGCTGCGGCCGCTGCCGACCGCGACCCCGCCCCCGTTCAACAGCGTGCTGCACATCAGCACCTGGGCCGCCACGTTGTGGGCGGCCCTGTTCGGGGTGGCGCTGCTGCTGGCCGCGCCCTGGCTGACCCGCGGCGCGGTGGCGGTCGACCGCTGGCTGATCCGGTCGCTGCTGGGGCCCGGCACCCTGGCCCAGCGGGTCCGTGACCTGGAGCTGGCCCGCTCGAGGGCGGTCGACGACTCGGCCGCGCTGCTGCGCCAGGTGGAACGGGACCTGCACGACGGCGCCCAGGTCCGGCTGGCGGCGATGGCGATGAACCTGGGCATGGCCAAGGAGAAGCTCGGTCACCAGGGCGTCCCCGACGACATCGGGCGGATCCGCGAGCTGGTCGACGCCGCCCACCTGAACGCCAAGGAAGCCCTGGTCGAACTGCGCGAGCTGGTCCGCGGCATCCACCCGCCGGTCCTCGATACCGGCCTCGGGGAGGCGCTGGCCACGCTGGCGGCGGGCAGCGCGATCCCGGTCACGGTCAGCGCCGAGGTCACCGAGCGCCCCTCGCCCGCGATCGAGACGATCGCCTACTTCTGCGCGGCCGAGCTGCTGACCAACGCGATCAAGTACAGCCAAGCCAACAAGATCGACATCGCGGCCGCCCTCGCCGACGGCGACCGCGGCCAGACCCTGCGGCTGCAGGTCAGCGACGACGGGATCGGCGGCGCCGACCCCGAGGGGGGCAGCGGGCTGGCCGGCCTGCGGCGGCGGGTGGGCACGGTGGACGGGGACCTCCGGGTGGACAGCCCGCCCGGCGGCCCGACCGAGATCGTTGTTGAATTGCCGATGACGGCCTGACGCGGCGCGGGCCCGCCGACACGGCCACGAAGTGATAACAGCAAGAAGCGGTGAAGGGGAGCCCATGCGAGTGGTGATCGCGGAGGACGCGGTGGTGCTGCGGGAGGGGCTGACCCGCCTGCTCGATGACCACGGGCACCAGGTGTGCGCGGCCGTCGCCGACGGGGACGCGCTGGTGACCGCGGTCGCCGAGCAGAAGCCGGACGTGGCCGTGGTCGACATCCGGATGCCGCCCACCCACACCGACGAGGGCCTGCGGGCGGCCCTGCAGATCCGCCAGGACCACCGCGACGTCGGCGTGCTGATGTTCTCCCAGTACGTGGAGACCCGCTACGCCTCCCGGCTGCTGGCCGGCAACGCGGCCGGGGTCGGTTACCTGCTCAAGGACCGGGTGGCCGACGTCGCCGACTTCGTGGCGGCGCTCGAGCGGGTGGCCGACGGCGGTACCGCACTGGACCCCGAGGTGGTCAGCCAGCTGTTCCGGGCCAGCCGCCGGACCGAGGGCCTGAACACGCTGACCCGGCGCGAACGGGACGTGCTCGGGCTGATGGCCGAGGGCCGGTCCAACGCCGGCATCAGCGCCGCCCTGTTCATCTCCGGCGGCGCGGTGGAAAAGCACGTGGCCAGCATCTTCGGCAAGCTCGGGCTGCCTCCGTCCGAGGGCGACAACCGCCGGGTGCTGGCGGTGCTGCGCTACCTGGGCACGGGGGAGTAGAGCCGGGCGGTGGCCAGCCGTTCCTCGCCATCGGTCAGCCAGGCGAACACCTCACGGTCGACGTTCCCGTGGTCGCCGTTCCCGTGGTCACCGGCCTGGACCAGCAGCCGCGGCCGGCAGCCGGGCAGCATCGGCCGGTGGTACTCCACCTCGGCCAGCGCCGGTAGCCAGTCCAGGTCGGCCAGCACGTCCTCGGCCGCCGCCCAGGCGATCGCGTTGTTGACGTGCCCGGCCGTGTCGAAGTCGGCCGCCCGCAACGGCCAGTCCCGCGCGGCGCCGGCCGCGGCCGGCCCGGGCTTGGGGAGAGACAGCCGGGCGGAGGCCTTCCGGCCTTGGGTGGCCTCCCCGTACCAGCGGAAGAAATCGTCCCCGAGGGGCGCCGGCGCGCCGGTGTTCAGGTCGACCGCGGCCCAGATCGCCACCGACTGCTGCTGGGGGCCGTCCGGGCCGGCCACGGTGGTGGTGCGCTGCGCCCAGCGCGGCCCGGTCGCCGAGCAGAACGTGCGAAGGCGCAGTTCGTCCCCGTAACGGGGATACTCATGCACGGTCACCGTGCACCGCCGCAGCAGCCAGGCGTACGGCGCCCGCCACCCCGTGCCGATGACGTCGTCGGTGGCCACGTCCTGCAACGCCCGGGCCAGCGCGTCGAACCGGAACCGCCCATCAGGCCGTACGTCCGTACTGCGGACGAGGCGAGTGCCTTCGTACACCCGGCCGCTCGGCGGCTCGGGGGAGAACGGCAGCTGGGAGGCGATGAGGGTCCGGGGCATGGTTTTTCATTTTTAACAAACGTCCCGCCGGTCCGCGCAACGGGCCGGGCCCGTAAGCTGCTCGGCCGGCGTCCCGGCTTTCCCGCGCACCGGGCCGAGCACGGAGCTCGCTCGCCCTGGCCACCTTCCGCCGCTGACCCGGTGCGGCCTGGGCCCGGACCGATAACAGCAAGAAGCGTCGTGAAGGCGCCGCGGGGGCATGACTGGGTGTGTACTTTGCGTGTTCCGCGCAATCTCTCAGGTCACAGGGGTCACAGGCCAGGTTTGGCTGGAGCAAAGTCAGGGATTATCGCGGCAAACGCTCCATCGAAGGCGGGCCGCAGTCCGCATCGTCGCCTCTGGCGCCCCCTGTGCCTCTGGCGTCTCAGGGAACCCCTGACTCCGTGTGCAATTGGCCGGCTTTCGCGCCGCACCCGCTATCCGTCTCCCGAGCCGCAGCTCCTCAGTGATAACAGCAAGAAGCGTTCCGCCCGCTACCTACCGGCGAAACGATCAGTAGCGGCGACGATCAGGTCAGGGGCGCTGACCCCGCCGCCGTGGCCCGCCTCGTCGATGATCGTCAGCTCGGCGTCCGGCCAGGCCTGGGCCAGCTGCCAGGGGATGTCGGCCGGGCTGCTGATGTCGAGGCGGCCGTGGATCAGCGCGCCGGGGATGCCTGCCAGCCGGGGTGCCTGCCGGAGCAGCGTCCCATCGTCCAGCCAGGCGTGGTGAGCCCAGTAGTGCGTGACGATCCGCGCGAAGCACAGCCGGAACCGCGGGTCGTCGTAGCGTGAGCTTGGCTCGAAGCCCGGGTGGGTGGCGACGTGGGTGTCCTCCCAGGCACACCAGTCGCGGGCCGCCTGCTCACTGGCGGCCCGGTCCGGGCCCTCCAGCAGCCGGTGGTAGGCGGCCGCCAGGTTGCCGTCCCGCTCGGCTGGGGGCACGCCGTCGCGGAACCGGGCCCACTCGGCCGGGAACACCCGGCCCATGTCCCGGGTGATCCATTCGATCTCGCGGGCGGTGGTGGTCGAGGTGCTGAGCAGGATCAGCTCACTGACCCGGTCCGGGTGGCGCTCGGCGTAGGCGAGGGCCAAGGTGGTGCCCCAGGACTGGCCGTAGACCAGCCACCGGCCGATGCCGAGGTGCTGGCGCAGCCGTTCCAGGTCGGCCAGCAGGTGGCCGGTGGTGTTGGCGGCCAGCGAGGTGCCGGGGTCGCCCGCCGAGGGGAGGCTGCGGCCCGCGCCGCGCTGGTCGAACAGGACGATCCGGTAGGCGGCCGGGTCGAAGTAACGGCGCAGGCCCGGCGAGCAGCCCGAGCCGGGGCCGCCGTGCAGGACGACCGCCGGTTTGCCGTCCGCCTGGCCGCAGGTCTCCCAGTAGAGGCGCTGCCCGTCGCCGACGTCGAGCAGGCCGTGGTCGTAAGGGCCGATGGCCGGGTAACGGGCCGACATGCCGGCAGGTCCTTCCCTGTGCAGGAGCCAGGTAAGTGACTTGGTACCGTGTGAAATCCCGGGGGTAGGAACTTGGCTGTGATTTCCATCGTGCTGGCGTTGCTGACGTCCGCCAGCAACGCTACCGCGTCGGTGCTGCAGCGCCGGGCCGCGTCGCAGGCCCAGACCGCCCATGGCCTGTCGCTGATCGCCGACCTGGTCCGGCGGCGGGTCTGGCTGGCCGGCATCGCCATGGTCGTGGTGGCTTCACTGCTGCAGGCGGGGGCGCTGGCGACCGGCCCGATCGCGCTGGTCCAGCCGATCTTCATCGTCGAGCTGCCGCTGACGCTGCTGCTGTCGAGCTGGGTCTGGCACCGCAAGCTGTCCGGCCGGACCTGGGGCGCGGTCGCGCTGGTGACCGTCAGCCTCGGCACCGGGCTGGCCGCGGCCCAGCCCAGCGGCGGCCGGGACTCCGCCCCGACCAGCATCTGGGTGCTGACGCTGATCGCCACCGTCGGCTTCGAGGTGATCTTGATCGGGGCCGGGATCCGGGTGCAGGGCGAGCCCCGGGCCGCCCTGCTCGGGCTGGCCGCGGCCGTCGGCTACTCGCTGACCGCGGCGCTGATGAAGGAGGCGGTGACCCGGCTCGACCACGGGGTGGTCGCGTTCTTCGAGACCTGGCAGCTGTACGGGGTGGCGATCGCCGGGGTCGGCTCGCTGTTCCTGCTGCAGAACGCGCTGCAAGCCGGGACGCTGGCCGCCTCGCAGCCCGCGCTGACCGTCGGCGACGCGCTGATCAGCACGGTCTACGGGGTCATGCTGTACCACGAGCAGCTGCGGCTGGGCTGGTTCCTGATCCCCGAGATCGTCGCGCTGCTGCTGATCACGATCGGCTACATCGAGATCGCCAAGTCGCCGGTGGCCACCGCCCACGACGAGACCGAACCGTCACCGCCGGTCCAGGCGGCCGGGGCGCCCCCCAGCGTCCCGCCCGCCGGCGCTGCCACCGAACCCTCGCCCACCAAGCCCTCGCCTGATCAGGCCTTTTCCCCTAAAGATTGATCGAAAAGGCCGTCAGAACCCGAGCTCATCGTCGGCCAGCCGGGCGTGCAGGTGCATGTCGTGCCAGCCGTCCTGGTGCAGCAGCTGGCGCCGCTTGGTGCCCTCGTAGCGGAACCCGGCCTTGTGGGCGACCCGGCAGGACGCGGTGTTCAGGGTCGAGTGGTTCAGCTCGAGCCGGTTCAGGCCGACCGACTGGAACACCCAGGCTGAAATGGCCCGCACCGACCGGGCCGCCACGTTGCGGCCGCGGGCGGCCGGCACCGTCCAGTACGCCACCTCGGCCTGCCCGTCGCGCAGGCTGATCCGGGTGAACCCGACCCGGCCGACCAGCGTGTCCTGCAAGGTGACGGCCCAGCCGGCGCCGGTCTCGGCCCGCCAGCGGTCCGCCCACGACGCCAGCCAGAGGGCGGCCTCCCCGGGGGTCATCGACCGCGCGTGCCACTGCTGGATGGCCCGGTCGGTGTAGGCGTCGGCCACCGCGGCGGCGTCGGACGGCTGCCACGGGCGGACGGTGAGGTCGCCGACCGCGAACGTGGGCTGCGGCTGGTTGCGCAGCCGCCCGGCCGGGACCACTGGTGACACGAGATCGGGCATGCCCTTATCTTGCCGTGTGTGGTGACTCGTGATCTTGCCGTGCCGCAAACCCTGCCCACCGTTATCGGGGTCCACGGCGCCCGGCACAACAACCTGCAGGACGTGGACGTCGACGTGCCGCTGTGGCGGACGGTCGCGGTGGTCGGCGTGTCCGGCTCCGGTAAGACCTCTTTGGCCATCGGCACCTTGTACGCCGAGGGCATGCACCGGTTCCTGGAGGGCCTGAGCACCTACAGCCGCCGGCGCCTGACCCAGGCCCAGCGCCCGGACGTGGACCGCATCGACCACCTGCCGCCCGCGCTGGCGCTGCGGCAGCGGCCGCCGATCCCGGGCCCGCGCAGCACCGTCGGGACGATGTCGGAGGTGCTGAACGTGCTGCGGCTGATGATGTCGCGGCTGGGCAGCCACCTGTGCCCCAACGGCCACCGGGTCGAGCCGTCGATCGCGACCCAGCAGATGATGATCACCTGCCCGGTCGACGGGGTGCAGTTCGAGGCGCCGAGCGCCGAATCGTTCTCGTTCAACTCCTACGGCGCCTGCCCGGCCTGCCACGGCCTGGGGGTCCGTTCCGAGGTCAGCGAGGCCGCGCTGGTACCCGACCCGGACAAGACCATCGAGGGCGGTGCGGTGCTGCCCTGGAACGCCGGTGCCCGGCGGCTGTACCAGTACGCCGCCCGCGAGCTGGGGGTCCGCCTGGACGTGCCCTGGAAGGACCTGACCGACCACGAACGCGACATCGTGCTGCACGGCGAGCCGGTCCAGCGCCGGGTGCAGTTCCGGTCCGGCGGCCGCAACCGGGTGGTCGAGCTGAACGTCACCTACGAGAACGCGGTCGCCACCGCCCAGCGCAACCTGGACAGCGACAGCGAGCAGGCCCGCCGCCAGGTCGGCCGGTTCTTCGACACCCGCACCTGCTCGGTCTGCCACGGCACCCGGCTGCGGCCCGAGGCGCTGACTTCGCTGCTCGGCGGGAAGAACCTGGCCCAGATCAGCGAGCTGCGGCTGGATGAGCTGCGCGAGTTCGCGGCCGGACTGCCGCCGCAGCTGCCCGCCGAGCTCAGCCGGCTGACCAGCGGCCTGCTGGCCGAGCTGACCGGAGTGCTCAACCCACTGCTGGAGGTCGGCCTCGGCTACCTCACCCTGGACCGGTCGGGGGCGTCGCTGTCGACCGGGGAACGGCAGCGGATCGAGCTGACCTCGACCGTGCGGGCCAGCACGACCGGGATGCTCTACGTGCTGGACGAGCCGTCGGTCGGGCTGCACCCCAGCAACGTGCAGGGGCTGCGGCGCACGATCGCGGCGCTGGCCGCCAACGGCAACTCGGTGGTGGTGGTCGAGCACGAGGGGGAGATCATCCGCACCGCCGACTGGGTCATCGAGCTCGGGCCGGCGGCCGGGGCGCACGGCGGCACGATCGTGGCCCAGGGGATCCCGGCCGCGATCGAAACCGACCCGCACTCGATCATCGGCCCCTACCTGTCCGGTAAGGCCAAGGTCGAACGGGCCCAGCGCGGCCCCGATTCACCCGACGGCCAGGTCACGATCGAGGTCGGTGACCTGTACAACCTGCACGACGTGTCCGCGTCGTTCCCGCTGCGGCGGCTGACCGCGCTGGCCGGGCCGTCCGGCGCTGGCAAGACCGCGCTGGTGCTGGACAGCCTGATCCCGGCCGCCACCGCCCTGCTGGCCGGGGAGCGACTGCCTGCCCACGTGAAGAAAACGGACCTCGCGGGGCTGCGTCAGGTCGTCCAGATCGACGCCTCCCCGATCGGGCAGAACTCCCGCTCCACCCCGGCCACCTACTCCGGTGCGTTCGACCAGATCCGGCGGCTGTTCGCCGACACCCCGTACGCCAGGCGGCGGCGCTGGAAGCCTGGCCACTTCTCGTTCAACACCAAGGAAGGCCAGTGCCCCACCTGCCGGGGCCTGGGCGCCATCGACCTCGACGTGCAGTACCTGCCCGACATCAACGTGGTCTGCCCGACCTGCCACGGGGCCCGGTTCAACGACGCCACCCTGGCCGTCCGCTGGGAAGGCCTGACGATCGCCGACGTGCTCGAGCTGACCGTGCACGACGCCCTCGACCGGTTCGCCGGCCAGCGGCCGGTGGCCTCCGCGCTGCGGCCGGTCGACGAGGTCGGCCTCGGTTACCTGCGGCTGGGGGAGCCGACCCCGTCGCTGTCGGGTGGTGAATCGCAGCGGCTGCGGATCGCGTCCCGGCTGCGGTCCAGCCAGCGCGGCGTGCTGTACGTGTTCGACGAGCCCAGCACCGGCCTGCACCCGCTCGACGTGGACACCCTGGTCGGCGTGTTCGACCGGCTGCTGGACGCGGGCGCGACCGTCATCGTCATCGACCACGACCTGGACCTGCTGGGCGCGGCCGACTACCTGGTCGACATGGGCCCCGGCGGCGGCCCCGACGGCGGCCACATCGTCGCCGACGGCCCGCCCGCGGCCGTCGCCCGTGACCCGGCCAGCGTCACCGGTCCGTGGCTGGCCGAGCATCTCGGCCTGAAATAGCCGCCGGCGGGGCGACGGATTTCGAGCTGACCGGGGGTCTAGAGGTGGACCGAGCCTTTCACCTCTGCCCGAGGAGCGTCCGATGAGCACCCACGCCAGCACCCCAGCCGACCCGCCGACTGCCGTCGTCACCGGAGCCAGCCGCGGGTTCGGGCGCGCCATCGCCGCCGCGCTCGTGGCCGGCGGCCACACCGTGATCGGCGTCGCCCGCAGCGAGCCTGACCTGCGCGCGGTCCAGGCCGAGCTGGGTGACCGGTTCGTCCCGGTCGTGGCCGACGCCACCAGCGAAACGGTGGCCGCCCAGGTGCTGGACCAGCACCGCCCCGGCCTGCTGGTGCTGAACGCCGGCGCCCGCCCGCCGCTGGCGGCGCTGCCCGACCAGACCTGGGAGACTTTCAGCCGCAACTGGCAGACCGACACCCGGCAGGCGTTCACCTGGACCCGGCAGGCGCTGCGCCTGCCGCTGGCCCCCGGCAGCGTGGTCGTGCTGATGTCGAGCGGCGCGGCGCTGGCCGGATCCCCGCTGAGCGGCGGGTACGCCGGCGCCAAGGCGGCCATCCGCTTCATCCGCGACTACGCGGCCGCCGAATCCGGCCGGACCCGCCTGGACCTGCGGTTCGTCACCGTGCTGCCCAAGCTGACCCCGGCCACCGGGCTGGGCGCGGCCGCGGTGGCCGGCTACGCCGCCCGCGCGGGGATCGCCACCGACGTCTACACCAAGGACCTGCAGCCGGTCCTGGACCCCGGCCAGCTGGCGGCGGCCGTGGTCACGGTGGCCGCCGATCCCGCCAGCGCTCCCGAATACCTGGTCAGCGGGGCCGGATACCGTGCCGTCAGCTGAGCCGGCCGTCCCGCCGGGGGAGCCCGGGGGCATCGCCGCCGGACCGGGCCAGTTCACCGCCGTGGCCGAGCCGTACCGGGCCGAACTGCTGGCGCACTGCTACCGGCTGCTCGGCTCGGTCCAGGACGCCGAGGACCTCGTGCAGGAGACCTACGTGCGCGCCTGGCGCGGCTTCGGCCAGTTCGAGGGCCGTTCCTCGGTGCGGCGCTGGCTGTACACGATCGCCACCCGGACCTGCCTGACCGCGCTGGCGGGCCGGCCCCGGCGGCCGCTGCCGTCCGGGCTGGGCGCCCCGGCCGAGGATCACCGGGTGGCGATGCCAGCCCGCGAGCCGTCGGTGGCCTGGCTCGAACCAGCCCCCGATGCCCTGTTCGGCGGCGACCCGGCCGCGATCGTGGCCCGGCGGGCGGGGGTGCGGCTGGCGTTCATCGCCGCCCTGCAGGTCCTGCCCGCCCGCCAGCGGGCGGTACTCACGCTCCGGGACGGGCTGGGATTCCGCGCCGCCGAGGTCGCGGACATGCTCGGCGTCAGCCCGGCCGCGGTCGACAGCGCGCTGCGGCGGGCCCGCGCCCGGCTGGCGGCGACCGGGCCGGCCGCCGACGACCTGGCCGAGCCGGACGACCCCCGGCAGCTGGACCTGCTCAATCGATATGTCGACGCGTTCACCCGGGCCGACACCGGCGCGCTGGTGGCGCTGCTGCGGGCCGACGCCGAGCTGGAGATGCCGCCGATCCCGCTGTGGTTCAGCGGCCGCCCGGCCGTGATCGGGTTCCTGGGCCGCCGGGTGATGCGGCCCGGCCGCTGGCAGCTGGTCCCGGCCCGCGCCAACGGCCAGCTCGCCGCCGTCGTCTACCGCCACACCGCCGGCGGCCGCCAGCCCTACGGGGTCCAGGTGCTCACGATCACCGGTGACCGGATCGCCCGCATCACCTCGTTCAACGACCCGGCCCTGGTCAGGCACTGGCCCGAGGCAGCGGATGACCGGCGCCGGACGCTATGAGCTATACCGGGAACCATGCGCGAGACACTCCGCGGCTTGCCGCCGTTCCCCGATGACCTGCCGGACTTCGACGTCCGGTCCGCCCCCGGCGACCCGGTCAGCTTGTTCCTGGACTGGTTCGGCGCGGCCGTCCAGGACCAGGTGCCGGGGCCGCACGCGATGACGCTGGCCACCGCCGACGCGGCCGGGCGGGTCTCGTCGCGGGTGCTGATCTGCAAGGACATCGACGACGGGGGCCGCTGGTACTTCGCCTCGAGCTCCGACAGCGGCAAGGGACGGGACCTGGCCGCCAACCGGCACGCGGCCGCGTCGTTCTGGTGGCCGCAGCACGGCCGCCAGATCCGCATCGCCGGGGTGGCCGGCTCGGCCGGCGAGCAGGCCAGCGCGGACGACTTCCTGGCCCGGCCGCCCGCCTCCCGGGCGGCGGCGCTGCTCGGGCACCAGTCCGAGACCCTGGACGACCTGACCGCCCTGGATCAGGCGTTCCGCCGGTCGCAGGAGGTCATCGAGGCCGACCCGGTGCTGGTCGCGCCGGACTGGACCCTGTACGCGCTGTACGCCGAGACCGTCGAGTTCTGGCAGGCCGACCGTCAGCGCCGCCACGTCCGGCTGCAGTACCAGCGGGACGCCGGCCCCTGGGCCAAGCGCCTGCTCTGGCCCTGACCGGGCCCCGCGCCACTACGCGGCTAGTTCTTGGCCACCTCGCGGGCGGCGGCGCCGACCGGGGTGCTGCCGGCCACCAGGTCCAGCGTCATGCCGCTGGTCTTCGGCTCGTCCAGCAGGGTGAGGATCACCGCCGCCACGTCCGCCCGGCTGACCTGGCCGCGGGGCAGCGGGGGAGCGGCCAGCGCGACCTTGCCGGTCGGCGGGTCGTCGGTCAGGCCGCCCGGCCGCAGGATCGTCCAGTCCAGGTCGCGGCCGCGCAGGTCGACCTCGGCGGCCGCCTTGGCGGTCAGGTAGGCGGCCCACACCTCGTCGGTCCCGGGGGCCGGCAGCTGGTCGACGCCCATCCCGGAGATCTGCACGAACCGGCGGACCCCGGCCGCTGCGGCCGCCTCGGCCAGCAGCACCGAGGCCGCCCGGTCGACGGTGTCCTTGCGGGCGGCGCCGCTGCCGGGCCCGGCCCCGGCCGCGAACACGACCGCGTCGGCGCCGTCGAGGGTGGCCGCCACCTGGGCGGCCGTCGCTGCCTCGAGGTCGAGCACGACGGCTTCGGCCCCGGTCGCCTCCACCTCGGTCACCTGGTCCGGATTGCGGATCAGCGCCACCGCCTGGTCCCGGCGCTCGGTGAGCATCCGCTCCAGCAGCAGTGCGATCTTCCCGTGCCCGCCCGCGATCACTACACGCATGAGGGCTAGCCTAGTAGCCGGGGTCCTGGCCGCCGCCAGCGCCCAGGGCGGCCGCGGCCGTCTCCAGCACGTCGAACGCCTCGTCCAGACGGCGCCGCTGATCGGCCGGCCCGGCCGGGCCTGGTTCGGCCAGGAGCGCGGCCAGGTCCTGTTCCAGCTCGTCCAGCAGTTCGCGGGCCCGCGAGATCAGTTCAGGGGAGGCGGCGACGGTTTCCAGGAACGGGCGCGACCCGGCCGTCAGCCCCGACAGCGGGTGGCGGGTGCCCGCGGCCGGCCGTCAGCCGCTGGCCAGGTAATCGGCGATCGCCCGGCCCAGGTCGGGCTGGGCCACGGCGCTCATGTGGTTGCCGGGCACCCGCACCGCCTGGCCGTGCGGCAGCACCGCCGCCAGGTCCTCGGCGGCGCCGTTGTCGTCGTCCTGCTCCCCGGCCAGTACCAGCACCGGCACCGTGATCGCGGCCAGCGCCGCCTGCGGGGTGTCCACGTTGGCGTCCAGCAGGTGCAGCCCGGCCACCGGGTCGGCGCCGGTGCTCTTCATGAACGCCTCGGCCTTGCCTTCCGGTGAGCGCCGGTCCCAGCCGCCCTGATTCTCCAGGATGCGGCGGAAGTGGGCGTTGCGGCCGGACGCGTGCACGATGCCGTCCAGGCCCATGCCCGCGATCATCGCCCGGCCCGGGGTGGCCCCGCGCACCAGCAGCCGGGCCGCGGTCCGGCCACCGAGCGAGTAGCCGCCCAGGTCGTAGTCGGTCAGCCCGAGCGTCTCGACCAGCGCGAACCCGTCGTCGGCGAGGACGTCGGGCGGGTAGGCGGCGGCGTCCGGCCGCTTGGCGCTGTCCCCGTGCCCGCGCAGGTCCGGCATGATCACCCGGAAACCGCGATCCGCGATCCGGGCCGCGTGGCCGTAACGGACCCAGTTGGTCATGGCGTTGGAGAAGTAGCCGTGGATCAGCACCACCGGCCGCCCCTGGCCCAGCTCCCGGTAGGCGAGCTTGGCGCCATCGCGGCCGCCGTAGTACTGCACAGGTAGATCGGGCATGCCCCTAGTTTGCCGGGCCGGCCGCGATGGTCGTTATCGAGGTGTATTAATCAGCCCTGGGCGGACTCTTTCCCCTATGAAAGGCTGCAACGTAACGCGTCCGATAAATGCGTACGAGGGGGAACATGCCCAGCAAGCGGCGGGCGGTGACGGCCGGGCCGTTCCCGTTCGGCAATCCGGACGGTTCCCGGGCCGATCTCGACGACCTGACCCGCGATTTCGTCGACTTCGGCGGTAATCCCGCCTACGGGCACCTGGCCACCAAGCCGAATGATTCGATGGTGCGGGTCATCGTCGGCAAACTCGGCGCCGGCAAGACCGTTTATCTGCGGCGGCTGCAGGATTTCCAGGCCCATCAGGAATCGGTGTACAGCGACCCGCCCCAGCAGGACCTGCCGAAAACCGAGGTCATCGTCAAGGCCTGCCAGTGGTTTCCCGGCCCGGTACTGGTGGAGAAGTGGATGCAGATCTGGGAGCGGGCCATCGTGCGCTCGCTGGCCACCCACCTGCTGCGCCGCCCGGCCTTGCGTCATCAGCTCGACGACGAGCACGTGGCCGAGCTGGAGGCGTCCTACGGGCGGCTGCTGGGCACCTCGCTGCGCCCCCGGTCCATTTACAGCCAGGTCCGCGACATCATCAATGAACGGCAGACCGCCCACCAGCTGTCCGCGTTCCTGGACGACCCGCTCTGGGATGATCTGGAAGACCTGATGGGCGAGATTCTCGGCCAGTGCCGCCCGGTTTATATGTACCTGGACGCGGTCGACGAGGAATTCGGCCACGCCCCGATGTACTGGCTGAAATGCCAGGAGGGATTGTTTTACCAGGTCATGCGGATGCTGCGGAACCACCGGCTCGGCGGCCGGCTGCACATCGTCGTATGCATCCGCGACATTGTCATGTCCTCGGTGGCCCGCACCGAGCACGCGCCGCGCTATCACAATGAGCCGCATATCCGGGTGCTGAACTGGGACCGCGAATCGCTGCTCTACCTTTTCCGGCGCAAGCTCGAGCGGCTGCCGCCAGGGCTGCTGATGCGCCGCCCGGCCGACCGGCCGCCGTCGATCGGCGACTGGCTCGGCGTCAACGGGGACTGGCCCGGCCTCGACGGGTCCGAGACGATCGACGACTACCTGCTCAGCCACACCCGGATGATCCCCCGGGACCTGGTCTCGCTCGGCAACGAGCTGTCGGAGGAGGTCGTGCGGGCCAAACAGGCCGGCCAGGACGCGGTGGACCCGGAGGCGGTGCGGACGGTGGTGGCCCGCTGCGCCAAGCGGTTCGGCGACTCCCAGCTCGCCCAGTGCGCCAACCAGGTCTCCTCGGACCAGATGCCGGGCAACGCCGGCCAGTACGACTTCTCCGAGACGTTCACCAGCTCCCGCGAGTACATCCAGGACGTGCACGACCAGCTCCGCGAGCTGGTCGGGACGGTCCGGTTCGACCGGTTCACCCGGCCCGAGCTGGACGTCCTGCAGGACCTGGCCAGCCAGGAGTACGGCATCGGCACCGACCTGGCCTCGGTGCTGTGGCAGAACGGGCTGCTCGGCTACGTCGACTACCTGGGCCAGCGGCGGTTCTACTCGCTCGGCGACGTGGACGAGTTCCACCTGCCGCCCGACGTGAAAACCTACGTGCTGCACCCGTGCCTGGTGTACGCGGTCGGCGGCATCCAGCAGATCGAGCTGGGCCCGGACGGCCCGCGATGACAGTCATCCGCCAGCTGTCCTACGGCAGCTGGCGGGAGCTGAAACGGGACCTGTTCAGCGAGCTGTTCGAGGGCGGGGTGTTCCGCCCCGGCCGGTACCTGTTCCGGGGGATGGGCAGCGCCGACTGGAAGCTGGCGCCGACGTTCGACCGGCGGTTCGGCTACCTCGGCCGCCAGGAACGGCTGCGGGTCTGGGACGAGCTGATCGAGCAGTGGCGGGCCGGTTGCCAGGAGTACGGACACGCCCGGGAGGTGGCCGGCGGGGGAGCGGGGGGAGTCCCCGACGAGGTGGCACTGTGGGCGCTCGGGCAGCACCACGGGCTGCCGACCCGGCTGCTGGACTGGAGCACCAGCCCCTACATCGCGGCGTTCTTCGCGTTCCAGAAGTGCCTGGAGCAGCTGCCGCACCGCTACAGCCACGTCGCGCTCTGGATCCTGCACCTGGACAACCCGGTCTGGTCCAAAGACCAGGGGATCGAGATCGTCTCCGCCCCCGCCCTGGACAACGTCCGGCTGAAGAACCAGAGCGGCAAATTCACCTTGTCCCACACCCAGTACGCCAGCCTGGAGGAGTACGTGACCGAGTGCGGCTCGGGGGTGGCCCTGACCAAGGTCGTGCTGCCCGCCATCGAGGCGGTGCCGGCCCTGCCCGACCTGGACTCGATGGGGATCAACGCCTACCGCGTGTACCCCGACCTCGACGGCCTGGCCGAGATGGCGACCATGCGGCTGCTGCTCAGCGAGCTGACCGCCGGGAACCGGTGAGACCGTGGCCTCCTCCTCCGGGTGGCGGCGGGTCGCCCGCGACCTGCGGGACCGGCGGTTCATCGACGCCTACAGCGTCGCCATCGTCGCGTTCGTGCTGGCCGTCGTCTCGGTCGTCGGCTACGGCTCGGACCAGCTGCGCTGGACGGTGGTGCTGGCCGCGCTGGGCCTGCTGGTGCTGCGGATCACGATCCCGGAGACCGGGCCCGAGCCCAGCCTGGAGGACCTGCTGCTCGACCGGTTCGCCTTCGACGCGGTCCCGCTGGCCGACCGGTTCAAGGACGCCCGCGAGGTGTGGATCTTCGCCCCCAGCGGGGTCAACCTGCTGTCCGGGCACCACTGCGAGCTGCTGCGGGCCGGGCCGCTCAGCCGGACCGGCGGGATCGTCCGGGTGGTGGTGCTCGACCCGTCCCGCGACATAGCGGTCGACCTGGCCAGCCGCCAGCTGGACGACTCGCTGGACTATCCGATGCACAACTTCCGCACGGCGCTGACGACCACCGTCAGCAAGCTGGCGGCCATGTCCCACTGGCAGGTGGCGGGCAGCTTCCAGTACCGGATGCTGGCCTTCAACCCCGGCTTCAGCCTGGTGGCCATCGACCCCAGCATCCGCGGGGGCCGGATCATCGTGGAGTTTCACGCCTTCTACAACGAGGCGACGTCCTCGCGCATGCACGTGGAGCTCACCCGTAAGCAGTCCGAGCGCTGGTTCAGCTACTGGAGCGACCAGTTCGAGCGGATCTGGACCGACTCCGTTACACCTGGGGCCTGAGCGGGCGTGTCGCTGCCCCTGATCGCCAGCTCCCCTCTTTATGCTGATAACAGCAAGAAGCCAGGGTGTCCTATCACAGGTGCTGCCCTGGAAAAACCTGAAAGGGCAATCACCGAAAGGGCGGGACGATGGCAGTTCGGGACACTCGTC
>JAFAYQ010000010.1 GCA_019240215.1 Actinomycetota bacterium | reverse complement strand
CCTGGATCGATCTGCTGCAGCAGGGCGGGTTCTTCAACAAGGCGCTGTCGTTCGTGGGGCTGCCCGGGAGCACGGACTGGTTGGGCGGCAAGTCGGTGACCGTCATCCTCGGCCTCGTCTACGGCTACATCCCGTACCTGATCCTGGTCCTGTACGCCGGGCTCGACCGGATCGACCCGGCCCTGATCGAGGCCGGCCGCGACCTCGGGCTGGGCCGGATCCGCACGTTCGTCCGGGTCACGCTGCCGCTGTCGCGCCAGCCGATCCTGACCGCGCTGCTCATCACCGTGCTGCCGATGCTGGGCGACTACTACACCAACCAGCTGATGTCGGGGGCGGCCAGCACCTCGATGATCGGCAACCTGATCGAGGGCCAGCTCGGCACCCCCGGCCTCGAGGGCCAGGGCGCGGTGCTGTCGCTGCTGCTGCTCCTGGTCCTGCTGGTGCCGATGATCTACTACGTGGTCGCCACCAACCGCTCGTCGAGGGAGGCCGCGTGAGCACACTGGAGGGGCGCGATGCCGTCTGGACTGAGGAGCGAGGAACGAGCGACGAGGGAAGACGGCATCTTGAAGCGCCCCGGAAGTGGGCGAACAAGACAGCACTGAACCCGTGGGGTCACCCGTGGATCCTCGAGGGCTTCACCTGGCTGTACCTGGTCTGGTCGCTGGTGCCGATCGCGATCGCGGTGCTGTTCTCGTTCAACAACGGCAAGTCGCAGAGCGCCTGGCAGGGCTTCTCCTGGCGCTGGTACTTCACCGACCACACCAACTCGGTGCTGCACAATCCGCAGCTGCACGCGGCCGTGATCCAGACCGTGCGGCTGTCGGTGCTGACCACGGTGATCGCGGTGCCGCTGGGGGTGGCGTTCGCGATCGGCATCAACCGCTGGCGGGGGCCGCTGCCGAGCACGTTCAACTTCGTGATGCTGCTGTCGTTCGTCATCCCCGAGCTGATCTTCGGGGTCGCCATGTTCTTCGTGTTCACGGTGCTGTTCACCACGGTCCACCTGGGCACCCTGGCCGAGACCCTGGGCCTGGTCACCTGGAACGTCAGCTGGCCGGCGGTGATCGTGCAGGCCCGGCTGGTGACCCTCGGCCGCCACTACGAGGAGGCCGCCGCCGACCTCGGCGCCAGCCAGTTCCAGGTCATGCGCCGGGTGCTGCTGCCGCTGCTCGGCCCGGCCATCTTCGCCAGCGCGGTGCTGGTCTTTTCCGGCGTCATCGACGACTTCGTGCTGGTCGACCTGCTGTCGTCCAGCGCCAGCAACACCCCGATGTCGGTGATCATCTACTCCACCCAGCACGGCGGCAACGGCGGCCCCGCCCTCAACGCCCTCGGCACCATCATGCTCGCGATGTCGCTGATCATCGCGGTCATCGGTTTCCTCGGCTACCGCTGGCTCACCCGCGGCGAACGCGGCAGCCGCCTCGACGCGCTGACGATGATCGCCGGCAGCGAAGGCTGAGCCCGGCGGCCGGGCGGCTCGCGGCCGGGTGGCTGGTCAGCGGCTGACGAGCGCCAGCTCGGCGGCGGCGACGCGGCTGGGGTCGTCGACCAGGTCGATGGCGGCGATCCGGGCCCCGGTGATCGTGAACGCGATCAGCGTGACCGGTCGCCCGCTGGCCGCCGTGACCAGGCCGACGGCGCCGTCGATGACGGCGGGCAGGGTGATCTGCGCGGTCTGCGTGAACGGGAACGCGCGCTCGGCCACCGCGGCCGCCCCGCGGACCGCCTCGACGCCGTTGGCCCGGACCACGACTCCCGGGTCGAGCGCCTCCAGCAGCGCGCCGAAGTCACCGCGGTGGGCGGCGGCCAGGAAGGCGTCGGCGACGGCCCGCTGGCGGCTCAGGTCGGTGTCAGGGACCGAAGTCACGCCCTGGACCCGACGGCGGCCGCGGCTGGCCAGCTGGCGAGCGGCGGCCGGCGAGCGCCCGACCACGGCCGCGATCTCGCCGAACGGGACGGCGAAGATGTCATGCAGGACGAACGCGAGCCGTTCGGCGGGCGCCAGCGTATGCAGGATGACCAGCAGCGCCGGACCGATGGAGTCGGCCAGGAGCGCCTCCTGCTCGGGGTCAGCGCCGTCCCCGTCGCCGGCCGCGGGCTCGGGCAGTTCCACGCCGGCCGGCTGGTCCCGGCGCGCCTGCAGCATGTTCAGGCACACCCGGGCGACCACCGTCGTCAGCCAGCCGCCGAGATTGTCGATGGTGCCGGGGTCGGTCCGGCTCAGCCGCAGCCAGGCTTCCTGGACGGCGTCGTCGGCTTCGCTGGCCGAGCCGAGCGTCTGATAGGCGACCGCCCGCAGCCGGGGCCGCTGGGCCTCGAATCGGTGCGCGAGCACGTCGTGTTCGTCCATCGGTCACATTCTCCCGTCGCTGCCGGTCATTGAACTGACCGTCCAGACCCCGCCGGTGTGACCGGAGCCGGCTCCCCGGCCGCGGGCTGACCGGCGAAGGAGAGCCTCATGACTTCACCTGTCCTTGTCACCGGCGGTACCGGCCGCCTCGGAAAGCTGGTCGTGGCCCAGCTGGCGGACGACGGTTGCGCCGTCCGCGTGCTCGCCCGGCACCATCGGCCGGTCTTGCCGGGCGTCGAGTTCTTCCCGGCCGACCTCCGGACCGGCCAGGGCGTCGAGCCGGCCGTGACCGGCGCGGCGGCCATCATCCACTGCGCGACCAGCACCCGAGGTGACGCCCAGGCCACCCGCAACCTGGTGGCGGCGGCGGCCCGCGCCGGTTCGGCTCACCTGCTGTACGTGTCGATCGTCGGGATCGACCGCATCGCGACCTGGGGTTACCCGAAGGCGAAGCTCGAGGCCGAGCAGATCGTGGCTGGCTCCGGCCTGCCCTGGACGATCCTGCGGGTCACCCAGTTCTACGACTACTGCCTGGCCAACGCCAGGAAGCTGAGCCGGTTGCCGGTGGCGCCAGTGCCCGCGGGCTTCATCGTCCAGCCGGTCGACCCCCGCGACGTGGCCGTCCGGCTCGCCGAACTGGCGCGCGGCAGGCCGGCCGGGCGGGCGGCCGACCTGGCCGGACCTCAGGTGACCAACTGGACGGAGCTGCTCCGCGGCTACCTGACGGCCAGTCATCGTCGCCGGCTGGTGGTGCCGCTCCGGATCCCCGGCACCCGGGCCGTCCGCGACGGCGCGCTGCTGCCGCCGCCGGGCCATACGGCCGGCGCCCGGACCTGGGAGCAGTTCCTGGTCAGCCAGCTAGGGGCGGCGCCTAAGCCCCGGCTGAGCCCCGCCTAAGCGCCCTTACCCCAGGAAGATAAGCATTTCTCCCGACGCGGCCGCGTGGGTCTTACGACCAGACTCGAAGGTGTCCGGACAGAACGGCCGGACGTCACCGAGGAGGAACCATGAGCCGCCGCACCAACACCGTCCAGAGCCCGCTCGCTCGTTTCGGCCGCCGCGTCGCCGCGATCGTGGCCGAGTGCAACCTCGCGCAGACCCGCATGGCCAGCGCCCAGCACACCCCCGAGCGGTTCTGACCCTGAACGTGAGCAACCGCACGTTTCAGCTGGAAGAAAAACTTTTGCTCGCGCGTTGAAGAAAATGTCGCACCAACCACACCGAATGGTGATCGGCCGACGAGAGCGCCGGTCATCAAGGAGGAAGAGAAATGAGCACCCGTACCACCCCCGAGGCTCGCAGCTCCATGACTCGCTTCGGGCAGCGCATCGTCGCGATCGTGACCGAGCTCAACCGCGCCCAGAACCAGCTGGCCAGCGCGCGGCACATGCCCGAGCGTTTCTGACGCAGCGAAACCCAGGCCACAGGCGCCCACCGACATCCGATCGGGTGGGCGCCTGGCTAGTTATCGCCCTTTATTCAGCAGGCAGCTGGCCCCAGCGACCGCGGTGCACGGTCTCACTTTCGGGCTTGCGCCGGCTGCGCAGGTCGCGGGCTGGTTCGTCGCTGTAGCCGACGGAGATCGCCCCGATTGGCGTGAACTCGGCCGGCACCCCGAACGCCTCCCGGTAGGCCCCGAGCCGCTCGATCGGCATACCGAAGAAACAAGCTCCCAGCTCGGCGTCGACCGCGGTCAGCAGCATCAGCAGCGCCGCCATCCCGGTGTCGATGTCCCAGTAGGGGGCCGGCCACCAGGCATCCGACCGGTCGCTGAATCCCTTGTCGGGCTGGGCGTACCGGTCGAGGTAGGCGTCCTTGTTCGAGTGCGGGACGATCAGCAGCGGCGCCTCGACGTTGGCCGCGAACCAGCCGCCCGGATCTTCCGCCGGGGTGACCGCATCCCGGAACCGGGCCACGTCGGCCGCGGTGTCCAGCACCAGGAACCCCCACCCCTGGGAAAACCCGGCCGACGGCGCCCGCAGCCCGTTGCTCACGATCCGGTCGACCACCTCCGGTGGCACCGCCCGGCTCACGTCGTACCGGCGCACCATCCGCCGCCGCTGCACCACCTGCTGGAATTCCACCCCAGCAAGCTACCCCTCGCCGCCTAAGGTGAGGAAGATGCCGATCACCCGCGCCGAGGTCATCCATCGGGCGGCGACGATCTGGCCGCTCGGCCACGTCACCTACAGCCAGACGGCCGTCCGCGATCCGGGCTGGCGGACCGACTGCTCCGGCTACGTCTCGATGTGCCTGGACCTGGCCAAGCCCGGGCTGAGCACGGTCACCCTGGTCACCGAGGGGCACCTCCGCGAGATCACCCGGGACGAACTGCACCCGGGTGACCTGGTCGGCCGCTGCGGGCCGGGCACCGCCGGTGACGCCGGGCACGTCGTCCTGTTCGACCGCTGGGAGCAGGAACAGGACCAAGCCCCCGACACCTACTGGGCCTATGAGCTTCGCGGCGGGCCGCAACTGGGCCCCGAGCACCGCGTGATCCACTACCCCTACCGCGACCTGGACGGCTACCAGGCCTACCGGTACACGCAGATCGCCGACTAGCTCAGCTGGCCACCAGCGGCTCGTCTTCGCTGGCGACCGGAACCTCCCGGGCCGCCCCGCCCAGCACCCGCAGCGCGTCCGGCGCCAGGTACACGTGCACCGGCGTCCCCTGGGTCAGCTCGGGCCGCTCGCCGTCGTTCTGGATCAGCGCCTGCAGGGCCATCCCGGGCGCCAGCCGCAGCATCACCTGGGTGGCGGCCCCCAGGAAGACCAGGCGCTCCACCATCGCCGGCACCCGGTTCGGGCCGTCGGAACCGTGCGGCTCCAGCCGTACCCGTTCCGGCCGGATCACCGCGTGCGCGGGCCCCGGGCCGTCCACCTCTCCGCGCTCGGCGGTCAGCGCGGTCTCGCCCAGCTTCATCCGGCAGCCGGACCCCGGCCCGCGCTCGACCACGTCGACTTCCATCAGGTTGGACGTCCCCAGGAAGTCGGCCACGTAGGTGTCGACCGGCTCGGTGTAGACCTCACGGGGGACACCGATCTGCACGATCCGGCCCGCGTTCATCACCGCCATCCGGTCCGACATCGTCAGCGCTTCCTCCTGGTCGTGGGTGACGTAGAGGAACGTGATGCCGACCTCCTCCTGCAGCGCCTTCAGCTCGACCTTGAGCGAACGCCGGAGCTTGGCGTCGAGCGCGCCGAGCGGCTCGTCCAGCAGCAGCACGGCCGGGTTGAGGACCAGCGCCCGGGCCAGCGCCACCCGCTGCTGCTGGCCGCCCGACAGCGCACCCGGGCGCCGCTTGGCGAAGCTGGTCATCTTGACCAGCTCCAGCGCCCCACCGACCCGGCGGTTCAGCTCGGCCTTGCCCACGTCCCGGTGCTTGAGCCCGAACGCCACGTTGTCGAACACCGACAGGAACGGGAACAGCGCGTAGCTCTGGAAGACCGTGTTCACGTTGCGCCGGTGCGGCGGCACCGCCGACACGTCGGTGCCGTCGAGCAGAATGCGGCCGGCCGTCGGCTGCTCGAAGCCGGCGATCAGCCGCAGGGTGGTGGTCTTCCCGCAACCGGACGGCCCCAGCAGCGAGAAGAACTCCCCGCTGGCGATGTCCAGGTCGATCCCGTCCACCGCCACCTCGGTGAACCGCTTGCTCAGGCCGACCAGCTCGACGCGCCCTCCGGTCACGGGGTACCTCCTGCCGTAGTGCCCTTACGAAGAAACTCCGTCCTGGCGCCGGCTGCGGGCCTTGCGGGCCCGGCGGCGGGGCTGCCAGTCGAACCCGAGCTGGCCGGCGGCGAACCGCATGGTCAGCTCGAACGCGCGCGCTGGCGTTACCTCAGGGTCCTCCAGCGCGATCGCCACCGCCAGCCCGTCGAGCATCGCCGACAGGGTGATGGCGAAGTCTTCCGCGTCGACGCTGCCGAACTCCCCGCCGTCCTGGCCCGCCCGGACCAGGTCGCGGATGGTCTCGCGCCAGCGTTCGTCGAACTTCTGCCGGACCGCGGCCACCCCCGGGTTGCGGGCCGCCTGGGCCCACAGGTCCAGCCACAGCAGCCACGAGCCCGCCACGTCCGGGTCGTTGTCCGGCAGGCAGGTCATGGCCACGATCTCTTCCAGCCGCCCGGCCGCGCTGGAGATCTTGGCCATCCGCTGGGTACCGGCCGCGTACCAGGCGTCCTCGGAGAACCGCATGGCCTCGGTCAGCAGCTGGTCGCGGGTCTTGAAGTAGTAGATGACCAGGGCGGCGCTGGTGCCCGCCTGCGCGGCCACGTCGGTGATCCGCGTCTCCGGGTAACCGCGCTCGGCGATCACCTCCAGGGCCGCCCGCAGCATCTGCTCCCGACGCCCGTCCGCGCTGCCAGCGGCGTTGCCAGCCTGCTTCATGCCTGCTATCCCGTCCCCTCCGGACACACCGTTCCGCGGCCCACCCTCTTGCCGGAAATCATAACAGGTTCTTAGACTGAACATTCAGTCAAACTTTGGCCCGGGTACGGGACACGGGTCCGGAAGGACATCGGCATGGCGGCATACGACGCACTGGTCATCGGCGGCGGGCACAACGGCCTGGTGGCGGCGGCCTACCTGGCCCGGTCGGGCGCGCGCACGCTGGTCCTGGAGGCCCGCGACCACACCGGCGGCGCCGCCACCACCGAGGCGCCGTGGCCGGACGCGCCCGAGTTCCGGGTCACCCGGCTGTCCTACGTGATGAGCCTGCTGCCCCCGACCATCATCAAGGACCTGCAGCTGGAGCGGCACGGCTACAAGATCTTCCCGATGGGCCCGTACTACCAGGCGTTTCCGGAGGGCGGCTCGATCAAGCTGTACGCCGACGACGCCCAGCGCAACTACGAAGAGGTGGCCGCCTGGTCCAAGGCCGACGCCGAGGCCATGCCGAAGTGGGACGCCTGGCTGGAAGGCCTGGCCGACGTCCTCGGCCCGCTGCTGCTCACCGTGCCGCCCAACATCGGTTCCCGCAAGCCGCGTGACCTGGCCGGCCTGCTGCGGCTGGCCTGGCGGGAGCGCGGTCTCGACGTGCGCACGATCGCCGACGTGACCCGGCTGATGACGATGAGCATCGCCGACCTGCTCGACGACTGGTTCGAGTCCCCGCAGGTCAAGGGGGCCTTGGCCGTCAACGGCGTGATCGGCACCTGGGCCGGCCCGTACGAGCCGGGCACCGCCTACGTGATGGCCCACCACTCGATCGGCGACGTCGGCGACGGCCACCTCGGCAACTGGGGCTTCCAGGAGGGCGGCATGGGCGCGGTGGCCGACGCCATCGCCGCGGCCGCGCTGGAAGCGGGGGCCGAGATCCGCACCGGGGCCCGGGTCGGCCGCCTGCTGACCGAGGACGGCCGGGTGTCGGGCGCGGTGCTGGCCTCGGGCGAGGAGATCACCGCCCCGCTGGTCGTCACCTCGCTGCACCCCCGCACCGCGTTCCTCGAGCACGTGGGCCGCGACCGGCTGCCCGACGAGTTCGTCACCGACATCGAGCACTGGAAGACCCGCAGCGGGGTGGTCAAGATCAACCTGGCCCTGGCCGAGCTGCCCGACTTCACCGCCGACCCCGGCACCACCCTGCAGGAGCATCACACCGGTTCGGTCGAGATGGCGCCGACGATGGAGTACATCGAGCGGGCGTTCACCGACGCCCGCGAGGGCCGCCCGGCCCAGCGCCCGTTCAGCGACGGCGTCATCCCGACCACCTTCGACAAAACGCTCTGCCCCGAGGGCTACCACACGATGTCGCTGTTCACCCAGTGGGTGCCATCCGATTGGAATAAAGAGCCCCACCGCGCCGAGCTGCAGGCTTACGCGGACCGGATGATCGACACCTACAACGAGGTCGCGCCCAACTTCAAGAGCTCGATCCTGCACGCCGACATCGTCGGCCCGTACGACATGGAGCACGATTACGGCCTGATCGGCGGGAACATCTTCCACGGTGAGCTGTCGCTCGAGCAGCTGTTCCACATGCGGCCCGCGCCCGGCTTCGCCGACTACCGGACCCCGGTGCCCGGCCTGTACTACGCCAGCTCGGCCACCCACGCGGGCGGCGGCGTGTGCGGCATCCCCGGCATGCAGGCGGCCAAGGCTGCCATCGCCGACACCAAGGTGGCCGCCCGGTCTGACCGGCGGTCGGCTGCGGTCCGGCGCCTCACCCGTCGCCGGTGACGCATCCCACCGCGGCCCGCCCGGCCCCCACCATCACCTCACCCACCCTTCCAGCCCCTTCAGTCACACCAGTCACACCAGTCACGAACGACTCAACCGACGCAGCGGTCACGGCCATGCTGGAAGCCCGCACGGTCGCCCTCGTCGGCGCCAGCCCCCGCCCCGGCCGCCTCGGCGAGCGGATGATCACCGAGCTCGCCCGCAGCCCCGCCCGCCCCCGCACCTACCTGGTCAACCCCCACTACGACGACATCGGCGGCCGCCCCTGCCACCGCCGCCTGGACGACGTGCCCGAGCCGGTCGACCTGGTCCTGCTCGGGGTGCCCGACCAGGCGCTGGAAGACCAGCTGGCCGCGGCGGCCGCCCGCGGCGACCGCTCGGCGGTGATCTTCGGCAGCGCCTTCGACGTTCCCGGCCAGCCGCCCGGCCTCCGGGACCGGCTGGCCGCCACCGCCCGGGCGGCCGGGATGGCGGTCTGCGGGGCCGGCTGCATGGGCTTCGTCAACCTCGCCCACGGCCTGCGGGCGGTCGGCTACCTGGAGCCGGACCCGCTCGTGGCCGGGTCGGTCGCCCTCGTCACCCACTCCGGGTCGATGTTCTCGGCCCTGCTGCGGGCCCGGCGCGGGTTCGGCTACCGGCTGGCCGTCTCCTCCGGTCAGGAGCTGGTCACCACCGCCGCCGACTACGCCCGGTACGCCCTGCGCCAGCCCGGGATCCGGGCCCTGGCCCTGGTGCTGGAGACGATCCGCGACGCCGGCGCACTGCGCGCGGTGCTGGCCGAGGCCGCTGCCGCCGATGTCCCGGTGGTCCTACTGACCGCGGGCGCGACCGGCGCGGGCCGGGCGCTGGTGGCGGCGCACTCGGGCGCGCTGGCCGCCGCCGACGGGGCCTGGGAGGCGCTGGCCGATGCCTACGGCCTGCACCGGGTGCACGACCTGGCCGAGCTGACCGACACCCTGGAGCTGTTCGCCGCGGTCCGCCGCTCGCCCCTGGCCCCGGCCGTCGGCCCCCGTGGCCTCGCCACCGTGCACGACTCCGGCTTGGAGCGGGCGCACGTGGCCGACCTGGCGGCCGAGCTCGGAGTGCCGTTCGCGGGCTTGGCCGAGGCCACCCGGGCCCGGCTGGCGGCCGTCCTCGACCCCGGCCTGACCCCGGCCAACCCGCTCGACTTGTGGGGGACCGGCCGCGACGCCGAGACCCAGCTGACCGAGGCGCTGGCCGCGATGGCGGCCGACGACGCGGTCGACGCGGTGGTGCTGGCGGTCGACCTGGTGCCCGAGTTCGACGGCGACCGGTCCTACCCGGCGGCCGCCCTGGCCGCCGCCCGCCGCACCGCCAAGCCGGTCGCGATCCTGGCCAACCTGCCCGCCGCCGTCGACCCGGCCACCGCCGCCCAGCTGCGCGCGGCCGGCGTCCCGGTCCTGGAGGGAACCAGGTCGGGCCTGGTCGCCCTCCGCCATTGGCTCAGCCACGCCGCCCCGCCCCAACATCCCGCCCGCCACCCCAGCCCCGACGCCGCCCGCCGCGACCGCTGGCTCCGCGCCCTGGCCGCCGCCCCCCTCGACGGCGCCGCCCACCTCGACCTCCTGCGCGACTACGGCATCCCCACCGTCCAAACCCGCCGCGCCGCCACCCCCGCCGAAGCCCTCGACGCCGCCGCCGCCCTCGGCTACCCGGTCGTCCTCAAGACCAACGACCCCGCCATCACCCACAAGTCCGACGTCGGGGGAGTGGTCACCGGCCTGGCCACTCCGGCCGCCCTGGCCGCCGCCTACGACCGCCTCGCCACCCGCCTCGGCCCCGACGTGCTGGTGTGCGAGACCGCCCGGCCCGGCGTCGAGCTCTCCCTCGGCCTGGCCCGCGACCCGGCCCTCGGCCCGCTGATCGTGATCGCGGCCGGCGGCGTCCTGGTCGAGGTCCTGGCCGACCGGGTGGTGGCGCTGCCCCCGGTCGGCCCCGTCGCCGCCCGCCGCCTGCTCACCCGGATCCGCGCCGCCCGCCTGCTGGACGGCGTCCGCGGCGCCCCGCCCGCCGACCGCGACGCGGTGGCGGCCGCCATCGTCGCCCTGTCCGCCCTCGCCCTCGAGCTCGGCGACCACCTCGACGCCCTCGACATCAACCCGCTGATCTGCGCCCCGTCCGGTGCCGTGGCCGTCGACGCCCTGACCGTCACCCGCTAGCGACGGTCCCCGGCGGTTTCGCGGCCCGCAGGTGGGCAGCGGCAGGCCCAGACGACGAACCTGCCAACTCGTCGAGGGATGCGACCATGACCTTCGATCAAGCCGGGCTCCGGCGGCCAGCACGGATCATGCGGGTGGCCAACGTACCCATCCGGGCCGCCCTCAGCCTGCCGTTCCCGACGCCCCTCAGTGCCCACCTGATGCTCATCTCCTACACCGGCCGCAAGAGCGGTCAGGCCTACCGGCTGCCGGTCGCCTACCTGCGCGACGGCGATGTCCTGCTCACCCTGGGCGGCGGCCGCTGGACCTACAACCTGCTCGACGGGCAGCCGGCCCGGATCCGGTTGCGCGGCCGCGACCTGCCCGTCCAGCCGGAAGTGGTCACCGACCCGGCCGGGGTGGAACGGCTGCTCGACCGGGTCGTCGAGATCAACCCGCGGGCGGTCAGGTACATCCCCATCTCCCGCCGCCCCGACGGCCGCCTCGACCCCAACGGCCTCCACGCCGCCGTCCGCCGCGGCTACTGCGTCGTGCGCTGGTATCTCCAGGAACCGGGACCCACCGCCCGGATCCGGGGCGCTACCCGGTCACCCGGGCCCAGGCTGATCTGAGCGCCCGAATCTCGCTGACGCTGCTCTCCCGGGCGATGTAGGGGATGTCCAGCGCGTACCGCATCTGCTCGCGCGGGATCCGGTGGTGCACCGCGGCCACGTCGTCGAGGATCGCGCCGTACAGGTCCGACCCGGCCATGCAGTAGATGTCGATCAGCACCGGATGGTCGGCGGCGCTCCAGTACAGGTGGTGGGTTGAGTCGAGGTCACACCGGCCCCACCAGGGGGTGGACCGCCGGTACCGCGCGTCGATCTGCCACGCGGCCCGGCCCAGCTCGGCGTAATCCGCGTCGTCGGCCCGCGCCCGCCACCGCTCGGCCACCCGCTCGCTCATCGGCTCACCGGTCGCCGCCAGCCACTCGAGGAAAACGACCGACCCGCCGCCTTCGAGGGCGGTGGCCAGCTCGATCCGGGGCAGCCACGGGTTGCCCGCGCACTGGCGGCACAGGTCCACGTACGCCCAGTAGGCCGGGTCGAACGGGCAGACCCGGGCCACCAGGCCACCGGCCGGGGACCGCACCGTCATCGCCCAGTCGCCCACCCCGCACGGCAGCCAGCCGCGGCCGGCCAGCTCAGCCAGCACCTGCCGGTGCGACAGCGAACCCCACGGCAGACCGGGAACCTCACCCACTCCGGCACGCTAACCGCGGCTCACGGCCCGCAGCAACGGATTAACGCGGCCGGCCTCCGGCGATGCCCGCCCGGGCCGCGCCCGGCACCCTGGCCGCGCCCGGGACCCGGGCCACCCGGCTGCGCCAGCGGTCCGACCGGCGCTGGGCCCGCTGGTCGGCCAGCACCTGCTGGACCACGTTGCGGCCGGGGATACCGGTCACCCCGCCGCCGCCGTGGGTGGACGAGCCCGCCTGGTACAGGCCCCGGACCGGGGTGCGGAGGTCGGCGTAGCCGGCCGCCGGGCGAGCGTGGAACATCTGCCCGAGCGACAGCTCGCCGTGGAAGATGTTGCCGCCCACCAGCCCGTACTCCTCCTGCATCTGGTGCGGGCCGATGACCTGGCGGTGCAGCACCGAGTCGGTGAAGCCGGGCGCCACCGTCTCCAGCCGGGCGATCACCCGGTCGGCGTAGGCCGCCACCGCCGCGTCGTCCGGGTGGTCGGCGTAGCCGGACGGCACCCACTGGGTGAACAGCGACATCACGTGCTTGCCTTCGGGCGCCAGCGAGTCGTCGAACACGCTGGGGATGCAGATGTCGGCGAACGGCAGCTGCGACGGCTGACCCGCGACCGCCTGCTGGAATGCGTTTTCCACGTCGTCCAGGCTCTCGGCCAGCACGATCGTGCCCCCGTGCACCTGCGGGGCGAACTCCGGGTGGCTGGTGAAGACCGGCAGCTGGTCCAGGGCCAGGTTGATCTTGACGGTCCCGCTGCGGGTCTGCCAGGAGCGGATGTCGGCCACGAACTCGGGCGGCAGGTCCTTCTCGTCCAGCAGCCGCAGGAACGAGATCTGCGGGTGGGCGGTGGTGATGACCACGTCGGCGTCGATCTCCTCGCCGCTGGCCAGGGTCACGCCCGCCACCCGGTCGCCCTCAACGCGGATCCGGGCCACTTCCGCATCGGTGCGGATCTCGGCCCCGAACGACCGCGCGGCCGAGGCGATCGCGCTGCTCACGCCGCCCATGCCGCCGCGCGGGAAGCCCCAGGCGCCGCTCTGGCCGTCCGCCTCGCCCACGTGGTGGTGCAGCATCACGTAGGCGGTGCCCGCCGACCGGGGGCCCGCCCAGGTGCCGATCACCCCGGACACCGACAGCACCCCGCGGACCGCGTCGCTCTCGAAGTACCGGTCCAGCAGGTCGGCGATGCTGCCGGTGAGCAGCCGGGTCACGTCGACCGAGGCCCGCTCGTCGACCCCGCGCAGCTGGCCCAGCAGCCGGGCCTGCTGCCACAGGTCGGCCGGCCGCCGCGAGCCCAGGTGCGGCGGGATCTGGTGCAGCAGCGGCCCCAGCAGCTGGCCGATCTTGGCCAGGTGGGCCTCGTAGTCGTCGTAGGCGTCGGCGTCGGCCGCCGAGAACTTGGCGATCTCCGCATGCCGGGCGATGGGATCGTCCGGCAGCCGCAGGTAACGGCCGTCCGACCGCGGCGCGAAGTACGGGCCCTGCGGGTACACGTGGTAGCCGTGCCGGTCCAGCTGCAGGTCACGGACCAGCTCGGGCGGCAGCAGCGACACCACGTAGGACAGCGACGTGACCGTGTAGCCGGGACCGAACGGGTGCTCGCTGACGGCGGCGCCGCCGGTCACCTCCCGGCGTTCGCAGACCACCGTGTCCAGTCCCTGCTTGGCCAGATAGGCGGCCGCGACCAGGCCGTTGTGGCCGCCGCCGATGACGACGGCATCCTTGCGGGTTGTCATGATCCGAACCTACGGGACGCTCGGCGCCCCTGGGAACGCCGGTACCTGACCGGGGAAGGGGAGCGCCACCGGGTCGGGGTCGAGCTTGCTGCGGCCCGCGCTGTCGAACCGGTCCAGGCCCAGCCCGGACACGTCCACCACCTCGGTGTCGCCGGTCAGGGCGACGTCGGCGGTGGCCCGGGCCACCGCCGGGCCCCACATCATCCCGGCCCCGGCCGCCGCGGCCACCGTCACCCCGTCCACCGGACCGCCGTCGGGGCCGCGGCCGGGCCCGATGATCGGCAGGTGATCGGGGGTGAAGTCGATGGTGGCGGCCCACACCCGCCGCAGCGCCAGCCCCGCGGTGACCGGCACCAGCCGCGCCATCCGGGCCCGCATCAGCGCGAAGTAGTCCTCGTCCACGCCGCGGTTCTCACTCGGTGGCTCGGCCGGGTTGCTCATCCCGAACAGCAGGCCGCCCTCCTCGGGCCGCCAGTACAGCCCGGCCGTCAGGTCGAACGCCATCGGCAGGCGGGCGGGGTCGAGGTCCGGGTGCTGCTCGGTCACCGCCACCTGGTGGCGGACGCCGCCCGCCGGGATCCGGATCCCGGCCCGGCGGCCCACCTCGGCCAGCTTGGGCCCGCCGGTCAGCACCACCCGGCCGGTCTGCACCGGGCCGGCGCTGGTCCGCACCCCGGTCACCCGGCCGTTCTCGGTCAGCAGCTGTTCGAATTGCACTTTTTCGAAAACGTGGACAGCGCTGAGGGTCAGCGCCACCGTGTAGGCGGTCACGTTGCGGGGCGGGGTGATGTAGCCGTCCTCGGCGCAGAACGTCCCGCCCCGGGTCAGGCCGGGGGCCAGCGTCGGGTTCAGCGCGTCGACCTCGTCCGGTTCCAGCCAGCGGACCGGCAGCCCCAGCCCGGTCTGCATCGCCATCCGCGCGCGGGCGGCGGTGACTTCGGCTTCGCTGAAGCAGGGCAGCAGGTACCCCTGCCGCACGAACCCCGAGTCGGTCCCCAGCTCGTCGTGCTGGCGGAGGTAGAAGTCCCGCGACCACTGGCCCAGCCGGACCGCTTCCGGGGTGCCACCCTGCATGCGGACCACCCCGGCCGCCCGGCTGCTGGCACCCGAGCCGAGCGTGCCCTTCTCGACCAGGACCACGTTTTCCAGACCGGATCGGCGCAGGAACCAGGCGCACCAGGCGCCGACCGTGCCCCCTCCCACCACCACGGCGTCGGCGGTCCGGGGGAGCTGCGCGGAGGCCATTGGCATACGGCCGATGCTCACATAAACTGAACGTTCAGTCAATCGTGGGCGGCGCATGGTGGACGGCGCGCGGTGGAGGTGCATTGTGGGAGGCGCGATGTACGGGCTGTCTGTCGAGGACCTTGACCTCCAGACCCGAGCCCGCGCCTTCGCCGACGAACTGATCCCCTATGAGGAAAAAGCCGAGGCGGCCCAGGGTGAGCTGCCGTCCGAGGTGACCGCCGCCCAGACCAAACGGGCCCGCGAGCTGGGCCTGTACGCCACCAACATGCCGGCCGGGCTCGGCGGGGGCGGCTGCAGCACCCTCCAGCAGGTGCTGGTCCAGGAACAGATGGGCCGGGTCACCAACGCGCTCGGCTGGGTGGCGGCCACCCCGCCGTCCTGGCTGCCGCCGGTCGCCACCCCCGACCAGCTCGACCGCTACGTGCGCCCGGCCATCGAGGGCGAACGCGAGGAGTGCTACGCGATCACCGAGGAGGGGGCCGGGTCGGACGTGTCGGCGATCGCAGCGACCGCCCACCGGGACGGCGACGGCTACCGGCTGAACGGGGTCAAGTGGCACGTGACCTCCTACAACACCGCCGGCTACGCGTTCTTCCAGGCCAAGCTGGCCGACGGCCCGCACCGGGGCGAGCACGCGATGTTCATCGTCGACCTGCCCAGCCCCGGCGTCCGGGTGCTGCGCACGCCCGCCTACACCCACACGATCAGCCACCACCACCCGATCGTGGCGTTCGAGGACGTGGTGGTCCCGGCGGGCAGCCTGGTCGGCGCCGAGGGCGACGGCATGAGCTTCGCCTACGAGTGGTTCCGGTTCGAGCGGTTGATGGTGGCCGCCCGCTGCCTGGGCGCGGCCGAGCGGCTGGTCGCCGAGATGACGGCGTTCGCCGCCCAGCGTCAGGCCGGGGGCCGCCCGATCAGCGAGTACGGCCTGGTCGGGGGCATGCTGGCCGACAGCCTGACCGAGCTGTTCGCCGCCCGCGCCCTCACCTACGAGACCGCCCGCGGCATCGACGCCGGCGCCGACGTCAAGGTCGCCCACGCCCAGTGCTCGATGGCCAAGCTCTACGCCTCGGAGATGGCGGGCCGCGTCGCCGACCGCGCCGTCCAGGTGTTCGGCGGCCGTGGCTACATGCGCGAGAACGTGGCCGAGCGCTTCTACCGCGAGCTGCGGGTCGAGCGCATCTGGGAAGGCACCAGTGAGGTCCAGCGCGCCATCATCACCGGCCAGCTGCTCAAGCGCGGCCCGGCCGCCCTGGCCTGACCTGTGACGCTGCCGCTGCTCGGCACCGGCTGGTGCCTGCTCATCGTGGCCGGCGTCGACCGGGCCCGAGCCCTGCTCGGCCGCACCAGGGTCCGGCGGGCGCTCGATGCCGTCACCGCCACCGTGCTCGTCGGCTTCTGCGCCCGGCTCGCCACCGAGAGCTAGGGCCCACCAGGCACGCGAGTAACACCCGCCTCAGGCGGGCAGGTTCTCCTCGATGGCCTTGACCACGGCCGGGTCCTCCGGGTCGGTCCGCGGCCGGAACCGCGCCGCCACCGTCCCGTCCGGCCGGACCAGGAACTTCTCAAAGTTCCACTGAATGTCCCCGGCCTCGCCGCCGGTGTCCGCGACCGCGGTCAGCTCCTGGTACACCGGGTGCCGCCCGGGCCCGTTGACCTCGACCTTCTCGAACATCGGGAAGCTCACGCCGTAGGTCGCCGAGCAGAACTCGGCGATCTCATCGGCCGTGCCCGGCTCCTGGCCGCCGAACTGGTTGCAGGGGAACCCGACGACCGCGAAGCCCTGGTCGGCGAACCGCTCGTGCAGCCGTTCCAGGCCTTCGTACTGGGGCGTCAGCCCGCACTTGGAGGCGACGTTGACCACCAGCAGGGTCTTGCCCGCCAGCGCGCCGAGCGAGGAGGGGTCGCCGGACAACGTGTGTACCGGGATGTCATGAAGACTCACCCGGCCAGCCTATCCGGGCTGGCCGGCCTTGATCATCGCGCCCGCGTCCCAGACCGGCTGGCCCTGGTACCCGCGGGCCACCTTGGTGACGAACTGGTAGACGCCGTCCTCATCCGGTGACAGCGGCCCCGGCCGGGCGTGCGGCGAGGTCAGCCCCCGCTGCACGGACTCACAGGCCGACCAGTCCTGCCGGTTGGTGATGTCCCAGAAGTCGACCGCGTAGCCGGGGTCGAACCCGGGCTGGGCCAGCGCCTCGGGCGCGAACGCCCAGGTGCACTCGATCAGCGTCCGGTCCGCCGCCAGCGGCAGCAGCCGGTGCACCATCACGTAGTCCGGGTGGGCGCTGATCAGGATGTTCGGGAACACGTTGACGTACTCGACCGTCCGCCGCCGGCGCGGGTCCAGCCCCCGCAGCGGGACCCCGCCGCTGGTGCCGTCCAGCGACATCGTGTCCATCCCGTCGCGCAGCTCCATCCAGCCGCCCACCCACGGCCCGGCCGGGGTGTAGTTCTCGCCGCTCTTGGGCGGGCTGACCTTGCACAGCTCGGGATGGATGGCCGGGCAGTGGTAGCACTCGTGGTAGTTCTCGGTCAGGATCTTCCAGTTGGCGCTGGTCTCGTACTGGTGGCGGCCCGCCACCACCAGCCGCTCCGGCTCGTAGGGGGCGACGATCGGCTCCAGCTCGCTCAGCGCCGCCGCCAGCGGCCCGGCCTGCCCGGACCCGTCCACGAAGACCAGCCCGTGCCACTCGGTGACCGGCAGCTCGGTCAGCCCCCAGTCGGCGTCGTCGAACCCGGGCTGGTGCCGGAACCCGGCCGCCGCCCGCAGCCCGCCCCGCAGCGAGTACGCCCAGGCGTGGTAGGGGCAGACGATCGCCTTGGCGTTGGAGGTCGGCCCGCACGGCAGCAGCTCGTGCCCGCGGTGGCGGCAGGTGTTGGCGAACGCCCGCAGCACCCCGTCGTCGCCGCGCACCAGCAGCACGCTGCCGGTCCCGGTGTCCTCGGCCCGCTGGTCACCGGGGCTCGGCAGCTGGTCGCAGTGGCCCACGCACAGCCAGCCGCCGCCGAAGAAGTGCCGCCGCTCCCAGGCGAACACGGCCGGGTCCACGTACGCGGCCGGCGGCAGCATCCGGCTCTGCCCGAACGGCCGCAGCGCGTCCGCCAGCCCGGCCGCACTGACCGGCGCCGGCTCCACGCCCCGCGCCTGCCCCGCACCCTTACTTTGACTGACCATACAGTCAAACATAAGTCGCCCGCGACGGCATGTCCAGGGACGATCAGGTACGCGAAGGCCTCAGATCAGGTCGGCCAGGCGGCGGAGCTTCTGCACGCTGGCGTCCGGCGGCAGCGCGTCGGTCGCCACCCGGTTCAGCACGTTCCAGTAGTGGTCGGTGTCGGCCGGCTTGTTCAGGTAGATCGCGCTGCGCAGCTGCTCGGAGTAGACCACGTCGGGCAGCAGCTCCTCGGCGAACCGCAGCATCGTCACCTGGCCGCCGGCCGCGGCGTGGCCGCCCGCGCTGAACGGCATCACCTGCACGGTCACGTTCCCCATGCGCGACATCTGGATCAGGTGGTCGACCTGCTCGAGCATCACCGTCCGGCCCCCGAGCGGCCGCCGCAGCGCGGTTTCGTCGATGACCACCCACAGGTGCACCGGGTTCGGCCGGTGCAGCACCTGCTGCCGGTGGATGCGCAGCGTGACCCGCTGCTCGACCTGGGCCTCGGGCACCCCGTCGGCCAGCCGGGCCACCGCCCGCGCGTAGTCGGCCGTCTGCAGCAGCCCAGGCACGAAGCCAACCTCGTAACCGCGGATGACGCTGGCCGCCTGCTCGAGGCCGAGGTAGGGCTCGAACCAGGCCGGCAGCACGTCGGCGTACGCGTGCCACCAGCCGGTGAGGTTGGCCTGCTGGGCCAGCCCGAGCAGGACGTCGCGCTCGGCGTCGTCGCCCACGCCGTACAAGGTGAGCAGGTCGGACACGTCGCGCTGCTTGAACCCGGTGCGGCCCAGCTCCAGGCGGCTGATCTTGGACCCCGAGGAGCGGATCGCGTTGCCGGCCCGGTCGCGGGTCACGCCCGCCGCCTGCCGGAGCCGGCGCAGCCGCGCCCCCAGCAGCATGCGGACGACGGTGGGGCCCGCCTGACCGTAATCGGCGACGCCAGGATCGTCTGGCCCTGGCGTTCCCTGCGTCGTGTCCAAGATCCTCGCTCTCGGTGTGGTCCGCTCCGGCACCTTCCATCGTAATGCCGGTTGCGCCGCAGTCGTAGGCTAAGCCGGGTGAGCGCCAGAGTGGACCATGCGGTGACATCGGGAACGTTCTCCCTCGACGGCCAGACCTTCGAGGTGGACAACAACGTCTGGGTGGTGGGCGACGATACCGAGTGCGTGGTGCTCGACGCCCCGCACGACGTGGCCGCGATCCTCGACGTGGTCGACGGGCGGGCGGTGCGGGCCATCATCGCCACCCACGCCCACGACGATCACGTGCGGGTGGCGCCCGAGCTGGCTCAGGCGACCGGGGCGCCGATCCTGCTGCACCCGGCCGATCTGCCGGTGTGGCGGCTGACCCACCCGCGTACCGACCCCGGCGGCGAGCTGGCCGACGGCCAGGACATCGTGGCGGGCGGGACCACCCTGCGGGTGCTGCACACGCCCGGGCACAGCCCCGGGTCGTGCTGCCTGCACGTAGCCGGCCTGAACGCCGTGTTCACCGGCGACACCCTGTTCGCGGGCGGCCCCGGCGCCACCGGCCGCTCGTTCAGCGACTTCGGCACGATCATCGAGTCGATCCGGGCCAAGCTGCTCACGCTCCCGGAGCAGACGGTGATCAACCCCGGCCACGGCGACAGCAGCACGATCGGCGACGAGGCCCCCAGCCTGCCCGAGTGGATCGCCCGCGGCCATTAGCCCAGCACGAAGTCGGTCACGATCTCCGCTAGCCGCGGCCCCGCGTCCTCCTGCAGGAAGTGCCCGGCGCCCTCGATCACCGGATGATCGAGCCCGGCCGCGCCCGGGATCGTCCGCTCGAGGACCGGGGCCATTGAGGCGGTGATCGGGTCGCGGTCGCTGAAACAGACCAGGAACGGCCGGTCCCACTGCCGCAGTCGCTCCCAGGCCGCCCGGTTGGCCTCGGTGGCCGGGTCGTCGGGCGCGGTCGGCAGGATCAGCGGCATCGCCCGCGGCCCGGCCAGGTAGGACGGGTCCGGGAACGGGGCCGCGTAGGCCGCCCGCACCGCGTCCGGCAGCCGGGTCTGGCAGCCGGACTGCACCAGCCGGGCCACGTCCAGCGCGGGCGCCTTCTCCACCACCCGGCGGAACTGCCACCACACCTCCGGCATCGGCTCGTCGCCGGTCGGCAGCCCGGTGTTGGCCGCCACCACCCGGGCGAACCGGTCCGGGTGCTCGGCCACCAGCCGCAGCCCGAGCAGCCCGCCCCAGTCCTGGCCGACCAGGGTGACGTCGCGCAGGTCGAGCCGGTCGAACGCCAGCGCCCGCAGCCACTCCACGTGCCGCGCATAGCTGTGGTCGGCCACCTGGGCAGGCTTGTCCGACCGCCCGAACCCGACCAGGTCGGGCGCGATCGCCCGCAGCCCGCGGGCGGCCAGCACCGGCAGCATCGTCCGGTACAGGAACGACCAGCTCGGCTCGCCGTGCAGCAGCAGCACCACCGGCCCGTCGGCCGGCCCGGCCTCCACGTACGCCATCCGCACGTCGTCGGCCCCTGGCGTCCCCACCGTCACGTAGTGCGCTGGGTGGTCAAAGTCCGGCAGCCCGGCCAACCGTTCCCCGGGAGTCCGCAGCACGTCCATGCGCCCATCGTGGCACGCCCCGACGTCAGGAAATATGGGCCCCGATCAGATGCCCGACTCCGAACGTCACCGCCGCCGCCAGCGTCCCCGCGATCACCTGGCGCAGCCCCGACTTCAGCACGCTGCGGCCGTTGAGGGCGCCGATGCTGGCCCCGACCGCGAACATCGCCGCCAGCGCCAGCACGATCGCGGTCACCAGGGCGGCGGCGCCGCTCCCGGCCAGGTAGGGCACCACCACCACGAACGCCCCGAGCGCGAACGCCAGCAGGCTGGAGACGGCCGCCGTCCACGGCGAGCCCAGCTCGTCCGGGTCCAGGCCCAGTTCCTCGCGGGCCAGCGTGTCGAGGGCGACCGAGCGGTCGGCCATGATCTTGGTCGCCAGCTGCTCGGCGTCCGGCCGCGACAGGCCCTTGGCCCGGTAGATGAGCACCAGCTCGGCGTGCTCCTCCTCGGGCTTTTCCTCCAGCTCGGCCTGCTCCAGCGCGATCTCGCGCTGGTACATCTCGCGCTGGCTGGACATCGACACGTACTCGCCCGCCGCCATCGAGAACGCCCCGGCCAGCAGGCCGGCCACCCCGGCGAGCAGGATCACGGTGCGCGACGCCCCGCCGCCCGCGAACCCCATGACCAGCGCGGTGTTCGACACCAGGCCGTCGCTGACCCCGAACACGCCGGCCCGCAGCGCGCCCGACCGGTCACCCCGGTGCCACGGCTCGCGCCGCCGGACCTGAGCCGACGGGTCGGGCTTGCCCCCGTCGATCAGCCGCCCGAGCGCCCGCGCGTGGCTGCGTTCGTCGGCCGCCATGCCCGGGGCGGCGTCGGGGTCGGCGTCGTACATCCCGGCGTCGGCCCGCTCGGCCCGCTCGATCAGCGGCAGTACGGTGCCGACCGACAGCCGGCTGGCGGCCTGGCCGAGCAGCCGGGTACGCAGGCTCGGGCCGCGCGGGGCGGGCACGGTGGCGCCGGCGTCCCGGAGCTTGCCCTCCCAGTGGGCGGCGTGCTTGAGCTCGATCGAAGCCAGCTCGCGGAAGATGTCCCGGCGCTCACCGGTCTCGGCGTCGGCCAGCCGGGTGTACAGGGCGGCCGCGTCGCGCTCGCTGGCCAGCATGTCGCGCCAGCGCTTGACCGAGTCAGTTCCTTGCGGTGGAGTCATTTGTGAAGTCGTCATGTGCCTCGTTACAACCGGCGTGGACGGCCCATTATGCCGGGCCACCCCCCACCTAAGCCCAGCCTGATTTTCCTGAGGCCAGCCTTGCCTCAGTCGGCCATAACCCCAGGTCAGTCGGCGATGGCAGCGTAGGTCGCGGTCCAGAAATCGAGGAACAGCCGGGGCGGAATCGGGGACGCCCAGGCCTGCTGGGTCATCAGGATCATGGTCAGCTCCTCGGCCGGGTCGTTGTACCAGGAGGTACCCATCCCGCCATCCCAGCCGTAGGTGCCGACCGACTTGGCGACCTCGGTCCGCTCGGTCACCACCGCCATTCCGAAGCCCCACCCGTGCACCCGGAAAAAGCCCGGGACCAGCCCCGAGGCGGCCTTCTGCTCGGGGGTGAGCTGGTCGGAGGTCATGAACTCGACCGACGGCCGGGACAGGATGCGCACCCCCCGGCTGGTGCCCTTCTCCCGCAGCATGTCCGCGAACGCCAGGAAGTCCTCGGCCGTCGACACCAGCCCGCCGCCGCCCGACGGGAACGTCGGCAGCCGGCTCCACTGCCCGTCGCGAGGCTCGTCGTAGACCTCGGCGCCGCCGCTCCGGGGGTCGATGACGTAGGCGGTCGGCAGCCGGCCGATCTTGTCCCAGGGCACGTCGAACCCGGTGTCGCGCATGCCCAGCGGCTCGAAGATGCGCTCGGCCAGGAACGTCTCGAACGGCTGGCCGACCGCCCGCTCGACCAGCACCCCGAGTACGTCCGCGCCGGTGTTGTAGAGCCAGCGCTCGCCCGGCTGGTACAGCAGCGGCAGCGAGCCGAGCCGCCGGATCCACTCGTCCGGGGCCGGGGGAGTGGCCGGGCTGGGCATGCCCTGGCCCAGCTGCAGCTGGTCGAGCGCGTCGGCCAGCGGGACCCGGCCCGGCTCGGCCGCCACGATGCCGAGGCCCATCGTGAACGTGAGCAGGTCGCGGACGGTGATCGGCCGGTGGGCGGGCACGGTGTCGTCCAGCTCGGCCTCAGGCCGCCGCAGCACCTGCCGGTTGGCCAGCTCGGGCAGCAGCCGGTCGACCGGCTCGTCCAGCCGCAGCAGGCACTCCTCGATGCAGATCATGGTGGCGGCCGCGGTGATCGGCTTGGTCATCGACGAGATGCGGAAGATCGTGTCCCGGCGCATCGGCTCCTCCGAGCCGTCGGCCATCGCCCCGATCGCGTCCACGTGGCCCTCGCCGCGGCGGGCGATCAGCGTCACCAGGCCGGGAACCTCGCCCCGTTCGACGTAACCGGTCATCACCTCGTGCAGGCGCCTGAGCCGATCCGCCGATAGTCCACCGTCCCGCATTGTCCCGTTCGTCCCCTTCGGTGCCTGTCCGGCTTGCTGGTGTTTGTGCCGATGACAGACCTTTCCAGGGGTCCCGGCCGGGGCAGCGTATCGTGCCGCCCGCGACCGCGTGACCAGCTAAGCCGGAAGGTGATCAGGCAGCCCGAAAGAGGGGAACAACGTGGCCGTGTCGAGGAAGAACGTCATCCGCGCGATCCGCCCCTTGGTGATCTCGATGACCTGCAGCGCCCACGGCGAGAAGCCGCCGGCCGGGTCCGGCTTGTACTGCGCGAAACCGGGGGAGCCGTTGACCTCCACCGGGATCAGCCGGGAGCCGCGGCAGGCGTCCGGACCGGGCTGCACCATCCAGGTGGTGATGTCCCCGGCCCCCTCGAGCCACAGCGCGTACGGCGGCATCGACTGGACCGCGTCCTCGTGCAGCAACCCGACCAGGGCGGTCATGTCGTAGCGCTCGAACGCGTCGACGTACTTCTCCAGCAGGTCGGTGTGGTCGTCGCGGAGGTCGGCCGGGCGCTCCTGCTCGGGCAGTGCCGCCAGCGTGGTCCGGGCCCGCTGCAGCGCGCTGTTGACCGCGGGCACGCTGGTGCCGAGCAGGTCGGCCGCCTCGGTGGCCTGCCAGCGCAGCACCTCGCACAAGATCAGCGCCGCCCGCTGCTTGGGCGGCAGGTGCTGCAGGGCGGTCACGAAGGCCAGCCGGATCGTGTCCCTGGCCTCCACGATCACGGCCGGGTCGGTCTCGGCCGGCAGCACCCGGTCGTCGGCGATGGGGGAGACCCACAGATGCTCGGGCAGCTGGTCGCCGAGCCGGGACGGGTCCGGTGGCGAGGCCGGCCCCAGCTCCATCGGCCGGGCCCGGCGCTGGCGGCCGCGCAGCATGTCCAGGCACACGTTGGTGGCGATCCGGTACAGCCACGACCGCACCGACGACCGGCCCTCGAACCGGTCGGCCGACTTCCAGGCGCGCAGCATCGTCTCCTGCACGGCGTCGTCGGCCTCGAAGCCGGAGCCGAGCATCCGGTAGCAGTAACCGGTCAGCTCGCGCCGGTACTCCTCCAGCGCGTCCGGCTGCGGCGCCAGGGTCGAACCGGCCTGGCCTGCGTGCTCATCGCTGCTCACTGCCATAGCCGGGAGTTTAGTGCGACCCACCGACAATGATCAGGGTGCAAACCCCCGAACTGGGCATTCGACCCGGCCGCCCCCGGTCAGTCGTCGCCGGGGTCCTCGTCGGCCTGGTACCCGGTCGACCGCCGGGACGGCTGGGTCGGCGGCGCCGGAGGGCGGGTGGCGGCCAGCGCCGACGGGCCGTACGGCGCCCAGGACGGGTGCGGCGGCCGCGGCCGCTGGCCCCGCAGGGTGGCGGCCGCCTGTTCCATCGCCCGCAGCCGGACGACCAGGCTGGCCGAGAACGCCTCCGCCACCATGTAGCCCTGCTCGGACCGGTAGCAGGACAGCGCCAGCTCGGTCGCGGCCAGCTGGTAGTCCGCCATCGTCTGGTGGCCGCTGAGCCCGCAGTGCAGCCGGGCCCACTGCCGGGCCAGCCGCCGTTCGTGCATGTCGCCCAGCATCCGCAGGTCGTCCGGGGTCATCGTGTCCGGCTGCTGGTACTGGGGCAGCGCGGTGCCGATCAGGCCGACGATGCGGCGCCGGTCCAGCCGCATGACCACCAGCAGCAGGCCCAGGAACACCAGCAGGATCAGGTAGACCACCGTCTCCCAGCCCGCGCCCCGCCGGACCGAATCGTCCCAGGCGGTGTGGAGCACGACCGCCGCCACCCAGCCGGCCACGATCGCCCATGCCCCTCGCCGCCGGGACGCGGTCGCCGCGTAACCGACCCCGATTCCGATCATCGCGGTGAACAGCGGGTCCCACAGCGGGGTGAGCAGCCCACGCTGGAAGAACGCCGAGATCAGCGCGGACAGCCCGCTCCGCTCGGCCTGCCCGTAGGCGAACAGGTTGGACACCAGCGCGAAGCCCAGCCCGATCATGGCCGCGTAGACCACCCCGTCGCCCACCCCGTCCAGCTCGGCCCGCTGGTAGCGGAGCACCCCGAGCAGGATCGCGCCCTTGACCGACTCGGCCACCAGCGCCCCGACCAGCGCGTTGCCCAGCGAGGTGGTGAGCTGGCCGGCCTGCGGGCCCAGCTCCGGGGTGGTGAGGATGCTGTTGCCGAACGCGTGCCCGATCAGCCCGATCAGCGCCGCCGCCCCGGCCCCGGCGCTGAACGTGACGGCCAGCAGCACCGGCGGCTCCGGTTCGAGCCGGTCCAGGTACAGCACCCCGGCCATCACCAGCGGGACCGGCAGGATCGCGAGGGCCAGGCCGGACGCGGTCGGCTCGGGCCCGCCGTGCACCGAGATGGCCACGGCGATGAGGGCGATCAGGCAGAAGGCGGCGAAACCAGCCAGCAGGCCGACCGGGATACGGCCGGGAGGACGCACGTCGCGAGCCGGCCCGGGGGGAGGGGTCGGGGCCATGCCTGGCAGCGTAACCGGCCGTTCCCGTGCGTACGCAACCCTGCACTACAGGGCGGTAGCGGCCCCGCCCGCACCGGCGTTCAGCCGCCCGGCCAGACCCCGGGCCCCCAGCACCGCCAGCGCCACGCTGGTCAGGGTCGGGTTGCAGGCGGTCGCGGCCGGGATCAGGCCGTTGCCCGCCACGTACAGGTTCTCGGTGCCCCACACCCGGCTGCCCGGATCGCAGACCGACTGGCCGTCGTCGGCCGCCCCCATCCGCACCGTCCCCTGGTAGTGCAGCGACGAGCCGCTCGGCATCAGCTGGGGCCAGCCGTCCAGCAGCTTGCCGCCGCAGGCGCGGGCGATGTCGCCGGCCACGTCCATGGCCTGGTCGACCCCCGCCCGGTCGCGGTCGCTCAGCGCGTAGTGCACCCGCAGGCTCGGCAGGCCCTGCCAGTCCCGGGCCGCGTCGCTGAACTCCACCCGGTTGGTGGCCGCGATCTCCTGGCGCAGGAACAGCCCGGCCGACAGCAGGTCGGCCCGCTGGTGGACCTGTACGTGCAGGGGGAACCGGTCGCCGTCGAACGGGATCCAGGTCACCCCGCTGGCCGGCATCAGCGCTTCCAGGGCCGGATCGCCCAGCTCACCGGGTGCCTCGTCGACCGCGAAGATGGCGGCGATGTAGGGGTGCTCGTTCAGGTGGCGGCCGAGGGCGGCGGGCCGCACCCCGGACGCGAACAGCAGCTGCGGGGTGCGCAGCGAGTCGGCCGCCACCACCACCTGCCCGGCGCCGACCTGGTAGGCCCGCCCGGTGGCGAGGTCGGCCAGCTCCACCCCGGTCGCCCGGCCGCCGGTCATGACCACCCGCCGGCAGAGCGTCTCCGCCCGCAGTTCGAAGCCGCCGCGCCCGGCTCCGGCCCCCACCAGGTCGCCGAGAACAACCGCGGGCCCGACCTGCCCGGAGCCGGGGATCTCCCGGTTCACCGCCAGCGGCATCGGCTGCACCCACCGGTCCGGTGCCCGCCCGGGGTCGAACACCGCCCCCAGCACCTGCTCGCGCCGGGTGGCCGCCACCGACCCGGCGAACTGGCCGGCCGAGACAGCCAGCAGCCGTTCGGCCGCGCCCAGGGCGTCGTCCAGGGCGGCGGGGCCGAGGAAGCCGATCCGCTCGGGCCCGTACGGCCGCGGGCAGGACCCGAACCAGTGCGCCCCCATCCCGCCCACGTTGCGGGCCAGGGCGGCCCCCGGGAAGTCGGGGCTGCCCTCCTGGGCCGCGCTGAGCAGGAACAGCCCGGCGTGCGGGGTGATCGGCCCGTGGTGCCCGAGCCGGTGCGCGAGCAGCCGCAGCTCGGCCGGGTCGACCTGGTACGCGCGCCGCACCGGGCCCTGCGAGGCGACCTTGGCCCGGTCCCGGGCGGCCGCGTCGACGATCGTGTTCACGTGGGTGCCGGGCGGCTCGGAGACGGCCGGTCCGGCCTCCACCATCAGCACCGTGGCCTGCGGCACCAGGTCGGCGATCAGCCGGGCCCAGGTGCTGCCCGCCGGTCCGCTCCCGACGATGACGACGTCAGCGTGCTCGGTCCCGGCCGTCACCCGAGGAAGCCGGCCGGCGCCTCGCGCCGGACGAAGTCGAAGCAGCCGTCGATCTGGGCGTCGCTGAGGTGGTGCATCTGGTGCAGCACGACGGTGCCGCCGAAGCCGGTGCCGGCCAGCAGCGACAGGTAGAGCGGGTAGTCGAGCTTGCCCTCGCCCGCGCCCAGGTGGCCGGCCTCGCCGTCGTGGTCGAGGTCCTTGGCGTGGGCGACCGCGATGTCGCCGCCCAGCAGGGCGAACGCCTCGCGCAGCTTGTCCTGCATCTGCGGCAGCTCGCCCGCCTTGAAGATGTTGGCCGGGTCCATGACCACCTTGACGGCCGGCGACCCGACCTCGTCGATCAGCTGCCGGGCCTTGGCGGTGGTGTTGATGACGTTGTTGACCTCGGGCTCGAACGCCAGCGTGACCCCGTGCTGCTCGGCCACCGCGGCGGCCGCCTTCATGACCGCCACCAGGTCGGTCATCGCGTCGGAGAGGTCGTTGCCGGGCGAGAACCGCCACATGATGTCCTCGCGGCTGCCGGTGCACAGCGTCACCACCGAGGTGCCGAGCGCGCCGCAGTACCCGATCAGCTGGTTCAGGTGCGCGAGGTTGGCCCAGCGCCGCTCCTGGTCGGGATGGACCATGTTGAACGTCCCGTCCACCGCCGCCATCGCGATCCCGCGCTGCGCCAGCTGGTCGCGGATCTGCTGGCACCGCGCGGGGCTGAGGTGCTCGCCGAGGACGTCCAGGCCGCGCTGCAGTGAGGTCTGGAGCGGGATCGACGGCACCGCCGAGCCGAGCTGGAACTGGACCGCGCCGATGTTGTGGGCGGCCACCGCGTCCAGCGTCGCTTCCAGCGTGGGCCGTTCGAACTCGCTGGTCAGTACCCCAAGCCGTGCCACCGCGCCTCCTAGTCGCCTTGCTTCGCGCCCGCCGCCGAGACCGCCTCCGCGCTCTCTGCGCGCCCGCCGCAGCACCCGCCCGCCGGGTCCCGCGCCGCCGCCAGCAAAATGTTAATCACCGTCAACTCTTCTGTACAGAGCCCATTGACTGGGCTGAAGCCGAATTGCTAACGTTCGTACACAATACGATTGGCGCGCGGTATCGCCGGTGCCGAAGGAGAAGGTGGCGTATGAGGTTCGGAGCTCCGGTCTGGCCGTTCAAGTGGGAGGAGCCGTACGACGGAGCGATACGCCGCATCCGTGGGCTCGGCTTTACCGCGGTGGAGCTGATCGGCTGGAAAGCAACCACGCTCGACTCCTACTACACGTCGCAGACGATCAAGGAACTGCGCGCGGTGCTCGATGGCGAGGGCATCCTGCTGTCGCAGTTCGTGGCCAACCCGGGCGAGCTGGCCAGCGGCGACGCGGCCGAGCGGGCCAAGGCGGTGGAGACGTTCAAGCGCTTCGCCGACGCGGGCGCCGAGCTCGGCACCAAGATCGTCAACACCGTCACCCACTTCCCGTTCGGGATCAAGAACCCGGCGATGGTGGACCGCGCGATGGTGCAAGAGTTCACCGTCGAGGTGCCGGGCGACCTCGACTGGAACCAGAACTGGCTGGACTACGTGGACGCCATCCGCCAGTGCGCCCAGTACGCGGAGTCGGTCGGCCTCAAGTACAGCCTGGAGATGCACCCGTTCCGGTACGCCTCGGCCACCGAGGGCCTGCTGCGGCTGATCGAGGCGGTCGACAACCCGGCCCTGGGGGCCAACTTCGACCCCAGCCACACCTTCCCCAACGGCGACTTCACCAACGTGTCGATCTACAAGCTGGCCCATCGCCTCTGGCACTGCGACTTCTCCGACAACGACGGCACCAACAACATGCACTACCGGCCGGGCAAGGGCAAGATCGACTGGGCCAGTGCGATGAAGGCGCTCAAGGACATCGGCTACGACGGCGTCGTGTCGCTCGAGTTCGAGGACATCCCCGGCGTCTCCCGCGGCGTGCGGCCGCAGGCCGGCGCCTACGAGCCCAACGTCGAGGCGACCGCCAACGTCGACCGCGAGTACAAGATCGCCCTCGAATACCTGACCGGCCTGGCCCAGGACGCCGGCCTGACGGTGGAGTAACCCTTTAGGGAAAATCTGAAAAGGCCGAACGCGGCCGGCGCACCAGGTGCGCCGGCCGCTTCTGTGTCTGCGTACGGCCGGCCGGGTCAGTGCCCGGCCAGCGAACCGCCGATCCCGCCGACGCTGAAGTGCCGGTGCAGGAACCCGAACACGATGACCGGTGGCACCAGCACCACGACCGATACCGCCATCACGTATCCCCACTCGGTGTTGTTCTCCGAGAAGAAGGTCTGCAGCCCGATCGGCAGCGTGTAGTTGCCGCTCGAGCGCAGGAACACCACCGCGATCAGGAAGTCGCTCCAGGCCAGCAGGAACGCGAAGATCGCGGTGGACAAGATGCCGGGCAGCGAGTTGCGCAGCACGATCTTGACGAACCCGCCGAACAGCGAGCACCCGTCGATCCAGGCCGCCTCCTCCAGCGCGACCGGGATCGTGTCGATATAGGCCGCCATCATCCACGTCGCCACCGAGATCGTGATGCTGACGTAGACGATGGCCAGCCCGAACAGGTTGTCGTTCAGGTTGAAGTGGGCGAACAGCACGAACAGGGGCACGATCGAGACGATCTGCGGGAACGACTGGGCGATGAACAAGATCAGCGCGTACCCGCTGATCGCCCGGCTGCGGCTGCGGGACAGCACGTAGCCGGCCGGGGCGGCGACGATGACCGCCACCAGGACCGTCGCCACCGTCACGATCAGGCTGTT